>DASRBI010000018.1:0-124797 GCA_035685165.1 Acetobacteraceae bacterium
GCGCGGGCGCGGGGCCATCAGCTTGCCCGCCGCCCTCTTCACGATCAGCGCCTGGAAGGTCCGCATCATCAGCCCGAGCCGGTTCCAGATCAGCAGAACCAACCCCGCCGGCATGGTGCGGTGCGCCTCGGCCACGTTGCGGCGCAGATCCTCAAACAGGACCCGCGTCCATTCGATCAGCCGCTCAGGCGAGGAGGCAGCAGCCAGCTCCATCCGCCCAGTAGAGCATAACTTGGTTTAGATATGGTTAGCCGGCGAGACGTTCGGCCCGATCGAAACCGATCACCTCTGCCGGGTGAGCGGGAGCAAGCGTGCCCCCGCCGTGAGCGGGGCCGCCGCGCCAGAGGCGCGGCGGATGCGGGCGGCTAAAGCGGATCCCAGGAAAACACCTCGCCCGAACGGTCGAGCGGCATGAAGGACGGCTTGAGCGCCGGCAGCGCGTGCTCGGCGATCGATTCCGGCGTCCAGCCCTCGGCGCGATGGACATAGCGGATCGGGCGCGGGCTGCTGAACAGGATCAGCTCGTTCATCCGGGTGCCGAACACCTGCCCACTAACCTCCTTGGCGGCGTCGGACGCAAGAAACACCGCCATCGGCGCGTTCTTGTCGGGCGTCATCTGCTTGATCTTCTCGACCCGCGCCTGCTGCTCGGGCGTCGAAACCGGGATCGAGCTCGTCATGCGGCTCCAGGCGAACGGCGCGATGCAATTGGAACGCACATTGTACCGCTTCATATCGAGCGCGATCGACTTGGAAAGCGCGGTGATGCCGAGCTTGGCGGCGGCGTAGTTCGCCTGCCCGAAATTGCCGATCAGGCCGGAGGTGGAGGAGATGTGCACGAAGGCGCCGCTTTCCTGCTTGCGGAAGTGCTCGGCGGCGGCGCGGCTCGTGAAGAAGCTGCCGTTCAGGTGCACGCCGATCACCGCCAGCCAGTCCTCCGGCGTCATCTTGTGAAAGATCACGTCGCGCAGGATGCCGGCGTTGTTCACGACGATGTCGATGCGGCCGAAATGATCGAGCGCGGACTGGATGATCTTCTGCGCCGTGCCCCATTCGGCGACCGAATCGGTGTTGATCTCCGCCTGCCCGCCGCGCTGCTCGATGAGCTGCTTGGTTTGCTGCGCGGGGGTCGCCGAGCCGCCCTCGCCCGACAGCGAGGCGCCGACGTCGTTGATGATCACCTTGGCGCCCGCCGCCGCCATCATGATCGCGATCTCGCGGCCGATGCCGCCACCCGAGCCGGTGACGACCGCCACCTTGCCTTCCAACATGCCCGCCATCCGCATCCTCCTTCGGTCTTTCGCTGGGCCGGAGGCTAGCCCGCCGCTCAGGGATGGGCCAGCCGCCACGCGGAGCCCAGCATGTCGAACAAATCGAGCAGCCGGGCGACGTAATGGTCATGCACGGCGAAGCCGGGGCTCGCGGGATCGAGCATCTGCGCCTCCAGCGCGGCGAGCATCCGCCGCAGGCGCTTCTCGTGCAGCCCGAGCCGGCGTTGCACCGGATCGGCGACGATGCCGGCGAAGGCCGCCGTGAACGAGGCCGCCAGCATCAGCCCGCCGGTCAGGGCCGCCACCAGCCCGAAGCCGGGCGCGGCGGGAAACAGCCCGAACCAGATGCCGCCGAGCCCGGCGCCAAGCGGAAACGAGGCGATCGCCGATTGCTGCGCGATCAGCGCCGCGAGCGCCGGGCCGAGCGAGGCGGCGCCGGGCGTGAGCTGCTTCAGCGCCAGCGCGCCGGAGCTCAGCGTGAGCAGGGAGGTCGTGATCTCGGCCGCCGCCGCGCGCGTGCCGGCATACGTCGCCATCGCCTCGGCGAGCCGGGCGCGGAATGCCGGCTCCTCGGCCTGGCGGCCGATGCCGGCAAGCAGCGCGCCGGCTGCGCCGGTCACGCGCGGGTCGGCGAGGATCGCTTCGGCCAGCGCATCGCGGCGGGATTCCCGGCCCGGTTGCTCGCAGGGCAGTTCAAGCAGCTCGGTGAACAGCCGCCATTCGATCTCGCACGCGACATCGGTCCGCAGGATCAGCTGGCGCGTGCGCGCGTAGCGCGCCGCGCGCTGCGCGCCCAGCCGCGCGGCGAGCAGGCCCGCCGCCTTGAAGGCCGCATGAGGTCCGGCGAGCAGGAGATTGGCCGGCGCGCGCAATATGTCGGCGCCGAGTGCGGCCCGGTGCAGCCGCAGCGAGCCGCGCAGCGAATAGGTGCGGTCCACGAAGGCGCGCACGCGCGCCTGGCGCTGCGCGAAATAGGCACGGATGGCGTCGCTGACGATATCGCCCGCTTCCCCGTCGCGCAGCGGCGGGGCGGTTGGCTGTCCGTCCGACATGGCTTCTATCTGGGGGCGGCGGCCGGGTGCTAACAGCGGCGCAAGCCGACATGATCGAACTTCCCCTCATTGGCGCGGGCCCGGGCCGCTCCGAACCATCATTGATCCTGCCGCCGAGCCTGACCGGCCGTTGGTGCGAGCTGCGCTTTGCGAACCTGCCGACAATTCCCTGCCGCCTCGCTCTGATGTTCCGCGAGGAGGCGGAGGACGATCTGCCGGGATCGCCCATCGTGCTCGCGCCGCGTCCCGACGGAACGGCGGCGGCGCTGGTCTACTTGCCGCGGGAAGCCGGGCGGCTGCGCGTCGAGCTGCTTGGCGCGGAGCTGCCGCCGGCGATGCGGGTCCGGGGCAAACCGATCCCGCGCGGCCTGGCCGGCGTCCGGCTCCTTGCCCGCGACCCCGGCCGTGTGGCGCGTGCCGCCCTCGGCAGCCCCGCCGGCCTGCTCCGGCGGCTGCGGGCGGCCTTGGTGCGCAACGTCGGTTATTCGGGGGCCGACTCCTACGATTTTTGGCTGCGGTTCTTCGACGTTTGGCCGGCCGAACCCGGGCTGTTCCTCGCGCCGGCGGCAGCGAGTGCGTGCGAGGTCCTGATCTTCTGCGCCGGGGGTGCCGATACCGCGCCGGCGCGCGCGACGATCGACAGCTTGCGCGCGCAGGTGCGGCAGACCCGCTTCCGGGTCGTTCACCCGGCGCGCGCCGGGCAAGAGCTTCGCACCACCGACGCATCCTATGTCGGCGTGCTCCAGGCGGGCGAAGTGCTGCCGCCCCATGCCACGGCCCTGATCGGCGCCTGGATGGCGCGGCACGGCACGCCGCCCGCCCTCTACACGGACCTCGATCACCGGCTCGGCGAGCGCGGCCGTGACCGCCCGGAGTTCCGTCCGGAACCGAACCGCGCGCTGATGTTGTCCGGCACGCTGACGCGCGGACTCTGGTTGTTTCGGCGCGATAGCTGGGAAAGGCACTTTTCGGCCGAGGCCGCCGAGTGGGCGGAAACGTTGCGCCTCGACCTTTGGCTGCGGATGCACGAGCAGGGCGAGGCGGGGGCAACCCGTCGCATCCCGTTTCTGCTCACGTCCCGTCGCCCCGATGCCGAAGCGGCGCCGCCGGCGGCGCTCGCCGTGGTCGCCGAGACACATTTCCGCCGCATCGGCACGGGCGTTCGCATCACAGGTGGTCCCGGCCATTCGATCCGCGTCAGCCCGCTTCTGCCCGACGCGCAGCAGCGCCCGGTCACGCTCGTGATCCCGTCGGCGCTGCGCGCGGCGCATGTGCGCCGCTGCGTGCGGGCCGTCCTGGATCGCACCGAGCAGCGCGCGCTCGACATCGCGCTCGTGGTGTCCCAAGCGGCCCCGCTCGACCCGGCGCAGCGGCAAACACTCGATGCGCTGGCCGATCCTCGGCTGCGGCTCGTACAGGTGCCGGTCGAGCGGTTCAACTACGCCCGCGCCAACAACGAGGCAGTGCGGCAGAGCGCGGCGGAATTCGTCTGCCTGCTCAACGACGACGTCGCGCCGAAGCGGCCGGACTGGCTGGGCGCGATGCTCGGCCATTTCGCCGATCCCGAGGTGGCGGCCGTGGGCGCGCGGCTTCTTTATCCGAACGGCTTGGTGCAGCACGCCGGGATCGTCATCGGGCTCGGCGGGCTCGCCGATCACGCGCACCGCTTCCTGCGCGCGGACGATCCGGGCTATTGCGGCCGGGCGGTGCTGAACCAGGAGGTTTCGGCCGTGACCGGCGCCTGCCTGCTGGTGCGCCGCGACGTCTACATGCAGGTGGGCGGCATGGACGAGAGCTATCCGGTCGCCTTCAACGACGTCGATTTCTGCCTGAAGCTGGGCGAGGCCGGGCACCGGATCGTCTATTGCGCCGACGCCGAGCTGACGCACTACGAATCGCTCTCGCTCGGGCATCATTTCAGCGGCGAGCGGGCAGGGCTCGAGCGGGTGGAGGTGCGCCGGATGCGCGCGCGCTGGCCCGCGGCGATCGCCGCCGACCCGTTCCACAGCCCCAATTTGTCGCTGCTGCGCGGCCAGGAGTGGGAACCGGCTTTTCCGCCGCGCGTGCGGCGATCGGACTATCTGCAACCGGCTGAGGCGTCACTCCGGCGCGGCGAACCCCGCGACCAGATCGGACAAGTGCCCGATCTCTCGTAGCCGCAACCCTTCCGGCGCGATCAGCGCCCGCGCGCCGCGCGCCACGCGCCGCGGCAGGCAGGCGGTGCCGAAACCGAGCTTCGCCGCTTCCTTGAGGCGCGCCTCCGCCTGCGACACTTGCCGCACCTCGCCCGACAAGCCCACCTCGCCGAAGAACACCGTGGCGGGATCGGTCGGCTGGCCGCCGGCGGCGGACGTGAGTGCCGCGGCCACCGCGAGATCGGCGGCGGGTTCGCTGACGCGCAGGCCGCCCGCGACATTGAGGTAGATGTCGGCGCCCGCAAGGCGCAGGCCGCAGCGCGTCTCCAGCACCGCGACCAGCATCGCGAGCCGCCCGCCATCCCAGCCGATCACCGCGCGGCGCGGCGTGCCGCCCGGATTGGGCGCGAGCAGCGCCTGCACCTCGAGCAGCACCGGCCGCGTGCCCTCGATGCCGGCGAACACCGCGCTGCCGGCGATGTTGCCGCGCCGCTCGGCGAGGAACAGGGCGGAGGGATTGGCGACCTCGGCGAGCCCCTGTTCGCCCATCTCGAACACGCCGATCTCGTCGGTCGCGCCGAAGCGGTTCTTGACCGCTCGCAGGATGCGGAACTGATGCCCGCGCTCGCCTTCGAAATAGAGCACCGCATCGACCATGTGTTCGAGCACGCGCGGCCCGGCGATCGCCCCGTCCTTGGTCACGTGCCCGACCAGCACCACCGCGAAGCCTCGGCTCTTGGCGAGGCGGATCAGCTCGAACCCGGCCGCGCGCACCTGCGCCACCGTGCCGGGCGCGCTCTCGATCCCGTCGTGCCACATGGTTTGGATGGAGTCGATCACGGCGAGCGCAGGCGGCGCTTGCTCCAGCGCGGCCACGATCTCGCGCAGATTGACCGCGGCGGCCAGGCGGACGCCCGAGGCGGCGACGCCGAGCCGGTGCGCGCGCATCCGCACCTGCTCGATCGATTCCTCGCCCGAGATATAAGCGACCGCATGGCCCGCGCCGGCGAGCCGGGCGGCGGCTTGCAGCAGCAGGGTGGACTTGCCGATCCCGGGATCGCCGCCGACCAGCACCGCCGAGGCGGGCACGAGCCCGCCGCCGAGCACCCGGTCGAGCTCCGTCATGCCGGACGGCATCCGCGGCGGCGGTTCGCTCGATCCCGCGAGGGAGACGAAGGCGATCCCGCCCCGCGCCGCGCCACGCCCGCCGCGCAGCGATGTCGGGGACTCGAGTGGCTCCTCGACGATCGTGTTCCACTCCCCGCACGCCTCGCACCGTCCGGCCCATTTCGCGCTCACCGCGCCGCAGGACTGGCAGACGAATCGGGGAGAGTGCTTGGCCAAACCTGGTGCTCCGAGTCGGATCACCGAGAACATACCCGGCCGATGGCCGCCTTGCGCGCGGGATGCGATATTGGCGCGGGAAGGAGCCGCGAATGACGTTCGAGACGATCGACTACGAGGTGCAAGGCCGCGTCGCGCGCATCTGGCACAACCGGCCGGCGGCGCGGAACGCCGAGAACCGGCAGCTGCTGCAGGAGATGGACGACGCGCTTCGCCTTGCCGCGGGCGACGAGGCGGTGCGCGCGATCATCATCGCCGGGCGCGGGGATCATTTCTCGTCGGGCCACGATATCCGGGAGGGCGCGCGCGAGCGGCCAAATCCGACCGTCGAGCAGCGCTGGGCCTATGAGGAGCAGTATTACCTCCGTTACGCGCTGAACATCTGGGACTGCCCGAAACCGACCATCGCGCAAGTGCAGGGCGCGTGCATCGCCGGGGCGTTCATGGTGGCCAATCTCTGCGACCTGATCGTCGCCTCGGACGACGCGTTCTTTGCCGATCCCGTGGTGCCGGCATTCGCCGCCTCGGCGGTGGAGATCCTCGTGCATCCCTGGGTGCTCGGGCTGCGGAAGGCGAAGGAAGTGCTGTTCACCGGCGCGCGCTTTTCGGCCGCCGAGGCGCTCGCGTGGGGCATGGTGAACAAGGTGGTGCCGCGCCCGGAATTGGAGGAAGCAGCGATGGCGCTCGGCGAACGCATCGCCGAGGCAAGCCCGTTCGCCCTGAAGATCACCAAGCGGTCACTCAACCGCACGGCCGACATCATGGGCTTCCGCGCCGCGATCGAGGCGCATTTCGACACCCACCAGCTTTCGCATGTCACGGCGGAGGCGGCGGCGCTGAAGAAGCCGCCCGAGCAGCGCATCGGCGCGGTGCGTGCGACGGCGCGTCCTGGCTAGTCACGGAAACTCGACTAGCCAAGCGCCCGGCCAGCCCGCCAAACGTCAGCGGACGAACGACGTGACGCCCTAGATGGCCGAGAGCGATCGAATCAGAGGCGCCGGTGAGCGTGGGGAGATCAAGGCCCTCACGTCTCTGCGTGGTGTTGCGGCGATGGCCGTGGTGGTGGTGCATTTCGCCGCCACCGCCCAGCTCCATGCGCGCGTTTCGGTTCCCTCGCTCGCGCCGCACGGCTATGTGGCTGTCGATTTCTTTTTCGTTCTCAGCGGCTTCATCATGTCTTACACCTATTGCCACGCCTTCCTGGAGCACCGGGCCGGGGCATTCAGATCGTTCCTCGGCAAGCGCGTCGCACGGATCGTGCCGCTCTATATTGCCGTCCTGATCGGCATCTCGGCGGCCGGGTGGCTTGCGTTCGCGTTGAGCGGGAAGAATCCCCTGTTCGCGGGTAGGAATTTTTGGGGCAAGTTCGCTATCAATGCGGTGATGATGCAGGGGCTGATCACCCGTACGAACCTGAACGGGCCGTCGTGGTCTATCAGCGACGAGTTCCTGGCTTACTTGGCGTTTCCCCTGATGATTTGGCTCATCTTCGGCCGGCGGGAGGTCGCTGGGGCGACCGGCGTCCTGGCCGTGGTTGGCCTCTGTCGTCTGGCCGCTACGCGACCGCGCCTGGGGCTTGGGTTCGAGGCACCGCCGGGCGGCGTGGCGCGCTGCTTCCTTGAATTTCTGCTCGGGATCGCGGCCTACCGCCTGTACCTTGTCGCGCCCATCCGGCGCTTCCTGGCGCGTGATCCGGTGCTGCTCGCGCTCTGCGGTGCGGCGGTTCTGTCTTTGGTGGCCGGGATCGACCTTCCCGCCGCCCTGATCTTCCCCTTCCTCGTCATCGGCTTCGCCGCCAACCGGGCGCGCGCCGCCGCCATCGCGGCGACACCGATCCTCTACTTCCTGGGCGTGATCTCTTACTCTATCTATCTCATCCACGAGCCCTTCCGGCCCTTCGAGCTGAGCCTTTTCCGCACGATCTTCCCGGCCCCGACAGGACTGATCCCGGCGATCGGCTTTCAGGTGCTCGGGGCGTGCTCGGTGATCCCGTTCGCCTGGCTCACGTACCGCTGGATCGAGCGTCCAGGACGCATCCTGGTCCGCGGCGTGCTCGGCGCGGGGCCGGCCGCGGCGGTTCAGTACGGCGCGCCGGCAGGATTTTCGCCCTACCGCCGCCCCGGCAAGGAGCGATAGGGATGAGGTTGCGAGCGGAGACCACGCGCATCCGTCCGGCATCGGCCGCCGACGTGCCGGCGATGGAGGGGCTCGTCGCCGCGGCATACGGCAACTACGTCCCGCGGATCGGCAAGCCGCCAGGACCGATGCTGGACGATTATGCCGCGCACGTCCGCAACCATCGGGCCTGGGTGATCGAGCGCGCGGCTGCGCTGGCCGGGCTGATCGTGCTGATCGCCGAGGAGGATCATCTGCTGCTCGACAACGTGGCGGTCGATCCTGCCTGTCAGGGGCAGGGGATCGGGCGGGCGCTGCTGGCGTTCGCCGAGGCGGAGGCGCGGCGCCGGGGATATGCGGAGCTGCGGCTCTACACGCACGCGGCGATGACGGAGAATCGGGCGATGTACGCCGCCCTGGGCTGGGAGGAGACCGGGCGCGGCGAGCAGGCCGGCTACCAGCGCGTGTTCTTCCGCAAGCGTCTGTAGGCGCGCCGCGCGCGTTGCCTCGCCTCCTCGCGTGCCGTAGCGTCCGCACTGCTCCGCGAGGCTCCGTCATGGCGTCAGACTACGCAACGCTCCGCATCGAACGGCCGCAGCAGCACGTCGTGCTGATCACGCTGAACCGCCCGGAGGCGGCGAACGCGATGAACACCCAGATGGGGCGCGACCTGCTGGCGGCGTTCGATGCATTCTGCGCCGATCCGGCGGCGCAGCGGTGCATCGTCGTGACCGGCGCGGGGCCGCGCGCCTTCTGCGCCGGTGGCGACCTGAAAGAGCGCAACGGCATGACGGACGCGCAATGGCAAGACCAGCACCTGATCTTCGAGCGCGCCATCCGCGCGATCCTCGACTGCCCGGTGCCGGTCATCGCGGCGGTGAACGGGGCGGCTTTCGCCGGCGGGCTGGAGATCGCGCTCTGCTGCGACTTCATCTATGCCGCAGAACATGCGCGCTTCGCGCTGACCGAAGTCACGCTCGGCATCATGCCGGGCGCGGGCGGCACGCAGAACCTGCCGCGCGCGGTGGGCGCCCGGCGCGCCAAGGAGATCATGCTGACGGGCCGGCCGTTCACGGTGCAGCAGGCTTATGAATGGGGCATGGTGAACCGCGTCTGCAAGGCGGAGAACCTGCTGGCGGAAGCGATGGAAACGGCGGCAACCATCGCCGCAAACGCGCCGATCTCCACGCGCCAGATCAAGCAGTCGGTGAATTACGGCCTGAACATGGACCTCCGCAGCGCGATGATGTTCGAGATCGAGGCCTATAACCGCATGGTGCCGACCGAGGACCGCCGCGAGGGCATCCGCGCCTTCAATGAGAAGCGCAGGCCGAACTTCCAGGGACGCTGAGCCATGACCGAAGGTCTCACCGCCGCATTGGTGGAGAAGGCGCGGGCGACCGGCACCGCGCCGCTGCCCGACGAGGTGCGGGCGCTGGCGCGGCAATGCGTGCTGGACACGCTCGGCTGCGCGCTCGCCGGCAGCACGGAGGCGCTGACGCGCATCTTGCTCGATGAAGCCGTCGCCGATGGCGGCGCGCAAGCGGCAACCGTGATCGGACACGCGACGCGCCTGCCCGTCGCGGCGGCGGCGCTGGTGAACGGCGCGGCAGGGCACGCGCTCGATTTCGACGACGTGAACCTGGCGATGCCGGGCCATCCGTCGGTCGCGATCCTGCCCGGCCTGCTGGCGCTGGCGGAGAGCACCGGCGCGAGCGGCGCGGCAACCGAGAATGCCTTTGTCGCCGGCTACGAACTCGCCTGCCGTGCCGGCCGGCTGATCGCGCCCGGCCATTACGACGGGCTCGGCTTCCATGCGACCGCGACGGTGGGCGCGCTCGGCGCGGCGGCCGCTTGCGCGCACTTGCTGCAGCTCGACCCGGAACGCTTCGCGGCGGCGATCGGGATCGCGGCGACGCAAGCGGCGGGGCTGAAGTCGATGTTCGGCACGATGTGCAAGCCGCTGCACGCGGGCAACGCCGCCGCACTCGGGCTGCGCGCGGCGCGGCTGGCCGCGCGCGGCTTCACCAGCCGCACCGATGCGATCGAGTGTGCGCAAGGGTTCGCGCGCACGCACAGCCCGGACTTCCGCCCCGACGCAGCGCTCGCCGACCCTGCGGGCGGATTTTATATCCGCGCCAACCTCTTCAAGTATCACGCGGCGTGCTATCTCACCCACGCGCCGATCGAGGCCGCGCGCAAGTTGCGTGAGGAGCACGGAATAGCGCCCGGGCAAATCGCGCGCATCAGGCTCGGCCTCAATGAGGCCTGTGACCGCGTGTGCAATATCCCGCGGCCGCGCACCGGGCTGGAGGCGAAGTTCAGCCTCCGGCTCACCACGGCGATGGCTCTGGCCGGCATCGAAACGGGCGCGCTCGCGAGCTACTCGGACGCGATGGCCGCCGATCCGGTCCTGGTCGCGTTGCGCGACAAGGTCGTCTGCGACTTTGTCCCGCAAGGCAGCCACACGCGCGCAACGGTTCGTGTGGAATTGACGGACGGGCGGGTCCTGACGGCGGAGCACGATGCGGGCGTGCCGTCGGCGGATGTGGCAGCGCAGGGGCGGCGGGTCGAAGCCAAGTTCCGCGCCCTTGCCGAGCCGGTGCTGGGCGTGGCGCGCGCGGGCGACATCGCGGGGCTCGTGGCGCGATTCGACAAGCTCGCCTCCGTGGCCGAACTCGTGCGGCTCGCTGCCACGCGCGGCTGAATCTACCCGCGCTTCCGCCCGATTGCCGCCGCGAGGAAGGCGCACCACGTGTGCGTCCCAAAGTCGGAGGGAACTCGCGCCGGTGAGGATGCTGCGTTTCGCATTGCCGGGGGGCCTGGTGGTGGCGCTGCTGATCGCGCTGCTCGCCGGCTCGGTACTGAGCTGGCAGGAGCCGCCGGCGCCTGTGGCACAACCGGCGCCGCCGCCGAGCGCGCCAAGCCCCCCGCTCACGACCGCCGCCGCGCCGCCGAGCCTGGACCAGGGCACGGCCCTCGCCCCGGCGCAAGCCGCGAGCAGCCCGCCCGCCGGCCCGGCGCCCGCGGCCCCGGCTGGCCCCGTTCCGCAGCCGATCGATCCGAGCCCGCCGGCCCTCGCGCTGGCGCCGCCGGCGCCGGAAGCCGCCGCGCACCCTGCCGAGACGGCGCGCGCGGCGCCGGCCAAGCCCGAGGCGCCGCCCGCTCCGCCGCCCGAGCAATCGTTCGCCTCCGTGGAATCGCTGCTGCGCCGCCTCAGGGCACGCTCGGACACCCAGGCACCCCCGCCGCCCCCGCCTCCGGTCGCCGCGGTCGCGCCGGCGTCCCGCCCGGCGTTCGCTGCGCCCGCCGCGCCGCCCGTCAACCCGGCGGACCGGCTGGCGGAGGCGCGGGCGCTGCTGCTGGCCGGCGACAGCGCCAACGCGCGCGGTGAGCTCGAAGCCGCCGCCGCACAGCTCGCGCTGCGGCCGGTGCAGCCCTACCAGACTGAGGCGCCGGCGGAGCCGAACGTCGTGGCGGTGCAGGTGAACCAGGCGCTGCGCTGGCTCGATGCCGGGCAGCCCGGGCAGGCGCTGGCTTACGTCAACGCGGCGCTCGCCCGGCTTCCCGGCCCGAGCTTGGGCGCCCCCGGGTAGCGACCCGGCGCCACAGGGCGGCGGTGAGCAGTGCCGCAAACAGCAGGGCGAGGAACCGGGGCAGCCCGTTGGGCGCCCAAGCGTCCATCGCCGCGCCGGCCAGGAACGGCCCGGCGAAGGAGCCGATCCCATAGGCCATGATGATGGCGGCGTTCACGCTCAACAGTTCGCCGTCCTGGAAACGATCCCCCGCCATGCCGAGTGCCACGGGGTAAATGCCGCCAGCGAGCCCACCCCAGACGAGCAGCAACGCGAACAGGGCCGCCGGATCGGCGGCCAGCACCGGCAGCAGGAGCGCGCCGACCATCCCCACCGCCCCGCACACCGCGAGCGCCGCGAACCGCCCGGCGCGATCGGACAGCCAGCCGAGCGGGAGCTGCAGGAACACCCCGCCGAGATAGATCGCGCTGATGATGGCGGCGGCCTGCCGGGGCGACAGGCCGATCCGCACGCCCCAGACCGGCAGCAGCGCCATCACCGAGGTCTCGTAAAGACCGAACAGGACCACCAGCAGCAGGAGGAAGCGCGCGTGCTTGAACATGACGAGCGGATGGGCGCGGCGCGCGCCGCCGAACGCCGTGCCGACTGGGCCGGCGAGCAGCAGCGGGGCCATCGCGGCGAGCCCGATCGCCGCGTTGGCGAGGAACGGCGCCCAGCCCTCGATGCCGGTCGCCCAGAGAATCAGCGGGCCGAGGCCGAAACCCGCGCCGAGCGCGGCGGCGTAGGTCCCGATCACGCGCCCGCGCGTCGCGTCGCCGGCCAGCCGATTGATCCAGGCTTCGCTCGCGGTGAAGATGCCGGAGCCGACCAGGCCGAGTGAAGCGCGCAAGACCAGCCAGGCGCCGTAACTCTGGAACAGCCGGAGGGCGAGGAAGCCCACGATGTCGAGCGCCAGGCAAAGGATGAGGTAATGCCGGACATCCAGCCGGCGCAGCGCCGAGGAGGCGAGCAGGGGCCCCGCGATCACGCCGACGAACGTCGCGCCGGCGTTGAGCCCGGTCAGCACCGGGTCGGTGCCGCGCGCATCCAGCAGCAGCGACAGGAGCGGCACGGCGAGCCCGACCGAGAGGCCGAACACCGTCACCGCGGCGATCGCCGCGATCAGCGCACGCACCCGCCCGGCCTCCAAGGCGCCCGTCTGCTCCGTCATTCCGGGCTATCCCGCCGCCGGTTATGCACGGCGCCCGCGCACGGGCGTTAGCGCTGGCATGAATTACCGCCACGCCTTCCATGCCGGCAACTTTGCCGACTGCATGAAGCACGCGCTCTTGGTGTGGCTCGTGCGCGCCTTGCAGCGGAAGCCTGCGCCGATCTTCGTGCTCGATACGCACGCCGGCGCGGGCGGCTACGCACTCAGCGGGCCAGCCGAACGCACTGGCGAATGGCGGGCGGGAATTGCGCGGCTGATCGACACGCCACCGACGGCGCTTGCCGAGTACGTGAATCTTGTGCGCCAGGCCGGCTCCTGGCGGTTCTATCCGGGCTCGCCCATGCTGATCCGCGCGCTGCTGCGCCCGGGCGACCGGCTGGCCTGCTGCGAGCTGCATCAAGAGGAGGCCGCGTTGCTGCGCCGCCGCTTCGCGCACGATCCGCAGGTCGGCGTGCATCACCGCGACGGCTACGAGGCGCTGCGGGGCCTCTTGCCCCCGTCCGAGCGGCGCGGCCTGGTGCTGATCGACCCACCTTTCGAGGCAGCGGGCGAGTTCGACCGGCTGCTTGGCGGGCTGGAAACCGGCCGGGCCCGCTTCCCGGCGGGCGTGTTCGCCGCTTGGTATCCAATCAAGCATCGCGCCCCCGCCCGCGCCTTCCACGACGCGGTGGCCGGGAGCGGAATGCGGGACGTGGTGGCCGCAGAGCTGTGGCTGCGTGCGCCGCTCGATCCGGCACGGCTGAACGGGTGCGGACTGCTCGTCGGCAACCCGCCGTTCCGTTTCGAGCAGGAGGCGCCGCCGATCCTGACCGCGCTGCGCGAGCGGCTTGGAACGGGCGAAGCCGGGGAGGGGACCGCCCTGGTCCGTCTCGCCGGTGAATAGGGTTGCCGTGATCGGTGCCGGCGCGTGGGGTACGGCGCTCGCGATCCAGGCGGCGCGGGCCGGCAGCGGCGTGACGCTCTGGGCGCGCGACGCGGCGCGGATCGCGGCGGCGCGGATCAGCCCGCGCCTGCCCGGGACCCCTCTGCCCGAGTCGGTGCGGGTGACAGCCGATCCGGCCGACCCCGCCGATGCGATCCTGCTCGCCATCCCGGTGCAGCACATGCGTGCCGTGGCCGCGCGCCTGCCGCCGGGCGGCGCGCCGCTGGTGGCCTGCGCCAAGGGCGTGGAGGCGGGAACCGGGCGGTTTCCGCTGGAGATCCTGGCCGAGCTGCATCCGGGCCGCCCGCTCGCCGTGCTGACGGGACCGAATTTCGCCCATGAGGTCGCGGCCGGTCAGCCGGCCGCGACGGTGCTCGCCGCCGCCGATCCGGCCGTGCGCGCCCGCGTGACGCCGCTGCTCGCGACCGCCGCCTTCCGTATTTACGGCAACGACGATCCGCTCGGCGCACAGGTGGGCGGCGCGGCCAAGAACGTGATCGCCATCGCCGCCGGGGCGGTGATCGGCGCGGGGCTCGGGGAAAATGCCCGCGCCGGGCTGATCACCCGCGGCCTCGCCGAGCTGGCGCGCCTCACGGTCGCGCTCGGCGGACGTCGCGAGACGGTGATGGGCCTGTCGGGCCTCGGCGACCTGATCCTCACCTGCACCGGCCCGGCGAGCCGCAATTTTTCCCTGGGTCTCGCCCTGGGCCGGGGCGAGAGTCTGGCCGACGTGCTCGCCGCGCGCTCGGCGGTGACGGAAGGCGTGGCGACGGCGCCGGCGCTGGTGGCACGGGCCGGGGATGTGGACCTGCCCATCTGCCGGGCGGTGGCGGCGCTGCTGCAAGGCCGGGCCAGTCTTGAAGACGCGATCGCCTGGCTGCTGTCCAGGCCGCGTCGCGACGAATAGGCTCGACCAGAGTTGTGGCACACGGCGCCGCGTGTCAGATGGCGAGCATATGTGCATGGTCGCTAAAGTAGGGCCGCTCTCTTGCGCGTCATTGCAAGGCCCGCGTAGCGGGCCGAAGCGATCCAGGATCGCCGCACACGTCCGTCGCGGATTAGCAGAATTCGTCGGAACAGCGAGGGCGCGGGCCGATGTTCGGCGTTACCGGCCGGCTGATCCGCTGAAACGCCCATGATTCGCGGCATCGTCACCGTCGGCGGCTGGACGCTCATCTCGCGCGCGCTCGGCTTCGCGCGCGACATGCTGATCGCGGCGATGATCGGCGCGGGGCCGGTGGCGGATGCGTTCTTCGTCGCCCTGAAACTGCCCAACCTCTTTCGCCGGCTGTTCGGCGAGGGCGCGTTCAACGCCGCCTTCGTGCCGACCTTCTCCGGGCTGCTTGCCGCCGAGGGGCCGGGGCCGGCGCGGCGGTTCGCGGAAGAAGCCTTCGCGGTGATGACGTTCTGGCTCGGCCTGCTGACGATCCTGGGCGAGCTCTTCATGCCGCAGCTCATGATGGTGCTGGCACCCGGCTTCTCCGCCATTCCGGCGAAGTTCGCGCTCGCCGTCGATCTGTCGCGGATCACCTTCCCCTATCTGATCCTGATCTGCCTCGCCGCCCTCGTCTCCGGCGTGCTGAACGGGCTCGACCGCTTCACCGCTGCCTCGGCCTCCTACGTGCTGTTCAACGTCGTCTCGATCGCGGCGATGATCTGGCTCACGCCCTATGTGCCGACGGTCGGGCACGCGCTCTCCTGGGGCGTCACCGCCTCGGGCGTGGTGCAGCTCGGGTTGCTGCTGATCGCCGTGCGCCGCGCCGGGTTGGGGCTGCGCATGCCGTTGCCCCGCATGACGCCGCAGATGCGCCTCCTCTTGCGACGGATGGCGCCCGGGCTGGTCGGCGCGGGCGTGACGCAGCTCAACCTCGCGGTCGACGTGATCATCGCCAGCCTGCTGCCGGCGGGCACGGTGTCGGTGCTCTACTACGCCGACCGCGTGCAGCAGTTGCCGCTCGGCGTGATCGGCACCGCGGTCGGCACGGCGATGCTGCCGACGCTGTCGCGGCAGGTGCGCGCGGGCGAGGCGGAGGCCGCGCTCGGCACGCTGAATCGGGCGCTCGAATATGCGCTGGCGCTCACCGTGCCGGCGGCGCTGGCCCTGATCGTTTGCGCCGGGCCGATCATGCAGGCGCTCTTTCAGCGCGGCGCCTTCGGCGCGGCGAGCACGCATCTCTCCGCCCAGGCGCTCGCCGCCTATGCGGTCGGCCTGCCCGCCTTCGTGCTGGTGAAGGTGCTGGCGCCGGGCTTCTTCGCGCGCGGCGACACGGCGACCCCGGTGAAGGTCGGGCTCGTCGCCGTGGCGCTCAATCTGGCGCTCAACCTCGCCTTCATGGTGCCGCTCAGGCAGATGGGACCGGCGCTGGCGACCAGCCTCGCGGCAATCTTCAACGCGGCGCTGCTCGGTCTCGTGCTGGCAAGGCGCGGGCAGATGCAGGGCGACGGGCAGCTCCGCACCCGCCTGCCGCGCATGGTCGCGGCGAGCCTTCTCATGTGCGTGGTCCTGGCGGGCGCGCGGTTCGCGCTGTTCGGGCTCGCCGCGCCGCACGGGCTGATGCGCCTGCCGGCGCTCGCCGGGCTGGTGGCGGCCGGGCTGCTCGCCTACGGGCTGGCCGGGCAGGCGCTCGGCGCCTTCGACCTGCGTGCTGCGCGCCGCGGTCTGGCGCGCCGGCGCGCGGCGGCCGTGGTGGCCGCGCCGCGCCCCTAGCTTGCGCGGCCAGGGCGGATCGGCCATCTGTCCCGCCCCATGTCCCGCATCTTTTCCGGCATCCAGCCGTCGGGCGGCGCCACGCTCGGCAACTATCTCGGCGCGATCAAGAACTGGGTCGCGCTGCAAGATGAGTACGAGTGCCTCTGGTGCCTCGTCGACCTGCACGCGATCACGCAGTGGCAGGAGCCCGCGCAATTGCTGCACCAGACGCGCGAGATGGCGGCGGTGCTGATTGCCTGCGGCATCGATCCCGACAGGCACATCCTGTTCTGCCAGTCCCATGTGCGCGCTCACGCGCAGCTCGCCTGGATACTTAACTGCGTCGCCCGCGTCGGCTGGCTCAACCGCATGACGCAGTTCAAGGAGAAGGCGGGGAAGGACCGCGAGAACGCCTCGGTCGGTCTCTATGACTATCCGGTGCTGATGGCCGCCGACATCATGGCCTACAAGGCGACGCACGTGCCGGTGGGCGACGATCAGCGCCAGCACCTCGAGCTCGCCAACGATATCACCCAGAAGTTCAACCACGATTACGGCGTGAATTTCTTTCCGCCGATCGCGCCGCTGATCCTGGGGCCGGCCGCGCGCGTGATGAGCCTGCGCGACGGCACCAAGAAAATGTCTAAGACCGATCCCTCCGATCAGAGCCGCATCAATTTGAGCGACGACGCCGACACGATCGCGCTGAAAATCCGCCGCGCCAAAACCGATCCCGACCCGCTGCCCGAGGAGCCGCGCGGGCTGGAAGGGCGGCCGGAGGCGCGCAACCTCGTCGGCATCTACGCCGCCCTCGCCGGGACCGACTACGCGGGCGTCTTGAAGGATCATGCCGGCCAGGGCTTCGGCACTTTCAAGGAGGCGCTGACTGAGCTGCTGGTCGCCAAGCTCGCGCCGATAGCGGGTGAAACCGGACGCCTGCTCGCGGATCCGGGGCAGCTCGACCGCGTTCTGCGCGCGGGTGCGGCGCGGGCGGCGGCGCTCGCCGATCCGATCGTGGCGGAGGTGCAGCGCATCGTGGGATTTCTGCCGGCAGACTAGGCGCTTCGCCCGGGATCCGTGGCCGCTGCCCGGGATTTTCGCACTTTCCACCGCCTCTGCGCCGCACTAGCCTGTAGCCTTCATTGAGAAGGCCGCGGCTTTGCGGACCACAGAATTGCGACGCATCCTGGTGGTGGAAGATCAGGCGCTGGTGGCTCAGACCATCGCCTCAGCGTTAGAGGATGATTACGAAGTTCTGCAAAGCGAAAACGCGCCGGAGGCCCTTGCGATTTTGAACGCGGGCTCGGTCGATCTCGTCTTGCTCGATTGCCTGCTGCCCGGTGGCGGCTATGCGGAGGCGATCGCCCGCTGCGACGAACTCGGCATCCCGGCAGTGCTGATGTCGGGCGATCCCGACCGGCTCGCGCACCTCGAAACGGGACCGCGCCCGTTCCTCGCCAAGCCGTTCTCCATCGACGCCTTGCTGGAAACGGTGGAAAGCCTGACCCGGCGCTAGTGTAGGGCGCATGGAGCGCAGCGGAATGCGCCGCAGCAGCTCAGGCAGCCAGCAGCCTCGTCCCATCGGCAGCGGCGATAAGCACCTCGACGATGGTGCCGGCCGGCTGCGCGGCGTGGAGGCGTACCGGAGCGAAATGCTCGCTGTGGCCCGTCTCGCCGGTTTCGGTCAGCACCTTCGCCCTGCTTCCGACTTGCGCGGCCAGGAAGCGGGCGGCGTTGCGGGCACCGGCGGCGCGTAGCCGCGCCGCGCGCTCGCGCCTCGCCGGGACCGCCACCGGCGGCATTCGCGCCGCCGGCGTGCCGGGGCGCTCGCTGAAGGGAAACACATGCAGGAAGGGGATCTCGGTCTCCTCCACGAAGCGAAGCGTTTCCTCGAACAGCAGATCGGTTTCGGTGGGAAAGCCCGCGATCAGGTCGGCGCCGAACGCGATGCCGGGGCGCAGGCTGCGGGCGCGTGCGATTACGTCCCGCGCCGCCGCGGCGGAATGGCGCCGCTTCATCCGCTTGAGGATCAGGTCGCTGCCGGCCTGCAAGGAGAGATGCAGATGCGGCATCAGCCGCGACTCCTCAGCGAGCAGCCGCCACAGCTCGGCGTCGATCGCCGCCGGGTCGAGCGACGACAGGCGCAGCCGGGCCAGATCGGGCACCAGCGCGAGCAGGCGGCGCACGAGCTGGCCAAGGGTGGGACGGCCCGGCAGATCCGCGCCGTAGCTCGCGATGTCGACCCCGGTGAGCACGAGCTCGCGGTATCCCGCTTCAACGAGCGCGCGCGCCTGCGCCACCACCGCGCCCGCGGGAACGCTGCGGTTCGGGCCGCGCCCGTAGGGGATGACGCAGAAGGTGCAGCGGTGATCGCAGCCCTGCTGCACCTGCACGAACGCGCGCGCGCGGCCGGCGAACTCGGTGACGAGATGGGCGGCCGTCGCGCGCGCTTCCATGATGTCGCTGACCGCGGCGGGCACGCCTGCGCGCCAGCTCTCCGGCCGCAGCTTCTCGAGATTGCCGAGCACGGCGCTGACGCCGTCGAGCGCGCGCCACTTCTCGGGCGCGATCTGCGCCGCGCACCCTGTGACGACAATGCGTGCGCCGGGGCGGTCGCGGGCGGCGCGGCGGACCGCCTGCCGCGCCTGCCGCTCGGCCTCCGCCGTCACCGCGCAGGTGTTGATCACCACTGTTTCGCGCAGCCCGGCCGCCTCGGCGTGGCTGCGGATCACCTCGCTTTCGTAGGTGTTGAGGCGGCAGCCGAAGGTGACGATCTCGACGCTCATGGCGGATAGTCGTCGAGATCGACCACGCCGGTGAAGGCGGTCGCCACGGGGCCGGTCATCAGCACGTGGCCCGAGGCGCGCCACGCGATCTCCAGCGCCCCGCCATCGACGATCACCGTGGCCGAGCGGCCGGTGAGGCCGCGGCGATGCGCGTTCACCACCGCCGCGCAGGCGCCCGAGCCGCAGGCGAGCGTCAGGCCGGCGCCGCGCTCCCAGACCCGCAGCCGCAGCCGGTTCGGGGCGAGCACCTGGGCGAAGCCGATATTGGCGCGTTCGGGAAAGATCGGGTCGTGTTCCAGCCTCGGGCCGAGCATCTCGACCGGCACGGCGGCGAGGTCGGGCACGAAGAAGGTGGCGTGCGGGTTGCCCAGGCTGGCCGCCGCCGGATCGGCGAGCGGGCCGAGGGCGAGATCGAGATGGAGCGTGTCGGCGGGCCGGGCGAGCGGGATGTCCTGCCAGCCGAGCCGTGCCGGCCCCATGTCCACCGTCACGCGGTCCGGCGCCAGGACCGTGCAGCGAAGATCGCCCGCAACGGTGCGGATGACGGGCTCCGTGAGCCCGGTCTCGGCGGCGATCAGGGCGGCGACGCAGCGGGTGGCATTGCCGCAGGCTGCGGCCTCGTCCCCGTCCGGGTTGCGGATCCGCATGAAGGCGGCGGCATCGCTGGCGGCTGGGGCGGGCTCGATCACGATCAACTGGTCGCAGCCGATGCCGCGCCGCCGGTCGGCGAGCGCCGCGGCGCGTGCTGGTGTCAGCGCAAGCGGCGTCTGCCGCGCGTCGAGCACGACAAAATCGTTCCCACAGCCGTGCATCTTCCTGAACGGAACCCGCATGGCGCCGCTATATAGTGCTGGGTGGCGCTGGAACAGCCGGTCATTTGCCTTGGGCCAGCCGCTTCGCTATATGCCCGCCGCTGGTCCCGGATAGCTCAGTCGGTAGAGCAAGCGGCTGTTAACCGCTGGGTCGCAGGTTCGAGTCCTGCTCCGGGAGCCAGTTCGTTCGTTCCGAAAAGATAGGCCACTCCGCTGCTCTCCCGCCGCGCCGCCGCGCGCTTGTAGCCCGGGAGACCTATCGCCGCGTCCTGCACCGAGACGCGCACGAGCGTCAGATCGGGGTTGACGAGGCCGGCGAAGGTGCTGACCGAACTTGAGACGTGAACCAGCACGTGGCAATCGGCGAGCAGGATCGCGTCCACCAGCACGTCGACGGCATCGGCGATCGAGAGTTGACCCCATTTGCGCAAATGGACCTCGAGTTCGTCGGCAGTGGTGCGTTGCACCGCGTCCTGCAAAATCAGCCGGTCGCCGTAGGTGGCCTTGAAGAGTAGGGCGGCCTCCGCGTCGTCGGTTGCAAGAAACACCTTGTAGTTCGGCCGCCCCTCCGCCTCCAGTATCGCCTCGATCGTCGCAACGAAGCGATGCAACGGCGGGACAATACCATCGCGTTGCAGGTTGGCTACCATAGGATTGCCGACCCGGCGGTGCACGCCGATCCTGAGGCAATCGGGCGGGAAGGAGTGCGAGAGCTGCCGGATGCGCTCCCGCACGAGCTGATTGTCGACCCGGAGCCATTTGGCGACCGTGGCGTGATAAGCTTGGCGATGCCGTTCCAGGGCGCGACCTCGAAGATACTCCTTGCCGGTGCCCCACAAGGTATAGTCAATCGTCGTCCCGGCGCTGTAAGCCGATCGCGGCGCGCGCCGGCCGACCGGCTGGAACAACTGCGACCAGACATCGTCGCCGACGCGCCCGTAACGGAACCCTATCTCCTCTCCGGTGAGCACCCAGTCCACATGCACCGCAGCGTCTGGCCGAACCCGGTGCAGCGTTTCGAGGACATGCAGCACATTGGCCAGCAGTCCTTCGGAGCGCAGCAACGGAACCCGCAAGGTGCGAGCGGTGCCCGCTCTCCAGCTTCCCGTGAACGCAACGCGCGCATCGAGGATCTTTCGCCCGAGCCGCTGGCGCCGGCTAAACCGGCGCTGGTGCCTGACGCTCACCCCCCCTTTTGCATTCCATTCGTGGATCTGGTCAGCGAACCATATTGGCGCACAGCGCCATGCCCGGACCGCATCACGCGCTGCCCGCAGGAGCGCGCGGCACGTGTTTCGCGGATCGAGTATGGCTTCGAGCAGCGTTTTCAGGCGCATGGACGAGGCGGCTCCGACGTCATGAAACCCGCGCCGCCCGGTATTCCCGCCGCACGATCTCCAGCAGCTCGGCGGGGGAGGTCTGGGCGGCCGGGCTCTCGAACGTCACCTGGCCGTGCTGCATCAGCATCACCCGGTCGCAAATCTCCAGCGTCTGCGCATAATTGTGGGCGATCATAGCGATGGCGATATCGCCGCGGGCCTTCAGGCGCTCGATCAGGGCGATGATCAGCGCCGCCTCGCGCGCGCCCATCGCCGCCAGCGGCTCGTCGAGCAGCAGGATGCGGGCGTTGGAGATCACGGCGCGGGCCACCGCGATCGCCTGCCGCTGACCGCCCGAGAGCGCGCCCACCTCGAGATCGACCGAGGCGACATGGATGCCGATATCGGCGAGCGCCGCCGCCGCGCGCTTTCGCATCTCGCGGTGATTGAGCAGGCGTAGCGGCCCGGGGCGCAGGAGTTCGCGGTTGAGGAACAGGTTGAGATAGATCGGCACCCCGCTGACCAGGGCGAGATCCTGATAGACGCACTCGATGCCGAACGCGCGGGCCTCGTCCACCGAAGCAAGCCGCACCGGCTGGCCGTTCACGAACACCCGGCCGGCGTCCGGCTGATGAAAGCCCGTCAGAATCTTGATGAGCGTCGATTTGCCGGCGCCGTTGTCGCCCAGGATGCCGAGCATTTCGCCGCGCGCGAGGTGCATGGAAACGCCGTCGAGTGCGGTGACGTGCCCGAACCGTTTGCTCAGGTTCTCGGCGCGCAGCGCCTCGGTTGCCGAAGTTGCGCTCATGCGGCGCCGGCTCCGCGCAGGCGCGCGAGATGGATGTTGGCGACCATCGCGATCAGAATGGCGGCGCCGATGATGATGTCGAAGGTGAAGGCGTTGATGCCTTGCAGCGTGAAGCCGTCCTGCAGCACGCCGAGCACGATGCCGCCGACCAGCCCCCCCATGATCGTGCCAGCGCCGCCGGCGATCGCCGTGCCGCCGATCACGCCCGAGGCGACGCCCAGGAACATGATGTTCGATCCGCCGGCCAGCGGGTCGGTGCTGCCGATGCGGAACGCCTCCAGGATGCCCGCGAAGCCGCCGAGCGTGCTTGTCAGGATGAAATTGCCCATGCGGATGCGGTCGATGCGGATGCCGGCTTCGGCGGCGGCGATGGGGTTGCCGCCGGTGGCGACGGTGTGCAGACCCCAGCGCGTGTGGCGCAGCACGACGTGCATCACGGCAACCACGGCGAGCGCCCACAGGAACTCGGCATAGCCCCAGCCGCCGAGCACCGCCGTCAGCAACGGCCCGCCCGGGGTGTTGGCGGGGAAGCCGCGCGAGATGGTGAGCGTGAGGCCGGTGATCAGGAACAGCATTCCGAGCGTGGTGATGAACGAGGGCACGCTGAGGCGGATCGTGATGAAGCCGATGACGAAGCCGATCCCGGCGCAGCAGGCGAGCGCGATGAACATGGCGGGGATCACCGGCACGCCGATGCTGCTGAAATGCTCCATGATGAAGGGCGCGATGGCGAAGGTCTGGCCGACCGACAGGTCGATCTCGCGTGAGATCAGCAGCATGATCTCGCCGCAGGCGATGATCACCGGTGTCGCGATGAACTGCGAGAGCGTTTGCAGATTGGCGTCGGTGAGGAAATTGGCGTTGGCGAGCTGGAAGTAGATGACGAGGGCGATCGCGACGATGATGACGCTCGCCTCCGGCCGCAGCAGGAAGGCGCGGGCGCCGCGTGCGAGGCGGCTCATCCGTGCGCGCCTTCACCCGGCGCGGCTGCCGCCCCCCCGCTTTCGCGAGCGCTGACCTCTCCCGCATAGCGGGAGAGGTGAACGTGATTGCGGCGCCAAACTGGAGGTGAGCCTCTCCGGCTTCGCGGGAAAGGCCGGCGCGCCCTGGCGCGCCGGGTGAGGGCGTGCGGCACGGCGCTATCCGGCAATGGGGCCGGTGTGCGCCACGATTTGCGGCGTGGCGCCGCTGCCCTCGTAGCGGGTCTTGGTTTCCATGTAAGGCGCGACATTGCCCTTCACGACGAACTTGAGGCCGGTGTTGATGTCCGCCGCGCCGACCAGCCCGCCCGAGGCCTTGAACACGAACATCTCCATCACCGTGTAGAAGCCTTGCAGATAGGGCTGCTGGTCGATCGCAAAATCGAGGAACCCGTCGCGGATGGCCTCCAAGGTGCGCGGCAGCAGGTCGTAGCCGCCGCCATGCACGCCCTTCGACGGCAGATCGTATTGGCGCATGATCAGGCCGATATTCATCGTGTCGCCGCCGCCCGAGCCGAACATGCCCTTCACGTCCTGGTTGCCCAGATAGTAGGCGCGGATCTTGGAGAGCGAGACATTCACCGTGGGGTCGGTCGCGATCATTGTTGCCTGGATGTTGGCTCCTGACCGCTTGATCGAGTCCATCGCCCCGTCGATGCGCGGCTGGAGGTTGAGCTGGCCGGGTGTCGCGATGAACAGCGCCACCTTTCCCGAGCCCACCAGCTTGACGATGCGATCGCCCATCATCTGGCCGGAAAGGAATAGATCCTGGCCGATATAGGCGAGACGCTGGTTATCGCTGCCGCGCGGCTTGTCGGCGTTGTAGGAGAACACCGGGATGCCGGCCTCCATCGCGCGCGCCACCGGCCGGTCGAAACCCTTGGGATCGACGATGGAAACCGCGATCGCGTCCGCCTTGGCGGCGATTGCCGCGTTCATCGCATTCACCATCTGGCTGACGTCGGAGGTCTCGGAGCCGGTCCACTGATACTCGCAGCCGAGCAGGGCGCAGGCGTCCTGAATCCCGTACTGGGTCGGCACGAAGAACGGATTGGTGGTCACGTGGTTGACGAACACGAACTTCCATTTCGGGTGCGCCGGGAAGGGGCCGGCGTCGGCGGCGCGGGCGCGGCCGGCAGCCAGCGCGAGCAATCCCGCCGCGCCCGCGGCGCTCACGCCCTGCGCCAGCGCCCGGCGCGGCAGGCGGGCGGCGATCGTGTCCGTGAGGTCGTCTGCCATTTCCCTGCTTCCTCCTCTATGCGGCGGCTACGTGCGACCGCTTTGATGCAGCGACGAAGCGGACGCAAGGGGCAAGGCGGCTTTTCTTTCCGCCCGGTCGGCGCCACATGGCGGGCGTGACAAAAGAGGGAGCATGACGGTGAGCAACGGGCATACGCACGACCATGAGGGGCCGCCGGCGCCGGGCACGGTCGATTGGCGGCTGAACGGGGTGCGGGTGATCAAGGGCGACCAGCTCGATACCAACACGCCGCAGACGCCGGGGATGAACCGGGCAGCGGCCATCAACGCGGCGCGCGTTGGCGCGCAGAAGATTTGGGCCGGCACCGTGCACATCCATCCGAACGCCAAGACCGGCGCGCATCATCACGGCGCGCTGGAGAGCGTGATCTACGTGGTGCGCGGCAAGGCGCGGATGCGCTGGGGCGAGCATTTGGAGTACGTGGCCGAGGCCGAGCCCGGCGATTTCATTTTCGTGCCGCCCTATGTACCGCACCAGGAGATCAACGCGAGCAGCGACGAAACGCTGGAATGCGTGCTCGTGCGCAGCGACAACGAGGCGGTGGTGGTGAACCTCGACATCGAGCCGGTGGAGAAGCCCGAGGCGGTGTACTGGGTCGATCCGATCCACAAGCAGCCGTAGCGGGTCAGGCCGCCGCGAACCTCTCGCGCAAGGTGGGCTTGTGCATCTTGCCGGCAGAGCCCGCCTTTCGCACCGCGTCCTCGCGATTGAGCATCAGCGCGATGCGCGCGCCGCCAGCCAGCTCGGCCGCGCGGCCAGCGAACCCGCGATCGGCGAACAGCAGGCGCGGCGTGCAATCGGCGAGGATCGCGGGCGGAACGGGATTGGCGAGGCGCCGGGTGAGGGGGACGAAAATCGCGGCGACCGGTTCGGGCCGACGTAGCGCGTTGGAAGCGATCGCGTCGCAGTTAAGGAACTGGCATCGGTTCGTCCCGTCTCAGGCGGGGATGCGGACCGGCAGGCTGCTGATGGAGCGGAGCAGGTTGGAATAGGCGCGCTGCGGGGGGCCGACCACCTCGATCATCGGCAGGCCGCGCTTGAGGATTTCTTCCCAGAGAATCGTCAGTTGCATTTCGGCGAGCCGGCTGCCGACGCAGCGGTGGATGCCCCAGCCGAACGAAAGGTGCTGGCGCGGATTGGACCTGCCGAGCAGGAACTCGTCGGCGCGCTCGAACGCTTCCTCGTCGCGGTTGCCGGAAATGTACCACATGGCGACCTTGTCGCCCTTGCGGATCGTCTTGCCGGCAAGCTCCACGTCACGCAGCGCGGTGCGCCGCATGTGGATCACCGGCGTCTGCCAGCGGATCATCTCCTGCACCGCCGAGGGCAGGAGGGCCGGGTTCTCGCGCAGCTTGCGGTACTGGTCGGGGTACTGGTTGAGCGCGATCAGCCCGCCCGATATCGTGTTGCGCGTGGTGTCGTTGCCGCCGACGATCAGCAGCATCAGGGTGCCCATCAGCTCGTTCGGGCGTGACGGCAGATCCCTCGTCGCCTCGCCATGCGCGAGCATCGAAATGAGGTCGGGCTTCGGCGGCTGCGCCGCGCGCTGCTTCCAAAGCTCGAGCAGCTCGGCCAGCGCCTGGTCGAGAATCTCGTTGCGCTTCTCGTCACTGTCGATCTCGGTGCCGGCGCGCTTGTTCACGGTGGAGACATTCGACCAGTAGGTGAGCTTGCGCCGCTCCTCGAACGGGAAGTCGAACAGGGTGGCGAGCATCTGCGTGGTCAGCTCGATCGAAACCAGGTCCACCCAGTCGAACGTCTCGCCGCGCGGCAGGCTGTCGAGGATGCGGCCCGCGCGTTCGCGGATCGTGTCGGCGAGCTTGGGCAGGCTTCTCTGGCCGAAGAATGGCGTGACCGTGCGGCGGTGGTCGGTATGGCGCGGCGGATCCATCGTGATGAAGCTCGGCCGCCGCAGGTCGGGCGGCAGGTCGCGCAGCACGATGCCGCCCATCTCGGCGGCGGAAGAGAACGCGGCGTGGTTGGTATCCACCGCCTCGATGTCGCGGTAGCGGGTGACGGACCAGTAGGAGCCGTAAATGCCGTTTTCGCACCAATGCACCGGGTCCTCCCGGCGCAGCCGGGCGAACCAGGGACGCCACGTGTCGCGCTGATAAAGACCGGGATCGCTGACGTCGATCAGCTCCAGCGGCGTTGCCTCGACATTGAGTTCGTACGCGACGGCGTGATCCCGGACGTCCATCTCAACCCTCCCGGCGGGTCGCTTTAGCTGGGAGGGTAGGCGTTCCGCTGGGCCGGCGCCAGCCGAACTTGGAAACCGGTCCGGCTTACCGGCTCAGCTCGCGGGTCATTTCGTCGATGCCGTCGGGGGTAAGGGGGTACATCCGGCCCTCCATCAGCTCGCGCGCGATCCCGATCGACTGCACATGGCCCCAGGTGCTGCGCGGGGTGGGGTTCAGCCAGGCGGCGCGGCGGAAGTGCGACAGGAGCCGGTCCAGCCAGACCCGGCCCGGCTCGTCGTTCCAATGCTCCACGCTGCCGCCCGGCATCATGATCTCGTACGGGCTCATCGCGGCGTCGCCGACCAGGATCAGCCGGTAGTCGGGGCCATAGGTCCGCAGCACCTCCCAGGTCGGCACGGTGCGCTCGTGGCGGCGGCGGTTGTCCTTCCACACCCGCTCGTAGGTGAAGTTATGAAAGTAATAGTATTCGAGATGCTTGAACTCCGAGCGGCAGGCGGAAAACAGCTCCTCGCAAACCTTGATGTGGTCGTCCATCGAGCCGCCGACATCCAGGAACAGCAGCACCTTCACCGTGTTGTGCCGCTCCGGCACCAGCTTGAGGTCGAGCATCCCGGCATTGTTGGCGGTGGAGCGGATCGTGTCCGGGATGTCGAGCTCGGTCGCCTCCCCCTGGCGGGCGAAGCGGCGCAGCCGCCGCAGCGCGACGCGGAAATTGCGAGTGCCGAGCTCGATGTCACCGTCGAGATCCTTGAACTCTCGCTTGTCCCACACCTTCACCGCGCGCCGGTGCCGGCTCTTGTCCTGGCCGATCCGCACGCCCTCGGGGTTGTAGCCGTAGGCGCCGAAGGGAGAGGTGCCTGCCGTGCCGATCCATTTCGAGCCGCCCTGGTGGCGGCCCTTCTGCTCGGCAAGGAGCTGTTTCAGCCGCTCCATCAGCGCCTCGAACCCGCCGAGCGCCTTGATCTGCGCCATTTCCTCGGGCGTTAGCAGCTTCTCGGCCATCTTGCGGAGCCATTCCTCGGGGAGCTCGCGCGCGCTCAGCCCGTCAGCGGATTCGAGGCCCTTGAAGCATTGGCCGAACACGCGGTCGAAGCGGTCGAGATGGCGCTCGTCCTTCACCAGCGTGGCGCGGGAGAGGTAGTAGAAATCATCCACGCTGTAATCGGCGATGCCGGCCTTCATCGCGCCCATCAGCGTCAGGTATTCGGTGACCGAGACCGGCAGGCCGGCTTGCTTCAGCGAGAGGAGGAAGGTGGCGAACATTCGTGCTTCCGTGATATCGAGATTTCACACGGAGAGCCACGGAGAATCCACGCAGAGACACGGAGATTTCTGCGTGTTTCTGCGCGCGTCCTCGCTGGCCCTCCGTGTGAACACTTCTTCTAAGACTGCCGTCGAGCCAGGAAAGCGATGCGCTCGAACAGATGCACATCCTGCTCGTTCTTCAGCAGAGCCCCATACAGCGGCGGAATCACCAAGTGCTTCTCGTTGCTCCGCAGCGCCTCGGCCGGCAGATCCTCCACCATCAGAAGCTTGAGCCAGTCGAGCAGCTCCGAGGTCGCCGGTTTCTTCTTCAGCCCGGGCACCTCGCGGATTTGGAAGAACACATTCAGCGCATCGCGCGCGAGGTCCTGGCGTATGTTGGGATAATGGGCCTGGACGATCTTCTCCATCGTCTCGCGGTCGGGGAAGCGAATGTAGTGGAAGAAGCAGCGGCGCAGGAAGGCGTCGGGCAGCTCCTTCTCGTTGTTCGAGGTGATGATCACCACCGGGCGATGCTTGGCGACGACCGTCTGCCGCGTCTCATAGACATAGAACTGCATCCGGTCGAGTTCGAGCAGCAGATCGTTGGGGAACTCGATATCAGCCTTGTCCACCTCGTCAATCAGCACCACCACGGGCCGCTCGGAGTCGAACGCCTCCCACAATTTGCCGCGCACGATGTAGTTCGCGATGTCGTGCACGCGCGGATCGCCGAGCTGGCCGTCGCGCAGGCGCGACACGGCGTCGTATTCGTAAAGCCCCTGCTGCGCCTTGGTGGTGGACTTGATGTGCCACTCGATCAGCGGCAGGCCGAGCGCGCGCGCGACCTCGTGCGCCAGCATGGTCTTGCCGGTGCCAGGCTCGCCCTTCACCAGTAGCGGGCGCTGCAAGGCAACCGAGGCGTTGACGGCGACCTCCAGGTCGCGCGTGGCGATATAGGTATCGGTGCTGGCGAAAGCGGGCACGAGTGTCTCCGAATTGGCTCTTCGGGCTAATGTCGCCGCCTAGGTCCTGGCACGCAAGGCGCTGGCGCTGTCGAGCGCCTCGCGCGCGGCGAAGGCGCTCAGGTTGACGATCCCCCGCGCCGTCACGCTCGGCACGAGCACATGGATGGGCTTGCTGACGCCGAGCAGGATCGGGCCGACCGGCAGCCCGTCGGCGGCCGCCTTCAGCAGGGTGAAGCCGATATTGGCGGCGTCGAGCGTCGGCATCACCAAGAGGTTCGCCGCGCCGCCCAGGCGCGAATCGGGAATGGCGCGATTGCGGATCGCCTCCACGAGCGCACTGTCGGCGTTCATCTCGCCGTCGACTTCGAGGTCGGGATCGCGCTCGCGGATCAGCGTCAGTGCGCGGCGCATTTTGCGGGCGGTGTCGGAGTCGCTCGAGCCAAAATTGGAATGCGACAGCAGCGCGATCTTGGGCGTGATGCCGAACTCCTCCACCGCCTCGGCCGCGAGGCACGTCATCTCGGCGATCTGCTCGGCGGTGGGATCAACGACCATCTGCGTGTCGCAGATGAACAGGCTGCCGGTGGGCAGGATCAGGCATTCCAGCGCATAGACGCGCGAGATACCGGGACGGCGCGGGATGACCGGCAACACATACTGCACCTGCCGGTACCAGTTGGCGAGGCCGCCGCAGATCGCCGCATCGGCCTGCCCAGTCCTGAGCAGCATCGCCGCCGCGACCGCGAGCCGGGTGGTGAGCGAGCGTGCGGCGATGTCGGTCGGCACGCCGCGGCGGCCGGCGATGCGCTGATACTCGGGCACCAGCGCCGCATAGGTCGCCGCATCCGCCTCCGGGTCGAGCACCCGCACCGCGCCGCCGAGATCGAGCCTCAGCCCCATCTCTTCCACCTTGCGGCGGATCACCGCGCCTCGTCCGAGCAGGATCGGGCGGGCGATGCCGTCGTCCACCAGCATCTGCGCCGCGCGCAGCACCCTCTCGTCCTCGCCCTCGGCATAGACGATGCGCTGCGCCTCTTTCCGCGCCGCCTCGAAAACGGGGCGCATCAGCTGGCCGGAGCGGAACACGAACCGCTCAAGCTCGCGCCTATAGGCGGCGAAATCCTCGATCCGGCGCCGCGCCACGCCGGTTTCCATCGCCGCTTTCGCCACCGCCGGCGCGACTTCCAGGATCAGGCGCGGATCGAACGGCTTGGGCAGAATGTAGTCGGGGCTGAACACCGGCGCGACGCCGCCATAGGCGGCGGCGACCACCTCGCTCGCCTCCATCCGCGTGAGCCCTGCGATCGCCTCCACCGCGGCGATCTTCATCTCCTCGTTGATCGTTGTGGCGGCAACATCCAGCGCGCCGCGGAAGATGAAGGGGAAGCAGAGGACGTTGTTGACCTGATTGGGGAAATCGCTGCGCCCGGTGGCGATGATCGCGTCCGGCCGGCGCTCGCGGGCGAGATCGGGCATGATCTCGGGTTCGGGGTTGGCGAGCGCCAGGATCAGCGGCTTGTCGGCGAGCTTCGGGAGCCATTCGGGCTTCAGCACACGCGGCGCCGAGAGCCCGAGGAAAATGTCGGCGCCGTCGAGCACCTGCTCCAGGCTCTCTGCGCGCGTGTCGCGCGCATAGCGCGCCATGTTGGGCAGCATTCCCTGCCGGTCCTTCCGCACCACGCCGTGGATGTCGGTCAGCGTCACGTGTTCGGCGCTGAGGCCCATCGAGACGAGCAGATCCACGCAGGCAAGCGCCGCCGCGCCGGCGCCCGACGTGACCAGGCGCACCTGATCGAGCGTCTTGCCCTGCAGCAGCAGCCCGTTGCGGACGGCGGCGGCGACGGTGATCGCGGTGCCGTGCTGATCGTCGTGGAACACCGGGATCGTCATGCGCCGGCGCAGCGCGGCCTCGATCGCAAAACACTCGGGCGCCTTGATGTCCTCGAGATTGATGGCACCGAACGTCGGTTCGAGCGCGGCCACCACATCGCAGAAGCGATCCGGGTCGGTCTGATCCACCTCGATGTCGAACACGTCGATGCCGGCGAATTTCTTGAACAGGACCGCCTTGCCCTCCATCACCGGCTTGCCGGCCAGCGCGCCGATATTGCCGAGCCCGAGCACGGCCGTGCCGTTGGAGACGACGCCGACCAGGTTGCCGCGCGCGGTCAGCTCGCGCGCGCTGTGCGGATCGGCCTTTATCGCCTCGCAGGCGGCGGCGACACCGGGCGAATAGGCGAGTGCGAGGTCGCGCTGGGTGGCCATGCGCTTCGTCGGCTGGATGGCGAGCTTTCCCGGCTGTGGCAGCCGGTGGTACTCAAGCGCCGCGCGGCGGAAATCCTCGTCCATCAGACGATTCTATAATCCCCGCCCGCGCCGTGCGAGAAGCAGGGGCGCGGCTCTCGTTGGGGGAGCTCGGTTCTTCGCGCAGGACGGCGAGCACCAATTCCCCGTAGCGCGTCAGCTTGGAGGCGCCGACGCCCTTGATGGCGGCGAGCTCCTCGAAGCTGCGCGGCCCGGTGGCGGTGATCGCGCGCAGCACGCTGTCGTGGAAAATCACATAGGGCGGCACCGATTGCGCCTTCGCCTGTTCGGCGCGCCAGGCACGCAGCGCCGCGAACCGCCGCGACTCCTCGGCCGATGCCGCGGAGGCGGGTTCGGCGTGGCGCCCGGGCGGGGGCCGCCGCCCGGGCCGGGCTTCGGCGCGCACGCGGAACGAAGCTTCGCCGCGCAACAGCGGGCGCGCCTTCTCGGGCACGAGGAACAGCCCGCCATGCCCTTCCACGTCGATGTCGAGCGCCCCCGCGGCGACGAGCTGGCGGATGACGCCGCGCCAGAACGCGGCCGGGCGGTCGGCGCCGATGCCGAACACGCTCAGCCCGTCATGGCGGTGGCGCAGCACGGGTTCAGTCCTTTCACCGCGCAGCACGGCGATCACATGCACCGCCCCGAAGATCTGCCCGGTGCGGTGCACGGCGGAGAGCACTTTCTGCGCTTCCACGCGCGCCTCGATGGTTTCCGGCGGGGACTCGCAGATGTCGCAATGCCCGCACGGCTGCTCCATCACCTCGTCGAAGCAAGCGAGCAGGCGCTGCGTGCGGCAGGCCGAGGTGTCGCTCAAGGCGATCATCTCCTCGAGCTTGGCGCGCATCGTGCGCTTCTGCCATTCGGGCACGGCCGAACGCGCCAGCCGGTGGCGCGCCAGCGCGATCTCCTGCCCGCCATACAGGAGCAGCGTCTCCGCTCGCTCGCCGTCGCGTCCGGCGCGGCCGATCTGCTGATAGAACGCCTCGGGGCTGTCCGGCATGTCGAGATGCACGACGAAGCGCACGTCCGGCCGGTCGATCCCCATGCCGAAGGCGATGGTGGCGCAGACGATCAGCGGCTCGCCCGAGCGGAAGCGGGCGAGCGCCGTGCGTTTCTGCTCGGGCTCCATCCCAGCATGAAAGGCGATCGCCGGCAGCCCGTTGGCGGCGATCTGCGCGGCGATGCGCTCGCTGCGCGCGCGGGTGCCGCAATAGACGATGCCGCATTCGCCGCGATGACGGGCGAGGAAAGCGAGCAGTTGCGTGGTCTCGCTCGATTTCGGCTCGGCGGCGATGTGCAGGTTGGGGCGGTGGAAGCTGGCGACGAACACCGCCGCCCGTTCCATGTTCAGCGCGGCAAGGATGTCGGGGCGGGTGCGGCGGTCGGCGGTGGCGGTGAGCGCGATGCGCGGCACCAAGGGGAAGCGTTCGGCAAGCGCGGCGAGCGCGCGATATTCGGGGCGGAACTCGTGGCCCCATTGCGAGACGCAATGCGCCTCGTCGATCGCGATCAGCGCGAGGCGGAGGCGCGCGAGCCGGTCCAGCATCCCGTTGCCGAGCAGCCGCTCAGGCGAGACGTAAAGCAGATCGAGCCCGCCCTCGACCAGCGCCCTCGTGGCCTCGTGCGCCTCGGCCGGGTCGAGTTCCGAATGCAGCGCCGCCGCAGCCACGCCGAGCTGGCGCAGCGCCGCCACCTGATCGTCCATCAGCGCGATCAGCGGCGAGATCACCACCGCCGTGCCCGGGCGGCAGAGGGCCGGCACCTGGTAACAAAGGCTCTTGCCGCCGCCGGTCGGCATCAGCACAAGCGCGTCGCCGCCGGCGATCACGTGCCGGACGACCTGCTCCTGCAGGCCGCGGAAAGCCGGAAAGCCGAAGACGCGGTGCAGCACCTCCGCGGGATCGGCGCGGAGACCGGGCGCAGTCATCCCATCCACGTCAGGGCGCGGCGATCGTGACGATGACGCGGCGTGATTCCTGCGGGGAGAGCGTATATCCGACCGAGCCGAGCCCGACCAGCTTCACCCGCTGCTCGGGCAGCCCATCCTGCGCGAGCTGGTCGGCGACGACTTGGGCGCGGAGGTCGGAGAGCAGCAGATTCGCCTTGCGGCTTCCGGTCAGGTCGGCCGCCCCGGTGACGGTGACGGTGTCGTCTGGGTGCGCGAGCGCCCATTGCGCGGCGTCATGGATCACCGCGAGCGCGGCGGAGTCGAACCCGGCCGACCATTCGCCGAAAAACACCACGAACCGCCGCGGCGGCTCGGCAGCACGCACCGGCAGGGCGGTAAGCGACAGCAACAGGAGAAGGGTAGGGGCCAGGCGCCGCATCACAGGGGGGGACTCCGCACGATTCGCAACCGATGCCGTTGGTCCCCCGCCGGGGCGTGTCGCGTCAATGCCGGCGTTACCCAAGATGCTGGAGCGCTGCGCGCAAGGGGGCGCTCGGAATCTGGATCAGCCCGCTGAACGGGGTGTTCATCTCCAGCACGATGAACTCGGCGGAGGCGATCGAGAGGCCGCATAGCACGATCAGCGCGGCGACCAGCGCATTGCGCGGCGCGACCAGCCCGAAGCTCGCGAACACCATCACCATCCACAAGGCCATGATCCCGTAGAAGGGTGCCGAGACCCTTCCCGGCGCCTCCTCGATCAGTTTCCATCGCCGTTGCAGTAGAACGTCGAAATGCGCCCGCGCCGCGGCGGCGATCTGGGTTTGCAGCGGGGTCTCCGGGCGCAGCCCCGCGAGCAGCGTGCCGATCTGTGACAGCATCCGTCCGAGCGTGGTGTTTTCGATCAGCGCATCACCCGGCGACGGCGGGGGGGCGATCGCGCCGGGAGGCGGCGTCTCGTTTGGCCAGGTGGTGGCGATGGCCGCGGCCGTGTAGGTCTTGAGGAGCTGCCGGGCCTCGTCGGTCTCCGGGCCGTACACCCGCATCAGCCGGTTGAGTTCGATGATCTGCACGGCGTAGCCGCGCATATCGTCGCTGACGCTGTCGAAATTCGCCTTCGCGGTCGTGATCAGCAGCCCAAGCGCGACTGCGGCGAACGTCACCATCATGGTCACGACCAGACGGACGAAGTCGGCGGTATCGGGGCTGCGGTGGTGCGGGCGCAAAAGCGGCTGGATGAGGATGCAGCCCCACGCCGCCCCGACCAGCAGCAAGAACAGCAGGACCGAATACAGGAGCTCCATCCGAGCCTCGGGGGCGCGACTCGCCAGCGAGGCCGATCTTACTCCCGCGGCGCGAATTTCATCGCCGCGCCGTTCATGCAGTAGCGCAGGCCGGTCGGCGGCGGACCGTCCTCGAAGACATGGCCGAGATGGCCGCCGCAGCGGGCGCAGTGGACCTCGGTGCGGGTCATGAAGAAGCTGCGGTCCTCGGAGGTTCCGATCCCGCCCGGCAGCGGATCGTAGAAGCTCGGCCAGCCGGTGCCGCTCTCGAACTTGGTGTCCGACGGATAGAGCGGGTTGCCGCAGCCGGCGCAGACGAACACGCCAGGTCGCTTCTCGGCGTTCAGCGGCGAGGTGCCGGCGCGCTCGGTGCCGTGCTGGCGCAGCACGCGGTACTGCTCGGGCGTGAGAAGCTCCCGCCATTCCGCGTCGGAATGCTGCACCGGATAGTCCTCCGCCTCCGCGGTCCCGCTCCGGCCGCCGAACAGACGCATGGATCGCCTCCTTTCCTTGCCGCACCTATATGGGGTCGGCCGCCCGGCGCGTCAGGCGGCCGCGCGTGTGGGGCCGAACAGGCCGCCGAGACGGGCCAGCACCTGCAAATGATGGTCGGCGTCGCCGAACATCTGGTCGATCATCGTCATGCGCTTGAAGTAGTGGCCGACGCTGTATTCCATCGTCATGCCGATGCCGCCGTGAAGTTGAATGGCATCCTGGCCGATATGCTTGCCGGAGCGGCCGATCTGCACCTTGGCCGCCGCGATGGCGCGGCGGCGCTCGACCGGATCGTCGCTCTCGGCTGAGACGGTGGCGAACAGCGCCATGCTGCGCGCCTGCTCGAGCGCGGTGAGCATATCGACGGCGCGGAACTGGAGCGCCTGGAAACTGCCGATCGGGCGGCCGAACTGCTGGCGGGTCTTGAGATACTCCACCGTGGTCTCGTGCATCACCGTCATCACGCCGACCGCCTCGGCGCAAAGCGCCGCGATCGCCTGATCCACGACCCGCTCGATCTCCCCCAGCGCCTTGCCCGGATCGCCCAGCACCGCCTCGGCGCGCGCCCCGCCGAGCGTCACCTCCGCGCCGCGCAACTCGTCCTGTGTCGCGAAGCCGCGGCGGCTGACGCCCGCGGCGCTCGCATCGACGAGGAACAGGCCGATGCCGTCGCGGTCGCGCTGGCCGCCGGCCGTGCGGGCGGTGACGAGCAGCTTGTCGGCGCAGTCGCCGTGCAGCACCACGCCCTTGCTGCCTTCCAGCACCCAACCGTCGCCCTGTTTCTTGGCGGTGGTCGCCACGTCGGCGAGGTTCCAGCGCGAATGGCGCTCGACATGCGCGAAGGCGAGCTTCAGCTTGCCCTGCGCGATTTGCGCGATGAGCTCGGCACGCTGCGCCGCATCGCCCAGGCGGTTCAGCAGCCCGCCGCCGAGCACGACGGTGGCGAAATAGGGTTCGAGAATCAGGCCGCGGCCGAACGCCTCCATGACGATCATGGTCTCCACCGCACCGCCGCCGAAGCCGCCCAGGCTCTCCTCGAACGGCAGGCCGAGCAGGCCGAGCTCGGCATATTGCGACCACAAGGCGGCACTCCAGCCGTTCGGCTCCCGCAGATATTTCTTGCGCTGCTCGAAGCCGTACTGGTCGGCGATCAGCCGCTCGACGCTGTCTTTGAGCAGGCGTTGTTCGTCGGTGAGATCGAAGTCCATTCTTTTCCTCGCTTTGCCGCGTCCCTCACCCCTCGCCTAACTTCTCCCCTCTCCCGGGCGGCTCTGTCGCGTTCCTCGCTTCTTTGTCCGGTGGCAGTAAGAGGTTCCTCTCCCCTCTCCCGCCTGCGGCAGAAGGGAGAGACTAGGTGAGGGCTGAGGGCATGCAGTCCCCGGTTACAAACCCAAAATCGCCTTGGCGATGATGTTGCGCTGGATCTCGTTGGAGCCGCCGTAGATCGAGACCTTGCGGTAGTTGAAATACTGCGGCCCAGCCGGGGCGGCGTAGTCCGGCCCGAACCAGGGCTCGTTCTGACCCTGCTCGGGCGGCTGGTAGGGGAACACGTAGGGGCCGACCACGTCGATCATCAGCTCGGTCAGCTTCTGCTGGATCACCGAGCCGCTGAGCTTCAGGATCGAGCTCGCCGGGTTCTGCCGGCCCTTTTCGCGCTTGCGCTCGTCGGAAATCACGCGAAGCTGCGTCATCTCCAGCGCCTTCAGCTCCACCTCGACGGCGGCCAGTTTCTCGCGGAACTTGGTATCCTCGATCACCGGGCGCTCGCCGTCGCGCTCGAGCGCGGCGAGTTCCTTGATGCGGGCGACCTTGGCTTTGGAGGCGCCGACACGCGCGATCCCGGTGCGTTCGTTGCCCAGCAGGAACTTGGCATAGTCCCAGCCCTTGTTTTCCTGGCCGACCAGGTTCTCGGCGGGAACCTCCACATTGTCGAAAAACACCTCGTTCACCTCGCGCCCGCCATCGATGGTAATGATCGGGCGCACGGTGATGCCGGGCGATTTCATATCGACCAGGATATAGGAGATGCCCTCCTGCTTCTTGGCCGCCGGGTCGGTGCGGACCAGGCAGAAAATCCAGTCGGCGTACTGGGCGAGCGTGGTCCAGATTTTCTGGCCGTTGATGACGTATTTGTCGCCCTTGCGTTCGGCGCGCGTGCGAAGGCTCGCCAGATCGGAGCCGGCGCCGGGTTCGGAGAAGCCCTGGCACCAGAAAATGTCGGCATTGGCGGTGGGCGGCAGGAACCGCTTCTTCTGCTCCTCGCTGCCGAACTGCGCGATCACCGGGCCGACCATCGTCACGTTGAACCCGATCGGCGGCGGCACATAGGCCTGCTGCATCTCGTCCTGGTAGAAATAGAGTTGGACGGGCGACCAGGGCTGGCCGCCCCACTCGACAGGCCAGTTCGGGGTCGCCCAGCCGCGCGCATTCAGGATACGCTGGCTCGTGATCATCTCCTCGCGCGTCAGATGCTCGCCGTCGCGCAGCTTGTCGCGGATCGACTGCGGGATTTCCGTGCGGAAGAACCGGCGTGCCTCGTCGCGGAACGCGAGTTCCTCGGCGGTGAAATTGAGGTCCATGGAAATCTCCTCCGGCGTCGGCCAAGCGGGGCCGTCGGGCATTTCTGCCGTTGCATGCCGATAAGTCAAACCGCCGCAAGTTCAGACTGGATCGGCGCGGCACCGCGCGCTAGCCAACACGGGTTATTGCGGGAAAAATCGGCGTGCGAGGTAGGGCACCTTGGAGGGTGGCGGCCGTCCTGGCCTTGCCGGTGGCGTTCGGGGCCGTTTCGGCCGCCGCCTCCATGACCGAGGTGCCGCTCGCCGTGCCCGCCACCTCGGTGCGGCTTACGGCCAGGGTGCTCGGCCTGTTGCCCATCCCGATCACGGTGGGCCGGTTCGCCGGCACGCTTCGCTACGACCCTGACGCGCCGGGCATCTGTTCGGTGCAATTCGTCGCCGATGTCACCAGTATGCAGACCGGCGATCCCGACCGGCAGAGGCGGCTGCTCGGCCCGGACTTCATGGACGCGGCGCGCTATCCGACGTTCGCATTCCAAGGACGGTGCAGCCAGGATGGCGGGCTATCCGGCCAGCTCGAACTGCACGGACAGGTGCGGCCGTTCGCGCTGCACATGGATCGCTTCCCGCACCGGCTCGTGGCCGAGGGTGATCTGACCCGCGCCGAATGGGGCATCACCGCCTGGCCGATCCTGGTCGGCCCGACGATCCACGTGATGATCGCGGCTTCGGTGCCGTGACCCGCCTGCCGCCCGCACTCGCGCCGCTCCGTCACACCGCCTACCGGCGGCTATGGATGGCCAACGTCGTCACCTCGCTCGGCCTGTGGCTCCAGAACACCGGCGCCGGCTGGCTGATGACCAGCCTCGCCCCGGTGCCGATCATCGTCGCGATGGTGCAGGTGGCGACCATCCTGCCGACCTTCCTGCTCGCCTTGCCCGGCGGGGCGCTCGCCGACATCGTGGACCGGCGGCGATTCCTCATCGGAACGCAGCTCTGGACCATGCTGGCCGCCGCCACGCTCGCGGCACTAACCCTTCTGCACCAGACGACCGCGGCGAGCCTGTTGCTGTTCACCTTCGCGATCGGGATCGGCGGCGCGCTGACGGCGCCCGCCTGGAGCGCGATCGTCCCCGATCTCGTGCCGCGCGGGGACCTGGTGCAGGCGATCTCGCTCGGCGGGATCGGCTTCAACCTCGCCCGCGCGGTCGGCCCGGCGCTGGCGGGCGCGCTCGTGCTGCTCGGCGGCGCCGGCCTTGCGTTCGCGATCTACGCGGTCTCGTTCGTCGCGGTGATCTGGGCGCTTTGGGTCTGGCGCGGACGGCGGCGGGACCAAGCGACGGCGCTGCCGCGCGAGCACCTGCTCTCGGCGATGCGCGCCGGCGCCCGCTTCGTGCACAGCACGCCCGCCATCCGGGCGGCAATGATCCGCTGCTTCGCCTACGCCTTTCCCGCCTCCGCGCCCTGGGCGCTGCTGCCGCTCGTGGTGCGCGCGCAGCTCCATCTCGGCCCGGGGATGTTCGGGCTGATCCTGGGCGTGATGGGAGCGGGCGGGGTGAGCGCGGGGCTCGCCCTGCCGCTGATCTCGGCGCGGCTCAGCCGCAGCGAGATCGTGTTCCTTGCCACCCTCTCCTCCTGCGCGGGCATCGCGCTCGTCGGGCTCGCCCGCCACTGGAGCGTTGCCGCGGCCGGGATGCTGCTGTTCGGCACCGGCTGGGTGACGGCGTTCTCCATGACGCAGGCCGCTGCCCAGCTCGCCTGCCCGCCCTGGGTGCGGGCGCGGGCGCTGGCGATTTACCAGCTCTCGTTCAACGGTGCGCTCGCCTCGGGTTCGCTCGCCTGGGGCTGGCTCGGTAACCGGGTGGGCCTGTCGCACGCGCTGGTCGCCGCCGCGGCGCTCGGGGTGGCGATGGCGCTGCCGGTGCGGATCTTCGGGCTGGACCGGCAGGCGGTGCGGCCGCGGGCCGAGGAACCGTTGTCCGCGCTCGAGCCTGAAGCGCCCGCGGGGGAGCTCGCCCCGGTGCTCGCGCGCGCGCGCCAGCGGGTGATGGAGCTGGTGCGCTATGAGGTGCCGCCCGGCGAGCGGAGCCGATTCCTGAGGATCATGTGCGAGGTCCGCATGGTGCGCCGCCGCAGCGGCGCGCTGAGCTGGCAACTCTACGAGGATGTCGCCCATCCCGACCGGTTTCTGGAAAGCTGGCTGCTGGCGGACTGGACCGATCATATGCGCGAGCACGCGCGCCTGTCGGCGGAGGACCAGGCGACGCTCGCAAGTGCCGCCTCGTTCTGCGTCCGCAGCCGCGATGGCGCCTCGCGCCACATCGCCATCGATCCCGCCCATGACCCGGTGGCGGCGGCGCAACAGCGCGTGATCGGCTGGCCGCCGCCGAAAGCGGCCCCATATCGAGGACGCACCGAAGAGGGGATGCCTTCATCATGATGCGGACGCACGCGACCAAGAATGATTTGCAGGCCAACGCCAAGAAGGTGTCGATCGAGCTTCTGAACGCCCGTCTCGCCGACAGTATCGACCTCGCGCTGATCACCAAGCAGGCGCATTGGAATCTCAAGGGGCCGCGCTTCATCGCCGTCCATGAGATGCTGGACGGGTTCCGCAGCCAGATCGACGCATGGACCGACACCATCGCCGAGCGGGCGGTGCAGCTCGGCGGCACCGCCATCGGCACCTCGCAGGAAGTGGCGAAGAAAACCACCACGGAGCCCTATCCGACTGACATCTACAGCATCGACGACCATTTGCGGGCGCTTATCAAGGCCTACGCGAACGTTGCCAACCGCATCCGCAAGGCGATCGACGAAGCGGCGGAGGCCGGCGATGCCGATACCGCCGACATCTTCACCGAGGCCTCGCGCGGGCTCGACAAAGCGCTCTGGTTCCTGGAGGCGCACATGCAGGAGAGCCACTGATCGCCCAAGACACGCGCACCGAAGACACCCGCACCGACCGGGGCGAGCCAATCCGCCTACGCCCGATCGGGGTGTTGCGAACCCCGTTCGTGACGATCGAGGAGTGTCCGCGCAACGGACGGCAGATCGACCCGGCGCCGCTCTGCCGGGCCTGTGTCGATCCGGCCTTCCTGCCCGGCCTCGCGCACCTCGAAGGGTTCTCTCATCTTATGCTTCTCTACTGGCTGGGCGACGGTCGCGGGTCCGAACTCGTCGTGCGGCCGAAATTCGACCCCGAGCCGCGCGGCGTGTTCGCCACCCGCTCACCGCGCCGGCCGAATCCGATCGGCCTCTCGGTGGTGGCGTTCGACGGGTTCGCCGATCCGGCAACCTTGCTGGTGCGCTACCTCGATTGCGTGGACGGCACGCCCCTGCTCGATATCAAACCATATCTGCCGAGCACCGACGCCGAACCCGCCGCCAGGATGGGCTGGCTGGCGCCGCACCGCACGCCGCGACAGGCGGGTTGAGCGGCGTTCAGGCGGGCGTTGACTTGCTTCTGGGGCTTCGTCACCTTGCCCCCAATCCAATAGGTCCGGCGCTCTATAGCAGCGCCGGCTGATCCGGGGGGCGGATGGGAAAGACGGATGGCGCCAAGGCCATGCGTGCGCGAGCGGGCGTACATGGCTGATCATGCCGTAGCGGATGACAATGTGCTGCTCGCCGTCCGCGGCGTGGTGATGCGCTTCGGCGGCGTCGTCGCTCTGGCTGGGGTCACGTTCGACGTGCCGCGCGGGCAGATCTGCGGGCTGATCGGGCCGAACGGCTCGGGCAAGACCACCTTGTTCAACTGTATCAGCGGCATCTACCGCTTCTCGGAAGGCGACATCCTGTTCGAGGGGCAGTCCTTGCGCGGCCTGCCGCGCTATCGCATGGCCCCGCTCGGCGTCGGCCGCACCTTTCAGAACGTGGCGCTGTTTCACCGCCTGTCGGTGCGCGACAACATCCTGGTGGGCGCCCATCACAACGCGCGCTCGGGCTTCGTCGAGAACGGGCTGCGCCTGGCGGTGGTGCGGCGGGAGGAGGCGGAGGCGCGCGAGAAGCTCTACGACGTTCTGCACCTGCTGGCGCTCGAGGATGTGGAGGACGTGCCGGTGGGAAGCCTGCCATTTCCCACCCAGAAACGGGTGGAGCTCGGCCGCGCGCTGATCGGGGCGCCGAAGCTGCTGCTGCTCGACGAGCCGGCCGGCGGTCTCAACCACAGCGAGGTCGATGACCTCTCCGAGCTGATTAAGCAGATCCGCGCGCACTTCCACATGACGGTGCTGGTGGTCGAGCATCACATGAGCCTCGTGATGCGAATCTCCGACAAGGTGGTGGCGCTCGAGTTCGGCCGGAAGATCGCCGACGGCACGCCCGACGAGGTGCGCCGCGAGCCCGAGGTGATCCGTGCCTATCTCGGCGAGAGCGAGGAAGACGTGAGGTATCATGCCGGCGCTGCTTGAGGCGCGGGGGCTGCACGCCGGCTACGGGCAGACGCGGGTTCTGCACGGGCTCGATTTCGAGGTGGAGGAGGGCAAGGTCACTGCCCTGCTCGGTGCCAACGGCGCGGGCAAGACGACCACGCTGCGCGCGATCTGCGGGCTCATCCGGCCGCAGGGCGAGGTGCGGCTCGCGGGCGAGCGGATCGAGCGGCTGGCGGCCGAGGAGATCGTGCGGCGCGGGGTGGGCCACGTGCCGGACGGGCGCGGCACCTTTATGGAGCTGACGGTGGAGGAGAACCTCCGTCTCGGCGCCTATGTGCGCCGCGACAAGGACAACATCCCGCGCGATTTCGAGCAGATATTCAGCTATTTCCCGCGCCTGAAGGAGCGGCTGCGCCAGCAGGCCGGCACCCTGTCGGGCGGCGAGCAGCAGATGCTCGCGATCGCGCGCGCGCTGCTCGTGCGCCCGCGCCTCCTGCTGCTCGATGAACCCTCGTTCGGGCTGGCACCGCTGATCGTGCAGGAGATTTTCCGCATCCTGCGCCGCATCCGCGCCGACGAGAACGTGAGCATGTTGCTCGTCGAACAGAATGCCTCGATCGCGCTCGATTTCGCCGATTACGCCTATCTGCTCGAGACCGGGCGCATCGCGGTGTCGGGGCCGGCGGCGGAGCTGCGGCGCGACGAGTCCGTGCGGAAATCCTATCTTGGCTACTGACGACAGAGGAGCCGCGGCGCCGTGAGCGGTTTGGCCCATCAGATTATCTCGGGGCTGGCGAGCGGCAGCATCTACGCCGCCGTCGCGCTGGCGCTGGTGATGATCTACCAGTCCACGCACCACATCAACTTTGCCCAAGGGGAGATGGCCACCCTCTCCACCTATATCTGTCTGACGCTGATCAACGCCGGCGTGCCCTATTGGGGCGCGTTCGTGGTCACGGTGATCGTTTCGTTCATCATGGGCGCGGTGGTGGAGCGAATCCTGATCCGCCCGACTTACAACGCGCCGATCCTGACCTCCGTCGGCGTGTTCATCGGCCTCTTGCTGCTCATCAACGCGATGGACGGCTGGATTTTCGACTACATCATCAAGCCGTTCCCTTCCCCCTTCGGCGGCGGGCAGCCGTTGTTCGGCGGCTATGTTTCCGCCCACGAGGTGGGCGAGACCGGCGTCACGCTCGTCGTGCTGCTGATGGTGTTCCTGTTCTTCCGCTACACCACGCTCGGGCTCGCCATGCGCGCGGCGGCGTTCAACGCCACCTCGTCCAGACTGTGCGGGGTGCGGGTGAACCGGATGCTGATGCTCGGCTGGGCGCTCGCCGCCGCGATCGGCGCGGTGGCCGGCATCATGGTGGCGCCGATCGTGTTCCTCGACCCGAACATGATGTTCGGCATCCTGACCTACGCCTTCGCCGGCGCGCTGGTGGGCGGGGTCGACAATCCATGGGGCGCGGTGGTCGGCGGCTTCATCGTCGGCGTGCTGGAAAACTTGTTCGGCGCCTACGTGGTCGGCACCGAGCTGAAGCTGACCGTCGCCCTTCTGATCATCGTCGCCGTGCTGCTGGTCAAGCCCGCGGGCTTGTTCGGACGCCCGGTGCAAAGCAGGGTCTAAGCCATGCGCGATACCGAGCTGCGGTCATCGGGGCGGGAGCGGGAAGACCGGCTGGAGCCCTGGCGCGTCATCGCGATCATCGTGGTGTTCGCCTGTTTCGTGGCGCTCGCCTTCCTCGTCAGCGGCTATCATTTGTTCCAGCTCACGATGGTCGCCTCCTATGCCTGTGCGATCCTTGGGCTCGTGCTGCTGACGGGGATCAACGGCCAGATCTCGCTCGGGCACGGCGCCTTCTACGCGGTCGGCGCCTATTCCACCGCGATCCTGATGGCGAATTACGACTGGCCCTATTGGGCCACCTTGCCGGTCGGCGCGATCGCGGCGGGCGTGATCGGATTCCTGGTCGGTTTCCCGGCGCTGCGGCTTTCCGGGCTTTATCTGGCGCTGGTGACGCTGGCGCTCGCGGTGGCGGTGCCGCAACTCCTCAAGGTGAATTCGCTGGCCGATCTCACGGGCGGAGTGCAGGGGCTGACGACGGACAAGCCGAGCGCGCCGTTTGGGCTGCCGATCAGCGACGACCAGTGGATTTATCTGTTCTCGCTCGGCATCACCGCCCTCGTGTTCCTGGTCGGCTGGAACCTGGAACGCGGGCGGATCGGGCGGGCGATGAAGGCGATCCGCGATCAGCCCCTGGCGGCGGAATCGATGGGCGTGAACATTTCCTCGGTGAAGACCCGCACCTTCGCCGTCAGCGCCGCCTTCACCGGCATCGCCGGGTGCCTGACCACCTTCGCCGTGCAGTTCGTGGCACCGGACAGCTTCAACTCCTTCATCTCGATCTGGTTCTTCGTCGGCCTCGTGGTGGGCGGCGTCAACTCGATCCTCGGCGCGATCCTCGGCGCGGCGTTCATCGAGTACGTGCCGAACATCGCCAATGACATTTCCAAGGCGGCACCCGGGGCGATCTACGGCGTGATCCTGATGGGGTTCATGTATTTGATGCCGCTCGGCGTCGCCGGCACGGCCTATCAGCTCTTGCGCCGGCTGCGCGGGGCGCGGCGCCAGAGCCTGTCGCGCGCCGCCGCCGCGCAGGTGCGCTGAACCGGCGCGGTATCCGCCGCGCCGCCAATCGCCTAGGCTGCGCCGAAACAGGAGGAGCGCGCGATGCTCGACATGAAGGGCAAGGTCGCCGTCGTGACCGGCGCGGGATCAGTGGGGCCCGGCTGGGGCAACGGCAAGGCGACCTCGGTGCTGTTGGCGCGGCAGGGTGCTTCGGTGTTTCTGGTGGACATCAACCTGGAAGCCGCCGAGGAGACCCGCCGCATCATCGAGAGCGAGTCCGGCACCGCCGCGGCGCATCGCTGCGACATGCTGATCGCCGCCGAGGTGGAGGCGATGGTCGGCGCGTGCCTCGCGCGGTTCGGCCGCATCGACGTACTCGTGAACAATGTCGGCGGCTCGGCCCCTGGCGATGCGGTGACGATGACCGAGGAGGTCTGGGACCAGCAGATCGACTTCAACCTCAAGACCGCGTTCCTCGGCTGCAAATACGTGCTGCCGGTGATGGAGCGGCAGGGCGCCGGCGCGGTGGTGAACATCAGCTCGGTTGCCGGTTTGCGCAACGACGGCGCGGGCGGGCGCACGCATGTCGCCTACAGCGCCTCGAAAGCGGCGGTGATCCAGTTCAGCCGTTCCACGGCGGGCGCGTTCGTGAAGAAGGGAATCCGGGTCAATACGGTGGTGCCGGGGCTGATGCACACGCCGCTGGTCGAGCAGCGTCTGGCGAAGACGGTCGCCGGGGGCGACGCCGCTTCGCTGATCGCCAGCCGCAATGCACGCTGCCCGATGGGGCGGATGGGCACGGCATGGGACGTGGCGAACGCCGTGCTGTTCCTCGCCTCGGAGGAAGCGAACTACATCACCGGAACCGAGATCATTGTGGATGGCGGGCTGATCCTGGCCTCGCCCTGAGAGGAGGACTCGCATGGCCGCAGGCCGATTCACGGAATTGACGCCCGAAACCATGTCGCCGGAGCAGCGGAAGGTCGCGGACTCGATCCAGTCCGGCCCGCGCGGGGCCGGGCTGCGCGGCCCGTTCAACGCGCTCTTGCGCAGCCCCGAGCTTGCCGAGCACGTGCAGAAGCTTGGCGCCTATGTGCGCTTCCACAGCTCGATCCCCGCCAAGCTGAACGAGCTTGCGATCATCATCACCGGGCGGCGCTGGACCGCGCAGTACGAATTTTACGCGCACCGGCGGCTGGCGCTGGAGGCAGGGCTCGCGCCGGCGATCGCCGATGCGGTGGCCGAGGGACGGCGGCCGCAGGGGATGAGCGCCGAGGAGAGCGAAGTGTACGATTTTGCAACCGAGCTGGTGAACAGCGGAGAGGTGAGCGATTCTACCTTCGCCAAGGTAAAGGCCCGCTTCGGCGAGCGGGGCGTGATGGATCTGGTCGGTGCGTGCGGTTACTACAGCCTGGTTTCGATGGTGCTGAATGTCGCGCAGGTTCCGCTGCCGCCCGGCGAGACGCCGCCCTTGCGGAAATTGTGAGGCATCGCCCTACGGTTCCCCCTCCCCCTGAGGGAGGGGGTCAGAGAGAGGGGGCCGGGCGGCACCGGCCGCGGCGCGTACGCCCGTGCCGGAACAGGGGGGACGCTCTCGGGAGCGGCCGGTTAAAGGATCCGCTGCGGCGGGAACGCCGGCTTGCGCTTCTCCAGGTGCGCCGCCAGCCCCTCCTTCACCTCGGGGCCGGCGAAGCCGAGGAACTCGAGCGCGAGCGAGGTGTCGAAGGTCGGGCCCATCGCGCGCAACCAGTTGTTGAGCGCGTATTTGGTCCAGCGGATCGCGCTCTGCGCGCCGGCCGCGAGCCGGGCGGCGATCTCGACCGCCTTGGCGTCGAGCTCGTGATCCTCCACCGCCAGGCTGATCAGTCCGATCCGCTCGGCCTCCGCGCCCAGCACCTGCTCGCAGAGCAGCAGGTAATATTTCGACTTCGCGAGCCCGCAGAGCAGCGGCCAGATGATCGCCGCGTGATCCCCGGCCGCGACGCCGAGCCGCGTGTGGCCGTCGATGATCCGGCAGTCCTTGGTGGCGATGGAGACGTCGGAAAGCAATCCGCAAACGAGCCCCGCGCCCACGGCGACGCCGCGCATGGCGCTCACCACCGGCTTGCCGCAGTTGATCAGGTTGTAAACGATATCTCTTGCCTCGCGCCATTGCCGCGTGCGCTCGTCGAAATTGTCGATCGCCTGGCGGATCATGCCGAAGTCACCGCCCGCCGAGAACACCCGGCCCGCGCCGGTGATGACGGCGGCGTTGACCTCCGGGTCGCGGTCGAGGTCGCGCCAGATTTCGGCGAGTTCCGCGTGCAGCACCGCATCCGCGGTGTTCATCTTCCCATTGTCCATCGTGATCCGCAGTACGCGCTCGGCCGGGCGGTCGAACCGCAGGCGCGTGTAGCGGGAATAGGGGTCGGTCATCGCGGGGGCTCCCTCGGCGGTCGGGCGGGAGCTTGCGGCCTCATGGCCGGTTGGGCAACGCGGGCCGGACCGCATCGGAGGCGAACCTGCTTATGGGATTGTCAGTAGGCAGCGGCCCGCGGGTCAGGCATCAAGCGCGCGTGAGGCTGAGCCTGAGCTTCGCGCGCTCCTGGACTGCGCGGGCCGCACTGTTTGTCGTGCTCGCAGCCGGCCCGTTCGGGAGCGCGCCGGCGCGCGCCGGCGCGGCTGTCACGAGCAGTTCCGCCATCACGATCCTCGGCACGCCCAAGCTGCCGCCCGACTTTCCCTACTTCCCCTATGTAAACCCCGAAGCGCCGAAGGGCGGCACGGTGCGGCTCGCCGACATCGGCACGTTCGACAGCTTCAACCCCTTCATCCTGCGTGGCACCTCTGTCGTCGGGCTCACCGGCTCGTGGGTGATCGTGCCGGGCGGGTCGGGCGCCGGATCGGCGATCGGGCATGTGTGGGAGAGCATGTTCGCCTCGTCCTCCGACGAGGCGGTGACGGGGTATTGCCATCTGTGCAGCAAGGTTGAGCAGCCGGCGGACCACTCCTGGGTCGCCTTCACCCTGCGGCCCGAGGCGCGGTTTTCCGACGGCGTGCAGGTGACGTCCGAGGACGTGGCCTGGACCTTCAAGACCTTGCTTGCCAAAGGCTCGCCGAGTTTCCGCATCGGCTTCGCCGGCGTGGAATCGGTCGAGACGGACGGGCCGGAGCGGGTGATCTACCACCTGAAGCCGCAGCACGATCGCAAGCTGCCGCTCCTGCTCGGCACGCTGCCGGTGCTGCCCGAGCATTTCTTCGCCGGCCGCGATTTCAGCGAGCCGCTCACCGCGGCGCCGATCGGTTCGGGGCCATACAAGGTGAGCGCGTTCGAGCTCGGCCGCTACGTCGAGTTCACACGCGACCCGAACTGGTGGGCGCGCGACCTGCCGACGGCGCGCGGCAGCAATAATTTCGACCGGGTGCGGATCGACTATTATCGTGATTCGTCCGTCGCGATGGAGGCGTTCAAGGCGGGTCAGGCCGATCTGCGCTCGGAGAACATCGCCAAGAACTGGGCGACCGCCTACGACTTCCCGGCGGTGAAGGACGGGCTGGTGAAGCGCGAGGAGGTGCGCCACCACCTGCCGACCGGCCTGCAAGGCTGGATGATGAACACGCGCCGGCCGGTGTTCCAGGATCCCCGCGTGCGACAGGCGATCGCCTGGGCGTACGATTTCGAGTGGGCGAACAAGAACCTGTTCTTCAACGCCTATACGCGCACGACCAGCTATTTCGAGAACAGCGACCTCGCCGCGACCGGGCTGCCGACCGCGGGCGAGCTGAAGCTGCTCGATCCGTTCCGCGCCGAGCTGCCGCCCGAGCTGTTCACCGAGCCCTTTCGCCTGCCCATCACCGACGGCTCCGGCCACAACCTGCCCGAGCTCAAGCGGTCCCTCGCGCTTCTGGAGCAGGCCGGATGGAAGGTGAAGGACATGAAGCTCGTCAACGCGGCGGGCGAGCAGATGCGGTTCACCATCCTGCTGAGCGATCCGACCTTCGAGCGGCTGGCCTTGCCGTACGCCCAGGATCTGAAGCGGCTCGGAATCGATGTCAGCGTGCGGACCGTCGATCCGGCGCAGTTCCAGCATTTGATGGACGACTTCGATTTCGACATGACGATGCTGGTTTTGCCCGAAAGCGTGCTGCCGGGGCCGGAGCTGTCGGTCTATTTCTCCTGCGCCGCCGCCAAGGAGCATGGCAGCGACAATTTTCCCGGCGTGTGCGATCCGGCGGTGGATGCGCTGATCGGCAAGATACTGGCGGCACCGGATCGCGCCGCGCTGGTCGATGCGGCGCGCGCGCTCGATCGGGTTTTGCTGTGGCGTTTCTATTGCGTGCCGGCCTGGGGAAGCCAGACCGACCGCATCGCCTACTGGAATCGCTTCGGCCAGCCGGGCATCCCGATCCGCGACGGGGTGGATTTCGATACCTGGTGGGTTGATGCGGCACTGGCCGCCAAGACCGACGCGGCCCGAGGCACAGGGCAGTGATCCCGCCCGCGCACTTACTCGCTTCCCCTCCCCTTGCGGGAGGGGGCTCGGGGGAGGGGTTCGCGTCGGTTCATCATACGACTGTCGTGGGCAAACGTTCGCGAGCGGTGAATCAGCCGTCCCCATGACCGCATACCTGTTCCGCCGCCTCCTGCTCGTCGTTCCGACGCTGTTCGGGATCATCGCCATCAACTTCGCCGTGGTGCAGTTCGCGCCGGGGGGGCCCGTTGAGCAGGCGATCGCCAATCTGCGCGGACAGGGGGAAAGCTCGCAGCTCTCCGGGCCGACCTCGGATGTGGGGATGCCGCAGGGCTCCTATCGTGGGGCGCGCGGGCTCGACCCGGCGGTGGTGGCGCAAATCCGCAAGATGTTCGGCTTCGACAAGCCGCCGCTCGCACGCTTCCTCGACATGGTGGGCGGCTATCTGCGCTTCGACTTCGGCAAGAGCCTGTTCCGGGGCCAGCCGGTGCTGCACCTGATCGCCGAACGGCTGCCGGTGTCGATCTCGCTCGGCCTGTGGTCCACGCTGCTGATCTACCTCATCTCCATCCCGCTCGGCATCCGCAAGGCGGTGCGCGACGGCTCGCGCTTCGATGTTGCGACCAGCGCGCTGGTGCTCGCGGGCTACGCCGTGCCGAGCTTCCTGCTCGCGATCCTGCTGGTCGTGCTGTTCGCGGGCGGGAGCTATCTGCACCTGTTTCCGCTGCGCGGGCTGATGAGCGACGGCGCGGGGGCCTGGGCGTGGCCCGCGCGGGCGGCCGATTATGCCTGGCACATGGTGCTGCCCACCGCGGCGATCGTCGCCGGGGGCTTTGCCAGCCTGACGATCCTGACCAAGAACTCCTTCCTCGAGGAAATCCGCAAGCAATACGTGGTGACGGCGCTGGCGAAGGGGGCGACGGAGCGGCGCGTTCTCTACGGACATGTGTTCCGCAACGCGATGCTGCTGATCGTCGCCGGCTTTCCGCAAGCGTTCATTGGCATCCTGTTCACAAGTCAGCTTCTGATCGAGATCGTCTTTTCGCTCGACGGGCTCGGGCTGCTCGGCTTCCAAGCCGCGGTGCAGCGCGACTATCCGGTGATGTTCGGCACGCTCTATATCTTTACGCTGCTCGCGCTCTTGATGCAGATCGTCGGCGACCTGCTTTACACCGTGGTCGATCCGCGCATCGACTTCGAGGCGCGGCGATGACGCTTTCGCCCGTCACGCGCCGGAGGCTTGCGATCTTCCGCGCGCACCGGCGCGGCTATGTGAGCTTCTGGGTGTTCCTGGTGCTGTTTGGCATCAGCCTGGTCGCGGAATTCATCGCCAACGACCGCCCGTTGCTGGTGAACTATGCGGGCCATCTCTATTCACCGGTTATCAGCCCGGTGCCCGGCGATACGTTCGGTCCCGATTTCATGCCGACCGAGGCGGATTTCACCGACCCCGAGTTGCAGAAGGCGATCCGCGCGCACGGTTGGATGATCTGGCCGGCGATCCCCTACAGCTACGATACCGTGGTCACGGACATAAACCGGCCCTCGCCCGCGCCGCCGAGCTGGCACAATCTGCTCGGCACCGACGATCACGGGCGCGACGTTCTGGCTCGCGTGATCTACGGGTTCCGCGTCTCGGTGATTTTCGGCTTCGCGCTGACTATTCTTTCGTCCGCCGTCGGCATCGCCGCCGGCGCGATCCAGGGCTATCGCGGCGGGCTGACCGACCTGTTGTTCCAGCGGTTCATCGAGATCTGGAACGGGATGCCGCAACTCTACCTGCTAATCATCCTGGGCAGCATCATCACGCCGGGATTCACCGTGCTGCTGGCGTTTCTGCTGCTGTTTTCCTGGATGCATCTGACCGGCGTCGTGCGCGCGGAGTTCCTGCGCGGGCGGACGCTCGAATATGTCCGCGCGGCACGCGCGCTCGGCGTTTCGGACACGGCCGTGATGGCGCGGCACATCCTGCCCAACGCGCTGATAGCGACGATGAGCTACATGCCGTTCATCCTGTCGGGCTCGGTGACGGCGCTGGCCGCGCTCGATTTCCTCGGCTTCGGGCTGCCGCCCGGATCACCCTCGCTCGGGGAACTCGTTTCGCAAGGCAAGAACAATCTGCAGGCGCCCTGGCTCGGCCTCACCGCCTTCGTGGTGCTCGGCGGCTTGCTCATCCTGCTGATTTTCGTCGGCGAGGCGGTGCGCGACGCCTTCGACCCGCGCAAGCAGCCCGCATGAGCCTGCTCCGCGTCGAGGATCTGTCCGTCGCCTTCGGCGAGAAGCGGGTGGTAAGCGGCGCCTCGTTTTCGCTCGATCGCGGCGAGACGCTGGCGCTGGTGGGCGAATCGGGCTCGGGCAAGTCGCTGACGGCGCTTTCGATCCTGCAGCTCCTGCCGCCGGGCGGCACGAACCCGACGGGGCGGATCGTGCTCAACGGCGAGCGGATGATCGGCGCCCGCGCGGGCGTGCTGCGCCGCGCGCGCGGTGACCTCGCCGGGATGATCTTTCAGGAGCCGATGACCAGCCTCAACCCGCTGCATCGCGTCGGTCAGCAGGTGGCAGAGGCGATCACGCTGCACCGGCCGCTGTCCGGGGCCAAGTTGCGGCGGCGGGTGCTGGAGGTTCTGGAGCAGGCAGGCTTCGCCGATGCCGAGCACCGGCTGGGGGCCTTTCCGCACCAGCTTTCCGGCGGGCAGCGCCAGCGGGTGATGATCGCGATGGCGCTGGCGAATGATCCCTCGCTGTTGATTGCCGACGAGCCGACCACGGCGCTCGACGTGACCGTGCAGGCGCAGATTTTGGAGCTGCTGGCGCGGCTGAAGTCGGAGCGGGGCCTGGCGCTGCTGCTGATCACGCATGATCTGGCGATCGTGCGCCGTTACGCCGACCGCGTGTGCGTGATGCAGGAGGGCGCGATCGTCGAGGCGGGCACGGTGCGGGAGGTGTTCGCGGCACCCCGGCATCCCTACACGATCCGCCTCCTCGGCACGCAGCCGGCCGGGCGGCCGCCCCCCGTCTCCCTCGGCGCGCCGGTGGTGCTGGAAGTGCGGAACCTCGACGTCGTGTTCGACATCAGGCGCGGGGTGCTGCGCCGGCGTGCCGGCGTGGTGCGGGCGGTGCAGGACGTGAGCCTGGTCGTGCGGGCGGGCGAGACGGTGGGGCTGGTCGGCGAATCGGGCTCCGGCAAGAGCACGATCGGCGCGGCGGCGCTGCGGCTTTTGCCGGCGCGCGGGCGGGTGGTGTTCGCCGGACAGGATCTCGCCACGCTGGATCGCGGAACGCTGCGGCGGCTGCGGGCCTGGATGCAGATCGTGTTTCAGGACCCGTACGGCAGCCTGTCGCCGCGCATGAGTGTGGGCGACATCGTGGCCGAGGGCTTGCGGGTGCACGAGCCGCGCCTGTCGCGGGCCGAGCGCGCGGCGCGCGTCGCCACTGCGCTGGAGGAGGTCGGGCTGCCGGCCGACGCGGCGGAACGTTATCCGCACGAGTTCAGCGGCGGCCAGCGACAGCGCATCTCGATCGCGCGGGCAATGATCCTCAATCCGAGCCTCATCGTGCTGGATGAGCCGACGAGCGCGCTCGACGTGACGGTGCAGGCGCAGATCGTGGAGCTGTTGCGCCGGCTGCAGGCGGCTCATGGGCTCGCCTATCTGTTCATCAGCCACGATCTGCGCGTGGTGCGGGCGCTCGCGCACCGGATCGTGGTGCTGCGGCGCGGGCGGATCGTGGAGGAGGGACCGGCAGAGGCGGTGCTGAACAATCCGCGCGAGCCCTATACCCAGGCTCTGCTCACTGCCGCGCTCGAGCTGCACAGCTCGGCCGACGCGGCTGCCGAGGTGGAGGCGGCCTGAAACGCGGTCAGAACGTGCCGGCGAGCAGGAGGCCGAAGGCCCAGATCAGGCAGCCGACGAGGAAGCCGCACAGGATGCCCTCGGCCGCGCCCCGGTCATCGGCGTCGAGCGCGCCGCGAATCTCGATCAGGTCGGCCAAATCGACTTCGTCGCCCATGGCGATCAGAGGTTTCGCGTTCGGGTAACGAGTCTGCAATGAGCGGATCGTGGCGGTCAAGGGATCGTGATCGCGTGGCGACTTGCAAACCCGATTCGGTGCTGAACGAAAATGAGTGATCCTAAGCCGGGAGGGTGGAGGAGCGCGCCGCGGCAGCCCGGGCCTGCGCCCGGCGTGCGGCGCGCACGGTGAACAACACCGCGCTGGCCAATACGGCGAGGTTGACCGCGACGGGCAGCGCCAGCGGCACCGCCGGCACGAGCAACGCGGCCAGGCTCACCGATCCCTGCACGATGAAGGCCAGCGCCCAGACCCCGGTGATGCGGCGGTTCACGGCGATGAACCCCGGATGCGACCAGACCGCCTGCGGCGTCTGCTCGCGCGCATACTGGATAGTGAACGGCACGCCAACCAGGATGGAGCCGACGGCGATGGCGGCGAGCCCCCATTCCACGACCATGCGGGCCGCTAAAAGCGGCGTCGCCGGAGCGACGAATCCGACATAAGCGGCCAGCAGCGCGAACATGGCCGCACTCGCCAGCTCGAGCAGTTTCGGGCGTTCGCCCCGGCGCAACCCCTGTAACACGACCACGCAGGCGGCGGCGGTGGAAACCCAGAGCGAGGCGGCGGTGCTGACGCGGCCCGCCAGGACTGCGAAGACGATGAAGGGCAGGAAGCCGCGGATCAGGCCGAGCATGGAAGATCCTCCGAAGCGACGAAGTTGCCGTGGAAACCGAACGGAACGCGGTGCGAGAGCTGCACCGTGGCGAGGGGGCGGGCGGCAATGTCGGCAGTGTCGAGCACGATCAGGTCGCTGCGCCGCTCCGCTCCGCGCCAGACGACCGCGAGCAGCCAGCCGTCGCCTTCCGCCGCATCCGGCGCGCGCGGCACGAACACGGGCTCGCTTACCGCGTCGCCCGGCGGCAGGGAATGCAGCGCCCGGGCGCCGGAGCGGAAATCATACCAGGCGATCGCGTCGAACTCGCCGTCGGGCGCGGAGCGCGCGGCCATCGCGCCGTATCGGTTTGCAAGCCCCGCGCGCCGATCGTCGATGCGGGGAAACTCGCCGTCGAGATCATCGAGCGGGATGGACTTGAAGGCGTCGGTGCCAACGTCCGGGCGGATCGTCCAGCGCGTGAGGCGCGCGGGTGTCGCGTGCGGGGCGCCGCCGTCGGCACGGGGAAACAGCGGCGGCTCCTGATATTGCAGCACGTCGGCGAGGATGGAGCCGTCCGCGTCCCAGGCGTTCATGATGTGGAATACGTAGCAAGCTTCGGCGCGGAACCAGCGCAGCGAGGCGATGCCCTGGTCGCGGCGGATCACGCCCACATAGGCGCCGAGCGCGGGCTCCCACGCGAAGGGCGCGCCGCCCGCCATGGCGCGCTTCATGCTGCCGCTGAGCGGCAGGACCGGGAACACGACGTGCCGCGCGGTGACAGCGAAGTCGTGCACCATGCTGCAATAGGGTGCCTCGAATCGCTCGAAGCGGGTGAGGCGGCCGGCGCGGTCGATCGTGCCATAGCTCATCGCCGCGCTCAGTGGGCCGCTCGCCGAATAGCCGAAGAACACCATCTCGCCGGTTTCGGGGTCGGTTTTCGGATGCGCGGTGAAGGGGCCGGACAGCGCGCCGCCGAAACGCTCCTGCCCCAGCGTCGCGAGAGTGCTTGGATCGAGCGCGATCGGCGGATGCGCCTCCTCGAGCGCCAGCAGCCGGCCAGCGTGCCAGACGATGTTCGTGTTGGCGACGCCGCCCTCGTCGGGCGACCAGTCGCCCGGGCCTGGGCCGCCGGCTGCTCCCTCGGCGACAAACTTCGGCGTGCGGACCCAGCGGTTGCGGTAGCGCGCCCGCCCGTCCTCGAGCATGAAGGCATGGATCATCCCGTCGCCGAGGAACCAGTGATGCCGGGCGGGGTCGGCCGGCATGAACTGGGGGTTGGGACCGTTGCGAAACAGCGTGCCCCGCAGCCCGTGCGGCAACTCGCCCAGCACCGGCAGATGCGGCGCGTCGGCCTCCATGAAGATCGGGGCGTAGTTTCCGCTGAGGAACGGCGGCAGTTCGTCCGGCATGGGCCACCATAAATCTTGACGATGGAAAGATTCGTAGCCGGGCGCCTTCCGCCCTGTCAAGCGGAATCTGTCCAGTATAAACATCCCGGCATGGACGGCACCCGGAAGGCGGCACCCGCGCGCGTCGCGCGCTATCATCACGGCGATCTTCGCAATGCCCTGCTTGCCGCCGCCGAGGCGATCTTGGAGCGGGAGGGGCTCAACGGCTTGACCTTACGGGCGGTGGCGCGGGCGGGGGGCGTTTCCCATGCCGCCCCGGCGCACCATTTCGGCGACCTCACCGGGCTCTTGAGCGAGCTGGCGGCGGCCGGCTTCCGCCGGCTCGGGGTGTGGTTTCAGGAGGCGCTCGCGTCGGCCGGCCCGGAGCGTCCCGACCGGCTGGAGGCGATCGGGCGGGCCTATGTGCGGTTTGCCCGCGCGCATGCGGGATTGTTCCTGCTGATGTTCCGCAGCGAGCGGCTGGACATGGCGCGGCCGGCGCTTGCCGAGGCCGTGGGGGCGGCCGCGCGGGCGCTGCGCGAGGCCGCTTCGCTTCCCGGCGGGAACCGAACGGCAAATCCCGGCCCCGACCAGGCCGTGCGTGCCGTTGCGGCGTGGTCTTTGGTGCATGGGTTCGCCATGCTGCTGATCGACGGGCGGTTGCACGGCGTGCTGAGCGGGATTGAGGCACAGGATCCGGCGGAGGCGCTGCTCGATTCAGTGCTCCGGGTCACGCGGATCGACGCCGGGGCGGGCTGAGGCGCCGCGCCTTTTGCCCGGCACGGCCCGACCCCATATCGGCGCTGCCATTACGGACGGGCAAGTTCCCATGCGTCGCACTTCGAGGCTGCTGGCCGGCGTCGCCGTGCTGGCCCTGATCATTCAGCCGGGACTCGCGCTGGCGCGCGCCGGCGGTGGGGCGAGCATGGGAAGCCGGGGCAGCTACACTTTCTCGGCGCCGCCCAGCACGCGCACCGCGCCCTATGCGGCGCCGATCGACCGCAGCCTGACGCAGCGGCCGTCCAGTCCTGACTATGCGAGCCCCGGCTACGGCACCCCGGCCTATGGCTACCGCTCGGCATTCGGCTCGGGCTTCCTGGGCGGGCTGCTGGGCGTGGGCCTCGGCAGCCTGTTGTTCGGCCATGCGTTCGGCGGCGGGTTCGGGCTGATCTGGTTCGTGATCCGCCTGCTGATCCTGTTCTGGATCGTACGCTGGATTTGGCGGCTGGTCTCCGGCGGGCGGGGGCGGGGGTTTGCTTTCGCCGGCATGGGCAATCCGATGAACCGCCCGGCCGGCCCCGGCTACGCGCCGCGTCCGGCACCGGGCGGCTACGCGCCGCCGCCGGTGGCCATCGGCCCCGATGACTACCGCGCGTTTGAGCAGATCCTCTACGCGGTGCAGGACGCCTGGAGCCGGAGCGACCTTGCCGCCCTGTCGCGGCTGGCGACGCCGGAGATGGTTTCATATTTCTCCGAGCAGCTTGCGGACTATGCCAGTCGCGGCGAGCGCAACATGGTGAGCGAGGTGCGGCTGGAGCAGGGCGATCTCGCCCAGGCCTGGGCCGAGGGCGCGCGGGAATACGCCACGGTGGCGATGCGCTTCAGCATGATCGACGTCACGCGCGACGCAGAGGGCCGGGTGGTCGACGGCAGCCCGACCGAGCACGTGACCGCGACCGAGCTTTGGACCTTCCTGCGCAGCCGTGGTGGCAGGTGGATCCTGTCGGCCATCCAGCAGGCGCGCTGAGCCGCTTCGGCCGGCGGCGCGCCCGGTGCTATCCTCCGCACCGTTGCCGAGGGAGAACCGCGCCGCATGAGGGAGATCCGCGCCTCTGCCTGTCCGCATGATTGCCCCTCCACCTGCGCGCTGGAGGTGGAGGTCTTGCACGGGCGTCGCATCGGCAAGGTGCGCGGCGCGGCGGCGAACAGCTACACGGCCGGGGTGATCTGCGGGAAGGTGGCGCGCTACGCCGAGCGCATCCACCATCCCGACCGGCTGACCCATCCCTTGCTCCGCAGCGGGCCGAAGGGATCGGGGCAGTTCCGCCGCATCGGCTGGGACGAGGCAATGCAGCGTCTCGCCGGGGCGCTGTCGGAAACCGCCGCCCGGCACGGGGCGGAGGCGGTCTGGCCCTTCTATTTCGCCGGCACGATGGGGCTGGTGCAGCGCGACGGCATCAACCGGCTGCGCCACGTGATGAAATACTCCCGCCAGAAACTGACGATCTGCACCTCGATCGCCGAGGCGGGCTGGTTCGCGGGTGTCGGCGCCTATCGCGGGCCCGACACGCGGGAGATGGCGGTCTCCGACCTGATCGTGATCTGGGGCACCAATGCCGCGCACACGCAGGTCAACGTGATGACTCACGTGGCGCGGGCGCGGAAGGAGCGCGGGGCCAAGCTGGTCGTGGTCGATCCCTACCGGAACGCGACCGCCCAGGTGGCGGACCTGCACCTGATGCTGCGCCCGGGCACCGACGGCGCGCTCGCCTGCGCCGTGATGCACGTGCTGTTCCGCGACGGCTACGCCGACCGCGACTACATGGCGCGCTTCGCCGATTGTCCGGACGAGCTGGAACGCCACCTCGCGTCGCGCGGGCCGGAGTGGGCGGCGGCCATCACCGGGCTTTCGGCGGACGAGATCGAGCGGTTCGCCGCGCTCTATGGGCGGACCAAGCGCAGCTATATCCGCGTCGGCTACGGCTTTTCCCGCTCGCGCAACGGGGCGGCGAATTTGCACGCGGTGACGTGCCTGCCGACCGTCACCGGCGCCTGGCAATACGAGGGCGGCGGGGCGCTGTGGAGCCACCGCGGCATGTACCACTGGGACAAGACGCTGATCGAGGGGCTCGATGCGCGCGATCTCCGCGTGCGCGAGCTCGACATGAGCCGCATCGGCAGCGTGCTGACCGGGGACCGCACGGAGCTCGGCGACGGGCCGCCGGTGCACGCGCTATTCATCCAGAACCAGAACCCGGTGACGGTCTGTCCCGACAGCAACCGCGTGCGGCGCGGCTTCGCGCGCGAGGACCTGTTCGTCTGCGTGCACGAGCAGTTCATGACGGAAACCGCGCGCTGGGCCGATCTCGTGCTGCCCGCCACCATGTTCCTGGAACATGACGATCTCTATCAAGCGGGCGGGCACAGCCATATCCAGATCGGCCCCAAGCTGATCGACCCGCCGGGCGAGTGCCGTTCGAACCACGACGTGCTGTGCGATTTGGCGCACCGGCTCGGCGCAAAGCACCCGGGGTTCGAGATGACGGCTTGGGAAGTGATCGACGCCACGCTGCGCGCCTCCGGCTGGCCGGACGCCGCGACGGTGCTGCGCGAACGCTGGGTGGACGCGCAGCTTCCGTTCGCCGAGGCGCACATGCTGAACGGATTTCCCCAGCCGGGCGGGCGGTTCCGCTTCGCGCCCGACTGGAAACGGCTCGGCCCGTTCCATGCGGTGATGCCGCGCCTGCCCGATCATCTCGCGATTATCGAGCAAACGACCGGCACCTGCCCGTTCCGGCTGGTCACCGCCCCGGCGCGGCGGTTCCTGAACACGAGCTTCACCGAGATGAAGAGCTCGCGCCGCCACGAGGGCAGGCCGACCGTCCTGATCCATCCCGACGACGCGGCGCGGTTCGGGATCGGCGAGGGGGCGAAGGTGCGTCTCGGCAACGCGCGGGGCGAGGTGATCGTGCATGCGCGCCTGTTCGACGGCGTGCAGCCGGGGGTGATCGTGGTGGAGAGCGTGTGGCCGAGCGAGTGCTACGAGGGCGGCATCGGCATCAACGCGCTGACCAGCGACGATCCGGCGCCGCCTTTCGGCGGCGCGGTGTATCACGACAGCGCGGTGTGGCTGCGCGCCGAGGCGGCGGCGCTGCCGGTGGCGGCGGAGTAATTCCCGTGCTCGCCCTCACCCGGCCCCGCTGGCGCGGGGCCGGCCTCTGCGGCAAGACAGCAGAGCTGTAGGCCGGCGCGGGGAGCGCGCCGGGTGAGGGCGCGGCTCAGCCCAAATGCTTGCGGAAGAACGCGAGCGTCCGCTGCTGCGCCAGATCGTAGTCCTTCTGGCTGAAACTGCCGCGCTCGTTGCAGCCGAAGCCGTGGCCGGCGCCGGGATAGACGTAGATCTCCGCCTGCGGCTGCGCCGCGCGGATCGCGTCCACGTCCTGCATCGGGATCGACTGGTCGGTTTCGCCGAAATGCATCTGCACCGGGCAGTTCGGCCGCTCGTCCTTGGTGCCGGCGATGCCGCCGCCGTACCAGCAGGAGGCGGCCGCGAAGGAGCGGCTGCGCGTCGCCCCCCACCAGGCCACCGTGCCGCCGAAACAGTAGCCGACGATGCCGAGCTTCTTGCCGGCAAGGTGCTTCGCCGCCGCCTCCACGTCGGCCATGATCTGCGCGTCGGTGAGCCGCATCCGGTATGCGCGGCCCTTGTCGATGTCGGCCTGGGCGTAGCCGAGCTCCACGCCCTTCTCGACGCGGTCATAGAGCGCAGGCGCGCAGACCGCGTATCCCTGGGCGGCGAATCGGTCCGCCATGTCGCGGATGTGGTGGTTGACGCCGAAAATCTCCTGGATCACGACGATGCCCTTGGTGGCGTTCGCCGGCCCGGCGACGTAAGCGCCGAGCGTGTGGCCGTCGCTTGCCTTCAGGCTGATCGTGCTGCCCATGGCTCCCTCCGTTCGGATGCTGGCGCGATGGAACGGAAGGGGCGGCGGGCGGTCAAGCAGTCAGGGCTGCAGGCCACTGGCCTTGCGCCCGGCCGGATTGCTAGACTGGGAGGGCGATTCGCGCGTTAGGATGTCACCCAGATGAAGCTGAAGGCGGACCGCGCCTCACTGCTCAAGGCCCTCGCCCACGTCCAAAGCGTGGTCGAGCGGCGCAACACGATCCCGATCCTTGGCAACGTGATGATCAGCGTCCGCGACGGGATGCTGAGCCTGACCGCGACCGACATGGAGATCGCCGTCGTCGAGCAGGTGCCGGCGACCGCCGTGCAGGAGGGCGCCTGCACCGCGCCGGCGGCGACCCTCTACGAGATCGTGCGGAAGCTGCCCGACAACGCCGAGGTGGAGCTCGAGCACAGCGGCGGCGACGCGCAGCTTTCTCTCCGGGCCGGCCGCTACAGCACCAAGCTCGTCGTGCTGCCGGTCGAGGATTTCCCGCAGATGACGGCGAGCGGGCTGTCGCACCATTTTGGCTTGTCGGCGGCGCAGCTCCGCGGCCTGATCGACCGCACGCGGTTCGCCATCAGTACCGAGGAGACGCGCTACTATCTGAACGGCATTTTCCTGCACGCCGCCGAGAGCGACGGCACGCGCGTCCTGCGCGCGGTGGCGACCGACGGGCATCGCCTCGCGCGCGTGGAAGTTCCGCTGCCGGAGGGCGCGGCGGCGATGCCGGGCGTGATCGTGCCGCGCAAGACGGTGAATGAGCTTCGCAAGCTGCTCGACGAGATGAGCGGCAATGTGGAGGTGGGTCTCTCCGACACCCGCATCCAGTTCGACCTCGATAGCGTGCGCCTGACCAGCAAGCTGATCGACGGCACCTTCCCCGAATATGAACGGGTTATCCCGCGCGGCAACGACAAGGTGCTGCGCGTCGACAAGAAGGATTTCTCGGACGCGGTGGCGCGCGTGGCGGCGATTTCGGCCGAGAAGCAGCGCCCGGTGAAGCTGTCGCTGACGCGCGATCATCTGACGCTCTCCGCCTCCAGCCCCGAGCACGGCGTGGCGAGCGAGGATCTGAACTCTGATCACGTGAATTACGATGCTTCGCCGCTCGAGATCGGCTTTCAGGCGCGCTACCTGAACGACATCACCGACCAGATCGACGCGCGGGTGGAGTTTCGGTTCGCCGACGGCTCCGCGCCCACGGTGGTGCGCGACGACGCCGACGAAAGCGCGCTGTTCGTGCTCATGCCGATGCGGGTTTAGGCGCCGTCGGGCCGCGCGCGGGTCGCCGAAGGAGAGGCAAAGAGTTGGCAGTGCCGTACGCGGTCGGGCTGGTGCTCGACCATTATCCGCGATTCACGCCGGCGCAGGTGCGCGCGCGGCTGCGCTATTCCACCTTCGTCGATCCGAAGCGCCGCTACCTCTATTTCGAGGTTCCCAAGGCGGCCTGCACGAGCATGAAATACCTGCTGCGTCATTTGCAGGGCGATCCGCCGCTGCGTACGGCGTTCGTGTCCGGGATGCCCCTGACGCGGCGGGACATGTTCATCCATGTGCGCGAGAACGTGCGGCTGCCGAGCCTGACCGACCTGCCGGACACCGCGCAGAAGGAGGTCCTGACGGCGCCTGACTTCCTGCGCATGACGATCGTGCGGAACCCGTATGCGCGGATCGGGTCGGCCTGGGCGAACAAGGTCGCGCTCTGCGAGCCGTCCTTCGAGATCGCCGGCGCGGGCGGCAATCCGATCGACCCGAACGGACCTTCGTTCGCCGATTTTGTGGCGTTCCTGCGGACCGAACAACTCGATGTCGCCAACCCGCATTGGTCGTGGCAGACCACCCATATCTTCGCGCGTGCCTTCGACTTCAATCTGGTGGGCAAGGTGGAGGCGCTGAGCGAGTGCCTCGAACGCTTCGCGCGACACCTCGGCCTCGAGGCGGTGCCGGTGCTGCCGGCGCGGAACGAGACGACTTTCGTGCGCGCCGCCTACGATCCGGGGCTTGCCGAGACGGTGTACGAACTTTACCGCCCGGATTTCGAGCTGTTCGGCTATGCGCGCGACAGTTGGCCGAGCGCCGCCGCACCGGCGCTCGATCCGCTGGTCGCCAAGGCGCTCGCCGAGGTCATCGAACGCAACCGGGTGATCGGCGACCTCTATGCGGCGCTCGACCGCGCGCGGGCGCGGCTGGAGGTCGCGGAACGGCTCGGGCTTGCGGCGATCACCGATCGCCTTGCGGCGTTGTATCGCGGCGCGAGGGCGCTCCGCCGGAACCGGGCGCCGCTGGCGTAGTCCGCTCAACCCCGCGCGGCGGGCCGATCCGGCTCAGACCTCCAGCCACTCGCGGCGGATCGCCGCATCGGCGCGCAGCGCCTCGGGCGTGCCTTCGAAGACGATGCGGCCGTGACCCATGACATAGAGGCGGGCGGAAATCCGCAGGGCAATGGTGAGCTTCTGCTCGACGAGCAGGATCGCCACGCCGCGGCGGGCGATTTCCGACAGCAACGTTGCCACCTGATCGACGAGTTTGGGGGCGAGGCCCTCGGTCGGTTCGTCGATCAGCACGAGGTCGGGATCGCCCATCAGCGTGCGGCACATGGTCAGCATCTGCTGCTCGCCGCCCGATAGCACGCCCGCGTGATTGTGCTGGCGTTCTTCCAGATTGGGGAACAGGCGGAACACGTCCTCGAAGGTCCAGCGGCCGAAGCGGCCGGCGCGCTTGAGGCCGAGCGCGAGGTTCTGGCGGACCGTGAGCGTGGGGAAGATTTGCCGGTCCTCGGGCACGTAGCCGATGCCCTTGCGGGCGATCACGTTCGGCTTGCACCCGTCCACGCGCTGGCCGCGCCAAGTGATGGCGCCGACCGGCGGCACCAGCCCCATGATCGCCTTGCAGGTGGTGGAGCGCCCGACGCCGTTGCGCCCGAGCAGGCTGACGATCTCGCCCTCGCCGACACGGAGCGAAACGCCGTGCAGGATGTGGCTTTTGCCGTAAAAGGCATGGAGGTCGGTGACGTCGAGGCTCATGCGTCGAGCGCCCCGAGATAGGCTTCTTGCACGGCGCGGTTGGCGCGGATTTCCGCCGGCGGCCCGGAGGCGATGATGCGGCCATAGACCAGCACGGTGATCGTGTCCGCGAGGCCGAACACGACCTGCATGTCGTGCTCGACCATGAGCAGCGTCTTGCCCTCGGTGACACGCCGGATCAGCGCGATCGCGTATTCGGTTTCGCTGTTGCTCATCCCGGCGGTCGGCTCGTCGAGCAGGATCGCGCTGGCGCCGCCTGCGACCGTCATGCCGATCTCGAGCGCGCGCTGCTCGGCGTAGGAGAGAAGGCCCGCCGGCACGTCGCGCCGCTCGGCGAGGTTGAGTTCTTCGAGCACGTGCTCGGTTTCCTCGTTGAGCGTGCGCTCGTGCGCAAGCGCGCGCCAAAAAGCGTAGCGGTACCCGCGGCTCCACAGGAGCGCGCAGCGGATGTTCTCGAACACGCTCATGCGGTGGAAGATCGAGGTGATCTGGAAGCTGCGCGACAGGCCGAGCCGATTGATGCGGTGCGGCGGTAATCCGTCCAGCCGCCGTTCGTCCAGCCGGATCTCGCCGCCGGTGATGGGAAAGCGCCCGCTGATGAGGTTGAACAGCGTCGTCTTGCCAGCGCCGTTCGGGCCGATCAGCGCGTGGCGCTCGCCCGCTTTGACGTCGAGGTCCACGCCGCGGATGATTTCGGTCGGACCGAACTTCTTAGTCACGCCCCGCAGGCGGATCGCGGGCGCCGTCATGTGCGGGCGAGCGGCGGGGCAAGCCCGGTCATCAGCTCGGTCCAGACGGCGCGGAATCGGCGGCCTTCGACCGTGAGCCAAGCGAGCGCGAGCGCCGTCCAGCCGAGCGCGACGGCCCAGGTGCTGGCCGCGTAGACGTTCGGCGCGAGGCCGAACAGGCTGAGCGTCTTGCCTTCCGAGGCGCCGATGGTGGCGAAGGAGAGCATCTCCACGAGCGCCACGAACCCGGCGAGCGTCAGCAACGCCGGAACGGCGAGGCGGGCGTAGGGCAGGGCGAGCGCGCCGAGGCGTCCGGCGCGCGCGATCGGGGCGTGCGCCTGCCACAGCCCGGTGATGCCGGTGGGCGCGAACGTGACCATCGCGATGAACAGCAGGCCGACATAGACGAGCCAGGAATTCGACAGGAGGCTGAGGCCGCTCTGCAGCGCCGTGATCAGGATGGCGCCGATCACCGGGCCGACGAAGCTACCAACCCCGCCGATATAGGCCATCAGCAGCGCATTGCCCGAAAGCGGCGCGTTCACCGCGTCGAACGTCACGATCTCGTAGGTGATGCAGTAGAGCGCGCCACCGATGCCGGCGAAGAAGCCGGCGAGCGAGAATTGCAGGAACCGCACCATCCGCGGGTCGTAGCCGACGAACTGCGCGCGCTCGTAATTGTCGCGGCAGGCATTGACCATGCGCCCGAGCGGCGTGCCGCGCAGGTAGAACATGCCGAGCGCGGCGATCAGCGCCCAGCCGAGGATGAGGAAATAGACCTGAAGACCGTGGGCGTAATTGACGCCGAGCAGGCTCCAGGCGTTCTGGCGGTCGGTCGTGATGCCACCCTCGCCGCCGAAGAAATGCGTGAACATGATCGCCGCCGTGACGGCGAGCTGGCCGATGCCGAAGGTGATCATCGCGAAAGCGGTGGTGCGCTGCTTGGTCGCCATCGCGCCGAAGATGACGGCGAGCCCGAGGCCGCACAGGCCGCCCACAAGCGGCAGCAATTCGATCGGAACAACGGTATTGTTGTTGAGGAAGTGCGCCACGCAATAGGCGCCGAAACCGAAAAAGACGGCGTGGCAGAACGACAGCAGCCCCGCCTCGCCCATCAGCATGTTAAACGACAGGGCGAAGATCACCATCATCGCCATCTGGCTGAACATGGAGATCATGAAGCCGTTGTCGCGGCCGGTGGCGTAGTTGCGGAACAGGAAGGGGAGCGCCGCCGCGACGAGCAACATCACGATCCAGGGCCGGGCGGCCGCGAGGACGGAGCGGCGTTCGGGCCGCGCGAGCGCGAGCCGGGGCGCGGCGGTGCTCATGATTCGCGCGTGCCCATCAGGCCGCGCGGGCGGAAGAACAGGATCAGCACCATCAGCACATACGGGAGCAGCGGGCCGATGCGCGCCATTGGCGTGGTGAGGACCTCGCCGAGCAAGGTGTCGCTGCCCGAGGCGCCCAGAAGCGGGCCGAGCGCGTCGGCGATCGAACCGTTCACCATGACCGCGAAGGTCTGGATCACGCCCATGAAGATCGAGGCGATGAAGCAGCCGGCGAGCGAGCCGAGCCCGCCGAACACGACGACGACGAATACGATCGGCCCCATTGCGTCGGCCATGCCGGAATCGGTCGTGAAGTAGTTGCCGCCGATCACCCCGGCGAGGCCAGCGAGCAGGCAGCCGCCGGCAAAGACGATGGTGAAGACGGTCGGTACGTCATGCCCGAGCGCGCTCACCATGTTCGGGTGCGTCAGCGCGGCCTGGATGATGAGGCCGATGCGCGTCTTCTTCAAAAGCAGCCAGATGGAGAGCAGCATCACCGCCGAAACCAGCAGCATGAAGCCGCGATACGCGGGGAAGTTCTCGCCGTAGAGACGGAACAGGGCGAAGTCGAGGCTCGCGGGCACTTTGTAGGGCATCGTCAGCGTGCCCCAGATCATCAGCACCGCGCGCTGGATGATGAACACGAGGCCGAAGGTGAACAGAAGTTCAGCGATGTGGCCGTTGGGGTGGCAGCGGCGCAGCCCCCATACCTCGATCGCCGCGCCGATCGCGCCGCAGATCAGCGGCGCGATGACGAGCCCGGCCCAGAATCCCATGTAGCGGCTGATCGTGTAGGCGAAGTAGGCGCCGAGCATGTAGATGCTGGCATGGGCGAAGTTGAGCACGCCCATCATGCTGAAGATGAGGGTGAGCCCGCTCGCCAGCATGAACAGCAGCATCCCGTAGACGAGGCCATTGAGCAAGGAGCCGATCAGGATCTGCATGGGCGCCGCTCAGAGTTGCCCTTCTCTTGGACCCCACCGCCAAGCGGAGGGGGAACTTTTTTTGATGCAACTATCGGAACTGCAGGTTCGCGAATCCCATAGCGCCTCAGCGGGCCGAAGCAATCTCGCGTCCGCGGCAGATTGCTTCGCTTCGCTCGCGATGACGCCATGGCGCGCGTCAGGAAGACGGGCGCTGCATGTTGCAGGTGGTCGGCATCTCCTCCTCCGCCGCCGGGATGGTGGCGATGGTCTTGAAGCCGAGCCCGGTGCCCTCGGTGTCGTATTTCACGTCCTTGGTCAGCAGCCCCTCGTAGTACGGCAGGATCAACTGGTGATCCTCAGCGCGCATGGTTTCGGTGGCACCGACGAGGTCGGTTTGCTGCATCCCCTCGAGCGCCTTGGCGATCTTGTAGGTGTCGAGCGAGCCCGCCTGATTGATGGCGCGGGACAGCATCTCAAACATTACCACCCAGGGCTGGGCCACGAAGTCGAACTTGTGGTCCTTACGGAAGGCGAGGTCGAACTGCTCGGCGTCTGGCTTGTTCAGCTCGACGGGGAGGTTCTCGTTGTATTCCATAACGACCGTCATGCGGTCAGCGCCGGTTTTGCCGATCGCCGTCACGGCGCCGGTGAGGTAGGCGAGATAGGTGTCGAAGCGGATGTTGAGCCCGGCATCCACGGCCGCCTTCATCAGCAAGTTGAGGTCCGGTCCGTAATTGCCGGTGATGACGGACTGCGCGCCCGAGTCCTTGATCTTGGTGATATAGGGGGAGAAGTCTTTGACCTGACCGAGCGGGACGAACTCGTCGCCGACGATCTGGATGTCGGGCCGCAGCTTGGTCAGGAACTCCTTGGTGTCGTGCTCGATCGAGTGGCCGAACAAATAGTCCTGATTGATGAGATAGACCTTCTTCACGTCGGCGGGCAGCGACTTTATGCGCGCGTAGGCGCGCTGCTGCACCGATCCGGTGAAGCGGAAGTGCCAGAAATTGCAGAGGGGCGCGTTGGTGAGCTCGGTCGCGAGCGCGCCGCAGTTGAGGTAGATGATGCGCCGGTCGGGGTTACGCTCGTTGTTCTTGGCAACCGCCTGGATCATCGCCGAGCCGACATTGGAGCCGACGCAGGACATCACGAACGGCATGTTCTGATCAACGACGTTCTTCAGCGCGATCATCGCCTCGGCGGGCTGGAGCTTGTCGTCGAAGGTGACGAGCTCGAACTTCTTGCCGAGCGGCGGGGAATGGCTGTTCACATAATCGATGATGAAGTGGAACACCTGGAGGAACTGGTCGCCGCTCATCGCGAACGGGCCGGAGAACGGATCGATATAGCCGATCTTGATGGTGTCGTCGGCCGCCACGGCGCGATCGTGGGGAACCGCGGCAAGGGCACCTAACATCGCGGCCAGCGAAACAGCGCGCAACCATTTCATCATCGTGTCTCCTCCTCCGTCCCGCTCTGCGTCGGGATCTGCCGACGCGAACGGTAGACGCGCGCTGAAACAGGAGTCAAACGCGGTTGGCGCAGGCCGCGCCGTCCCGTATGGGAGTTGGACAAGCGGATGAGAGGAGACGCCGATGGCCGAGCCGGCAGAGGCGGTCCGCGCGGCGGTGGAGGCGGAGCGCGAGCGGGCGGAGGCGCTGTTTGCGCAGCTTCGCCGCGACGGGCTCGACCCGCCGGGCGTTTCGCGCGATCCGTACGGCGCGGGAGAGGAGCGGGCGCACGCGACGATCGCGGCGGAGGCGGAGCGGCTCGGCCTCACGATCCGCCGCGATGCCGCCTGCAATCTTTACATGACCTGGCCCGGGCGCGACCGCGCCGCGCCTGCCGTGCTCACCGGCTCGCATCTCGATTCCGTGCCGCACGGCGGCAACTTCGACGGCGCGGCGGGCGTGGTGGCGGGGCTCATCGCGGTCGGCGCATTGCAGCGCCTCGGCGTGACGCCGGCGTGCGACGTGACGGTGATGGGCATCCGCGCCGAGGAGAGCATCTGGTTCGAGGTCTCCTATATTGGCAGCCGCGGCGCGCTGGGCGCGCTGCCGGAGGGTGCGCTGACGGCGCGGCGGCGCGACACCGGGCGCACGCTCGCCGAGCACATCGCCGAATGCGGCGGCGATCCCGCGCGGCTCGCTGCGGGCGAGCGCGCGCTTGATCCAAGCCAGCTGCGCGCGTTCCTCGAATTGCATATCGAGCAGGCGCCGAGCCTCGTCGAAGCGGGCAGGGCGGTTGCGATCTGCTCCGGCATCCCCGGCAATTTCCGTTACCCCGACGCGAGGATCGAAGGCAGCCACGACCATGTCGGCCTGCCGCGCCGGTTCCGCCGCGATGCCGCGCTGGCGGGGGCGGACTTCTTCACCGCGCTCGACCGCGCCTGGGAGCGGCGCGACGCGGCCGGCGTGCCGATGGCCTGCACAATCGGCCGCTTCCACACCGACCCTGCGCAGCATGGCTTGACCATCGTGCCGGGCCTCTTTCGCTTCAGCCTCGATGTGCGCGCCTACGATCCGGCGGTGCTCGCCGCGCTGGAGCGCGAGGTGCTGCAAATCGCCGAGGACGTGGCGGCGCGGCGGCGCGTGCGCTTCGATTTCGGCCCGCGCGCCTCGGCTGCCGTCGGGCGGATGGACCCGGCGATCCGGGCGGGGCTGAAAGGCGCGGCGGCGGAGCTCGGGATCGATGCGGACGACCTCGGCAGCCCGGCCTCGCACGACGCCGCCGCGTTCGCTGCCGCCGGCGTGCCGACCGGCATGATCTTCGTGCGGAACCAAAACGGCAGCCACAACCCGCACGAGGCGATGGAGATCGACGATTTCCTGGCCGGCTGCGCGGTGCTGACACGCTGGCTGGCGGCCGGCACCGTGTAAACACTGGCGGTTGCGGCCGCAACCAAGCTTGACTTTGTCAGTTAAATATGCTAACGCCCCGGCGCCGTCGCGCTCGGAGCCCCCATGCCGCCCCTTCATGTCGTCACCGCCATCGCCAACCCGATCCGCTGGCAGAGCCGCATCCGCCTGTTCCACGCCTTTGCCGCCCACATGCTGGACAGCGGCGTCGATCTGACGGTGGTCGAGTGCGCCTATGGCGAGCGGCCGTTCGAGCTTGCCGGCACGCCGCATGTGCGGCACGTGCCGGTGCGCGCCAAGACGCTGCTGTGGAACAAGGAGAACCTGATCAATATCGGGCTGGCGCGGCTGCCGGAGGATTGGCGCTACGCGGCCTGGATCGACGCCGACATCGCCTTCCGCAAATCCGGCTGGGCGGCGGAGACGGTGCACGCCTTGCAGCAGTACGACGTCGTGCAGCCCTGGAGCGATTGCTACGATCTCGGCCCGAACGACGAGCACCTGGAGGCGCATCGGAGCTTTTGCCGCCTCGTTCACGAGGACCGGCCGATCGTTCCCTCCGGCCAGGCCGGATACACGTTCGCACATCCCGGCTATGCCTGGGCGGCGACGCGGCGGGCGCTCAATCTGCTCGGCGGGCTGATCGAGACGGCGGTGCTCGGCGCGGGCGATCACCACATGGCGCTCGCCCTGATCGGGCGGGTGCGGGAGAGCGTGCCGGGCGGCATTTCCGCGGCGTATCTGCGGCCGCTGTTGAACTGGCAGGCGCGGGCGGAGCAGCATATCGCCGGGAATATCGGCTACGTGCCGGGCACGATCGAGCATGGCTGGCACGGCGCGAAGGCCAAGCGCGCCTATGTGGACCGCTGGAGCATCCTGACCCGCAACGCCTTCGATCCCGATACGGATGTGATGCGGAACACGTGGGGTGTGATGGAGCTGGCGGGCAACAAGCCGCGGCTCAGGCACGAGATCGACCGGTATTTCCGCAGCCGGGCGGAGGATGCGAACGTGATTTGAGATGCGTTCGGCCGCCCGAAGCCGATCGCGCCGGTCCGGACCGAATTCTTGACAGCGTCGGATCAGTGCAGGACCGTAAATTGACGGCGCGGCGGGGACTCGGTGGCGGCAAGCTGGGAGAATTATCAGGCGATATTGGCGGTTGCGGTCGGTGTGAACGTCGCGATTTTTGGATTGCCGACCCTGGGGCAGCCTGTTCTGGAGGCCGAAAATCGCCGGTGGACCGCATTGCTTCAGCTTGCTCGGGGCGCGCCGGGAGCGAACGGTGCTGCCATTCGTGCCGGCATGATCCGGTTCCGGGAGACGGTGCGCGAGCTGGAGGCCGCTGGGGCCGCGTTCCGGCGGTTTGCGCTCTGGATGGGCGGATTGGCGACCCTGGTTCTGGTGTGCACTTCCGGCGTCGCGGCCGAAACGCCCAATGGCCCGATCCTCTGGGGCACTCTCGTCGCCAATGCCGTGCCTACCCTCGGTCTGATCGGCCTGAACGAGCGGGCGCGCCGCCGGATCGCCGACCTCGCCGTAACTCGGGGCATGCTGCAAGCCGACTGCGAGCGGGCCCCTTGATCACCACGCCGGCTGAGTTGAATGCGGCGCAGACCCGGTGGGTGAACGCGGGAGGCGACCTGACGCTATTCACGGATGCGGCTAACGCGCTCGACAGCGCTATATGCCAGGCGGACGTCTCGAACGCTCTCGGGCACGACCCGGCCTTCCGGATCACGGTGGTTTCAACCAGCCACCCGGCTTACGAACGGGACATTTTTGCCAACGGGCAATTTATGATGCGATACACACTTACCGAGCAGGCGACCGATGCCGATGTGGCAGTTCACCCGTGACTGTGATAGGAAGTCGCATGGCTGACCGCGGAAGGGCTTCGGCGGAGATGCTTTTGGAGGCGGGCACCCGGCCTGTCCCGCCTGGCGCGTTTCTGCAGAGGCGCATCTTACAACCGCGCCATCTAAGCGAGGAGGCGGCGGCCATCCTGATCGGGCTCGACCGGGATACGCTGCACGCTCTCGTGGCGCAGAAAATTCCCGTCGACCAGTCCATTGCCGAGCGTCTTGCGAAGTTCGCCAACACTTCCAGCCAGTTCTGGATAAACATGCAAGCGACGTTCGACGCCGCGCAGATGCTGACGGCGTCCGGGACGGGAGCTGCCCGCCTCGGCTAGGCGCGTCCGGGCTCCACCACGACCGTGCCCGCCTTACCGCCGCGTTCCACGGCGAGATGGGCAGCGGCGGCTTCCGCCAGCGGGAACCGCTCGGCGACCCGCAGCAGCCGCTTGCCGCCGCGCAGCCAAGCGAGAATGTCGGACTGGGCGCGCTTGCGCGCCTTGTGTGGGCTCGTCGGGAGCACCATGAAATGGACGGCGACGTTGCGGACCATCAGGTCGCGCACGGGCAAGCGCGGGGTGCGGTCGCCATTGGTGGCATAGGCGGCGATGCTGCCGCCGCTGCGGACGGACGGCACCGTGAAGGCCAGATTACCGCCGAAATCGACATCGACGACGTGATCGACGCCGCGGCCCTCGGTGATCTCGCTGAGGCGCGCGGCCACGTCCTCGCGCCGGTAGTCGATCACATGCGCCGCGCCGCCCGCCCGCGCTGTCGCGGCCTTTTCCGCCGAGCTGACGGTGGCGATCACGGTGGCCCCGGCCCAGGCGGCGAGCTGCACGGCGTAGTGTCCGACCGCCCCGGCCCCGCCGGTGACGAGCACGGTGCGGCCCTGGACCGGGCCGGCCAGGAACACGCAGCGATGCGCGGTCATGCCGGGAATGCCGAGCGTGGCACCCTCGGCGAAGGACACGTGATCGGGCAGCGGCGTGACGAGGTCGGCGTCGAGCGCGATGTATTCCGCCGCCGTGCCGCACCAGCGGCCGTTGCGCTGGCCGTTGTAGAGCCAGACGCGCCGGCCGAGCCAGGAACGATCGACGCCGGGGCCGACCTGATCGACCACGCCCGCCCCGTCGCTGTTCGGCACCACGCGGGGATGCTCCATCGGCCCGGCGGTGCCTGCACGGCGGTACGTGTCGGAAGGGTTGACCCCGGATGCCTCCAGCCGGACGCGGACCTCGCCGGGACCGGCCTCTGGCGTCGCCAATTCACCCGCTTGCAGCACCTCTTCGGCCTTGCCCTGCCGGTCGTACCAGATCGCCCGCATCACGCCCTCCGCCATCAGCCCTTGTCCCACCAGGCGATCGCGCCAAGATCGCGGCCAGACGAGGACCGAGGATGACATGACCATCACGCGCGCGCGACCGGCCTGGATGGACGAGGAAGAGCCGGACGGCCCGGACGTGCCGGAGCCGCTCGGCCCCGAGCCGAAGGAGCCGGACGACAACAAGACGCTCTCCTCGCCGATCAACGAGCTGGAGCAGCGGCTTTTCCGCCAGCGCAAGGTGCTGATTTTCGGCGCCATCAACGACAGGGTGGCGCGCGACGTGACCGGGCGGCTGCTCGCGCTGTCCGGCGCCTCCAAGGAGCCGATCGACGTCTATATCAACTCGCCCGGCGGCCACGTGGAGAGCGGCGACACGATCCACGACATGATCCGCTTCATCGATCCCATCGCGCCGGTGCGGGTGATCGGCACCGGCTGGGTGGCGAGCGCGGGGGCCCTCATCTTTCTGGCGGGACGCAAGCAGAACCGGCTTTGCCTGCCGAACACGCGGTTCCTCTTGCACCAGCCGATGGGCGGGGTGCGCGGCCCGGCGACCGACATCGACATCGAGGCGCGCGAGATCATCAAGATGCGCGAGCGCATCAACCAAATCATCGCCCGCGAGACCGGCCAGCCGCTCGAGCGCGTGGAGCGCGACACCGACCGCAATTACTGGATGAGCGCCGAGGAGGCGATCGACTACGGCCTCGTGGACCGGGTGATTCGCAGCGCCGAGGAACTGCGGCCGTAAGGAGGCCGTGAGAGGCTGGACCGCGCCTTCCCGCTCGCAATCCGATCTGGTAGGCGGCGGGGAATGATCCTGGCGGCCTCCCGGTGAGCGGCAGCGCGGCCCTGCGAGCTGTGCGGCGGGCTCAGGATCGAGACCGAGAAGCTGCGCGCCGATCGCGGGCTCGCCTCGCTGCCGCCGGGCGAATATCTGGCGCTGCGCGTCGCCGATACCGGCGTCGGGATCGCGCCCGATCTGCTGGGACGGGTGTTCGAGCCGTTTTTCACCACCAAGCCGACCGGCGAGGGCACCGGAATCGAGGGTGATGCCGCGGCGCGCGGCCGAACTCAGGCCGAGGCCGCGCTGCCGCCGAGATAGGCTGAACGCACGCGGTTATCGCCGGCCAGCTCGCGCGCCGGCCCTTCCAGCACGATGCGCCCGCTTTCCAGCACGTAAGCCCGGTCAGCCACGCGCAGCGCCTGGCGGGCGTTCTGTTCGACGAGCAAGACCGAGGTGCCGTCGCTTCGCACCGCGGCCACGATGGCGAAAATGCTCCGCACGAGCTTCGGCGCGAGCCCCATCGAGGGCTCGTCGAGCACCAGCACGCGCGGGTGCAGCATCATCGCCCGCGCGATCGCTAGCATCTGCTGCTCGCCGCCCGAGAGCGTGCCGGCGAGTTGGGCGCGGCGCTCGCGCAGGCGCGGGAAAGTGGTGAACAGCGTCTCCATCCTTTGGCCGAGGCCGGCGCCGTCGCGGCGGATCAGATAGCCGCCGAGGCGCAGATTCTCCTCCACCGTCAGCGCACCGAAAATGCGGCGCCCCTCGGGCACATGGCCGAGACCGAGCGCCACGATCCGGTGCGCGCCCAAGCGGTCGATGCGCTTGCCATCCAGCATGACTTGCCCGGCGGACGAGCGCACGAGGCCGGTAATGGCGCGCAGGGTCGTGGTCTTGCCGGCGCCGTTGCTGCCGAGCAGGGCGACGATCTCGCCCGCCTCCAGGTCGAGCGAGATGCCGTGCAGCACCTCGATCGTGCCGTAGCCGGCGTGCAAATCGCGGACGCTCAGGAGCGCCATGCGGCGGCCTCGGCGACGAGCGGCGTGGCGTCCTCATCCTCCGCGTCGTCGGTCCCTTCTTCCTCGTTGCCGAGATAGGCATCGATCACGCGCGGATCGGCCTGGATCGCCTCAGGCGGACCTTCGGCGATCACCGTGCCGCGGTCCATCACCACGATGCGGTCGGAGATGCCCATGACCAGCATCATGTCGTGCTCGATCAGCTGCACCGTCACGCCGAGATCGCGGATGGCGCGGATCAGCGCCATCAACGCGGTCTTTTCGGTCGGGTTCATGCCGGCCGCCGGCTCATCCAGCAGCAGGAGTTGCGGATGGCTCGCCAGCGCGCGGGCGATTTCCAGCCGGCGCTGATCGCCGTAAGGCAGGTCGGCGGCGCGCTCGCCGGCGCGGGCTTCGAGCCCGACGAAGCCGAGCCAGGACATTGCTTCCTCGTGGTGGTGCGCCTCCTCCCGCCGCGCGGCGGGGAGCGAAAGCACCTGTCCGGCGATGCTCGCCTCGGCACGGTGGTCCATCCCGACCAGCACGTTCTCGAAGGCGGTGAGCTGGGGAAACAAGCGGATGCCCTGGAAGGTGCGGGCGATGCCGGCGTGGACGATTCGGTGCGGCGGGAAGCCGACGAGGGAGCGTCCGAGCCAGCGCACCGTTCCGGCTGTCGGACGCGTGACGCCAGTGACGCAGTTGAACACGCTCGTCTTGCCGGCGCCGTTGGGACCGATCACGCTCAATATCTCGCCGCGCAGCACGCGGAAGCTGACCGCGCTCACCGCCGTCACGCCGCCGAACGTCTTGCGGAGACCGTCCACCGCCAACAGCACCTCGCCCCGCGCGGTGGCATTCTCGGCGCGCGGAACGGGCCGGCGCGCGGCGCCGCCCGTGGGCAGCGGCGCACGGCGCGGGCGCGCGGGCCACAGCCCCTGGGGGCGCACGAGCATCAGCACGATGAGTGCGATGGCGAAGGCGAAGATGCGCCAGAGATTGAGGAAGCGCAGCGCCTCCGGCAGCCCGGCGACGATCGCGGCACCCAGGAGCACGCCGGGAATGCTGCCGCGTCCGCCGAGCACGACGATGATGAGGATCGTCACGGACTGAAGGTAGGTGAACCCCGTCGGGTCGATCGTGCCAAACCGTGCGGCGAAAAGGCTGCCGCCGAAGCCGCCGATCAAAGCGCCGGTGACGTAGGCGAGCAGCTTCACGAACAGGGTCGGCACGCCGACCGCTTCCGCTGCCGATTCATCCTCGCGGAGCGCGGTCCAGGCGCGGCCGAGCCGCGACTGGCCGAGCCGGATCGCGAACACCAGCACGATGACGAGAAAGCCCATGCCAAGCTCGTAGATCGCGCGCGGCGAGGCGATCTCGTAGCCGAACACGGTCGGCGGGTTGATGCCGTAGATGCCGTTCGGACCGCCGGTGATTTGCAGGTTGGTCGCGGTGATCCGCACGATCTCGCCAAAGCCGAGCGTGACGATCGCCAGATAGTCGCTCCTGAGGCGTAGCGTGGGATAGCCGATGATCACGCCGGAGACGGCGGCGAAAGCGAGCGCGAAGGGCAGTGTTTCCCAAAAGCTGAAGCCGGCGAGCGTTTCCAGGAGCGCGGTCGTGTAGGCGCCGATGGCGAAGAAGGCCGCGTAACCGAGATCGAGCAGCCCGGCATAGCCGACGACGATGTTGAGCCCGAGACCGAGGATCGCGTAGGTGATGATCGTCAGGCCGACATCGACGATGTAGTTGTTGGTGAAGAACGGCACCGCGCAAGCCAGCGCCAGCGCCACCGGGGCGGCACGCCGCATCTACATGCGCTCCACGACGCGCTCGCCGAACAGGCCGGTCGGCTTCACCACCAGCACGCCGATCAGGATTCCGAAGACGAACACGTCGGTCCAGCGCGCCGAGAGATAGCCGGCGCAGAGGGATTCGAGCAGTCCGATAAGCACGCCGCCCGCCATCGCGCCGGGGATGTTGCCGATCCCGCCCAGCACGGCGGCGGTGAAGGCGCGCAGCCCGAGCAGGAAGCCCATGAAGAAGTTGATCTGCGTGTAATAGGCGCCCTCCATAACCCCGGCAATCGCGGCGAGCGCGGAGCCGATGAAGAAAGTGAGCTGGATCACCTGCTCGACATTGATCCCCATCAGCCGCGCCGCGTCCTGATCCACCGCCAGCGCCCGCATCGCCGTGCCGAGGAAGGTGCGGTGCACGAACAGGTAAAGCGCCAGCATCAGCGCCAGGCTGACGACCACGATACCGACTTGCGCGTAGCTCACTTGCACGGTGCCGAGAGCGAAGCCGGCATGGCTGAGCAGATGCGGGTAGGTGTTGAACCCTGGCCCGTAGATCAGCAGCACGCCGTTCTCGAGCGCGAGCGAGACCCCGAGGGCGGTGATCAGGATCGAGAGCCGAGGCGCGCGCAGCAATGGCTGATAGGCCACGCGCTCGATCGCGACGCCGAGTGCGCCGGTGAACAAGAGCGAGGCGAGCAGGGCGAGCAGCAGCGCGCTGCCCCAGGGCAGGTTGGCGGCGGCGAGCGCGCCGAGCGTGCTCCAGCCGATGAACGCGCCCACCATGAACAGGTCGCCGTGGGCGAAGTTGATCAGCCGGATGATGCCGTAGACCATCGTGTATCCAAGGGCGACGAGGGCATAGAAGGAGCCGATCGTCAGCCCTTGGATCAGGAGCTGCGGAAGGATGTCCACGCCGGGCGTAGCCGGGCGGTTACTGCTGCATGGACACCCACTGGCCCTGGTCGTTGAGCCGCATATACGGCACGAACTGATCGTTCTTCACCTCGATGACGATGTAGGCGGCGGTGGTGCGGTCGCCCTGCGGGGTGAAGCCGATCGTTCCGGTGATGCCCTTGTAGTCCTTGATGTTGTGCAGCGCCGTGACGATGGCCTCGGGCTTGGAGGAATTGGCGTCCTTGATCGCCTGCGCGGTCACGCCGACAGCGTCGTACTCATAGGCGGAGTAGGGGCCCGGGCCGCGGCCGAACTGCTTGTTGTATTGGTCGACGAACCCGCGTGCCCCGGAGAGGAACTGCGGCAGCGGCGCGGTAGTGATCAGCATCCCGTCGGCGGCGGCGCCCGCGGTCTTGAGCAGCGTCGGGTCGTTGGTGCCGTCGCCGCCCATGAAGTGGCCGGGCAGGTTGATCTGCCGCGCTTCCTTCACCATCAGCCCGGCCTCGGAGAAATAGCCGGTGTAGTAGGTGACGTCGGGCTTCAATCCGGCGACGCGCGTCAGCACCGGCGTGTAGTCCATCTGTCCTGGCGTGATCGCGTCGTCGTAAACGACGTCCACCTTCTCGTTCTTCAGTGCCGCGACCGTGGCGTCGGCGAGGCCCTTAGCGTAGGTGGTGTTGTCGTTGATCACCGCCGCGCGGCGCGCGTGCAACGCGTTGGCCATGAAGTTGGCGGCGAACGGGCCTTGCTGGTCGTCGCGCCCGATCGTGCGGAAGATGTCGTTGAAGCCGAGCTGGGTCAGCTTGGGATTGGTGGAGGCGTCGAGCACATAAGCAAGGCCAGCGCGGTGAAACGGCGTCGCTTCGGGCAGGGCGGCCGAGGAGCAGTAGCCGCCGGCGACCGCGACCACGCCGGCATCGATCAGCTTCTGCGCGGCCTGCACGGCGGTCTGCGCGTCGCAGGCATCGTCCTCACCGACGATCTCGATCTTCTTGCCGAGCACGCCGCCCTTGGCGTTGATGTCGTCGGCAGCCAGTTTGGCGCCGTTCAGGATGTCTTGCCCGGCGTTGGCATAGCTGCCGGAGAGCGGCACCGGCACGCCGATCTTGATCGTGTCGTCGGCGGCGCGGGCGCGGGGTGCGACGAACGCGAGGACGGCGATCCCGGCGAGCGCGGCATGGCGAAGCGAGATGGTCATGGTCTCCTCCCGAACGGTCGGGCGGAGCGTGAAATGTCCGCCCGGGGAAGGCAAGTCAGCGGCAAAGGAGGTCGAGCGGCGCCCGCGAGAGCGGCTCCGGGTCGCCCTCAGTCAGCGCATAGCTGCGCCCGAGGGTCATCGCCGCGCCGCGCTCTGAGTCCATCAGGATCATGTGCGCGAACATCACCATGCCGGGCCGCAACACGGCCGGATTGTCCCGATAGAACATCGGCGGGTCCATCCAGCTCGGGGTGAACTTGGCGCCCAGGCTGTAGCCGCAGGCATTGAGCCGGTGCGGCGTCATGCCGTGGCTATCCATCACGCGCGCATGGGCCGCGAACACCTCGCCCGCGGTGCGGCCAGGGCGCAGCACCGCCTCGCATGCGGCCAGCGCCTCGCGGCAGGTGGCGTGCATGGCAAGATGCTCGGGGCGGGGCCGGCCGACGATCACGGTCCGCATCAGCGCGGCGTGGTAGTGGCGGAACACGCCGGCGAATTCGAGCGTCAGCTGGTCCTCGTCGGAAAGGCGACGGCGGCCCGACTTGTAGCGGCAGAGCAGCGCGTCGGCCCCCGAGCCGATGATGAACTCGTTGCCCGGATAATCGCCGCCGCCCCGGAACACCTCGCCCTGCATGGCGGCGAGGATCGCGCCCTCGTCGGCCCCGGCGCTTGTCTCGGCGAGGCCGGCTTGCAGCGCCGCATCGGCGAGGCGGCCGGCCGCGCGGACATACTCGAGCTCGGCGGGGGATTTGGTGGCGCGCAGCGCGTCGATCAGGCCCGAGGCGTCCGCGAGCGCGCAGAAGCCCTCCAGCGCGGCATCGACCGCCTTGCCGTGCGCGTGGCTCAGCCCGTATGCATTGTTCTCGATGCCGAGCCGCGCCCCTCGCGCGCCGAGATCTTCCAGCATCGCGCGGAGCTGCGCGGCGGGTTCGGCGCCCGCCTCGTCGGTCCAGATGCGGATGTCCTCGATGATCGAGGTGTGCCGTGCCTGCCGCAGATCGGCCGAGCGGGTGATGAGCGCGAGCCTTCCGTCGGCGCCGAGATAAAGGCACTGGAAGAAGCAGAAGCCGAAACTGTCGTAGCCGGTGAGCCAGTACATGCTCTCCTGCTGGAAAGAGAGCAGGCCGTCGAGGCCGCGCGCGGCGAGGGCGGCGCCGGCGGCGTCGATGCGGTGGCGGAACTCGTCGCGGCTGAAATGCAGTGCCATCGGGGAACCTCCGGGGCAGGCTTGCCGGAGCGCAGTCCATGCCGCAGGCTCAGCCGATGCAAGACGGCGTGCATATCTTCCACTGCATCGATGGCCACACCTGCGGCAATCCGGTGCGGCTGGTTGCGGGCGGCGGCCCGATCCTGCGCGGCGCCACAATGAGCGAGAAGCGGCAGGACTTCATCGCCCGCTTCGACTGGGTCCGCACCGCGCTGATGTTCGAGCCGCGTGGGCACGATGTCATGTCGGGCTCGATTCTCTATCCGCCGACGCGGGCGGATTGCGACATCGCCATCCTGTTCATCGAAGTCTCCGGCTGCCTGCCGATGTGCGGCCACGGCACGATCGGCACCGTCACGATGGCGCTGGAGAACGGGCTGGCGGAGCCCGCCGAGGCGGGACGGCTTGCGCTCGACGCGCCGGCGGGCCGGGTGCTGGCTGAATACCGCCGCGAAGGCCGGTTCGTCGAAAGTGTGCGCATCCACAATGTGCCCGCCTACCTGGCGGCGGCGGATGTGCGGGTGACCGTGCCGGAGCTGGGCGAGCTTGCGGTCGATATCGCCTATGGCGGCAATTTCTACGCGATCGTCGATCCGCAGCCGAACTTTCCGGGGCTGGAGAACGTCTCCGCCGATACCATCCTGCGGCTGAGCCCGCTGCTGCGGCGGGCGGTGAACGAGAAGCTCGAAATGGTGCATCCCGAGGATCCGACGATCCGCGGCGTGAGCCATATCCAATGGACCGGCGCGCCGCGCCACCGACGCGCGCACGGGCGCAACGCGGTCTTCTATGGCGAGCGCGCGATCGACCGCTCGCCCTGTGGCACCGGCACCTCGGCGCGCATGGCCCAGCTCGCCGCGCGGGGGAAGCTGCGTGTGGGCGAGGAGTTCGTCCATGAGAGCATCATCGGCAGCCTGTTCGACGGGCGGGTGGAGGCGGCAGCGCGCGTCGGCGAGTTCGAGGCGATCCGCCCCAGCATCGCCGGCTGGGCGCGGATGCACGGGCTCAATACGATCTTCGTCGATCCGCGCGACCCGTTCCGCCATGGCTTTCAGGTGATCTAGCGCGCGAGCGATGCACGTGGTCGTCATCGGTGCGGGGCTGGTTGGCGTGAACACCGCCCATGCGCTGCTCGATGCGGGGCATCAGGTGACGTTGCTCGATGCGGAGGGGCCGGCGGCCGGTGCTTCGCAGGGCAATGCCGGCATGATCGCGCATGTCGATATCCTGCCGCTCGCCTCGCCCAAGGTGTGGCGGCACCTGCCGCGGTGGCTCGCCGATCCGCTCGGGCCGCTCGCCATCCGGCCGGCCTATCTGCCGGTGCTCTTGCCCTGGCTCGCACGCTTCCTGCGCGCGAGCACGCCGGCGCGAATCGAGCACGGCACGCGCGCGCTGGCGGCGCTGAACGCTGCCGCGCTGCCGGCGTGGGAGCGGCGGCTCAATGGGCTCGGACTGGCGGAGCGGCACTTGCGGCGGCGCGGGTTCCTGTCGGTCTGGCCGACCGAGGCGGGATTCCGGGCGGCGGAGCCGTTGTTGCGGCGGCAGGCGGCGCTCGGGATTCCGGTTGCGCGATTGGATCGGTCAGGGGTGCGGGCGCTGGAGCCGGCACTCGGCGCGAATATCGCGGCGGGGGCGTTCTATGAGTCGGGCGTGCACGTGTCCGACCCGCGCCGGCTGACGCGGGACTTGTTTGACGCCGCGCAGCAGCGGCAGGCCCGCTTCGTGCGCGCGAGCGCAGCGGGGTTGGTGCCGAGCGAAACGGGCGTCGAGGTGCGGCTGCGCGCGGCGGATGCATTGCCGGCCGACGCCGCGGTGCTGGCGGCCGGCGCCTGGTCGCGTCCGCTCGCCGCCGCGCTCGGCGACCGCATCCCGCTCGATACCGAGCGCGGCTACAATGTCACGTTTCCACCCGCCCGGCTGGGGCTCAGCCGTCCGGTGGTGTTCGAGGGCGAGGGCTTCGTCGCGACCCCCCTCGATGTCGGGGACCGCGTGGGCGGGGCGGTGGAGTTCGGCGGCTTGCAGGCCGCGCCGAACTGGCGGCGGGTGGATGCGATTCTCGGGCGGCTCAAGAAGTTTCTGCCGGATGCCGACGTTTCGGGTGGCGAGCGGTGGATGGGGTTCCGGCCGTCCATCCCCGACAGCCTGCCGGTGATCGGTCCGTCGCGCGTCACGCCGCGCGTGATCTATGCGTTCGGCCACGGACATTACGGGCTGACGCAGTCGGCGGTGACGGGGGAGATCGTCGCCGGGCTGCTCGGCGGACGGGAGGCGGGATTGGATATTGCGCCGTTCCGTCCGGGGAGGTTTGGGATCGTTTCGCGATGATCGATCGTTATGTCCAGGCTCTTGCGCGGCGAGGCGACCCGCGCACCGGAGGGAACGGCAGGTCAATCAGGCCGCGCGCCTGACCCTCCGCGGTGCGCCCTGATCGCCGGCGCCTGCGTGTGAAACCCTTTATTCTAACGCCATCAAACTAGCATTTCCGCCCGCCGCAGCGGTGTTGATGCTGGTAGCGCGTTCGGTGAGCAGGAACTCGAGCGGATAGTCGTCGGCCCCCGAACGCAGCGCCTCGGGCGTGACCGCGAACACGCGGGGGATCGTCTCGGCTGTCCGGTTCAACGCGCGCACACCGTCGGCCTCGCCTTCGAACAGGATCGCCGCACAGGCCGCCGGCGCGTCCGACCCGACATGCTGGCGCAGCGCGGCGGGCAACAGGGCTGCGTCGGGGACAATCGGCGTGTTGCCGGTGGCCAGCGCCGCGCCGATCTGCACCAGCAGGCCGAACCGGGTCGCGGCGCGGCAGAGCACGCGGCCCGCCTTGTGCAAGGAATAGATATTCGCCTCCCCGGCCGGGCCGGGCAGGTCGAGCCGCAGGCCGAGGCGCGTGCGTTCGGCATACAGCGCGCAGCGCGCGGCGGCATCGGTGAAACCGTGCTCGCGGAGCGCGCGGCACCAGGAGTCGAGCGCGGGAGGCGGCACCCCGTGCGGCAGCTCGGGCTCGGGCGGGCAGGCGGCCAGCAGGCGGCGCAGATAGAGCGGGCCACCCGCTTTCGGGCCGGTGCCGGACATGCCGTGGCCGCCGAAGGGCTGACTGCCGACCACCGCGCCGATCAGGTTGCGGTTGACATAGATGTTGCCGGCGGCGGCGCGGCTGGTGACCTGTACGATCGTTTCGTCGATCCGCGAATGCACCCCGAAGGTGAGCGCATAGCCCGTGGCATTGATCTGTTCGATCAATGCGTCACGCTCCTCGCGGCGGAAGCGCAGCAGGTGCAGCACCGGGCCGAACACCTCGCGCTTGAGTTCGGCGACTGCGCCGATCTCGATGAGGGTGGGCGGGACGAAGGTGCCGTGCGCGCAGGCGGCGGGCAGCTCGTGGCTGTGCACCGCGTGGCCGCTGGCGCGCATTGCCGCGATGTGCTCCTGCAGGATCCGGCGCGCGTCCTCGCTGATCACCGGGCCGATGTCGGTCGCGAATCGCGCCGGATTGCCGACGGCAAGCTCGGCCAGTGCCGCGCGCAGCATGGCGAAGATGCGGTCGGCGACATCCTCCTGCACGCAGAGCACACGCAGAGCCGAGCAGCGCTGCCCGGCACTGTCGAAGGCGGAGGTGAGCGCGTCGATCACCACCTGCTCCGCCAGGGCGGAGCTATCCACCACGAGCGCGTTCTGCCCGCCGGTCTCGGCGATCAGCGGGATCGGCTTGCCCGCGGGGCTCAGCCGCTGCGCGAGTTCCCGGGCGATCTGCCGCGCCACCTCGGTCGAGCCGGTGAACATCACGCCGCCGATGCGGGCGTCGGCCACGAGCGCCGCGCCCACCGCGCCGTCGCCGGGAAGGAGCTGAAGCGCGCTGCGCGGCACACCGGCTTCGTGCAGCAAGTCGACCGCCAGCGCCGCGACGAGGGGCGTTTCCTCGGCGGGCTTGGCGAGCACCGCATTGCCGGCGGCCAGCGCCGCGGCGATCTGGCCGGTGAAGATCGAGAGTGGGAAATTCCACGGGCTGATGCAGGCAACGAGGCCGAGCGGAGAGTGGGTGGCGTTGTCGAACGTGCGTTCGACCTGGGCGGCGTAGTAACGCAGGAAATCGACCGCCTCGCGCACCTCTGAGATGGCGGCCTGGAGGGTCCGGCCGGCCTCGCGGACGATGGTCGCGAGCAGCGGCGCGGGGCGCGCTTCCATAAGATCGGCGGCGCGGCGCAGCCGCGCGGCGCGCTCGCCCGGCGGCAGCGACCACCAGCCTGCGGCGGCGGCCTCGGCTTCGGCGACGGTATCGGCGATGACGGCTTGCGTGGCTTCGATCACCTGCCCGACGACCTCGCGGCGGTTGGCTGGATTTCGCACCTCCCTTGCGGCACCCCTGCGCCCAATGGTCGGCGCGGCCGTACGCGGGACGGATCCGGCCTCGAGCTCGGCGGCGAGCGCGGCGAGCGTCGCTTCGTTGGTCAGGTCGAGCCCACGGCTGTTCGGCCGTTCCGGCTGGAACAGATCGCGCGGCAAGGTGATGCGCGGATGCGGTGCGCCAAATGGGGCGATGCGGCGCGCCTCGGCTACCGGATCGGCGATCAGCGCCTCGATCGGCGTGCGCGCATCGCCGATGCGGTGCACGAAGGAGGAATTGGCGCCGTTCTCCAGCAGCCGCCGCACGAGATAGGCGAGCAGCGTCTCGTGCGTGCCGACCGGGGCGTAGATGCGGCAGGGCCGGTCGAGCTTGTCCGCGCCGACCACCTCCTCATAGAGCGGCTCGCCCATGCCGTGCAGGCACTGGAATTCGTAGCGGCCGATGTGGAATTCCGGCCCCGCGCGGGCGAGCAGGGCGGCGAGCGTCTGGGCGTTGTGGGTGGCGAATTGCGGGAACACCGCATCGGTTGCGCCGAGCAGCTTGGCGGCGCAGGCGAGGTAGGAAACATCCGTGTGCACCTTGCGGGTGAACACCGGGAAGTCGTCCTGCCCGTCCGCCTGCGCGCGCTTGATCTCGCTGTCCCAATAGGCGCCCTTCACCAGCCGCAGCATCAGCCGATGGCGGCTGCGGCGGGCCAGCTCGATGATCCAGTCGAGCACATAAAAGGCGCGCTTCTGGTACGCCTGGACGACGAAGCCGATGCCGTTCCAGCCATCGAGCGTCGGCGCATGGCACAGGGCTTCGAGCAGATCGAGCGAGAGATCGAGCCGTTCCGCTTCCTCGGCATCGATGTTGAGGCCGATATCGTGGCCGCGCGCGAGGGTCGCGAGATGCAGGAGGCGCGGAAACAGCTCCTCCATCACGCGGCGCTTCTGCGCGCGCGTATAGCGCGGATGCAGCGCCGAGAGCTTGATCGAGATGCCTGGGCCTTCATAGAGGCCGCGCCCGCCGGAATGGGCACCAATGGCGCCGATCGCCCGCTCGTAGTCAGCGAGGTAACGGGCGGCGTCCTGCGCCGTGACGGCGGCCTCGCCCAGCATGTCGTAGGAGTAGCGGAATCCCTTGGCCTCCATCGGCTTAGCGCGGGCGAGCGCGGCGGCGATGGTTTCTCCCATCACGAACTGCTCGCCGAGCAGCCGCATGGCGAGATCGACCCCGGCGCGGATCAGGGGCTCGCCGCCGCGCGCGATCAGCCGGATCAGCGCCGCCGAAAGCCCGGTCTCGTCGGCGGTGCCGGTGAGCCGGCCGGTGACGACGAGCCCCCAGGTGGCGGCGTTCACGAACAGGCTCGGGCTGTGGCCGAGATGGGCGCGCCAGTCGCCGCCGCCGATCTTGTCGCGGATCAGCGCGTCGCGCGTGGCGCGGTCGGGGATCCGCAGCAGCGCCTCGGCGAGGCACATCAGCGCCACCCCCTCCTGCGAGGAGAGGGCGAATTCCTGCATCAGCGCCTCCACCCCGCTGCCGCGCGACTTGGCGCGCAGCGCGACCACGAGGCGGCGCGCGGTGGCTTGGGCTTGCGCCGCCTGTTCGGGCGGCAGCGATGCCGCGTCGATCAGAGGCGGCAGGCAATCCGGTTCGGGACGGCGATAAGCGGCCGTGATTGCGGCACGGAGCGCGGTCTCGGGGGCGGCGTCCAGCGCGAACACGGAGAGCATGTCGCTTCTATGGAGGGGGTTGGATTCGAACCAACGTAGGCGTGCGCCAACGGATTTACAGTCCGTCCCCTTTAGCCGCTCGGGCACCCCTCCGCGCGCCGGCGCCTCTAGGGCGGGGGCGTGCGGTTGTCAATCAACGGGCGAGCCACGATACTTAACCCCATGCCGAGCGCCGATTGGGAAATTCCGGCCAATCTTCAGCCCGATCCGGGTGATTACGCCTATGACCTCGAGCGCGCGCTGAGCGCGGTGGTCGGGCTGAAATGCTACATTCCCCCCGACGCGTTCACCGCCGAGACGCTCGGCACCGAGCGCGCGGGCAGCGGCGTCGTGATCCGCGACAGCGGGCTGATCGTCACCATCGGTTATCTCATTACCGAAGCCGAGACCGTGTGGATCACGACGCGCGATGGCCGCGCCGTGCCGGGGCACGCGCTCGCCTATGATCAGGAGAGCGGGTTCGGACTCGTGCAGGCGCTCGGCCGGCTCGAGCTGCCGGCGCTCGAGCTCGGCGATTCCGACTCTCTGCGCGTCGGCGATCAGGCGGTGTTCGCCGCCTCGGGCGGCCGGCATCACGCGGTCGAGGTGCGCGTGGTCGGGCGGCAGGAATTCTCCGGCTACTGGGAATACGTGCTCGATGAGGCGATCTTCACCGCGCCCGCGCACCCGTTCTGGGGCGGCTGCGGGCTGATCGGCACCGACGGCAAGCTGCTCGGAATCGGCTCGCTCATTCTCCAGCAGGGCGACCAGCAGCGGCGGCGGCACGATATGAACATGGTGGTGCCGATCGGCCTGCTCGGTCCCAACCTGGACGAGCTGATGACGTACGGCCGCCTGAACCGCCCGGCGCGGCCCTGGCTCGGCCTCTACGCGGCCGAGCAGGAGGATGAACTCGTGGTGGGCGGGCTCGCCGACAAGGGACCGGCGGAGCAGGCCGGCGTTCAGACCGGCGACCACATCCTCTCGGTCAACGGCGAGACGGTGGCGGATCTCGCCTCGCTCTGGCGGCGCGTGTGGGCCTCGGGCAGCGCCGGGGCGGAGGTGCGGCTCAAGCTCGTGCGCGACGGGCACACGCTGAATGTCGCGATCCGTTCGGCCGACCGCGCCAAGTTCCTGAAATCGCCCAAGTTGCATTGACGATGAGCCAGTTGCGCACGGCCATCCTGCCGGTCACGCCGTTCGAGCAGAATTGCGCTATCCTGTGGGACGAGGCGGCGCGCGCCGGGCTCGTGGTCGATCCCGGCGGCGAGGCAGACCGTGTCGCCGAGGCGATCCAGCGGCTCGGCGTGCGGGTCGAGCGGATCTTGCTGACGCACGGGCACCTCGATCACGCGGGCGGCGCGGCGCCGCTGGCGCGGATGCTGGAGGCGCGTCAGGGCGCGAAGGTGCCGATCGAGGGTCCCGATGCGCGCGACAAGTTCCTGCTCGAAGGCATCGCCGCGCAAGCGCGCATGTACGGCCTCGGCGGGATGGAAGGCGTCACCCCCGACCGCTGGCTCGAAGAGGGCGACGAGGTGCGGCTCGGCGAACACGTGTTCCGCGTGCTGCACTGCCCCGGCCACACGCCCGGCCATATCGTGTTCATCGACGAGCAGGCGCGCTTCGCCGTGCTGGGCGACGTGCTCTTCCGGGGCTCGGTCGGGCGCACAGATTTTCCCTATGGCGACCATGCGGCGCTGATCGGCGCAATCCGCGATAAGCTGCTGCCACTCGGCGACGATTTTGGCTTCATCTGCGGGCACGGGCCCGGATCGACCATCGGCGCGGAACGCCGCGACAATCCGTTCCTGCGCTAGCGGAGGAGGCGACCAATGAAGTCCATGTGGTTCCACCTGATGCCGTACACCGAGCTGCCGGAGGACTTCAAGCAGAAGCATCCGTCGGTATGGGTGGACATCCACTCCTCGCTGTTCGATCCGCGCCGCGCGCACCTGATGTACAACGACTTCATGGACGAGCTCGAATACGCCGCGCAATGCGGGTTCGATGCGATCTGCGTCAACGAGCATCACTCGAACGGCTACGGGCTGATGCCGTCGCCCAACCTGATTGCCTCCACGCTCGCGCGCCGCACGCTCGACACGACGATCTGCGTCATGGGCAACTCGATCGCGCTCTATAATCCGCCGACGCGCGTCGCCGAGGAATTCGCGATGCTGGACGTGATCTCGGGCGGACGGCTGATCGCCGGATTCCCGGTCGGCACGCCGATGGACGATTGCTTCGCTTACGGCCAGAACCCGAGCCTGCTGCGCGACCGTTATTACGAGGCGCACGACCTGATCATGCGCGCATGGACTGAGACGGAAACCTTCGCCTTCAACGGGCGCTTCAATCAGCAGCGGTATGTCAATATCTGGCCGCGCCCGATCCAGCGCCCGCATCCGCCGATCTGGATCCCGGGCGGCGGGTCGATCGAAACCTGGCAGTGGTGCGCCGAGAAGGACTACGTCTACTCGTATCTCTCGTATTACGGCTACAAGGCCGGAAAATCGACGATGGACGGGTTCTGGGCGGAGATGGACCGGCTCGGCAAGGACCGCAACCCGTACCGCGCCGGCTTCGCGCAGACCGTGTGCGTGGCGGAAAGCCGCCAGCAGGCGATGGATCTCTATTCCGAGGCGGCCGAGTATTTCTTCGGCCGCTGCTTGCACATCGACCCGCGCTTCGCGCAGCCGCCGGGCTACACGACCGAGGCCACGATCCGCGTCGGCCTGCAAAGCCAGGTCGGGCGGGCGGCGATCGCCTCCATTCAGCGGCCGCAGACGATCGAGGAACTGATCGCGGCGGGCTATATCGTGCTCGGGACGCCGGACGAGGTGGTGGAGCAGATCCGCGAGCTCGCGCACGCGCTGAATGTCGGCCACCTCATGCTGCTGCTCCAGTTCGGCAACATGAACAAGGAGCTGACGATGTACAACACGCGCATGTACGCCGAGCGGGTGATGCCGAAGATCCGTCCGCTCTTTGCCGAGTGGGAGGATCGCTGGTGGCCGAAGCCGATGGCCCGCGACGAACGCGCGGAGCCGGCTTCGTTCACGCCGCGGCTGGCCGCCGAGTAGCCGGGCTCGCTCAGGCCGCGGCGCCGCGCGGGGCGCTCAGCACGGCGTGGATTTCAGCCAGTTCGACCGGCTTGCCAACCAGCCCGTCGAAACCGGCGGCCAGCGCGCGCGCGCGATCTTCCGGCCGGCAGTAGCCCGAGACCGCGACGATCCGCAGCCGATTGAGCGAAGGGTCGGCGCGGCAGGCGCGCGCGAACGCCAAGCCGTCCATCCTGCCGCGCAGCTTGAGGTCACAGAGCACGAGGTCGGGCGCCTGCCGGCGCGCGAGCGAAAGGCCGATTTCCGCATCATGCGCGAGGCGTACGCAAAAGCCCTCGAGCCCGAGCAACTCGGCGAGCGTTTCGCCCACGTTCGGATCGTCCTCGATCAGCAGGAGCGAGCGCCCCCCGCCCGGGGTGGCGGCACTTTCCTCAGGGTCGGCCATGGTTTCCCCTTGGGCCCGTACGCGGCGACGTCGGCGGACCCGATTTCCTCCCGGTTATGTAACCACCTCCCCGCGCGGCCGTAAGATCCGCTTGAAACACGGTGCCGCGATCCCGGGCCGACTGCATGCCGAGGAGTTAACAAGCAGTCATATCGGAGCGCCTAGGCGGAGCCGGGTTATGCCGGGGCCGCCGAGAAAAAACCGCGGATTTTCTCGAACTTCGGGATGCATTGTGAATTCCGCATAACCTCACTTGGTTCAAGCCCCTGTCATAGCTTCTTGCCGGCGTGGCGGACTCGACACACGTGCCCAGTCAGTCGAGCCATCCCAGGGAGACGGCAGTGCCCCAGGAGTTTAACGAGCAGTTGATTTCCTTCTTGCCTAAGATGCGGGTGTGGGCGTTGGCGCTGACCCGCAACCGCGCCGCCGCCGACGACTTGACCCAGGATGTCGCCACTAAGGCGCTGCTCGCGCAGGACTGTTTCATGCCGGGCACCAATTTCTCCGCCTGGGTGCACCGCATCATGATCAACCACTTCATCAGCAGCGTGCGGAACAAGCGCGAGTTCGCCGACATGGAGACGATGCCCGAGTTGCCGGTGTCGGCCTCGCACGAGGATCGCACGGTGTTGCGGGAGCTTTCCTGGGCGTTCCAGAAGCTGCCGCGCGACCAGCGCGAGGCGCTGTTCATGATCGCGCTTCAGGAAATCTCCTACGAAACCGCGGCCGAGCGCACCGGCTGCGCCATCGGCACCTTGAAGAGCCGCGTTCACCGCGCGCGGCTGCAACTGCGTGCCTACATGATGGGCGAGGGGGCGCACCGGCCGCAGCAGCAGGCGCGTGCGGCCTGAACCGGCCCGGGGCGGCGCGCGCGCCTCCGCCCCGCGCTTGACAGCGCGCCCCGTCGGGGGTGGCGTCGGGCCGTCACAAGACGGGAGCCGGGCCATGCTGACCGAGGCGCAAATCCGCGAGTTCCGTGAAGAGGGCTATCTTTTCCTGCCGGCGACCTTCACCGCCGAGGAGGTTGAAGTGCTGCGGCGGGAGGCGGAGGCGATCTACCGGCAGGACCGGCCGGAGATCTGGCGCGAGAAATCGGGCGCGCCGCGCACCGCCTTCGCCGCGCACCTGTATAACGAGGCGTTCGGGCTGCTGGCCCGCCATCCGCGCATGATCCGTCCCGTCGAGCAGTTGTTCGGCGAGCAGGTTTACATGCACCAGTTCAAGATCAACGCGAAGGCGAGCTTCACCGGCGACGTGTGGCAATGGCACCAGGATTACGGCACCTGGGCGCGCGATGACGGGATGCCGGAGCCGCGGGCGATGAACATCGCGGTCTTCCTCGACGAGGTGATGCCGATCAACGGGCCGCTGATGCTGGTGCCGCGCAGTCACACCCACGGCGTGCTGAACGCCGAGCACGACGTGAGCACGACCTCCTATCCGCTGTGGACATTGGATGAGGAAACAGTGACGCGGCTGGTGCGGCAGGGCGGCATCGTGGCGCCGACCGGCGAGGCGGGCGGCCTGGTGCTGTTCCACGGCAATCTAGTGCATGGCTCGGCGGGCAACATCACGCCCTATCCGCGCAAGATCGTCTATCTGACCTTGAATGCGGTTTCCAACTACATCCGCAAGCCGACGCGGCCGGAGTGGATCGCACACCGAGACTTCACGCCGATCGAACCGACCGATGAGGGCGCGCTGACCCGCTATGCCAGGCGGGTCCGGCCGGCGGCGGCGTAGCCGCCCCGCCACCCGGTGATCGCCCAGTTCAACTGGTATGCGATCACGCGGCTCGACCTTTCGGCGGCACCTCCGGTCACGGTGGACGCTCTCGGGTACGTGAACTTCAAAGTCCCGGAGCCCGCCTTGGCAACCGTGGTGATGATCGGCCTGGCGGGCCTGATCGGCTTGCGGCGTCTGCGCCGAGAGAGGGAGTAGGACGAGCGGCCTTACCCGCGCACCTCTTCCGGGTTCGTTGACAATTTGATGAACGCCATTGCAGCCGGATGCCCACCGCCATCCGGTTGCTTCGCGCGGGCAAGCCCACTTCGTGCTTGATGCGGCCGTCCTTGCCAGCTACTAGACTACGGGTTGCGTCGCGTAATCACTCTGTTGCGGGATTCGGCGATGGACCACACCAAACTCCGCAAATACTACGACACGGTGGGTCAATTGGCTCCCGCGGTGCATGAGGCGCAGGACTGGCCATACGAGGTGCCGGCCGATCGCTATGTCGCCTATATGCACCCTCCCCACGATGTCGGCGGCGAACCCGACACGCCGGTTCTCTACGAAGAGAAAGAAGAGGAACAGTGGGAGCTGAACACCTACGTCACCTGCGAGGTGCTCGGCTGGCGCGGCGTGTGGAACGCCGAGGAGCGGCGGCGGCGCGGCAACAACGACGTCGGGCTCGCGCTTTATCATGGGTTTCCCTACTACGGCCGCTGGATTTGGGCCGCCGCGCGGATGCTGGTCGACAAAAACCACGTCTCGCTCACCGAGTTGCTCGAGAAGGTCGCGGAGGTGAAGGCGCGCCATGGAAAGCGGTAAGGCTGCGAACGTGCCTGCGCGCTTCAAGCCGGGCGATAGGGTGCGCGTGCGGGATTTGCCCAACCTCTTCTATAGTCGGACCCAAATGTATATCCGCGGCGTGCCCGGCGTCGTCGCGGCCCGGACCTACGAGGATCTGATACCCGAGGACGAGGCCTGGAACCGGGCCGACGCCCGGCCGGAGCAATTTTACATCGTCCGGTTCCGGCAAAAGGACATCTGGCAAAGCTACCCGTTCGAGAACGATACCTTGCAGACCGAGCTGCCGGACCGCTGGCTCGAGCCTGTCAAGGATTGATCGCAGCAAGGAGAACGGAAGCGTGCAGCACGCGCACGAACATCACGCGGACCACGGTGACGCTGCGGACGGCCATCACGAGCATCCGCCGGCGCCGATGGTGGACGAGATCACCGACTTCGAGGTGCTGGAAATCGCCGTCCGCGAGCTGGCGATCGAAAAAGGCCTGTTCACCGCCGAGGATCACCGCAGGTTCACCGAATGGGCGGAATCGATCGGCCCGGCGGCGGGATCACGTCTGGTCGCGAAGGCGTGGAGCGATCCGGCGTTCAAGGCTCGCCTCCTCGCCGATGCGGTCGCCGCGTGCCGGGAGATCGGCATCGACTGGACCGAGCCGACCGGGGCGGGCACGCCGAGCGACTATATGCAGTTGCGCGTGCTCGAGGACACGCCGACGCTGCATCACGTGATCGTCTGCACGCTTTGTTCGTGCTATCCGCGCCCGCTGCTCGGCCATTCGCCCTATTGGTACCGCTCGCCCAACTACCGGCGCCGCCTGGTGCGCTGGCCGCGTCAAGTGCTGGCGGAGTTCGGCTTGCTCCTGCCGCCCGAGGTGGAGGTGCGGGTCGAGGACTCCAACCAGAAATGCCGCTTCATGGTGCTGCCGATGCGGCCCGCGGGCACCGAAGGCTGGACCGAGGAGCAGCTCGCCGAGATCGTCACCCGCGACTGCATGATCGGCGTCGCGCTGCCGAAGCCCGGCCGCACGTCCGATGATGCGCGCCCGGTCCACAAAGCGCGCCGCCCGGTCGGCCATGAGCAGCACTGACGCGGGGCGGCCCGCGCGGGCGTTTCCGGTGCTCGATGGTCTTCGGAACCCGGAAAAGACCTGGGAGAGTCTCGCGCCGCGTTACGGCGTCACCAATCCCGACCCGCCGTGGAAAGTCAGCCTCTATGCAACCTGCGAGTGCCTGGCCGCCGGCGCCGCCCTGCCCGCGCTTGACCGGCGCCATGCGGAGGACCGGCTGGGCGCGACGGTGTACCGCGGCATTCCCGCGCCCGAGCAGCAATTATTGGCCCTCGCCCACATACTGCTTAGCCGCGGCCTGCTGAACGAGGACGAACTCGCCCGCCGCATGAAGGTCGTGCGCACGCGGTTGGAGGCGGTCTGACGCCAGCCACGCCGTCATGGCGAGCGCCACGTGGGCGGCGAACCAAGGCGGTTGGACGGTCTCTCAGCTTGCGGCGCCGTGCGTCCGGGCGGGCGGCAACTTGAGGAGCGCCTGCACGGTTTCCGGATTGCCGCGGATATGGCTCAGCGTGAAGCCGAGAGAGCGGCAGAAACTCAGCATGTTGGCGTTTTCCGCCAGCACCTCGCCGCGGATTTCGGCGATGCCATGCGCCGGCGCCCAGTCGATGAGGCGTTGCATCAAGTGGCGCCCCAGGCCGTGATCGCGCATGTCGGGCTGTACCACCACGGCGAACTCGGCGACGCCCGGGATCTCGGTGCGCGCCAGGCGGGCGACGCCCACCGTCTCCCCGGTGGCCTCCCGCACGGCGACGAAGGCGATGTCGCGCTCGTAATCGGGGCGGGTGAAACGGCGGAGCTGCTCTGGCGACAGTTCGCGAATGGCGGCGAAGAAGCGGAAACGCACGTCCTCGGGCGAGAGCCGGTGAAAGAAAGCCTCGTGCGCCGGCGCGTCGTCCGGGCGGATCGGGCGGATCGTCATCGGCTCGCCCGCGCCCTCCCAATGCTCCACCAGTTCCGCCGGATAGCCCGCCATCGCACGCTCAGACGGTGGCGACCGGGGTGGCGGGAGACCCGACCGCGCCCGGCAGGCGCAAGGGCGGCGCGGTGAGCAGGAAGCGCGTGCGCCCGTTCGCCCGCAGCCAGTCGGCGAGCTCGGTCAGATACCACATCTCGCCGAGATAGCAGCCGAGCCGGAACAGACAATGCGCGTGCAGCGGCAGGGTGGCGCACACATCATCCATGCACGGCCGCGCCGGTGTGGCTTCGACGCCGAAATTGTCGGAAATCAGCGCCACTGCGCCGCTGTCTGTAACCCATTGCAAGAGCTTCGGATCGCGCCCGTCGAGCGCGGAGGCGCTGTCAAACAGCTTCTTGCGGTCGGGCTGCTTTTTCATCTCGAGCAGCATCTCGGCAAACCCGGTGCGGAACAGCACGAAATCGCCGGGCTCCACTTGGATGTGGTCCTTGGCGAGCACGTCCATCAGGTCGTCGTAGCCGACGATGCGCCCCGAGCGGCCGAAGTGCGCCTCCAAATCGACCATCACGCCACGGCCCTGCATGCAGGATTCCGCCATGTTCTGCACACCGAGGCGGCGCGCGCCGGCCGGTCCGGCGTCGCTCGGCGTGGGATTGCCCGCGGCGTCATAGAACACCGGCCCGACGATGTCGTGGCCGGCGCGGAACCCGTTATAATAGACGTCCTCGGGCTTGCCGTCGCCGTCTACGTCGAACATCTGTCCGACATGGGCGAGGCTGTCCCACTGCGTCGAATATTGCAGCGTCAGCTCCACCTTGTCGTCGCAGACGAGGTCGGTCGCTGTCGGGTCGTCGCAGCGCAGCGGATAGTTCATGTTCGGCTTGTCGCCGCGCATGGTGGGCTTCAGCACCGGCGGGTGCCGCCGCGGGCTGAGAACGGCGCCGCCCGGATAGTCGAGCGGCAGGGAAAGGCAGAAGGTTCGCCCGGTCTTCACCTCGGCCACGCCGCGCAGCACCACCTCGGGCGTGAGCAGGTTGAGCCGGCCGCGTTCGTCGTCGCTACCCCAGTCGCCCCAGGTCGAGCCCTCCGGCCGTCGCGTCCATCGCCGCTCGCTCATCGCCGCTCCTCCGTTCACCTGGCGGCGATCATGCCGGGGTCGGAGGAGCGGGGCCAGCGCGGTTCCTTGCGGCGGGGCTACGGCGCCGTTACGCTTGGCGGAAATCAACCAGGGAAGATCGGCCGATGAACGCCCCGGTTTCGCTCGACACGGTTCCGGACGCCGCGACGGTCCCGCTCGACCAGATCGACGTCAGCGATCCGCTTCTCTACCAGCACGACCTCTGGGAGCCGTTCTTCGCGCGGCTGCGGCGGGAGGAGCCGGTGCACTGGCGCGAGGACGGGATGTACGGCTCGTTCTGGTCGGTCACGCGCTACACCGACATTCTGGACGTTGAAACGCGGCATCAGGTATTTTCCTCGGACGCGAAGCTCGGCGGCATCACCATCGCCGACCTGCCGATGGAGCATCGCCGCTACAGCTTCATCTCGATGGACCCGCCGAAGCACACCGAGCAGCGGCGGGTGGTGGCTCCCACCTTCACGCCGACCAACATGGCCAAGATGGCGGTCGGCATCCGCGAGCGCGTGAGCCGCATTCTCGACGAGCTGCCGCGCGGAGAGGTTTTCAACTGGGTCGATCTGGTGTCGATCGAAGTCACCACGCAGATGCTGGCGACATTGTTCGATTTCCCGTTCGAGCAGCGGCGCAAGCTGACGTACTGGTCGGACGTGGCGACGATGGACCCGAAGGCGGGCGGGATCGTGACCTCCTACGAGCACCGCACCGAGCTGCTCATGGAGTGTCTAGAGCGGATGACGGCGCTCTGGCGCGAGCGCGAGAAGCTGCCGCCGCGGCCTGACCTGATCTCCATGATGATCCACGGCGAGGGCACGCAGGACTTGCCGAGCCGGCCGATGGAGTATCTCGGCAATCTTGTTCTGCTGATCGTCGGCGGCAACGACACGACGCGGAACTCGATTTCAGGCAGCCTGTGGGCGCTGCACAACAATCCCGCCGAGTACGCCAAGCTAAAGGCCAACCCGGCGCTGATTCCGAGCCTCGCGCAAGAAGCGATCCGCTGGCAGTCGCCGATCATCCACATGCGCCGCACCGCGCTCGCCGATGCCGAGCTGGGCGGCAAGCGCATCCGCAAGGGCGACAAGGTGGTGATGTGGTACGTCTCGGGCAATCGCGACGAGAGCGCGATCGAGCGCCCGAACGACTTCATCATCGACCGGCCGAAGCCGCGCGCGCATCTTTCCTTCGGCTACGGCATTCACCGCTGCGTCGGTGCGCGGCTGGCCGAGGTGCAGTTGACGATCCTTTGGGAGGAGATCCTGAAACGCGGGCTGGAGATCGAGGTGCTGGGGCCGCCGGTGCGGATTTATTCGAACTTCATCCGCGGCATCGCGGAGCTGCCGGTGCGGATCGCTGGATAGGGCCGCGCCGCGATTCTGACCCCGGGGGATCAGACTTGTCGCAGGCGGGGGTCGAGGGCGGTTTGCAGCAGATCGACCAGCAGATTGACCGTGAGAAACGCTAGCGTGGCGAGCAGGATCGCGGCCTGCACCAGCGGGTAGTTGCGTTCGCCGATCGCGCCGACCATCAGCCGGCCCAAGCCGGGCAGGGCGAACACCTGCTCGACCACCACCGAGCCGCCGAACAGATAGCCCGCCAGGATGCCGGCCGAGGTGGTAAAGGGCAGCAGCGCATTGCGGAGCGCATGACGCAGCAGCACTACCCGTTCGGGCAGCCCCTTGGCGCGCGCGGTGCGGACATAGTCCTGGCCGAGCGCCTCTTGCAGTGAGGCACGCAGGATGCGCGCGAGCGAGGCGGTGGCGGGCAGCGCAATGGCGAACACCGGAAGGATCGCGTGTGCCAGGTTGCCGAGCGGATCGCGCGCGAACGGCACCCAGCCGATTGCGGCCGCGCCGGGGGCAAGCGCTGCCGCGGCGTAGAGCGCCATCAGGCCGAGCCAGAAGGGTGGGGCGGTGATGCCGGCGATGCTCACCAGCCGCACCGCGAGCCCGGCCACGGGGCCGCGAATGCGCGCCATCAGGCAACCGAGCGGGATCGCGAGCAGGATCGCGACCAACAGCCCGAGCAAGGTCAACTCGGCGGTGACACCGGCAGCGCCGGCGATTTCCGCGATTACCGGCCGGCCGGTCCAGAGGCTCGTGCCGAGATCGCCGTGCAGTGCGCGGCCGAGCCAGTTTGCGTACTGCACGACGAAGGGCTGATCGAGCCCGAGCTTGTGCCGCAGCGCGGCGATCTGCGTCGGCGTGACTTCCGCGTTGGCGCCGAGCATGAGCTGCACGGCATCGCCCGGGATCAGCCGGATCAGCAGAAAGCTCAGGATCGAGACCCCGAATGCCGTGAGCAGGAACTCGCCGCCCCGGCGCAGGGCAGCGCCGAGGCTCACGGCGCGAGCGCCGCCTCACGCAAGCCGCGCAGCGAGCGGGTGGGATTGAGCGTGAAGCCTTGCAAGGCATCGCGCTGCGCCGAGAACAGCGTGCCGTAGGCGAGATGCACCACCGGGCCGGTGCAGGCGAGGATCTTCTGCGCCTCGTCGTAAAGCGTCTTGCGCTTCGCCTGGTCCATCGTCTGTCGCGCCTCGGTGAGCAGCGCGTCGAGCTTGGGATTGCTATACTTGAACACGTTGGTGGCGCCGCCCGTCTGGAAGGTGCGGCCGAAATAATCATCAGGATCGACGCCGCCGCTGTTGAGCGAGGCGAAGGCCTCGAAATTGCCGGCCCGCCAGTCCTGGATGAAGCGCCCGGCCTCCTGCACGTTCAGGGTGAACTCGATGCCGGCGGCTTTCGCTTGCGCCTGCACCACCTGCGCCACATCGACCACCTGCTGCACGCTGCCGAGGACGTTCATCGTGACTTTCAGCGGCAGCGTGATGCCGGCCTGGCGCAGCAGCGCCTTGGCGCGTTCGAGGTTGGGCGTGTAGCAGGGGAAGGCGGAGACCGGCAGCGCCCAGTCCTTGAGCGCGGGCGAGAGCGGGCCGGCGGGCACCGCCTTGCCGAGATAGGCGGCCTGCACGAGTTGCGGGCGGTTGATCGCGTATTCCAGCGCCTCGCGCACCTCGGCCTTGTCGAACGGCGGCTTGGCGGCGTTGAGGCCGATCAGGCTGTAAGCAAGGTCGTCGGTGGACTGCACCTTCACGCCCGGCGTGTTGGCAAGCTGCGCGGCCGTGGCGGCATCGATATTCGGCAGGAGCTGGTAGGTGCCGCCGGTCAGGCCGAGCTGGCGCGTCGCCGCCTCGGGGACGATGTTGAAGCGCAGGCCGGCGAGTTTCGGCAGGCCGTTCGCCCAGTAGTTTTCGTTGCGGTCGAGCGCGATCAGCGTGTTCGGCACCCATTCGCGGAACTTGAACGGCCCCGTTCCGTCGGGATGGCGCGCGAGGTCGGCGCCGCCGCCGAGCGCGGCGGCGGGGATGATGGCGACCGAGGCGAGCTGCGCCAGGAACGGAGCCGACGGCGCGTTCAGCACGATGCGGACCCCGTCTGAGCCCACGCCCTCCAGGCTCACCACACCCGCGAAGCGGGAGGCGTAGGGCGAGCCCGTCTTGACGTCGCGCACGCGGGCGAGTGAGGCGATGACGTCGGCGGGGGTGACGGGGCTGCCGTCATGGAAGCGCGCGCCGGCGCGCAGCTTGAACAAGTAGGTCTTGCCGTCCGCGGAGACGGTCCAGGACTCGGCGAGCGCCGGCACGACGTGCAGTTCGGCGTCGATCGCGGTCAGCCCCTCATAGATCGCGCTGGTGATGAGCGTGCTCGAGAACGCGGTCGCGATGTGCGGATCGAGCCCGACGGGTGACTGATCGACGGCGATCTGCAAGGTCTGCGCCCGTGCCGGTGCCGCGGCGATGACGAGCGCGCCCAAAGCCGCGCCGAGCAGCCATTTACCCATCTTCGCATCCTCCCCGTTCGCCGCCGCAGGGATACAGACGGCCCTCGGGGGCGACAAGCCGCTTCGCCCCCGCTACGAGACGGCGATGATCGTTATCGGCATGATCTCCGGCACCTCGGTGGACGCGATCGACGTCGCCGCCGCCGAATTCGCTTTCGCGGGGCGGCGGCTCGTGTTCCGCCCGCTCGGCCATGCCGAATATCATTGGCCGGCCGGCTTGCGCGCGCGGTTGATCGCGCTGCTGCCGCCGGCGCGCGCCGATGTGGGCGAGGTCTGCGCGCTCGACGTGCTGGCGGGCGAGGCGTTCGGACAGGCGGCGGCGCGGGCCAACACGGAACTGGCGGGCGGACGGGCCGAGCTGATCGGCTCGCACGGGCAGAACCTGTTTCACTGGGTCGATGCCGGGCAGGCGCGCGGCACGCTGCAAATCGGCCAGCCCGCCTGCATCGTGGAGGCAACCGGGCTGCCGGTGGTATCCGATTTCCGCGCCCGCGATGTGGCCGCGGGCGGGCACGGGGCGCCGCTGGCGAGCACGCTCGACGCGCTCTGGCTGGCTGATCCCTCGGGCGCGCGGCGTGCGGCGCTCAATCTCGGCGGCATCGCCAATGTCACCATCGTCGGCGCGCCGGGCGATCCGGTGCTGGCGTTCGATACCGGTCCGGCAAGCTGCCTGTTGGATGCCGAGGCCGCCCGCATCACCCAGGGCGCGCAGCACGCCGACACCGACGGGCGGATCGCGCGGGCCGGGCAGGTGCGCGCCGACCTGCTCGCGAGGCTGCTGGCCGAACCCTATTACCAGCAGCCGCCGCCCAAGAGCACCGGACGGGAGCTGTTCCATACCGGATATGTCGCCGCGATGATGGCGGGGCTGCCGACGGTGTCCGATGCCGACCTGATGGCAACGCTCACCGAGCTGACGGCGGCGACCGTGGCCGAGGCCTGCAAGGCGCAGGATGTGGTGGAGGTCGTCGCTTCCGGCGGCGGGACGCGCAACCCGGCGCTGATGGCCGCCCTCGCTCGCCGGCTCGCGCCGGTGCCGGTGGTGACGTCCGATCAGCGCGGGCTGCCGGCGGACGGCAAGGAGGCCTATTTGTTCGCGCTGCTGGCGTTCTTAACCTGGAACGGCATTCCGGGCGTCGCGCCGGGGGCCACCGGCTCGGCCTATCCGCGGGTGCTCGGGCGGATTTCGCCCGGCAATGCGCCGCTGGTACTGCCGGCGCCGGCCGAGCCGCCGCTTGCGCTTACGGTCCGGCCTTAAACCCGTATCTGAATGTTTGCACCGCCGCGACGCGGTGCGGTAACTCTCCGGCTCGATACGCGCAGGAACTCTCCGATGGACCGCATCCGCATCATGGGCGGCCGCCCGCTCGCCGGTGAGATCGTGATCGGCGGGGCGAAGAACGCCGCGCTGCCGCTGATGGCGGCGGGGATGCTGACCGACGAGCGGCTGGTGCTCGAGAACGTGCCGCGGCTCGCCGACATCCGCACGATGGCCGAGCTCCTGGAGCAGCACGGGCTCACGGTGGAGCCGCTCGGCAATGACGGGCGGACGCTGGCGATCGGCGGGGCGATCGCAAGCACCGAGGCGCCCTACGATATCGTGCGGAAGATGCGCGCCTCCGTGCTCGTGCTTGGGCCGCTGCTCGCGCGCGTCGGCGAGGCGCGGGTCTCCTTGCCCGGCGGGTGCGCGATCGGCACGCGGCCGATCGACCTCCATCTCAAGGGCCTGGAGCAGATGGGCGCCGCGGTGGAGCTCGATTCCGGCTATGTGCAGGCGCGGGTGAAGGGGCGGCTGCGTGGCGCGACCATCGTGTTCCCGTTCGTCTCGGTGGGGGCGACGGAGAATCTGCTGATGGCTGCTGCGCTCGCCGAGGGTCAGACGGTGCTCGCCAACGCCGCGCGCGAGCCGGAGATCGGCGACCTTGCCGCCTGCCTCGTGGCGATGGGTGCGCGGATCGATGGCATCGGCACCGACCGGCTGACCATCGACGGCGTGCCGCGCCTTTCCGGCGCCCGGCACCGGATCATCGGCGACCGCATCGAGACCGGCACCTATGCTTGCGCCGCCGCCGTCACCGGCGGTTCGGTGCGGCTGGTCGGCGGCAAGCTCGAACATTTAGGCGCGGTGGTCCGCACGCTGCGCGAGGCGGGGGTGGAGATCACCGACGACGGTGAGGCGCTGCTGGTGCGCCGGCTGAATGGGCTGCACGGCACCGATGCGATGACCGAGCCCTACCCGGGCTTTCCGACCGACATGCAGGCGCAGTTCATGTCGCTGATGTCGGTCGCCGAGGGCGCCGCGATGGTGACGGAGACGATCTTCGAGAACCGCTTCATGCATGTGCCGGAGCTGAACCGGATGGGGGCGCGGATCAACGTGCATGGGGCCTCCGCGATCGTGCGCGGCGTGCCGGCTTTATCCGGTGCGCCGGTGATGGCGACCGATCTCCGGGCGTCGGTGTCGCTGGTGATCGCGGGACTGGCGGCGAAGGGCGAGACGATCGTCAATCGCGTCTATCACCTCGATCGCGGCTACGAGGCGGTGGAGCAGAAGCTCGCCGCCTGCGGGGCCGATATCGAGCGAATACCGGGCTAAGGGTCTTTAGCCGCCGGCGACGGCGGGCCGGCACCGCGCGCCCGCGCGAGCGGTCCGCAGGTCAGCCGCCTGCCGCCTCCTCGCCGACGGCGCGCCAGGCGCGGCCGTCGCGGCGGAGCAGTTCGTCCGCTTCCACCGGCCCGTCGGAGCCGGAGGCGTAGACCGCCACATGGCCGCCGCCCATCCAGGCATCGAGCACCGGCTGCACCACGCGCCAGGTTTCCTCGACCATGTCGGCGCGGTTGAACAAGGTCTGATCGCCCAGCATCACGTCGTAGATCAGCGTTTCGTAGCCGACATTGGGCTCGGGATCGAACCAGTCGGCATAGCGGAACTGCATCTGCACGGCGGCGAGATCGACCACGGGGCCGGGCCGCTTCACCTCGAACTGGAGCGCGATGCCTTCCTGCGGCTGGATGTGCAGGACGAGCCAGTTCGGCGGCAGCGCGTTGACGTCGGTCTCCTCGAACGGCGCGTAGGGCGCGGCCTTGAAGCGGATGGCGATCTCCGTGTAGCGGGCCGACATGTGCTTGCCGGTGCGGAGATAGAAGGGCACGCCCGCCCAGCGCCAGTTGTCGATGTCGATCCGCATGGCGACGAAGGTTTCGACGTTGCTGTCGGGCGCCACGTCGGGTTCCTCGCGATAGGCGACGCAATCGCGGCCGAGCACTTTGCCCGGCCCGTACTGGCCGCGCACCGCGTTCTCGGGCGAGACCGAACGCATTGCGGCGAATACGTCTTCCTTGCGGCTGCGGATGGAGCGGGCATCGAAGCCGCCGGGCGGCTCCATCGCGATCATGGCGAGGAGCTGGAACACATGGTTGGGCACCATATCGCGCAGCGCGCCGGTCTTCTCGTAAAAGCGGCCGCGGCGCTCGACGCCTACCGTCTCGGCCACCGTGATCTGCACATGGTCGATCCGGTCACGGTTCCAAAGCGGCTCGAACATGCCGTTGGCGAAGCGCAGCGCCATGATGTTCTGGACCGTCTCCTTGCCGAGGAAATGGTCGATCCGGTAGATTTGATCCTCGCGCAACTGCGCCCGCACGCGCTGGTTGAGCGCGCGGCAGGAGGTGAGATCGTGGCCGAACGGCTTTTCGATCACGACGCGGCGCCACATCCCCTGCGCGTCCTTCTCCCGCTCGTCCCTGGTGAGCCCGGCGGCGCCGAGCTGGTCGATCACCGGGCCGAAGAAGCGGTCGGCGACCGCGAGGTAGAACAGCACGTTGCCGCCGGTTCCCCGCGTCTGCGCCGCCTGGTCGAGCTTGGCCTTCAGGGCTTGGTAGAGGTCGGGCTTGGTGATGTCGCCCTGCACATATTCCAGGGCCGAACTCAGCCGCTGCCAAGCGGCCGGTTCGATGCGGTCGATGCGGCTCTCGCTGTTCGGGTTGCCGACGAAACTGTGCAGCGTCTCGAGCAGGATCTTGCGCCACTCATCGGTACTGTGCTGGGCGAGGTCGGCGCCGAAAATGGCGAAATGCTCGGGGATCAGCCCGGTGCGCGAGAGGTTGTAGAGCGCGGGCACGAGCAGGCGCTTGGTGAGGTCGCCAGCGGCGCCGAAGATCACCAGGGCGCAGGGGCCCGGCGGGCGGGCATGGCGGCGGGGCGGGGCGCGCAGCACGTGCGCACCGGCGGGGCGCTGGATCTGGCTCATGCGGCCAGTCTGGCAGATTTCCGCCGCGCTGTGCGCGCCGACCGACGCGATTGTGATAAAGGGCCGGATTCATTGAATTTCCCTCCGCCCCCGCGTAACTACCGGCGCATGTCGGACAATCTGGGCGATCTCTTTGCCCCGGAAGGGGGCTGGCGGGTGCGCATCCGTGACCTGTCGGCAGGGAGCGACGACAACGTGGTGGAGGAGATCAGCGGGTTTCCGACGCTGATGCACGCCAACGCCTTCGCGCGTCGCTATGTGCGCGATTCGGTGGAACGCTGCCGCGGCCCGGGGATGAGCCCGAAGGAGGTGCTGGAAGCCTGGTTCGCCTGGGGCGAGGACGTGGACGTGCCGGAGGCGGGCGATGGCGGCTGGCGCAGCGCCAACGAGATCGGCGACTTCGCCGATCATCCGGCGGGTGGCGAGGAGCGGGACTGGCGGGCGCTCGACCCGCGCCGGCTGGGCGAGGACGAGCCGGGCGACGAGGCGGAATGAGCGCGCTCCGCACGCGCTTCGCGCCGAGCCCAACGGGTCTGCTGCACGCGGGCAACGCGCGGCTCGCGCTGGTGAATTATCTATTCGCGCGCAAGGCGGGCGGGCGCTTCCTGCTTCGCATCGACGATACCGACCCCGAACGCTCCCGGCCCGAGTTCGAGGAGGCGATCCGGGCCGATCTGCGCTGGCTCGGGCTCGACTGGGACGAGAGCTTCCGCCAGTCCGAGCGGCGCGCGCGCTATGACGCGGCGGCCGAGCGGCTGAAGCGGGCGGGCCGGCTCTATCCGTGCTTCGAGAGCGAGGAGGAACTGGCCGCCAAGCGCGAGCGGCTGCTGCGGCGCGGCCTGCCGCCGATCTACGACCGGGCGATGCTGCGGATGACCGCCGAGCAGCGCGCCGCCGCCGAGGCCAAGGGCAAGCGCCCCTATTGGCGGTTCCGCCTGAGCGACGGCGAGGCGGTGTGGGACGATCTCGTGCAGGGCGCGCAGCGGGTGAAGCTGCCGACGCTGTCCGATCCCGTGCTGCTGCGCGAGGACGGGATGCCGCTCTATAGCTTCACCTCGGTCGTGGACGATCTCGACGCCGAGGTGACGCATATCATTCGCGGCGCCGACCACCTGACCAACACGGCGGTGCAGCTCGACCTCCTCGCGGCGCTGGACGCCGATCCGGCGCGGTTTCGTTTCGCCCATCTGCCGCTGATGATGGACGCCGAGGGAGCCAAGCTGTCGAAGCGGCTGGACGCCACCTCCTTGCGGAAGCTGCGCGCGGACGGCGTGGAGCCGGAGGCGCTTGCCGCTTATCTCGCGCGCATCGGCACCTCCGACGACATCGAGCCGGCGCCGATGGAGGCGCTGGTGGCGGGGTTCGATTTGGCGAAGTTCTCCCGCGCACCGGCGCGGTTCGACCCGAAGCAGTTGCTGGCGCTGAACCACCGCGTGCTGCGCGAGCGGCCCTTCGCGGCGGTGGCGGAACGGCTGCCGCAGGGCGCCACCGAGGCGTTCTGGACCGCGGTGCGCGGCAACCTCGACCTGCTGAGCGAGGCGCGCGGCTGGTGGGACGTGGTGGGCGGCACCATCGTCCCCCCGGTGTTCGACGATCCCGAGGAGCGGCACATGCTGCGCACCGCGCTCGATCTGCTGCCCCCCGAGCCCTGGTCGGGCGATGTGTGGAGCGAGTGGACCAGCAAGGTGCGGGAGGCGACGGGGCGGAGCGGGCGGCGCCTCTTTTTGCCGCTGCGGCTCGCGCTGACTGGCGAGGATCACGGCCCGGAGCTGAAGGCGCTGTTGCCGCTGATGGGTCGGGCGCGCGCCGCGCTCAGGCTGCAGACCGCGGCCGGATGAGATGTGTTTGACGGCGGCTGGCGGCAAGGCGATATAGCGGCAAGCTTGACAAAGGTGCTTCGATGAACGTGGCGACCTCGCCTGCCGCGCTGGCCGGCGTTTCCGAGCAGGAATGGAAAATCCGGTGCGACTTGGCGGCGCTCTACCGGCTGGTGGCGCACCACCGGATGACCGATTTCATTTATACGCATATCAGCGCGCGGCTGCCAGGGCCGGAACATCACTTCCTGATCAACAAATATGGGGTCAACTTCGACCGGATGCGTGCCTCGGATCTCGTGAAGATCGATCTCGACGGCAATGTGATGGAGCAGGGCGGCGCGAGCCGGCGGGTGAACGCGGCCGGATTCGTGATCCATTCGGCGATCCACATGGCACGGCCCGATCTTATGTGCGTCGTGCATACGCACACCGCCGCGGGGATCGCGGTCTCCGCGCAGAAGCAAGGGCTGCTGCCGCTGTCGCAGCACGCGCTCAAATTTTACCGACGGCTCGCTTATCACGGCTACGAGGGGATCGCGCTCGATCTCGACGAACGCGAGCGGCTGGTCGCCGACCTCGGGCCGCACAAGGCGATGATCCTGCGCAACCACGGGCTGCTGGTGGGCGGCACCTCCATCCCCGAGGCGTTCCATATGATCTACATGCTGGAGCGGGCCTGCCAGGCGCAGGTGGCGGCGCTCGCGGGCGGCACGGAGCTGGTGTTCCCGCCCGAGGAGGTGTGCCGGCACACGTCCGAGCAGTTCCGCAAGCAGGAGAACGACGATCACTATGCGCTGGTGTGGGATGCGGCGCTCGATTTGATCGCGGACGGCAAGCCGGATTACCGGAGTTGAGGCCGAGGCGGGTGGTTTCTTGTTGAGCGCATGGAACGGCAAATTGGCCGGTCGAACCAGCGCCGTCATTGCGAGGGCGTCCGCGCAGCGGGCGTGCGAAGCAATCCAGGGTCATGGCACCCTGCCGCACGCCTGGATCGCCACGCCGCCGCCGCGCGGCGGCTCGCAATGACGCCTGTCGTGACGGGCCTTGCTGGACGACGGCTGGCTCTAGAGGTGGGCGGCCGGGCCGGGCCCGGCCGTGGCGATTAGTGGCGCTGCTCGAAGTCGACTCGCTCAGGACCGTCTTCAACACCCAGCACGGCGTGGTGGCGGCGGTGGACGGCGTTTCGGTAAGTGTGGATCGCGGCCGCACGCTCGGGATCGTCGGCGAATCCGGCTGCGGCAAGTCGATCCTGTCGCTTTCGGTGATGCGTCTGGTGCCGCCACCGGGGCGCGTGGACTCTGGGCGCGTGCTGTTCGACGGGCAGGATTTGCTGAGACTGTCGCCGGCCGGGATCCGGGCGGTGCGCGGACGGCGTATCGCCATGATCTTCCAGGAGCCGATGACGAGCCTCAACCCGGTGTTCACGATCGGCGATCAGATCACCGAGGCGATGCGCGCGCATGACCGCACCGCCTCCGCCGCCGCGCTGCGCGCCAAGGCGATCGAGTCGCTGCGGCGGGTACGGATTCCCTCCCCCGAGCGACGCTTCGACGAATATCCGCACCAGATGTCGGGCGGGATGCGCCAGCGGGTGATGATCGCGATGGCGCTTTCCTGCGCGCCCGACCTCCTGATCGCCGACGAGCCCACCACGGCGCTGGATGTGACCGTGCAGGCGCAGATCCTCGACCTGCTGCGGGATCTGCAAAGCCAAACCGGGATGGCGATCATCCTGATCACGCACGATCTCGGCGTGGTGGCGGAGATGGCTGACGAGGTGGCGGTGATGTACGCGGGCCGGGTGGTGGAGCAGGCGCCGGCGGCATCGGTGTTCGACAATCCGCAGCATCCCTACACGCTCGGCCTGCTCGGCAGCATCCCGCGCGTGGAGGAGGACCGGCGGCGGCTGCTTTCCATCGACGGCACCGTGCCGCCGCCGTTCGCGCTCCCGGAGGGCTGCCGGTTTCATCCGCGCTGCGTGTTCGCGACCCGGGAGTGCACGCGCGCGGATCCCGCCCTGCTGCCGATGGAGAGCGGCAACCATCGCGCCGCCTGCATCCATGCGCCGGTGGAGGCGCTGGCCGGGTGAGCGTGCTGTTGGAAACCGAAGGCCTGACGAAGCACTTCCCGGTGCGGCGGGGGATCGTGTTCGCCTCCACGGTCGGGCTGGTGCGCGCGGTGGACGGGGTTTCACTGTCGCTCGATCGCGGCGAGACATTGGCGCTGGTGGGCGAATCCGGGTGCGGGAAATCCACGACGGCGCGGGTGATCATGCGGCTGATCGAACCCACCGCCGGCACCATCCGCTTCGACGGGCAGGACATCACCGTGCTGAAGGGCGCGGCGCTGCGGCGGCTACGGCGGCGCATCCAGATCGTGTTCCAGGACCCGTTCGCCTCGCTCAATCCGCGCATGACGGTGGGCGAAATCCTGGAGGAGCCGCTGATCGTGCACCGGCTCGGCGACCGCAAGCAGCGGCTGCGGCGGGTCGAGGAGCTGCTGCGGCTGGTCGGGCTCGCGCCCTATCACGCGCGGCGCTATCCGCACGAATTCTCGGGCGGCCAGCGCCAGCGCATCGGCATCGCCCGCGCGCTCGCGGTGGAGCCCGATCTGATCGTCTGCGACGAGCCGGTATCGGCGCTGGATGTTTCCATCCAGGCGCAGGTGATCAATCTGCTCAAGGATCTGCAGGCGCGGCTCGGGCTTGCCTACCTGTTCATCGCGCACGATCTGGCGGTGGTGAAGCACATGGCCGACCGGATCGCGGTGATGTATCTCGGCCAGGTGGTGGAGATCGGCCCCAAGGACGAGCTCTTTGCCGATCCGCGCCATCCCTATACGCGCACGCTGCTGGCGGCGATCCCGCGCCCTGATCCGCACCGCGCGCGCGGGCACGAGGTGGCGGCGGGCGACGTGCCGAGCCCGATGAACCCGCCGGCTGGTTGCCGCTTCCACACCCGCTGCCCGTTCGCGATCGACCGCTGCCGCACCGAGATGCCGCCTCTGGTGCCGTGGCAGGGGGGTCATCGTGCCGCGTGCCACCGCGCGGCGGAGTTGCCACCGTACGAGAGCGAGCAGGCCGGCGGGATCGCGCCGGTGGCGGCGCGGCGGATGGCGCTTTATGAGCAGCGGCGCGCCGCGCTCGCGGAGCCGGCGGCCGGGTAAAGGAGGCGTCCGCCATGTCGAGCGTCAATACGACTTTCGCCGCGCCGCGCTTCATGCTGGTCGCGGGCGGCGCGGTGCGGCAGATCGCCGAGGTGCTGGCGAAATTCGGGCTCGGCCGGCCGCTGGTCGTCAGCGATCCGGTGATGGTCTCCACGGGGCTGGTGCGACGCTGCATGGAGCCCTTGGAGCAGGCGGGCATCAAGCCCGCCTTGTTCAGCGACACGGTTTCCGACCCCACCGACAAGGTCATCGAGGCGGGCGTGGCGGCGATCCGGGGCGGCGATTTCGACTGCCTGATCGGCTTCGGCGGCGGCTCGCCGATCGACACCGCGAAGGCGATGGCGATCTTGGCGGCGGGCGGCGGCAAGATGCGCGATTACAAGGTGCCGGCGCAGGCGGATCGCGCCGATCTGCCGGTGATCGCGGTGCCGACCACGGCGGGCACGGGCAGCGAGTGCACGCGCTTCACGGTGATCACCGACACCGAGCATGACGAGAAGATGCTGATCGCGGGGCTGGCGGCGCTGCCGCTGGCGGCGATCGTCGATTACGAACTTACCTATAGCGTGCCGCCGCGTACCACCGCCGACACCGGGATCGACAGTTTGACGCACGCGCTGGAGGCGTTCGTCTCCAAGCGGGCAAGCCCGTTCTCGGATGCGATGGCGCTCTCGGCGATGGGGCTGATCGGGCGGCACCTGCGCGCCGCCTATGCCGAGCCGCGCAATGCGGCGGCGCGGGAAGGGATGATGCTGGGCGCGACGCAGGCGGGGCTGGCGTTCTCCAACTCGTCGGTGGCGTTGGTGCATGGGATGTCGCGGCCGATCGGGGCGCATTTCCATGTGCCGCACGGGCTTTCCAACGCCATGCTGCTGCCGGCGGTGACGCGGTTTTCCGTCAGCGGCGCCGAAGTGCGCTATGCGGCGGCGGCGCGCGCGATCGGCTTCGCCGAGGAAGCCGACGCCGCCGCGGCCTGCGCCCGGCTGGTGACGGAGCTGGAGCGGCTGAACGCCGATCTCGCGGTGCCGACGCCGGCTGCATGGGGGATCAAGGAGGCGGACTGGTTCGGCAAGATGGAGCTGATGGCCGAACAGGCGCTGGCTTCGGGGAGCCCCGCCAACAACCCGCGCGTTCCGAGCAAGGAGGAGATCGTGGGGCTGTACCGGGAGGTTTGGACCGGGGCGAGACGGAATCTGTGACGACGGCTGGCGGTGCCAAGGCTCGGTTAGCCGGAGCGGGTTCATGGTCCGCGCCGACGCCCCGGTTGATGCGGTTCGGGAGCGGTGAGCCTGCGAATGTAAGCCAACGTCCACCGGCCGCCGCCTGAAGGAGCGCGAGGAGCGGAACGGCGCGCGGCCATGACTGAGGCATCACGCGCTCGGATCGTCGAGGTGTCCCGCCGATACGCTCTGGCGTCTGGCGCGCGAGCAGCGCGGCGCCCGGGCTACGACTTGAAAAGGCGAGCCGGCTAAGCCGGCACCGCCTGCGGGAAGCGTCTGACCTTGATGGCGTAGCCAATCGGCGTGCTGCGCGTTAACCCCCGATTTCGAACCGCCGGGCCAAGCCCTTGTGGCGAAACCGTTTGATCATCCACCTGCTAGGTGCAAGGTGGCAGGTATTAGCCGTCAATCTGCCGCAGCGATGGCCGGGCTGAATTTGGCGGCAGGAGCGTCCGGGGGGATCGCATATGGACCTGAAATTGCGGGACAAGACGGCGCTGGTGACGGGCGCCTCGATGGGTATCGGGCGGGCGATCGCCAAGGGGCTGGCGGCCGAGGGCGTGCGCGTGGCCGGCGTGGCGCGGCGGGCGGAGCTCTTGCAGAGCCTCGCGGCTGAGATCGCTGAGGCGGGAGGGCCGGAGCCGGCTTCGATCGTGCAGGACATGATGGAGGAGGATGCCGCCCCGCGGATCGCGGCGGCGGCGCTGTCGGCGCTCGGGCGGGTCGATATCCTGGTGAATTGCGCCGGCGGCAGCCGGCCGCTGCCGGTCGACGCGCCGGAAGCGCGGTGGGAGGAGGCGCTGACGCTGAATTTCACCCGCCAGCGCCAGCTTACCCATGCGCTGCTGGGGCAGATGATCGAGCGCAACTGGGGGCGCATCATCAACATCACCGGCAAGAGCGAACCGGAGGGGCTGAATGCCGCCTTCGCGGCCAAGGCGGCGATGCACGCCTGGGCGAAGGGCCTGTCGCGCGAGGTGGGCAAGCACGGCATCACGGTGAACTCGATCCCGCCGGGGCGGATCATGAGCGAACAGATCCGCCGCAACTATCCCGAGGACTACCGCCGCCATTTCGCCGAGACGGAGATCCCGGTGCGCTACTGGGGGGAACCGGAGGATCTCGCGGTGCTCGCCGTGTTCCTCGCTTCGCCCCTGGCGCGCTACATCACCGGGGCAGTGATCCCGGTCGATGGCGGGCTCCGGCGCTATCAGTTCTGAGGAGCGCGGAATGGACCGCAAGATGGTGCTGGTGGGCTTCTTGCAGGCGCAGAATTGCACGACGCTCGCAAGCTCCTGGAGGCATCCCGACAGCGCGACCGACTTCACCACCGCGGCTTATTTCCAGCGCATCGGGCGCATCATGGAGGCGGGCAAGTTCCAGCTCGCCTTTTTCGACGACCGGCTGGCGATGCCGGACATGCTGGGCGGCGATCACCGCCATACGGTGCAGCACGGCATACGCTGCGTGAAGATCGACCCGGTGGTCGTGCTGATGACGATGGCGGCGGTGACGGAACGGCTCGGCCTCGGCGCCACCTGCTCCACCACCTATTACGAGCCGTTTCACGTCGCGCGGCTGTTTCAGACCGTCGATCTGATGACGGACGGGCGGGCGGCGTGGAACATCGTGACGTCGGTAAACGACGGCGAGGCGATGAACATGGGCCGCGCCGTGCATCTGGAACACGATCTGCGCTACGACCGCGCCGACGAGTTCATGGAGGTGGTGCTCGGCCACTGGGATTCATGGGAGGACGACGCGCTGGTGATCGACAAGCAGCGCGGCCTGTTCGCCGATCCCGAGAAGGTGCACCGGATCGACCACGAGGGCCCGTTCTTCCGCTCGCGCGGGCCGTTCACCGTGCCGCGCTCCAGGCAGGGCCATCCGGTGCTGATCCAGGCCGGATCGAGCGGGCGCGGCAAACGGTTCTCGGCGCGCTGGGCGGAGACGGTGTTCGTGGCTTATCCCTCGCTCGAGGAAGGCAAGCGCACCTATGCCGAGACCAAGGCGGCGATCGCCGACAACGGGCGCGATCCCGACATGGTGACGCTCAACACCATCGCCTATCCGGTGGTCGGCGCAACCCGCGCCGAGGCCGAGGACAAGATGGCGCTGATCGACAGGCTCTATCACGAGGTGGACGGGCTTTCCTTGCTCGCCGAGGCGCTCAATTTCGATTTCGCCCGCAAGGGGCTCGACGAGCCTTTCACGCGCGAGGAGCTGGAGTCGATGTCCGGGATGCAGGCGATGCGCGACCGCGTGGTGAATGTATGCGGCGCGCGGCTGCCCACCCCGCGCGATTTCCTGGAGATCACCCGGCGCGGGCGCCCGCGCGAGGCGATCGTCGGCGGGCCGAAGGAGGTCGCCGACCGTTTCGAACAATGGTTCGTCGAGCGCGCCTGCGACGGCTACGTGGTGGGCGGCACGCACATCCCCGGCACTTACGAGGATTTCGTACGCTACGTCGTGCCGGAGTTGCAGCGGCGCAAGTTGTTTCACGAGGACTACGAGGGTGCCACGTTGCGCGAGAATCTGGGCCTTGCGCGGCCGGCGCGTGGGTGGTGGAAGCGATAGAAGGTGAGGGGAGACCGAGAGCATGGATGGAAGCGTCTTCGACAAAAGCTACGCCAAGGGCTTGCCCGACCCGACGCCGCGCTTTACCGGGTTCCCCAAATACAATTTCATCGGCGGTCATAACGACCCGACGCTCATTCCGATCGAGGGGCTGAGCGAAGCCACCGAATCGGTGCTGCGGCGGGACGGCGACAAGCTCGCGCTCTACAATCTTGGCCAGGGACCGCAGGGGTATCTGGGCTTGCGCGAGTTCGTGGCGCGCAAGCTCGGCGAGTTGCGCGGCATCAAGACCGGCGCCGACGAGGTGCTGATCACCACCGGCTCGGGCCAGGGCATCGACATTGTCAACCGGATGCTGCTAGAGCGCGGCGATACCGTGCTCCTGGAGGAGTATTCCTATGGCGGCGCGATCACCAAGCTGAAGAAGCTCGGGGTGAACATCGTCGGCATGAAGCTCGACGAGCAGGGGATCCGCCCCGACGCGTTGGCGGCGACGCTCGGCGAGCTGAAGGCGAAAGGGATCACGCCCAAATACATCTATACGATCCCGACTATCCAAAACCCCACCGGGTCGATCCTGCCGCTCGATCGACGCCACGCGCTGCTGCGGCTCGCGCGCGAATACGGCGTGCCGGTGTTCGAGGACGAGTGCTATGCCGACCTGTTGTGGGCGGGGGTGAAGGCGCCGCCCGCGCTCTATGCCCTTGATCCCGAGCAGGTGGTGCATATCGGCTCGTTCTCCAAGACGCTCGCCCCGGCGCTGCGCGTGGGGTATGCGACGGCGCGCTGGCCGGTGCTGTCGCGGATGCTCTCGTGCAAAACCGACAGCGGCACGGGCGCGCTCGATCAGATGATCGTCGCCGAGTATTTTGCGCGGCACTTCGAGAAGCACGTGACGCAGCTTTGCGGGCGGCTGCACGAGAAGCTCGCGGTGATGCAGGAGGCGCTGGAGCGCGAATTCGGTGCTGCCGTCGAGACATGGCGGCCGGAGGGCGGGATATTCCTTTGGATGAAGCTGCCCGACCGGGTGGACGTGCGGAAGCTGGTGAAGCCTGCCGCCGATGCCGGGATCGCCTTCAATCCCGGGCCCGAATGGGCGGTCGATCCTGAAGCCTCGAAATCGCATCTCAGGCTCTGTTTCGCGCTGCCGAGCAAGGAGCAGATCCGCGAAGGTGTGGCGGCGTTCGCGCGGGTGTGCTGGAAGGAGACCGGGATTCCCGAGCAGAGCGGGAACGTGCGGCACGCGGACTGAACAAGAAGATCAGGGAGGAGGTTCCATGCCACTGATGGGAACGACACGGCGTGTGGTGCTGGGGGGACTTGCCGGGTCGGCGGCGCTGGGCGCCAGCTGGCGGGCGCGGGCGGCCGCCGTGCCAGCGCTGCCGACCTCGCCGATCACGCTCAGCATCATCGATGTGGCCGGCAATCTCCAGCTCACGCGCCCGGCATTCCAGGACTTTGCCAAGGAAAATCCGAGCCTGGTCGCCGGGATCAACTTCACCCAGGCGACCGCGCCGGAGCTGCCGGGCAAGCTGAAGGCGCAGCAGGCGGCGGGGCGCGTCGATATCGACATGGTGCTGACGGGAACCGACGCGCTGGCGGCCGGGATCGCGCAGGATCTGTGGCAGCGGCTCTTCCCCTATTTCGCCGGGGATCTGCCGAAGTTGCAGGATGTGCTGCTGCCTGCGGCGCTGAACATGCAGGAGCTGGCGCAGGACCAGGGCGTATGCGTGAGCTACTGTCCGGGCGGGCCGCTGCTCGAATACATCCCCGATCTGGTGAAGACGCCGCCCAAGACCGCGCAGGAGCTGCTCGACTGGGCGCGCGCCAACAAGGGCCAGTTCATCTACGCGCGGCCCGCCAATTCCGGTCCCGGCCGCGCCTTCCTGATGGGCGTGCCCTATATCCTGGGCGATGCCGACCCGATGGACCCGGAGAACGGCTGGCCGAAGACCTGGGCCTACCTGCGCGAGCTCGGCAAGAACATCGCCTATTACCCCACCGGCACCGGGGCGGTGATGAAGGAGCTCGGCGAGGGGTCGCGCGCGATGACCGTGACGATGACCGGCTGGGACATCAATCCGCGCGCGCTCGGCGTGGTGCCGAAGGAGGCGCAGGTCAGCACCATCGAGGGGTTCCACTTCGTCACCGACGCGCATTACATGTGCGTCCCGCGCGGCGTGGCGCCCGGGCATCTGGCGGTGCTCTTGAAGCTGATGGCCTATATGCTGACGCCGAAGGCGCAGGCCTATGCGTGGGACAAGGGGTATTTCTACCCGGGTCCGGCGGTGAAGGACGTGCCGCTGTCGATGGCACCGGCGGAGGATCAGGCGGTCATCAAGGAATATGACCGGCCGATCTATGCGAGCTTGATCGCGAATACGCCGAAGAACGTGCCCTTACCCGCGCAGAAGATGGTCTATGCGTTCCAGCGCTGGGACGAGCAGATCGGCGCCAATGTGGGGAAGTGACCGGAGCGTGTCCCCCGCCTCACCCTGACCCTCTCCGCCCCCCGGGGGCGGAGAGGGGGCTCTTTCTGGAGGCCTTCGGATGGCGATCGCATCGCGCGATTTCCGCGCGCTTCGCCTTGATCACATCAGCCGCCGCTTTGGCGCGCTGAATGCGCTCAAGGACGTCGATCTGACGATCGCGCGCGGCGAGTTCGTGGCACTGCTCGGACCCTCCGGGTGCGGGAAATCGACCGCACTCAATTGCATCGCCGGGCTGCTCGATCTCACGGGCGGCGCGATCTGGCTCGATGAGCGGCGGATAGACGAATTGGGGCCGGAGCGGCGCGGCTTCGGAATGGTGTTCCAGAATTATGCACTGTTTCCGCACATGACGGTGCGGCGGAACATCGCCTTCGGGCTCGCCACGCAGCGGCGGCCGAAGGAGGAGATCGCGCGGCGGGTGGAGGAGGCGCTGGCGCTCGTGCGGCTGACCGCGCAAGGTGACAAGCTGCCGGGGCAGATCTCGGGCGGGCAGCAGCAGCGGGTGGCGATCGCGCGGGCGATCGTGGTGGAGCCGCCGCTCGTGCTGATGGACGAGCCGCTGTCCAATCTGGATGCCAAGCTGCGGCTGGAGATGCGCGCGGAAATCCGCCGCATCCACAACACGCTCGGCTGCGCGACGATCTATGTGACGCACGACCAGGACGAGGCGCTGTCGCTCGCCGACCGCATCGTGGTGATGCGCGATGGCGAGATGCGGCAGGTGGGAACGCCCGAGGATCTCTATGCGCGGCCGGCGCATCCGGATGTGGCAGAGTTCATGGGGTATCGCAATCTTGTGCGTTCACGAGCGGTCGTTGCGGGGAATGGAGTGCGGGTTTCGGTGGGCGGAGCGGAACTTGAGGGATCGCCGGTCGGAGCGGTGTCCGGGGCGGCGGTGGTGGCGATACGGCCGGAAGACCTCACGCCGGCGGCGGATGCGCCGATCGCGGCGGTCGTGGAGGCGGCGGAGTATCGGGGGCGGGACTTCTACGGGTTCGCGCGGGCGAAGGACGGGACGGAACTGTTCTTCCGCTCGGAGAACCGGGTGGGCGAGGGGGAGGCGATCCGACTGGGCGCTCCGGCGGAGCGGGTTCTGGTTTATGCGGACTTTTGAAAGCTTCGCACGGAGGGCGCGGAGAAGGGACGGAGGACCACGAAGCACTCCGTGGCTCTCCCGCTTTGGCCCGCGTACTCCGTGTGAAACCGGGAACATGAGGCACGTGCGTTGAGCTTATCGCTGCAACGGCCCGCGCCATCGCTCAGGCTACGGCTGCGGGCGCGGGGCATGGACGGCGTGACGCTGCTCGTGCTGCCGGCCGTCCTGTTCGTGCTAGCGCTGTTCGTCTATCCGTTTCTCTACGGGCTCTTTCTGTCGTTCAATCCGAAGGCGGGCGGGTGGCTCGCCAACTACGCGAAGTTCTTCGCCGACCGGTTTCTCTGGACCACCATCACCAAAACGCTCGCCCTTGCCGTGCCGGTGACGCTGCTGAACGTGGTCGCCTCGGTCCCGGTGGCGCTGCGGGTGCGGCTGATGCGCCATCAGCGGCTGCTGACGACGATCCTGGTGATCCCCATCACGCTCGGCACGGTGCTGGTGGCGGAGGGCTTGCTGACTTATCTCGGCCCGCGCGGCTGGGTGAACCGCACCTTGCTCGACCTCGGGCTGATCGCGCACCCGATCGGGCTGTTGCACAATTACTGGGGCGTGTTCCTTTCGCTGGTCATCACCGGCTTTCCATTCACCTTCCTGCTGACCCTCTCCTACGTCACCGGCGTTGATCCGGCGCTGGAGAATGCCGCCGCCGTGCTGGGGGCGGCGGCGCGCGAGCGATTCCGCCGCGTGCTGCTGCCGCTGCTGATCCCGGGGCTCACGATCACGCTCGCTCTGTCGTTCGTGCAGGCGTTCTCGGTGTTTCCCTCGGCGATCCTGCTCGGCGAGCCGGCGGGATCGACGCGCGTGATCTCGGTCGCCGCCTATCAGGCGGCGTTCGAGCAATACGACTATTCGATGGCCTCGGCGATCGCGATGCTGATGGCGGGCGTGCAGATCGTGATCGTGCTGTTGCTGCTCGGCGCGCGCGGGCTGGTTTACCGAGGCCCCGCCGGGGGCGGGAAGGGCTGATGCGGGCGGACCGCACTCCGGGCGCGCGCATCTGGGCCTTCGCCGTGTGGGCGCTCGTTTTGTTCTTCGTGCTCAATCTCGCCGGGCTGATCGCGACGGTGGTGCTCGATTCGATCGGCACGCATTGGTTCACGACCTGGGTGCCGGCGGGCTGGACCGGGCGCTGGTACGGCATGGTTTGGAACGAGTTCGCCTTGCCCGCGATCCTGATCGTCACCGCCGAGGTGGTGGGCGCGGTGGTGCTGCTCTCGGGCCTGATCGGCGTGCCGGCGGCCTACGCGATGGCGCGGCGCGACTTCGCGGGCAAGCGGGCGGCGATGCTGCTGTTTCTGCTGCCCTTGCTCGTGCCGCCGATCACCTACGGGATTCCGCTCGCGACCGTGCTCTATCAGGCGCATCTCGCGGGCACGATCTGGGGCGTGATCCTGGCCAATCTGGTGCCGAGCGTGCCGTTCGTGATCCTGATCATGATCCCCTTCATCGAGCAGATCGACCCGCGCGTGGAGGCAGCCGCGCGCGTGTTCGGCGCCGGGACGGGACGGTTGTTCACGCAGGTGCTGGTGCCGCTGCTGATGCCGGGCATCCTGGCGGCGCTGCTGCTGGTGCTCGTCCGCACGATTGCCATGTTCGAGCTGACGTTCCTGACCACTGGGCCGACCAGCCAGACGCTTGTCGTGGCGCTCTACTATGCCGTGTTCGCGGCGGGCGTGCGGCCGCAGCAATCCATCGACGCGATGGCGGTGGTTTATATGGCTGCGACGATGATCTGGCTGCTGGTCGCGCTGCGCTTCGTCAATCCGACGCAGATCGTGGGACGCTCGCGGAGCTAGTCGAGGCGGCCTGTTACGGCAGCAGCGCGCGCAACTCTTCCAGCTCGTGCAGAGTCTCGCGCAGCACCGCGCGCAGGCGTTCGGCCTCGGTCTCGCCCGCGGCGCGGGGGCGCGGGCGCGGTTCGCGGGCGGGCGCGGGCGGAGCGGATTCGAGGCCGGGGATCGGCAGGAGCTGGGGCGGCTCCGGAATGGCGAGCGAGCGTTCGGCGGCGGCCTCTGCCTGCTCGTCGGGACCGGCGGGCGGGATGTCGTCCGACAGCTTGCCGCCGCCCTCGCGCAGCAGGCGCTGCACGCCCTTGATCGTGTAGCCCTGGATGTAGAGGAGATCGGAAATGCGCCGCAGCAGGGCGATGTCGTCGGGACGGTAATAGCGCCGCCCGCCGCCGCGCTTGAGCGGCCGGACCTGGGAGAACTTCGTCTCCCAGAAGCGCAGGACATGCTGCGGGATGTGCAGCTCGTCGGCCACCTCGCTGATCGTGCGGAAGGCCGTGGGCGATTTCTGCGGGCGCGCGCGTGCCGCGCCTGTCGTCTGGTCGTGCCCGCTCATGCGCGTGCCGAGCTCATTCCTCGTCGGCGCCCGCCCGGTCGCCCATCGCCGTGGCTCGGCCGTTGATCCGCGCCTTGAGCACCTGGCTGGGGCGGAAGACGAGCACGCGGCGCGGCAGGATCGGCACCTCCTGGCCGGTCTTCGGGTTGCGGCCGACCCGGCGTCCCTTCTGGCGCACGGAGAAGGTTCCGAAGCCGCTGATTTTTATGGATTGCCCGTTCTCAAGCACCATGCTCATCCGGTCGAGGACAGCCTCGAGCAGCGCGGCGGACTCGTTGCGCGACAGGCCGACCTGGGCATAGATCGCCTCCGCCAGTTGCGCGCGCGTTACCGTGTCCATCGGCGGAAGCTTGGGACAGGCAACCTTCTGCGTCAAGGAATCGCCGATGATCAGTCGGTTGCAGGCCCTCGCGCATTTGCTGTCGCAAATCACGGCAGGTGGCTGCACGTGCTGACCCCGCTTGCCTAACTGCTCGGCTTCCTGCTTCCCGCCTGCGCGGCGTCCGGCGCTGCCGGGGTGCCGGCCGCGGCGCCGGATTTCGCGCATCTGGTTCGGCCGTCCAGCCCCAACACGGCGCTTGCCGCCCCGGCCGATTTCGTGCCGCGGCCGGACATCGTCACGCCGCCCTACGCCGTGCCGCCGCAAACCCTGTTCGCGGCGGTGCGCGCCGTCGCCGCGAGCCGGCCCGCGACGTTCCCGCTTGCGGAGGACAGGCCGACGCGTCGCGCCGGCTGGGTCGCGCGCAGCCTGGTGCTGAACTTTCCCGACATCATCTGGGCCGAGGCCTTGCCCGGCCCGGAGGGAGGGAGCCGGCTCGTGCTGTATTCGCGGAGCCTGTACGGCTATGGCGACTTCGGCGTGAACCGGCGGCGCGTCGCCGCCTGGGTGGCGGCGATCGACGAAAGGCTTGCCGCCGAGCGAAGGTGATGTCTGCCGCATGAAGGCAATTCGCGGATTTCTGAGCGATGTATGGATGCTGTCGAAGCCCTATTTCCGCTCGGAGGAAAAATGGTCGGCCTGGGTGCTGCTGATCGCGATCATCGCCCTCAGCCTGTCGATGGTCGGCATGAACGTCGTGCTGAATTTCTGGAACCGGATGTTCTTCAACGCGCTGCAGGCGAAGCAGTATGGCGCGTTCCTACAATTGCTGTTCACCTGGCGGCGGATGCCGAACGGGCTGCCGATGCCGGGCTTCTGCGAGATTGTCGCCGTCTATATCGTGGTCGCGGTTTACACCACGTATCTGAACCAATGGCTGCAGATCCGCTGGCGGCGCTGGCTGACCGGGCGGTATCTGGACGAATGGCTGTCTGACCAGGCCTATTACCGCATCAGCCTGCAAACCGACGCCGCGGCGATCGGCACCGACAACCCCGACCAGCGCATCGCCGACGATTTGCGCGACTTCGTGCAGATGACGCTGTCACTCGGCGTCGATTTTCTCTCCAATGTCGTCAATTTTGGCAGCTTCGTCGGTATTCTATGGGTGCTGTCGGGCAACGTGAAGCTGCTCGGCGTCACCATTCCCGGCTACATGGTCTGGGTGGCGCTGCTCTATGCCGCGGTCGGCACCGCGCTCACGCATTGGGTCGGCCGGCCGCTGATCGGCCTGCGCTTCCGCCAGCAGCGCGTGGAGGCGGATTTCCGCTACGCGCTCGTGCGCCTGCGGGAAAACATGGAAGGCATCGCGCTTTATGGCGGGGAGGCCGAGGAGCGAAGCAATCTGCGCCAGCGGTTCCAGGCGGTGATCGCCAACTGGTGGGGCATCATGATCCGCACCAAGCGGCTGAATGCGCTGACCGCGGGCTATGGCCAGCTTGCCGGCATCTTCCCGTTCGTGGTGGCCGCGCCGCGCTATTTCGCCGGCGAGATCGAGCTGGGCGGGCTGACGCAGACGGCCGATGCGTTCGGCAACGTGCAGAGCTCGCTTTCCTGGTTCGTGAACGTGTACGGCTCGATCGCGCAGTGGAGCGCGGTGGTGGAACGTCTCGGCACGTTCCACCGCGCGATCGTGGCGGCGCGGGCGATGGCGGGCACCGGGATCGAGTCCGTTCCCGCGCCCGCTGGCGCCGGGCTCAAGGTCTCGGGGCTCGATCTTGCGCTGCCCGACGGGCAGCGCATCCTGGAAGGCGCCGGCTTCGACGTGCGGGCGGGCGAATCAACAATCATCACCGGGCGCTCGGGTTCCGGCAAATCGACGCTGTTCCGCGCGCTTGCCGGCATCTGGCCGTTCGCGCGCGGGCGGGTGGAGCGCCCGGCGGGCACCGCGATGTTCCTGCCGCAGCGGCCCTATATTCCGCTCGGCACGCTGCGCCATGTCGTCACCTACCCCGCCGCGCCCGAGCATGTGCCGCAGGAGGATGTCGAGCAGGCGCTGAGCGACATGGGGCTCGCCTATTTGATCCCGCTGCTCGACAGGGACGAGAACTGGCCGCAGCGGCTTTCGGGCGGCGAGCAGCAGCGCATCGCCCTGGCGCGTGCGCTGCTGGCGCGGCCCGACTGGCTGTTTCTCGACGAGGCGACCGCCAATCTCGATCCCGCCGCGGAGCAGGATGTTTACGCCGCGATGAAGAAGCGGCTGCCCGGCACGAGCATCGTCTCCATCGCGCACCGCCCGAACCTCGCGGCGTTCCACGAGCGCAAGCTGGTGCTGGAGCGCGAGCCGGGCCGGCCGGGGCACCTGGTCGCCGGGGTGGCGGCGCCCGAGCCGGCCGCGGCGGCGGGGGAGTAGGAGCGGCAGCGAGGGCCGGCCGGCGGTAACCGTGTCTTCCTTACTGGACGGCGTCGCGCTCGGCGCGGCCCACCGGCCGGCCATCTTCCGGCCTCACCCGGATCGCGAAGTCGAAGCGGTCGATGTCGAGCGCGATGTCGAGGTCGCGCGGATGGTGCGGATCGGCCGGGTCGTTGAAACGCGCGCTCTCGCCGCTCGCCAGGATCGCCCGGCGCACCGAACCGGCATCGCCCGGCCTTCCTTCCAGCAGGTTGCGCAGATGCATCGCGCAGAGCTCGTCCTCGTCGGTGCGCACCCGCGCGTTATTGCCCATCGATCACCGCGGCCGCGCCCCGTACCGCGCGCGCGCCTTCGAGCAGGCTGCCGATCCAAACCTCCATTGCGGAGCCAGGCGCGCTAATCGTCCCGCGCCCCCGCCGTGCGCGCGCGATAGCCTTCCGGCACCGCGCGGCCCGCATCGGTGAAGGCGCGTTTCACCGCTTCCACCGTCGGCCCGAACACCGTCTTGCGGTTCTCGAGCGCCCAGCGGTTCGACTGCATCGGCATCCTGAGCGCATCCTGGAACACCGGCATCACGTAGCGCGCGAACAGCTCGTAGCTGCGCAAGGTCTGCTCGCGGTTGGCCCATTCATGGGCGCGGAACAGCACGCCGCCGATCTCGCCGCCCGCGAGCTCGATCAGCCGGTGGATGCCCTTGATGACGGTTTGCGGCGATCCGACCAGGGTGGTGCCCATCTTGACGCCCTCGCGCAGCGGATCGTCCGACCGGCCGGGCGGGCGGCCGAGCGTGTCCTCGAAATAGGTCTGGGTTTCGATCCGCTCGCCTGCCTTCACCTCGCGCAGCGCCTGTTCGTCGTCCTCGGCCAGATGCGCGTTCACCACCAGCCGCCATTTCTTGCGGTCGGCGATTTTCCCCGCTTTCGCCGCCGCGTCCTCGCAAATCTTCCACTGCTCGCGCAGCGCCTCCGGCCCGCCCGGCAGCCCGGCGCCGATCGAAAGCACGCCGATTCCGTGCATCCCGGCGGCGATCATGCCGAAGGGCGTGATCGTGCTCGCAACCGCGATTTCGAAGTGCGGGTCCGAATAGGGGGCGAGATGCAGCCGCGCCTCGCGCATCTCGAACCAGTCGGTCTTCATCGTCACCGGCTCCTCGCATTTCAGGAGCCGCATGATGGCGTCCAGCGCCTCCATCATGCGCGGGCGCTGCGTCACCGCGTCGATCCCCAGCATGTGCGCGTCCGAGGTGAGCGCGCCCGGCCCGCAGCCGAGCATCGCCCGCCCGCGCGTCATGTGATCAAGCTGCACGAAGCGCTGCGCGACCATCAGGGGATGATGATAGGGCAGGCTCGTCACGCCCGAGCCGAGCTTGATGTGGCGCGTGCGCTCGGCGGCGGCGGCGATGAAGATTTCCGGCGCGGCGATCAGCTCCCAGCCTGCCGAGTGGTGTTCGCCGATCCAGGCCTCGTCATAGCCGAGCCAGTCGAGCCACTCGATCAGCTCCATGTCGCGGCCGAGCGCGAGGGTGGGGTTCTCGCCGAGGCGATGGAACGGGGCGAGAAAGATGCCGAACTTCAGGCCGCGATGGGACATGGATGGGGGCTCCTGGATATGGAGGCATCCTGCCGCCGATACCGGCTGGTGGCCAACCCCGTGGGACCGCTGCGGTTGCTGAGGAAGGTTGCACACGGAGAGCGCGGAGAACCCCTGGAGGGCCACGGAGACCCGCCGTGGTTCTCCGTGGACCCCTCCGTGTCCTTCGTGCGGAAGCTTCGAACCCCTGCCGGGGTAGCCACCAAACGCCGTCCATGACACGCTCCCGCGGCACCAACACGGAGGAAACACCATGCGCCTTGCCAGCAAAGTCGCCCTGATTACCGGCGCCGCCTCCGGCATGGGCGCCGCCACCGCGCGGCGGTTCGTGGCCGAGGGTGCGAAGGTCGTCATCGCCGACATGCTGGAGGACGAGGGGCGCCAGGTCGCCGCGTCGCTCGGCGGCGCCGCCCAGTTCGAGCGGCTGGATGTCACCGACGACGGCAACTGGAAATCCGTCGTCGCCGCCACCGTCGCACGCTTCGGCGGGCTCGACATCCTCGTCAACAACGCCGGCATCAGCGGCAGCGCCTATATCGACCTGCTCGATGACGCGCTCTGGCACAAAGTGATGGAGGTGAACGCGACCGGCGTGTTCCTGGGGATGCGCCACGCCATTCCGGCGATGCGGGAGCGCGGCGGCGGTTCCATCATCAACTTCTCCTCGATTTCCGGCTTCGTCGGCCAGCCCAGGGTGCACATGGCCTACAATGCCTCGAAGGGCGCCGTGCGGGTGATGACGAAGTCGGCCGCCGTGCAGTTCGGGCGCGACAAAATCCGGGTCAATAGCGTGCATCCCGGCCTGATGCCGCCGATGCGTACCTCGGGGGCGACCGCCGATCCGGCGGTGCGGGCGAAGATGATCGCCATGATCCCGCTCGGCCGCACCGGCGAGGTGGACGAGGTGGCGAACGCCGTGCTGTTCCTCGCCTCCGACGAGGCCTCCTACATCACCGGCGCGGAGCTGGTGGTGGACGGTGGTTATCTCGCTGAATAGATAGCAAGCATCTTACGTCTGTCTGCAATTTCACCATTGCGGACAAACCTGAAACGAAGCACAAGGACCCCTGGCAAGCGGGGGCGGTGATGGCGATTCGCGATCTGTTGCTGGGCGCCGCAGCGGCGGCGTGCGTGAGCCTCACCGCACCCGCGGCGCGGGCTGCCGCGCCGCCCAACATCCTGCTCATCCTAGCCGACGACATGGGCTATTCCGACGCCAGCCCCTATGGCGGGGAAATCTTCACCCCCAACATCGCCCGCCTTGCCGCCGAGGGCATGATGCTGACCAACTTCCACGTCGCCGCCTACTGCGCGCCGACGCGCAGCATGCTGCTGACGGGCGTGGACAACCACGTGACCGGTCTCGGCAATATGAGCGAGCTGCTGGCCGACAACCAGCGCGGCAAGCCAGGCTACGAGGGCTACCTGAACGGCCGCGTGGCGACGCTCGCCACCATCCTGCGGAATGCCGGCTATCACACTTACATGGCCGGCAAGTGGCATCTCGGCAAAACCCCGGAATCCATCCCCGCCGCGCAGGGGTTCGAGCGGTCGGCCGGCGTTCTGGAAGGGGGCGCCGACAATTACGAGGCGAAATCCTATACGCCCGGCTACAAGGCGGTGCACTTCTTCGACGGGCGCCAGGAGCTCACGCTGCCGCCGGACTTTTACTCCTCCAAGTTCTATGCCGACCGCATGATCGCCGACATCGATGCCAACGCGGCGGACGACAAGCCGTTCTTTGGCTATCTGGCGTTCCAGGCGGTGCACCAGCCGCACCAGGCGCCGGCCGAATTCACCGCCCGTTACATCTCCACCTACGCCGCCGGGTGGAGCGCCATCAGTTCCTTCCGCTATCAGCGCCAGGTGGAGCTCGGCATCATGCCGCCGGGTCTCGTGCTTATGCGCCCGCCGGGCACTGCCGACTGGAACGCGCTTACCCCCGAGGAAAAACGCGTCGATGCCAAGCGCATGGCGGTCTACGCCGGGATGCTCGAATACATGGACGTCAGCATCGGCCGCGTACTCGACCATCTCCAGTCAAGACATATGCTGGACAACACGGTGGTCGTGTTCATGAGCGACAACGGCGGCGAGGCGACCCGGCTCGCGCCGATGTTCCCCGACTATTATCGAGCGCACTTCGACCTGAGCTACGCGCGCATGGGCGAAAAGGGGACGTATTCCGAATACGGCCCTGGCTGGGCGGCGGCGTCGATGACGCCGTTTGCCAACTTCAAGGGTTCTGCTGCGGAAGGCGGGGTGCGCGCGCCGTTCGTCATCCGCTATCCTGGCCATGTAGCCGAGGGCGGACGGTCCGACGCGTTCGCCTATGTGCTCGACATCGTGCCGACGCTGCTGGACTTCGCAGGCGTGCAGCCGGCCGCCGCCCCGGCCGCGACGCTTGGCGGGCGCAGCATGGCGGCGCTGCTCGCCGGCAATGCCGCACGCTTGCATCCGGCGGACGAGCCGGTGGGATACGAGGCGGCGGGCGGCGCCGCGCTTTATCGCGGCGACAACAAGCTGGTTCGCAGCGCGCCGCCCTATGGCGACGGCAAATGGCGGGTTTACGACCTCGCGCGCGATCCGACAGAAACGCACGATCTCGGCGCCGCGCAGCCGGCGCTGCTGCAATCCCTGCTCGCCGACTACGCCGCCTATGCGAAGGCGAACGGCGTCATCGAAGTGCCGCCGGGCTACGACGTCATCAAGCAAGGCCGGGCCAATGCCGCCAGCAGGAACTAGCGCCGTCGGCTCCGGCCGTTTTTGCATAGCGGCGCGCCGGTGAAGCAAGGGAGGGTCCGCGCGCGATCGACCGAGCGAGGACGGATGCTGCCGAAACCGATCAGCCGCGCGGCGCTGGCGCTCACCGCGCTGGCGTCAGCGACCCATGCGCGCGCGCAGCAAGCCAACCCGCAAGGCTGGCAGTTCTCCGTCACGCCCTATCTCTGGCTTTCCGGCGTCAGCGGCACGCTGGAGACGCCCCATCCGAGCGTGCCGAGCGTCAATGCCTCGGCGAGCTTCGGCTCCATTCTCTCCAAGCTCGACAGTATTCCGATCATGGGCTCGGCCGAGGTGCGCAACGGCCCGTTCGGGGTAGTGGCGGACATCATCGCGATCTCGGTGAAGACTGGTATCGACACGCGCGGCCTGCTGTTCTCGGGCGGTAGCGCCAAACTGAGCGCGGTGATCGGTGATGCGGTCTTTGCCTACCGCGTGCTCGCGGACCCGCAGCAAAGCGTCGATCTCGGGATCGGCGTGCGCGCTTTCGGCATATCGACGGATTTCACTGTCGGATCGGCGCTGCTTCCCGGCTTCAGCCGCTCGCCCGGCGCGAGTTGGGCCGACCCGATCCTTGCGGTCCGTTACCATATCGACCTCGGCCCGAAATGGGGCCTGACGGCTTACGGCGATATCGGTGGCGGCGCCTCCTCGTCGTTCACCTGGCAGGTGCTCGGCACGGTCGATTACCGCGTGACGAACGCGATCATCCTGCGCGCCGGTTATCGTCACCTGAACTTCCAGTATTCGGCTCCGCGGCTGGATGCGAACCTCACCTTGAGCGGGCCGATCATCGGCGCGACGTTCCGGTTCTGACCTATGGCGTGGCCACCGTCTCGGCGCGGAACGGTCCCCTGCGCCGGCGGATCGGCATCCGCCCTGCGCGCTCACTCACCGGCTGACTCGCCCTCACCCCTCACCCGGCCTCTCCCTTCTCCCGCGCAGCGGGCGGGGCGAGAGGAAAGAAGGCCGCCGCGCCGTTAACGAAGTATCAAGTTGTTTATGCTCTACTGGGCGGATGGAGCTGGCTGCTGCCTCCTCGCCTGAGCGGCTGATCGAATGGACGCGGGTCCTGTTTGAGGATCTGCGCCGCAACGTGGCCGAGGCGCACCGCACCATGCCGCCGGGGTTGGTTCTGGTGATCTGGAACCGGCTCGGGCTGATGATGCGGACCTTCCAGGCGCTGATCGTGAAGAGGGCGGCGGGGAAGCTGATGGCCCCGCGCCCCCGCGCCGCGCGCGCCGCGCCGGCCGAGGCGGAGGTGTCGGCGGGGGCGGCGGCAGGGGCGGCGAAGCCCAAGCGTGCGGTGCCGGCCTCGCCGCTGCCGCGCGGGCGGTGCTGGCTGCTGAAGCTCGCGCCGAGGGTGGCCGAGCTTGGGATGCGGGTGCAGAT
>DASRBI010000019.1:0-398658 GCA_035685165.1 Acetobacteraceae bacterium
GCCCGCGCCAGCCGCCGCGCCACCGGGCTCGCCTCCAGCAGCGCCACGATCTCAGGATCGGCGAGATAGATCTGCACCCGCATCCCAAGCTCGGCCACCCTCGGCGCGAGCTTGAGCAGCCAGCACCGCCCGCGCGGCAGCAGCGAGGCCGGCACCGCACGCCGGGGCTGCGCCGCCCCCGCCACCTCCGCCGCCTCGGCCGGCGCGGCGCGCGGGCGTGGCGGCATGAGCTTCCCCGCCGCCCTCTTCACGATCAGCGCCTGGAAGGTCCGCATCATCAGCCCGAGCCGGTTCCAGATTACCAGAACCAACCCCGGCGGCATGGTGCGGTGCGCCTCGGCCACGTTGCGGCGCAGATCCTCGAACAGGACCCGCGTCCATTCGATCAGCCGCTCAGGCGAGGAGGCAGCAGCCAGCTCCATCCGCCCAGTAAAGCATGGGAGTGGTTTAAAATTCGTTAGCGGGCACACCGAAGCGTCCGGTGAATGCAGGGTCGCCAGCGCGAGCGGCTACCCCCTCCCGCAGGGAGAGGGGATTATCCCGCCCGCAGCGGTATCGCTCAGGCGCGCCGGCGAGCGCCTACGCCCGGCGCGCGCTTTCCAGGGAAATCACGTTGCTCCCGTGCAGCGCGCGGCCGATGCTGGCGGCCAGCTCCTGCTGCTTGTAGGGCTTAGGGAGCCGGAGGATCTCCGCATCCGGGCTTTCGGGCAGGTCGGCATAGCCGCTTGCCAGGATCACCGGAATCGCCGGCCAGTTCCGCCGGATGGTGCGGGCGAGCTCCAGCCCGGTCGAGTCCGGCATGACGTGATCGGTGATGACGAGATCGACCTTTGCCCCCACCCGCAACAAATCGAGCGCCCGCGCCGCCGAGGAGGCCTCGAGCACGATGTGCCCCAAATCCTCCAGCATCGCCGCGGTACTGGACAGGATCAGCGGATCGTCATCGACAATCAGCACGCGGCAGGCAGGCGCGGCCGGGTCGGTCGGCGCCTCGGCCGGCTCCCCGGCGGTGGCCGCCTCGTGGTCCACCGGCAGCCATAGCCGCACCACGGTGCCCTCGCCGGGCCGGCTCGCGATCCGCATGGCGCCGCCGGATTGCACCGCAAGCCCATGCACCATCGAGAGCCCAAGCCCGGTGCCCTTGCCCACCCCCTTCGTGGTGAAGAACGGCTCGGTGGCCCGCCGCAACGTCGTCTCGTCCATCCCGTGCCCGTTATCGGCGATGGAGACGCACACGAACTCGCCGGGCGGCAGCCCGCCCTGCACGTCGAGTTCGCGCTCATAGCTCGCGCGCACCTCCAGCCGCCCTCCGTCCGGCATCGCATCGCGCGCGTTGATCGCCAGGTTGAGCAGGGCAAGCTCCAGTTGGTGCGGATCGACGCGTACCGCCGGCAGGCTCGGTTGCAGCGCCACCGTCACCTCGACCACGGGGCCCACGGAGCGGCGCAGCATGTCGCTGAAATCCTCGACCAGCGCGCCCAGGTTGACGGACGTCGGCTTCAGCTCCTGGCGGCGGGCGAAGGCCAGCATCCGCTTGGTCAGGATCGCCCCGCGCTCCGCGCCCTCGATCGCGCCGTTCACCAGGCGCAAGAGCGGCGAATCGGCCGGCAGGCGCTTTTTCAGCAGCGTCAGGTTGCCGAGCACCGCCATCAGCAAATTGTTGAAATCGTGCGCCACCCCGCCGGTCAACTGGCCGAGGCTCTCCATCTTCTGCATCTCGTGCACTTGCGCGAGCGCCGTCTCGCGCTCGCGCGTGCGCTGCTCCACGCGCCGCTCCAGCTCGGCGTTCGCCTCGGCGAGCTCCGCCGTCCGCGCCGCCACGCGGCTCTCGAGTTCGGCGTTGAGCTGCTCGAGCTGGCGGGTCTTGCGGTAGAGCTCGGCGAACAACTTCACCTTCGCCCGCAGCAGCTCCGGCACCACCGGCACCGCTACGTAATCCACCGCGCCGGCCTTGTAGCCCCTCAGTGCGTCGAGGTCGGTCATGTGGATGGCGGAGACGAAGATGATCGCCGTGCGCTCGAAACGCGGGTGCTCGCGGATCATGCGCGCCAGCTCGAACCCGTCGAGCTCCGGCATCGAGACGTCGGTCAGCACCACTGCGACGTCGTTGCGCAGGAGATGCGCCAGCGCCTCGCGCGCCGAACCCGCCTTGATCAGATTCTCGCCCAGTTCCTCAAGAATCACCTCGTAGCTCAATAGCTTCGCCGGCTGGTCGTCCACCAGCAGGATGTTCACCTTCTCGTCGGACGTCATGAAAACGTCCTCCTTCACCGGTGCAGCCAAATACGCAGCGCCGACAGCAGCTGATCGGTGTTCACGGGCTTCGCGAGGTAGTCGGAGGCACCCGCTTGCAGGCATTTCTCGCGATCGCCCTGCATCGCCTTCGCCGTCAGCGCGATGATCGGCAGCCGGCGGAAGCCGCTATTGGCGCGGATCTCCCGCATCGTCTCATAGCCGTCCATTTCCGGCATCATGATGTCCATCAGCACGATCGCGACGTCCGGCGTGCTCTCAAGGGTCGCGATCGCCTCGCGCCCGGTGGTCGCGGTCAGCACCTTCATGCCGCGCCGCTCGAGCACGCTCGAGAGCGCGAAGATGTTGCGCGGATCGTCGTCCACCAGCAGCACGCGCCGCCCGACCAGGTTCTCGTCGGAACTGTGCAGCCGCTCCAGCATCCGCTGCTTCTCGGGCGGCATTTCGGCCACCACCCGGTGCAGGAACAGCGCCGTCTCGTCCAGCAGGCGCTCGGGGCTTTCGACGCCCTTTACCACCACGCTGCGAGCCATCGTGTGCAGTTGCGCGTCCTCCTCGGGCGACAATTCGCGCCCGGTGAACACCACCACGGGCGTGTCGCTAAGCGCGGCATCGGCGCGCATCCGCTCCAGCACGTCGAAGCCGGACATGTCGGGCAGCCGCAGGTCAAGCACGACGCAATCCGGCGCATCCCGCCGCATCGCCTCGAGCGCCTCCTGCCCGGTCTCCACCTCCAGGATGTCCACGTCGTTGTCGCGCAGCAATTCGGTCACGCCGAGCCGCTCCGCCGGATCGTCTTCGACGAGCAGCAGCCGCTTGCGCCGCTTCGGCTGCGCGAATCCGGTGATGCGCTCCAGCGCGTCGCGCAAACTCTCGGCCGTGGCCGGCTTGGTGATGAACGAGAACGCGCCGCACGAGAGCCCGTGCCGGCGATCCTCATCCAAGGTGACGATCTGGACCGGGATGTGCCGTGTCGCCGGATCGCGCTTGAGCTGGCTCAGCACGGTCCAGCCGAGCATGTCCGGCAGGAACACATCGAGCGAGACCGCCATCGGGCGATACCGCCGCGCCAGCGCCAGCGCCTCCGCGCCGCGGCTCGCCACCAATACTTTCAGCCCGTGATCATACGCGAGATCGACGATGATTCGCGCATAATGCGGATCGTCCTCGACGATCAGCAGCACCGCGTCAGAGGGCTCGATGTTCGCCCGGTCGTCCGGCACGTGCTCGATCTGATTCTCCGGCAGCCGCAGCCGCGCCGGCATTTCGCCGTGCGCCTCGGGCGCCCGCACCGGCGCCGCGCTGCCCATCAGCAGCCGCGCCGGCGTGGTCGGCCCCACATAGTTCAGCGGCAGGAACAAGGTGAACGTGCTGCCGATGCCCGGGATGCTGCGAAGCTGGATTTCGCCGCCCAGCAAATGCGCGAGCTCGCGCGAGATGGCGAGCCCCAGCCCGGTGCCGCCATATTTGCGGCTGGTACTGGCGTCGGCCTGCTGAAACGCCTCGAAGATGATGCGCTGCTTTTCGGGCGGGATCCCGATGCCGGTATCCGTGACCTCGAAGGCGACCACCACCGGCGATTGCCGGAGCACCGGATGATCCTGCGTCCAACCCTCGTTCGCCCGCGCGATCCTCAGGCGCACGCCGCCATGCTCGGTGAACTTGAAGGCGTTGGAGAGCAGGTTCTTGAGCACCTGTTGCACGCGCTTGCTGTCGGTGGTGATCGTCCGCAAGGCAGGATCGACATCGACCTCGAACGACAGTCCGCGTGTTTCCGCCTCGTGGCGGAACGGTCGCGTGACGGTCTCCTGCAAGCCGGAAAGCACGATTTCCTCCGCCTCCACCGATACGGTGCCGGACTCGATCTTGGAAAGATCGAGAATGTCGCTGATCAGGTTGAGCAGGTCGGTTCCCGCCGCGTGGATCGTTCGCGCGAACTCCACCTGCCGCGGCGACAAATTGCCCTCCGGGTTCTCGCCGAGCTGCTGGCCGAGGATCAGGATCGAGTTGAGCGGCGTCCGTAGCTCGTGCGACATGTTGGCCAGGAACTCGGACTTGTATTTGGAGGTCAGCGCCAGTTCTGTCGCCTTCTCCTCCAGTGCCCGGCGCGCCTGCTCGATCTCCTGGTTCTTGCGTTCCACCTCCACGTTGCGCTCGGCGAGCTGCTGCGCTTTGAGCTCAAGTTGCTCGTTGGTCTGTTGCAGCTCGCGTTGCTGCATCTGCAATTCGGTCGCGAGCTGCTGGGACTGCTTGAGCAGCCCCTCGGTCTGCATCGTCGCCTCGATGCTGTTCAGCACGATGCCGATGCCGCCGGTGAGCTGTTCGAGGAAGGCTTTTTGCAGATCGGTGAAGGTGCCGACCGAGGCCAGCTCGATCACCGCCTTCACCTGGCCCTCGAACAGCACCGGCATCACGAACAGGCTGCGCGGGTGAACCTTGAGCAGCCCGGAACGCACCGGCACCGCGTCCTTGGGTACGTCCTGGATCAGCCGGCGGCGCCCGTCGGCCGCTACCTGCCCGATCAGCCCTTCGCCGAAGGCGAGCCGGTCGGCATGGCCCTCGGTGCCACCGTCCGCGTACGCCGACAAAAGCCTCAGGCCCGCGCCCGCCTCCGGCGACGCTTCGGTTTCGACCAGGTAGATCACGCCGTTCTGCGCCTCGACCAGCGGCGCGAGTTCCGACAACAACATGCGCCCGACGGTGGCGAGGTCGCGCTGGCCCTGGAGCATGTTGGTGAAGCGCGCGAGGTTGGTCTTGAGCCAGTCCTGCTCGGTGTTGCGCTCCGTCGTCAGACGGAGATTGTCGATCATTGTGTTGAGGTTGTCCTTGAGCTCGGCCACCTCGCCCCGCGCCTCGACCTGGATCGAGCGCGTGAGATCGCCCTTCGTCACCGCCGTCGCCACCTCGGCGATCGCGCGCACCTGGGTCGTCAAATTCGCCGCCAGCAGGTTCACGTTGCCCGTCAGGTCCTTCCAGGTGCCGGCCGCGCCCGGCACGTTCGCCTGCCCGCCGAGCCGCCCTTCGACGCCCACCTCGCGCGCCACCGTCGTCACCTGGTCGGCGAAGGTGGCGAGCGTGTTCGTCATGTTGTTGATCGTCTCGGCGAGCGCAGCGACCTCGCCCTTGGAGGTCATCGTCAGGTTCTGCTTGAGATCGCCGTTGGCGACCGCGGTGACGACCTTCACGATGCCGCGCACCTGATCGGTCAGGTTGGCCGCCATCACGTTCACCGTGTCGGTCAGATCCTTCCAGGTGCCCGCTACGCCCGGCACCACCGCCTGCCCGCCGAGCTTGCCCTCGGTGCCGACCTCGCGGGCGACGCGCGTGACCTCCGAGGCGAAGGCATTGAGCTGATCGACCATCGTGTTGATGGTGTTCTTGAGTTCGAGGATTTCGCCCTTCACGTCCACGGTGATCTTGCGCGACAGGTCGCCGCGCGCCACCGCCGTCGTCACCTCGGCGATGTTGCGAACCTGGGTCGTCAGGTTCGCCGCCAGCAGGTTCACGTTGTCGGTCAGATCCTTCCAGGTGCCCGCTACGCCCGGCACCACCGCCTGCCCGCCGAGCCTTCCCTCGGTGCCGACCTCGCGCGCGACGCGCGTCACTTCGGCGGCGAAGGAGCGCAACTGCTCGACCATCGTGTTGAGTGTCTCCTTGAGCAGCAGGATTTCGCCGCGCACGTCGACGGTGATTTTCTTGGAAAGATCGCCGTTGGCGATCGCGGTCGCCACCTCGGCGATGTTCCGCACCTGGCCGGTCAGGTTCGAGGCCATGAAATTGACGTTGTCGGTCAGGTCCTTCCACGTGCCGCCGACGCCCGGCACCAGCGCCTGCCCGCCGAGCTTGCCCTCGGTGCCGACCTCGCGCGCCACGCGCGTCACTTCCGAGGCGAAGGCGTTGAGCTGATCGACCATCGTGTTGATGGTGTTTTTCAGCTCCAGGATCTCGCCCTTGACGTCCACGGTGATCTTGCGCGACAGGTCGCCGCGCGCCACCGCCGTCGTCACCTCGGCGATGTTGCGCACCTGCGCTGTCAGGTTGTCCGCCATCGAGTTGACGTTGTCCGTGAGGTCCTTCCAGGTGCCCGCCACGCCCGGCACCTGCGCCTGCCCGCCGAGCTTGCCCTCGGTGCCGACCTCGCGCGCGACGCGCGTGACTTCGCCCGCGAAGCGGTTGAGCTGATCGACCATCGTGTTGAGCGTTTCCTTCAATTGAAGGATTTCGCCGCGCACATCGACGGTGATCTTGCGGGATAGGTCGCCGTTGGCGATCGCGGTCGCCACCTCGGCGATGTTGCGGACCTGCGCCGTCAGGTTGCCCGCCATCGAGTTCACGCTGTCGGTCAAGTCCTTCCAGGTACCGGCGACACCCGGCACCTGCGCCTGCCCGCCGAGGCGGCCTTCCGTGCCTACCTCGCGTGCCACGCGCGTCACTTCCGAGGCGAAGGCGTTGAGCTGATCGACCATCGTGTTGATGGTGTCCTTCAGCTCCAGGATTTCGCCCCGCACATAGACGGTGATCTTGCGGGACAGGTCGCCGCGCGCCACCGCCGTCGTCACCTGCGCGATGTTGCGGACCTGGTCGGTCAGGTTGCCGCACATCGCGTTCACGCTGTCCGTCAAGTCTTTCCAGGTGCCGGCGACACCCGGCACAATCGCCTGCCCGCCGAGCTTGCCTTCGGTGCCCACCTCGCGCGCCACGCGCGTCACTTCGGAGGCGAAGGATCGAAGCTGATCGACCATCGTGTTGATGGCCTCCTTCAGCAGCAGGATCTCGCCGCGCACATCGACGGTGATCTTCTTCGACAGGTCGCCGTTCGCCACCGCGATCGTCACGTCGGCGATGTTGCGGACCTGCGCCGTCAGGTTGCTCGCCATCGAGTTGACGGATTCGGTCAGGTCTTTCCACACGCCGGTGACTTCGCGCACTTGCGCCTGGCCGCCGAGCTTGCCGTCGGTGCCGACCTCGCGCGCGACGCGCGTCACCTCCGAGGTGAACACGCTGAGCTGCTTGATCATCGTGTTGACGATGGTGGCGGAGCGCAGAAACTCGCCCTCGAGCTGCCGTCCGTCCACCTCCAGCGGCACGGTTTGCAAGAGGTCGCCCTTCGCCACCGCACTGATGGCGCGCGTCACCTGCGTGGTCGGCCACAGCAGATCGTCGATTAGATTGTTGACCGACGATTCCATGTCGCCCCAGGCGCCGTTCGAGAAGGCGAAGCGCACGCGCTGGCGGGTGCGGCCCTCGCGTCCGACGACTTGCCCGACCAGCTCGAGCTGTTCGGCCATGCGCTCGTTGGCGGCGACGATCTCGTTGAACCGGTCGGCGATGCGCCCGGCGGTGCCGGCCTGGTTGATCGGCAGCCGCACGGAAAAGTCGCCGCTCCGCACGCGCTCGAGCGCGAGCAGCAGATCGTCGGCGCCGAATCCCGCGCCGTTGCGGCTCGCCGCCGTCTCGCGGGCGATCGAAACTTCCGGCGCAGCCGCGCCGTTGGTCGTCGTCGCGCCGTCGTGGACGGGATCCATGCGCAGCTCCTGGTGCTTGGTCTCAGTGATTCCGGCCAGTATCATATCTCCGCCATGTTCGCGTAAGGTGGAACGACGGCTCGGAATCACCGGTCTCACAGGTTGTTGAAGCCGCAACCTCGCAGGTCTTGGCGAAAACGCACTCGTTGCTCGGTCGCCCGAGCAGCAGGCTCATCAGGTCCTTAGCCGGTGCTCAAGAACCAGCTCCGCCGGTCCCGGTCGCTGTCTCTCGCCGAATGGACGCGCCGATCCCGTGTTCGGTCATCGTTTTTGCGACCGCAGCGACGGTCGCCGCCGGCAATCACGGCGTCAGGAGAGTCAAGCGTTGCGGCGCTTGAGGATCACACCATGCGGCGGGATACGATCGGAGGGAGTGGGATTCGAACCCACGGTACGCTGTTAACGCACACACGCTTTCCAAGCGTGCGCCTTAAGCCGCTCGGCCATCCCTCCAGGCACGGAACCGTATAGCGCGGCAGCGCCCTAGGCGTCCATCTTCAACGCCGCCAGGAACGCCGACTGCGGGATCTCCACCTTGCCGAACTGGCGCATCCGCTTCTTGCCTTCCTTCTGCTTCTCCAGCAGCTTGCGCTTGCGGGTGATGTCGCCGCCATAGCACTTCGCCGTCACGTCCTTCGACAGCGCGCTCAGCGTCTCGCGCGCAATGATGCGCCCGCCGATCGCCGCCTGGATCGCGATCTTGAACAACTGGCGCGGGATCAGCTCCTTCAGCTTGGCGCAGATCGCCCGCCCTCGGCTCTCCGCCGCCGCGCGGTGCGCGATGAAGCTCAGCGCGTCCACCGGCTCGCCATTCACCAGGATCGAAATGCGCACCAGATCGCCCGGCGCGTAGCCGTCCATCTGATAGTCGAAGCTCGCATAGCCGCGGCTGACCGACTTCAGCCGGTCGTAAAAATCGAACACCACCTCGTTCAAGGGCAGCCGGTACACCGCCATCGCCCGGTTGCCGACGTAAGTCAGGTCCGCCTGCTCGCCGCGCCGCTCGTTGCAGAGCTGCAAAACCGCGCCCAGATAGTCGTCCGGCACCATGATCGTGGCCTTGATCCACGGCTCCTCGATATGGTCGATCACGCTGCCGTCCGGCATGTCGGCCGGGTTGTGCAGCTCCTGCATCGTGCCGTTGGTGCGATACAGGTGGTACACCACCGACGGCGCGGTCGCGATCAGGTCGAGATCGAATTCACGCGCCAGCCGCTCCTGGATGATCTCCAGGTGCAGAAGGCCCAGGAACCCGCAGCGGAAGCCGAAGCCGAGCGCGGCCGAGGTCTCCGGCTCGTAGTGGAAGCTCGCATCGTTCAGTTGCAGCTTGGCGAGGCTGTCGCGCAACTTCTCGAAATCATCCGAGTCGACCGGATAGAGCCCGCACCACACCACCGGCACCGAAGGCTTGAAGCCGGGCAGCGGCTCGGCGGCGGGGCGGCGGTCGTCGGTGATGGTGTCGCCGATCCGGCAGTCGGCCACCGTCTTGATGGCGGCCGTCACGTAGCCGATCTCGCCCGGCCCGAGATCATCCACCGGGACTTGCTTGGGCGAAAACACGCCCACCTGCTCGATCGCGTGCACGGCACCCGTGGACATCATGCGGATCTTCTGCCCGCGCCGCAGCCGCCCGTCCTTGACGCGCACCAGGATCATCACGCCGAGATACGGGTCGTACCAGCTATCCACGAGCAGCGCCTTGAGCGGCGCCTCGGCGTCGCCCCGCGGCGGCGGCAGGCGCGTGACCAGCGCCTCCAGCACGCCCTCGATATTCAGCCCGGTCTTGGCGCTGATCTCGATCGCATCGGACGCATCGAGCCCGATCACGTCCTCGATCTGCTGCTTCACCCGCTCGGGCTCGGCGGCCGGCAAGTCGATCTTGTTGAGCACCGGCACGATTTCGTGCCCGGCCTCGATCGCCTGATAGACGTTCGCCAGCGTCTGCGCCTCCACGCCTTGGCTCGCATCGACGACCAGAAGCGAGCCCTCGCAGGCGGCGAGGCTGCGGCTCACCTCGTAGGCGAAGTCCACGTGGCCGGGCGTGTCCATCAGGTTCAGCTCGTAAACCTGCCCGTCCTTGGCGGGGTAGATCAGCCGCACGGTCTGCGCCTTGATGGTGATGCCGCGTTCGCGCTCGAGCTCCATGCTGTCGAGCACCTGGTTGGTCATCTCGCGGTCGGACAGGGCGCCAGTGGCCTCGATCAGCCGGTCGGCCAGGGTGGACTTGCCGTGGTCGATATGGGCGATGATCGCGAAATTGCGGATATGGTCGAGGGGCGTGTCGGTCATGAACTCGCTCGGGTGGCGCCGGCGCCACGGGGCGCAGTCGGGCCAGAGATAGGCGGTTTGGCGCGTCATGTCAGCCGATTGCCGGGATTGCAGCGGCGGACCGTGCCGACTACATTCGCGTAGTACGCCCGGAGGCTACGCAGATGGGGGCGCCGATCTCCGTCCGATTGGACGATAATGTCCGCGACGAACTCGCGGCGGTGGCGCGCGCGCGGCATCGGGCTTGCCACGTTGCTTCGCGAGCTCGCGGCGAAGGCGGCGCATGAGGCATGGCGCGCCCGGGTCCGGGCGGAAAGCGAGGCGGTCGGGCGCTACGTCGCCTCCTCGCCGGAGGCGCGGGCTTTCTACGCGGATTGGGGAACGCCGACCACCAATGTCGGATGAGCCGCTGTCACTCGCCGCCGGTCAGATCGTGCTGGCGGACTGGCGCGGCGATGCGCTTCCCAGGGAGCCAGGCAAGCTGAGGCCGGCGGTGGTCGTCGAGGATGACGCCCTGTTTGGCCCGCATTACCCGAATGCGATCCTGGTTCCCCTGACCGAGGACACCGGGCTGATCATGCCCTCGCTCGCGGTCGCGATCGAGCCGACCTCGGAGAACGGCTGCCGCAAGCCCTGTTGGGCGGCAGCGCATCTGCTGGTCGCCACCTCGAAACAGCGGATCCGGCCGACTGCATCGCGCGTCACGGAGGAGCAGCTGTCGCGAATTCGCCGCCGCGTCGCCTCCTGCATCGCCGCTGAGCCGCGGCGCGTAGCGCCGGAGGAGGCATGAGCGACCGCACCCAAGTCCCGCCCGGCCTTACCCGTGACCGGCCGATCCGGCGGGGCCGCGCGGCGCTGCTGGTGATCGACGTGCAGCACGGCACGGTCGGGCCGGGGACAAAGGAGGCGCAGCCCGCTTTCCATGCGGCGGCGACTGGGCGCGCGATCCCCAACATCGCCCGGCTGCTCGCCGCCTTCCGCGCCGCACGGCTGGAGGTGATCTTCACCGTGATCGAGAACCTCACCGCAGACGGGCGCGACCGCAGCCTCGACTACAAGCTCTCCGGCATCTCGGTCGCCAAGGGCTCGTGGGAGGCGCGGATGCCGGACGCGGTCGCGCCGCAGCGCGACGAACTCGTGCTGCCGAAGACCTCGTCCTCGGTGTTCAACTCCACCGTGCTCGATTATGTGCTGCGGAACATCGGCATAGAGGATGTGTTCGTGACCGGCTTCCTGACCGACCAGTGTGTCGATCACGCGATCAAGGACGGCGCGGACCGCGGCTTCTACATGAGCTGCGTGCACGATGCGTGCGCCGCCGAAAGCCCCGCGCGGCATGAGGCGGCGCTCGATTGCTTCCGCGGCTATTGCCGGATGCTCTCCACCGATGAGGCGCTCCGCTTGGTGGCCGCGGTTCAGTAAATCTCGAAATACCGCTCGCAGAGCTCGATGGGATCGAGCCCCGCCACATGCGCCACCTCGGACCGCTTGTGGCGCAGATATGCCTCCAGGAACATCGGACCGAACCACTCGCGCACCGCGCCGCTCGCCGCCATCCTGTCCAATGCTTCCGGAAGCGACCGCGGCAGGGAAGGCGCGGCCGACCCGGCGGCAGGAAGATGCAGGCTCCGCGCGAGCCCGTCGGCGCCCGCGAACAGCACCGCGCCGAGCGCGAGATAGGGGCTGGCGGCGGCGTCGCAGACGCGGAACTCCATGTTGAACTGCCGCGCCGCCTCGGCCGCGTCGGCGGCGGCGAACACGGGGCAGACGCGCAGCGCCGCGCCCCGGTCCTGGCGCACCATATCGACCGCAGTCGGTGCCCAGCGGTTGGGCGTGAGCCGCAAGTACGAAACCGGCGAGGGCGCGGTGATCGCGGCGATGGCCGGCAAATGGTGCAGCACGCCGGCGGCGAAGTGTGCCGCCGCCGCGCCGAGCCCGAGCGGGCCGGCCGGGTCGTGCGTCACGGGGCGGCCTTCCGCGTCCCACAGGCTCAGGTGGATATGCACGCCGTTTCCCACGCCCTCGGGGCGCGGCATCGGCGAAAAGACCGCCCGATGGCCGAGCCGGTGCGCCGCCGCCCGCGCCATCTCGCGCGTGATCACCGCGCGGTCGGCGGCGCGCAGCGCCGGGGCGGGCGCGACCGTGACCTCGAACTGCCGCGCGCCGTATTCGGCGAGGAACGTATCGGGCTGCACCCCTGCCTCGCGCAGCGCGGCGACGAAGCTCTCGCCGAAGATGCCCTGGCGGCGGAACGCGCCGAGCGCATAGGCATCGCCCGGCCGGTCCTCGTTGCCTGTGAAAACGAATTCCTGCTCGAAGGCGGCGATCACGCTGAGTCCGCCCGCCGTCGCCACGGCGCTTATAGCGCGGCGCAGGAACGCGCGCGGGCAGCACTCCCAGGGAGAGCCGTCGGTGTTGCAGATGTCGCCCAGGAAGAAATGCTCGATCGCCGAGCCGTCGTTGAAATCGACCCGCACCTCGGCTTCCGGATCTGGCACGATCATCAGATCCCCGCCGGTGCCGAAGGGCGTATCGAGGATCGGCCCGAAGGCGGTCTGCATCAGGTTGGAATGCGTCCAGCCGACGCCCTTAAGCCGCCGCGCCTCCAGCGCGCGGGCGGGAAACCCCTTGCCGCGCACATGGCCCGCGATGTCGCAGGTGCCGACGAAGACCAGTTCCTCGCGCAGCATGGCACCCCTCCCGCCTCAAGCGAGGTCAGGCTAACGCGGCGGTGGGGATCGGCGCCACGGGCCGGGAAAACCCGTCCCTCCGAAGGGATCGCTGTGGGAGCCGAGCCGGACCAGCGCCAGCGTGTCTTCATCAGGACGGCAGTGGATCAGCAGAAGATCGGGGCCAATGTGGCACTCGCCCTAGCCCTCCCATGTGCCCGATAATCCGTGGTCGCGAGCCGACGCCGGGGCGCCTCCGCATTCAGTTCGGCAAACAACGTTTCCACCTCGCGCGCACGCTGGCCCTTGCCGAAGCGGAGTTCCTCTATCGCCTGGCGGATTTCGGCACTCAGAACCCGCCGCAACTCGAAGGGAAGCGCGCGCTCGCCGACGATCCGCACCAGCATCATGCGGATCGCATCGGAAATCGTCAGGCCCGTCGCACGGAGCACGTCGGTCGCCTGCTTTTCGCGGTCGCCGGAAATCCGGGCACGCACAACGTGAGCGAGCCTCGGGCCCGACCTACCGCAGCGCCGCCCCGGTCGCCTTCGCCACCGCCGCCACCACCTTCGCCGCCGCCGCCTCGATCTCGGCATCCGTCAGCGTCCGCTCGCGCGGCTGGAACGTCACTTCGATCGCGAGCGACTTCTTGTCGGCCGGCACCTTCTCGCCCTGATAGGCATCGAACAGCACCACTCCTGTAATCAGCGCGCGCTCCGCGCCGCGCGCCGCGCGCAGCAGCGCCTCGGCCGGCACCGCCGCATCGACCAGGAAGGCAAAATCCCGCCGCACCGGCTGGAACGCGGGCAGGTCGGGCGGGCCGCGCCTGCGGCGCTTCGGCTCGGCGATCGCGTCGAGATAAAGTTCGAACGCCGCCATCGGCCCGGGCACATCCAAGGCCGCGAGCACCGAAGGGTGCAGCTCGCCAAAGGTGCCGAGCACCGTCTTCGGCCCCTGCCGCACGGTCCCCGAGCGCCCCGGATGATAGAACCGAGGCGCTTCCGCGCTGACCGTCAGCGCCTCCATCGGCACCGGCAGGGCGGCGAGCGCGGCATAAAGATCGGTCTTGGCGTCGGTCCAATCCACCGGGCGCGCCGGCTCAATCCAGCTTCGCGGCATGCTACCCGCGCGCAAACCGGCGGCGACGTGCCGCTGCCCGTCCGCGGCGAAAGCCGGGCCGATCTCGAACAGCCCGAGGTCGGGATAGCCGCGTGCCGCGTTGCGCGCCGCGGCGAGCGCGAGTGTGGCCACCGCGCTCGGGCGGAGCTGATCGAGATCGGCGGCGATCGGATTGGTGAGCCGCAGCTCGGGCGGCGTGCCGCCGAACAGCCGCGCCGCCTCCTGCGCCATAAAGCTGAATGTCACGCACTCCGCCAAGCCCTGCGCGGCAAGCGTGCGGCGGGCGAGCGCGGCGCGGGTCTGCGCCGGGGTCAGGGTCGGCAGCGGCACGGGTGCTGCGCGCGGCAGCGAGACGGGCGGCACCGAGTCGAGGCCGCGCAGGCGCAGCACCTCCTCGATCAGGTCGCACTCGGGCTCGATCACGGCGCAGCCCTCGGCGGCGCGGCGCGCCGCATCGTCCCGCATGTCACGGCCCTGATCGAGCACGAGCGGCGCGGCGACGTCGTTGCGCCAGGAAGGAACCGCCACGGTCACGCTCTCCGCGTCGCGGCGCTCCACCGCGAAGCCGAGCCGCTCCAGGCCGGCGACGGCCTCCTCGGCCGGCACCTCGGCACCGCCGAATTGCGCGAGCCGCGCGAAGCGCAGCGTGGCCGAGCGCCGCCAGTCCGGCGCCGTGCCGGCCGCCACCACAGTGCCGGGCTCGCCGCCGCACAGATCGAGGATCATCGAGGTCGCGTGTTCCAGCGCGGGGGCCATCAGCGCGGTGTCGATGCCGCGCTCGAAGCGTTGTCGCGCGTCGGACACGATCTGCTGGCGCCGGCCGGTGAGCGCGACGCGCACCGGATCGAACAGCGCGCATTCCACGAACACCTCGGTCGTGGTTTCATCGCATCCCGTGCTCTCGCCGCCCATCAGCCCGGCGAGCGAGATGGTGCCCGATGCATCGGCGATGGCGCAGTCCTCGGGGCCGAGCGTGTAGTCCTTGCCGTTCAGCGCGCGGAAACTCTCGCCAGCGCCGCGGCGCATGATCAACGTGTCCCCGCGCACCTTGCGCGCGTCGAACACATGCAGCGGCCGGCCGAGGTCGATCGTGAAGAAGTTGGTGATGTCAACCAGCGCATTGATGGGCCGCAAGCCGATCGAAATCAGCCGCTCGGCAAGCCAGCGCGGGCTCGGGCTGTTGCGGACGCCGCGCACCGTTCGGCCCAGTACAAAGGGACAGAACTCGGGATAATCGACGCGCCAGCGCAGGCCGCCGTCGAAGGCGGGCGGCACCTTCGGCGGCGCATATGGCAGCAGCGTGCCGATGCCGGCGGCGGCGAGGTCGCGGGCGATGCCGCGCACCGAGAAGCAGTCGCCGCGATTGGGCGTGACGGCGACATCGAACAGAGGATCGTCGAGCCCCGCCCAGGCGGCGTAGGACGCGCCGACCGGCGCATCCGCCGGCAGATCGACGATCCCCGTATGGTCGTCGCCGAGCCCCATCTCGCGCGAAGAGAGCAGCATCCCCGCGCTGCGCACGCCGCGGATCTCGCCCACCTTCAGCGTGATGCCGGTGCCTGGGATGAAGCTGCCCGGGGGCGCGAACACGCTCTTCATGCCGGCGCGCGCGTTCGGTGCGCCGCACACGACCGAGACTGTCCCCTGTCCGGTGTTCACCGTGCAGACGCGCAGACGGTCCGCATTCGGGTGCTGCACCGCCTCCGTCACCTCGGCGATCACGAAGCCCCCGAGCGCCGCGCCGCGATTTTCCAGTGACTCGAGCTCCAGCCCGATGCGGGTCAGCGTCGCGCCGATCTGTTCGGGCGCGGCATCGGTATCGAGATGCGTCCGCAGCCAGGAGAGCGTGAACTTCATCGCTCACACCGCCTCATGCAAGAGCGCGGGCGCGAGCGGATTGAAGCCATAGTGGCGCAGCCAGCGAATGTCCGATTCATAGAACGGTCGCAGGTCGGGGATGCCGTGCTTCAGCATCGTCACGCGCTCGATGCCCATGCCGAAGGCGAATCCCTGCCATTCGCGCGGGTCGATGCCGACATTGGCGAGCACACGCGGATGCACCATGCCGCTGCCGAGGATCTCCAGCCAGTCGGAGCCCTTGCCGAGCTCGCCTGATTTCCGGTCCCAGCCGATATCGACCTCCATGCTGGGCTCGGTGAACGGGAAGTAGCTGGCGCGGAAGCGCACCGGCAGGTCGGCGATGCCGAAGAAGGCGCGCAGGAAGTCAATCAGACAGCCCTTCAGATGCCCGAGCGTGATGTCGCGGCCGAGCGCCAGACCTTCGAGCTGGTGGAACATCGGCGAGTGGGTGGCGTCGTGGTCGGCGCGGTACGTGCGGCCAGGCACGATCACGCGCAGAGGCAGCGTGCGCTCCAGCATGGCGCGGATCTGCACGGGCGAGGTGTGCGTCCGCAGCACCGGCGGCGGCAGATTGCCGCGCGGGGGCAGATAGAACGTGTCTTGGTCGTCGCGCGCCGGATGATGCGCGGGGATGTTGAGGGCGGAGAAATTGTGCCAGTCGGTCTCGACGTCCGGGCCTTCAGCGATTTCGAAGCCCATGGCGCCGAAGATCGCCGCCATCTCCTCCATCGTGCGGCTGATCGGGTGAATCAGGCCCGCAGGGCGCGGGCGCGGCGGCAGCGTGGTGTCGGCGCGCTCGGCGGCAAGCCGCGCGTCGAGTTCGGCCCGCTGGAGCACGACGCGCCGCGCCTCGATCGCCTCGGTGAGTTCGTCGCGCAGCTGATTCAGCGCCGCGCCGCGCTCGCGCCGCTGCTCGGGGGGGGCCTTGCCCAGCTCCTTGAGCAGGGTCGTCAGCCGCCCGTTGCGCCCGAGCACGGCGACGCGCACCGCATCCCAGGCGCGCAGGTCTGTCGCGGTCGCGAGCGCGGCGTCGGTTTCGGCTTTGAGGGCCAGGAGGTCGTCGGTCATGGTTCTGGCCCGACAATCGTTGCCGACCGCTGGACCGCGACGGAGCGATGGGGATTTGGACAGGTAGAGCGCAGGCCGTCGATGTGTTCGCTCAATGATGGAGGGGTCGGACGCCACATAGGGTCGAGAATGAAGTCGATCCCCTCGCGCCGCGCCAGCTTGGCGGCAGGAACGCAATCGGCGTCGCCGGCCACGGGCACGATCTGATCCACCTGCCGCTTGTACGCCAGTGACGCGATATCGATGCCGATCGTCATATCGACGCCCTTCTGGCGTACGTCGTACGTGAAGTCATCATCGGCAAGACCCGCGAAATCCGCCCCTTCGGACGGATGCCCGGGCCGAAGTGCCGTCTTGCGAAGGCGGCGAAGCGCATCGTGCAGGGCGGAGCGGAAAGCGGCGGTTGGCGTGCGCGCGAAGTCGATTGCACGATTCGAGATCGGGTAGTGCGCTTTCTTTTGCAATGGCGGGCAATCATAGAAGAAAAGACGATGGAACTGGCGTCAACCGCTCTCATGGCTGATGGCCATCTGGAACAGCGTCGCGGCGACCACGCTCGCGTCCCGGCTGTCCCGGTCACGATAAGCGTGCGGAAACCGACGGAGGGAAAAACCTCCATCGACCATAATGGCGGTCGCCACCCGAACCCCCGGCATAAAACGAGCCCTCGGGCTCGGCCTTCCTGGGATGACCCGGGGGGTGCCCGGTGGGAAGGCGTACTGCCGAGGGCGGATGCGGAAGATATGGCCAGCCGTGGCCGGCCTGTAAAGGGCGTCGGCGCCTCAGCCCAGCGCCGCCTGCGCCTTCTTCACGATCTCGGCGAAGCTTGCCGCGTCGTCATAGGCGATCGCCGCCAGCACCTTGCGGTCGATCTCGATGCCGGCCTTGTTCAGCCCGTCGATGAAGCGGCTGTAGGTCAGCCCGTGCTCGCGCGCGGCGGCGTTGATGCGTTGAATCCACAGCGCGCGGAAATCCCGCTTCTTGTTGCGCCGGTCGCGATAGGCGTATTGCAGCGACTTCTCGAGCCGCTCCTTCGCCGCGCGATATGTGGTGGAGGTGCGCCCGTAGAAGCCCTTCGATGCCTTCAGGACCTTCTTGTGGCGTGCGTGCGTCGTCGTGCCGCGCTTCACTCGTGCCATGCCCGATCTCCCTCAATCCAGCCCGTAGGGCGCCCATTGCTTCACGGTGCGCGCGTCCATCGGCGTCAGCACCTGCATGCGGCGGTTGGAGCGTTTGGCCTTCTGGGTGCGGTTGATCAGGCCGTGGCGCTTGGCGCCGGGGCCGGCCTTCACTTTCCCGGTCGCGGTGATCTTGAACCGCTTCTTGACCGAGGACTTGGTCTTCGCCTTGGGCATTTCGTTCTCCTTCTTGCTGATGCCCGCCGCCTTGGGCGCAGGCGTCGCGGCCGGGCATGCCCTTGGGGCCCGGGCGCGCGATCAAGGGCGCGCGGTATAGCGGCGGGGCGGCGGCGCGTAAAGCGGGGCCGCTCAGGAGGGCGCGCCCGGCCCCCGATGCAGCTCGCCCGCGCGCACCGAGGCGATGGCATTGTTCAGGATGGCGATGATCGCCTCGTCACTCATCCCGTGCGAGAGCACCGCGAGCGCCCCGCCCAGCAGCGCCGAGGCGATCGCCACCTCCCCGATATGCTGGCCGGCCATGTACTCGATCGCCTTGTCCACCACGGAACCAGCATGGGAGAGCTCGGCCGGCGGTGGGGTGGGGATGTCGTCGGGGGTCGCCATGGCAGCCTCCTTCACGCAATGGCCGCGCCGGCAAGCGCCGCCGGCGGCGGCTCCGGCGGCAATTCGGGATCGCTGTCGTCCTGCCCGGCGGCCTGCAGCGCCCACATCCGCGCATAGAGGCCTCCTGCCGCCAGCAGCGAGAGATGCGTGCCCTGCTCGGCCACGCTTCCGTCGCGCAGCACGATGATCCGGTCGGCATCCACCACGGTGGAAAGCCGGTGCGCGATCACCAGCGTCGTGCGGTCCTGCGACAGCCCGCGCAGCGCCGCCTGGATTTCCTGCTCGGTGTCGGTGTCGAGCGCGCTGGTCGCTTCATCCAGGATCAGGATCGACGGGTTCTTGAGAATGGTGCGGGCGATCGCCACGCGCTGCTTCTCCCCGCCCGACAGCTTGAGCCCGCGCTCGCCCACCCGCGTCGCATAGCCCTCGGGCAGCGAGGCGATGAATTCATGCACCTGGGCCAGCCGCGCCGCGCGTTCGATCTCGGCCTGCGAGGCACCGGGGCGCCCATAGGCGATGTTGTAGCGGATCGTGTCGTTGAACAGCACGGCATCCTGCGGCACCACACCGATCGCGGCGCGCAGGCTTTCCTGCGTCACCTCGCGAATGTCCTGGCCACCGATCAGCACTCGCCCGCCGGTGACGTCGTAGAAGCGAAACAGCAGGCGGCTGATGGTCGATTTGCCCGCCCCGGTCGGCCCGACGATGGCGAGCTTGCCGCCCGGCGGCACGGCGAAGCTGACGCCCTTCAGGATCTCGCGGTCCGGCCGGTAGCCGAAACGCACATCCTCGAACCGCACCGTCCCGCGCGGATCGGCGAGCGGCCGCGCGTCCGGCCGATCCGCGATTTCCTGCGGCACGGTGAGCAGGCGGAACATCTGCTCCATGTCGACCAAGCTCTGCTTCAGCTCGCGATAGACGAAGCCCAGGAAATTGAGTGGCTGGTAGAGCTGCATCAGGTAGGTGTTCACCAGCACGAACTTGCCGACCGTCATCTCGCCCGAGGCCACGCCGTCGGCGGCGAGCAGCATGATCCCAGCCAGCCCCGCGGCGACGATGCTCCCCTGGCCGATATTCAGCACGTTGAGCGAGACCTGGCTCTGCACCGCCGCGCGCTCGTAGCGCGCGAGCGAGGCGTCGAACCGGCGCGCCTCCAGCGCCTCGTTGCCGAAATACTTCACCGTCTCGTAGTTGAGGAGGCTGTCCACTGTGCGCGTGCGGGCCTCGTTGTCGGTGTCGTTCATCGCGCGCCGGATCCGCACGCGCACATTGGTGAAGCCGAGCGTGAAGGCGAGATAGGCCGACACGGCGCCGAAGGTCAGCAGGGCGAAGCGCCAGTCTAGCATCGCCCACAGCACGGTCGTCACCGCCAGCAGCTCGAAGATGGTCGGGATGACGTTGAACACGGCGAGCCGCAGAACCGACTGAATCCCCGCCGTGCCGCGGTCGATGATCCGCGCCAGCCCCCCGGTCTGCCGGTCGAGATGGAAGCGGAGCGAGAGCCGGTGCAAATGCTCGAAGGCTTGCAGCGCCACCTTGCGCGCGGCGCGCTGCTGCACCGAGGCGAAGACCGCGTCGCGCAGCTCGCCGAACGCCTGCGAGCCGATCCGCAGCAGCCCGTAGGCGATGATCAGCGCCGTCGGGACGACCAGCATCTGCGCGCGCGGATTATGCGGGCTCAGCGCATCGACGGCGCGGCTGTAGACGATCGGCACGTAGATCGTGGCGACCTTGGCCGCGACCAGCAGCGCCATCGCCACCGCCACCCGTGCGCGCACGGTCCACTCGCCTGCGGGCCAGAGATAAGGCAGCAGGGTGCGGATCGTGCCGAACGCGGAGCGGGGCGCCTCCGACGCCGTACGTGGTGCCATAGAAGGGCATGTGGCATCTGTCTGTCGCATTGGAAAGGCACGCGATGCAGCCGGAAACCGATCCCGAACCGTTCCTGCGCCATGTGCGCGCCTGCAACAACGCGGTGCTGCCCGGCTCGCGCGCGTCACTCTTCGCCGGCGGCGAGCGTATCGGCTTCGTCGCCCCGCGGCTCGCCAACAGGCTGGCGGGCTTCGCGGAGGTCAGCCAGGAGGAAAACCGGCTCCAGCTGCACAACCCGGCGGCCCTGGAACGGATCGCCCAAATCCTTGCCAGCGAGGGGCTGATTCCCTGGCGCAATGAAGCCTTCGACGTGCGCGCCACCCCTGAGGGGGCGGTGCTCGGCCGCATCGACCGCGGGGCGCTCCCCTCGTTCGGGATCATTTCGGTCGGCGTGCACGTGAACGGGCTGGTGGAGCGCGCCGACGGCCTGCATGTCTGGGTCGGCCGGCGCTCGCCGCACAAGACGCTCGATCCCGGCAAGCTCGATCACCTCATCGCCGGCGGCGTGCCGGCCGGGTTCAGCCCGGAGGAGACGCTGGTGAAGGAGGCCGGCGAGGAGGCGTCGGTCGACCCCGCGCTTGCCCGCCGCGCGGTGCGTGTCGCCACGGTCGAATACGCGATGGAGCGCGCGGAGGGGTTGCGCCGCGATCACCTGATCGCCTTCGATCTCGCGCTGCCCGAGGATTTCCGGCCGCAGCCGAACGACGACGAGGTGGCCGGTTTCGAGCTGTGGCCGGTGCGGCGCGTGCTGGAAACCGTGCGCGACAGCGACGATTTCAAGTTCAACGTCGCGCTGGTGATGATCGACCTGTTCCTTCGCCGCGGTCTGATCGCGGGCGGCGCGGCATCAGCAATCCGCGCCGCGCTGGACGAAGGCCGCGCGCGGATGCGCGCTCGGGCGCGGCGCTGACCTAACGCTCGGTCGTGCGCCGCTCGATTTCGAGCAGCGTCGCAAGCCCGATGGTCTCGTGCATCAGGTTCTGCTCGGCGCCGCCCTCGGCGCCCACCAGCGGGTCCGGCCGCAGCGCCGCGAGCGCGGCGTAGGACCCGCGCAAGGCGCGGTGCATGGCGAGCAGCGGCATCACCGGATCGACGAACAGCCGGTAGCCGAGCGCGAACAATTCCTCAGGCGTCGCCTTCATGCTCGCCACGCCTGCGGACCCCACCATGTAAAGCAGCGGCGCGGGGAGCCGTTCGCCGAGATGGCGCCATTCCTCCGGCGTGCGTGCGAGCACGAACAGCATGTCCGCCCCCGCCTTGTGCATCGCCTCGGCGCGGCGCAGCGCCTCGTCCATTCCCTCGTTGCGGACCGCGTTGGTGCGCGCGATCACCAGGAACTCGGGCGAGCGCCGCGCCGCCACCGCCTCGGCGACCTTCGCCACCATCAGCTCGAGCGGGATGTTGTGCTCGCGCCCGATATGATGATGCGCGCGCTTCGGCAGCAACTGATCCTCGATCTCGATCGCCGCGAACCCGGCGGCTTCCGCGAGCGGGATCGTGCGCCGCAGATGCATCGGATCGCCCCAGCCGCCCGCGGCGTCCAGAATAAGGGGCAGGTCGCAGGCGGCGCGGATATTGACGCCCGCCTCCACCATCTCGGTGAGCGTGAGGTTCGCCTCGGTGAAGCAGGTCTGATAACCCATCGACCCGCCGCCGAGGTAAAGCGCGGGAAAGCCCGCGGCGGCGGCAAGCCGCGCCATCATCGGATTGAGCACGAGCGGCGCCCAGACGGGCTTGTCGCCCGCCAGCAGAGTGCGAAGCCTGTCTGCCATCCTGGTTGCCTCCCAAGCCCGGCCGCGACGAAACCGGATGCAGCTTAAGGCCTACTCCCGCAACTCTGGAATGACCCACAGCGGCCGCTCCCCGCGCGCGACGCGCTGCACGTTGTCGAAGGCGTTGCGGAACCGGGAATACTGGTTTTCCCAGGTCGGGCCGGCGAAATGCGGGGTCAGGATCACGTTGTCCAATCCGAACAGCGGATTGTCCGCCGGCGGCGGCTCCTGCTCGAACACGTCGAGCCCCGCGCCCGCGATGGTGCCGTTCCGCAGCGCCTCGTAGAGCGCCGGCTCGTCGACCACCGGCCCGCGGCAAGTGTTGATCAGATAGGCGCTCGGCTTCATCTGCCGCAGCTCGGCGGCGCCGAAGAACCGGCGGGTCAGCGGCGTCAGCGGCACGTGCAGCGTGACGATGTCCGAGGTCGCCAGCAGCTCGCCCATCAGCCGGAACCTGACGCCGAGCGCATCGGCCTGATCCTCGGTCAGCCGGGCGATATCGTAGTATTGCACGGTCATCCCGAACGCCTTGGCGAGCCGGGCCACCTTCTTGCCGATCGAGCCAAGGCCGATGATGCCGAGCGTGCGCCCGTGCAATTCGTAAAGCCGCACGCCCGCCACGTCGTTGCCGCGCCAGCGGCCCGAGGCCACCATCTGATGCTGCCACGTCAGCCGCCGGCAGACGGCGAGCATCAGCAAGAGCGCGTGCTCGGAAACAGCGACCGAATTTGCCCCGCCATTGTTGCTGACGGGCACGCCCGCGCGGCGCGCCGCCTCGATGTCGATGCGGTCGTAGCCCGCCGACAGAAGCTGGATGAGCTTCAGCTTCGGCGCCGAGCGGAAGAACGCATCGTCGGTCGCGAACTCGCCGAGGCCGACCAGATACTCGGTATCGCGCAACGCGGCGGTGAACTCCGGGCTGTTCGCCCGCGCCGCGACCACGTCGAAGCCGGCGGGCGCCAGCTCCCGCATCACGCCCATGTCGTTCAGCGGATTGTCCACCACCAGAACCTTGCCGGCCATGTTTCCCCCCAGGTTTTCGCCACTGCGCGAACGATAAGCCGGTCTAGCCCAGTCCCGGAAGCACCGGCAGCCCCATCGCCTGGCGCGCGAACAGGCGCTTGAGGGACGGGGCGCGGTTGACGGCGGCGATGCCGAGATCGCGCGCCAGCCGCAGCAGGGCGAAATCGTTGCTGAACAGCCGCTCCAGCCCGTGCGTCGCGGCGAGCATCAAAAGATTGTCCGGCCGCCGCGCGCGCTGATAGCGCGCGAGCAGATCGGGGCCGCCCACGTCCGCGCCCATCGCGTGCGCCTCGATCACCAGCTCGGAGAGCGCGATGGCGTCGCGGAAGCCGAGATTGAGGCCCTGGCCGGCGATCGGATGGATGCCGTGCGCGGCATCGCCCGCGAGGGCGAGGCGCGGCGCGGTGTAGCGATGCACCAGCATCGCTGAAAGCGGATAGCTCCAGCGCCGCCCGACCACATGCACCGCGCCGAGGTGATCGCCGAGGCGCCGCCCGATCTCGCGGCTGAATCCCGCATCGTCCAGCGCCAGCATCCGCGCCGCGACCGCGTCGCGCTCGGTCCACACGATCGCCGAGACGTTCGGTGCGCCGCCTTCCTCGGCATCCGGGCTCGGCGACATCGGCAATTGCGCGAACGGACCCGCCGGCAGGAAATGCTCCAGCGCCACGTTGCGGTGCGGGCGCTCATGCGCGATCGCGGCGACGATCCCGGTTTGCCGATAGGGGAGGCGCGTCACCGCGATCCCGGCCTCGGCGCGCAGCGGCGAGTTGCGGCCCTCGGCGGCGACGACGAGGCGGCAGACGATCTCCGGCCCGCCGGCGACGCGCACCACGGCCTGCCCGGGGGCGCGTTCGACCGACGCCTCGGCGGGCGCGAACAGGCGCAGCATCTTCAGCCGGTGCATCAGCGCGTTCAGCGCCACGCGCAGCGCCCGCGCCTCCACCATCCAGCCGAACGGCCCGGCGCCCGCCCCCGCCTCGGCATGGTCGAAATGCAGCGCAAGGCGCGAGGCGGGGCGGCCCAGCCTTCCGTCGCTCACCCGGATCGCCAGGATCGGGCAGGGCGGGCCTTCCAGCGCGTCCCACACGCCCGCCTGCTCCAGCAGAACCCGCGAGCCGGCGGCAATCGCATAGGCGCGGCCGTCGAAGGCCGGATGCTCCATCGGCGGCAGGGGCGCGCGATCGACGATGGCGGTCGGCACGCCCGCGGCAGCCAGCGCGCAGGCGAGCGTAGCCCCCACCGGTCCAGCGCCGACGACGCACACCTCGACATGGATGCGTCCGTTCATGCGCGCCGCTTCGACCACAGCGCGCCCGCCGCGTCCACCAGGCCGGGCCGCGCTATTCCTGATCGGGGCGGCTACCCGCGCGCGCTTCGTTCACGGTGCGGCGTACCACCGTCCAGATGGTCATGTCCCAGGCGTTGCGGATACCGACCAGCAGCAGCAGCGCCATCGCGGCGGCAAGCACGTCCATTCCCAGCGCCGGCTGGGCCAGAAACAGGACGCCGCCCGCCAGCATCCCCGCATAAGCGAAGAAGGGCAGCACCGCGTAGCAGATGCGGTCGTCCCAATCGATGCGCGTCCGCAGCCCGTGGTGGGACATGCGGCCGAACACGAGCAGCGCGTAGATCAGCCCGAGCAGCCCGTCGGCGCCGATGAGCACGCAATATCCGGTGCTGCTCTGCACCGGGGTCAGCACGGCGAGGCTCGCCGCCAGCACGCAGGTGAAGTGAACCACGGTCGGCGTTAGGAACACGCGCAGCCCGGGCCCGCGGTAATCGTCATAGAGCCCCGATCCCACCGAGGCGGCGACAAACAGCAGCCCCACCAGCGTGGCCGAGGCGGTCCCGAAGAGCATCATTAGATCGTGCCAGTCACGCACCACGCCATCCACTGTCGCCGCCATTCCGATCTCCGCCGACACGCTCGCATTTTAGGCAGCCCCGCGCCGACGGGCGATGGCGGAGCCGGAGGCGAATGCCGCCCAGGGGGGCAAACGCCGCTGCACAAGAAATCGGCAGGATTCCCCAGCCCCCGATTCTTCGGGTTCTGCCGGGAAGGGCGGCGTTGGCACCCCGCTTGCTGACCGCGCGTGCTGTCATTCAAGGTCCGACATGCCAACTCACATCGACACCGGCGACACCGGCTGGATGCTCGTCTGCACCGCGCTCGTGCTGTTGATGACCGTCCCGGGTCTCGCGCTCTTCTACGCCGGCATGGTCCGCAAAAAGACGATCCTCGCGACCATGATGCAATCCTTCTTCATCTGCGCCCTCGTGTCGGTGCTGTGGATGGTGCTCGGCTATTCGCTCGCCTTCACCACGGGCGGCCCTTTCATCGGCGGCCTCTCGCGCCTCTTTCTCGGCGGGCTCGAACAGGGCTGGGACAAGCCGTTCACGCTGGGCGCCGGCACGCCGGGCGCGCTGCCCATGCGAATCCCCGAGAGCGTATTCGTGATGTTCCAGATGGCCTTCGCGATCATCACCCCGGCCGTTGTTACCGGCGCCTTCGTGGACCGGATGAAGTTCGCTGCACTCGTGCTGTTCATGGCGTTGTGGTCGCTCGGCGTCTATGCGCCGATCGCCCACTGGGTCTGGGGCGCGGATGGCTGGCTGAACGCGATGGGAGTGGCGGATTTCGCCGGTGGCACCGTGGTGGAGGTGAACGCGGGCGTGGCGGGCCTCGTCTGTGCGCTCGTGCTGGGGCGGCGGCTTGGCTACGGGCAGGAGAACATGGCCCCGCACAATCTCGCCTATGCCGTGACCGGCGCGGGGCTGCTCTGGGTCGGCTGGCTCGGCTTCAACTCGGGCGGCGCGCTCGGCGCCTCCGGGCGCACTGGCATGGCCGTGCTCGCCACCCAGATCGCCGCGGGCGGCGCCACGCTCGCCTGGAGCTTCGCCGAATGGGCGCTGCACAAGAAGCCCTCCGTGCTCGGCGCGATCTCTGGTGCCGTTGCGGGGCTGGTGGCGATCACCCCGGCGGCCGGGTTCGTGCTGCCCGGGCCGGCCCTTTTCATCGGCGTCGCGGCCGGCGTGGCGTGCTTCTATGCGGTGACGGTGGTGAAACCGCTGCTCGGCTACGACGACAGCCTCGATGCGTTCGGCGTGCACGGGATCGGCGGCATCGTCGGCACGCTGGCCACCGGCGTGTTCGCCTATGGCCCACTCAGCGCCACGCTCGAATTGCAGAACGGGGTCTATATCGGCGGCCTGCACCTGCTCGCCGTCCAGGCGGTCGCGGTGGCGGCGACCTTCGCTTACAGCGCGGCCGCCACCTGGGCCGCGCTAATGATCGCCGAGGCGCTGGTCGGCCTGCGGGTCTCGCGGGAGGAGGAGCGCGAGGGCCTCGACGTCGTGCTGCACGGCGAGCAGGTTTTCTGAGACGGAGAGGCGGCTTGCGGCTAAGGTCGGCTGCCCGATCCTGATCCATTGCCGAGTCGCACCATGGCCGCCCGCTCCGCCAGCGCTCCCGGACGTCGTCTTGTCTCGCCCGCCATCCGCACGCTCGCGCAGCGGCGCGCCGCCGAGCTTACCGGCATCGCCCTTTGCACCGGCGGCCTCGTGCTGCTGCTGGCGCTCGGCAGCTACGACCCGCGCGATCCCTCGCTGAACACCGCCGCCGACGGACGCGCGCACAACCTGGTCGGCGTCGTCGGCGCCGCCACCGCCGACATGCTGCTGCAAGCCTTCGGCGTGGCCGGCGCGCTGGCGGGCGTGGCGATGCTCACCTTGGGCTGGCGCATCGGCGTGCGGCGGGGCGTCGGCAGCCTTCCGGCCCGGATCGCCGCAATCATCGCCGCCACGCCGGTGCTGGCGGCGGCGCTCGCCGCCGTCCCGGTGCCGGCCGGCTTGGCCTGGCCCGCCGGCAGCGGGCTCGGGGGCGCGGTGGGGCTCCTGCTCGCCCGGGCGGTGGAGGCGGCCGGCCGCGGTGTGATGGGCGTGGTCGGCGTCGTGCTGGTGGTCGCGCTCGGCTGGGGGCTCGCGCTGACGCTCGTGCTGCTCGCCTGCGGCCTGTCGGGCGGCGAATGGCGCACGCTCGCCCGCTGGATCGGCGCGGTGGCGCGGTTCTCAGTCTCGACCGGCTGGACCGCTGCCCTGTTTACCGTGCGTGCGACCAGCGCCGGCGGCGCGCTGGCCCGCCCCGCCCTGCGCCTGTTCGGCCTCGGAAGCGCGCGGCCGGACCGCTATGCCGCGCGGCCCTGGCGCGCCGTCCCTCCGGCAGCGGAGGAGGAGCCAAACCCGGCGGCGCCGGCGGCCGCGATTGCCGCGCCCAAACCCGCGCCGCGCACGGTGTTCCGCGCCCCCGCGCCCGCCCGCGCGCTGCCCCAGCAGCAAAGCCTGCCCCTCAACGAGCCCGCCTGGCGCTTCCCGCCGCTCTCGCTGCTCAAGTCGCCGCCCGCTCGCGCCACCTCCGGCCCCTCACAGGATGCGCTGGAGGCGAACGCGCGCCTGCTGGAAACCGTACTCTCCGATTACGGCGTGCAGGGCTCGATCGTGGAGATTCGGCCCGGCCCGGTGGTGACGCTCTACGAGCTGGAACCCGCGCCGGGGATCCGCAGCGCCCGCGTGATCGGGCTGGCCGACGACGTGGCGCGCAGCCTCTCCGTCACCGCCGTCCGCATCGCCACCGTCCCGGGCCGCAACGTGATCGGCATCGAGGTGCCGAACGCCAAGCGCGAGATCGTGTTCTTGTCGGAGCTCCTGGCGTCGGAGGACATGAAGCGCCATGCCGGGCGGCTCGCGCTCGCGCTCGGCAAGGACATCGGCGGCGCCCCGGTGCTCGCCGATTTGCAGCGGATGCCGCATTTGATGATCGCGGGCACCACCGGCTCGGGCAAGTCGGTTGGCGTCAACGCGATGATTCTGAGCTTGCTCTATCGGCTTTCGCCCGAGCAGTGCCGCCTGATCCTGATCGACCCGAAGATGCTGGAGCTTTCGATGTACGAGGGCATCCCGCATCTAATGGCCCCCGTCGTCACCGAGCCCGCCAAGGCCGTCACCGCGCTCAAATGGACGGTGCGCGAGATGGAGCGGCGCTACCGCGCGATGAGCCAGCTCGGCGTGCGCAACATCGGCGGCTACAACGACCGCGTGGCCGAGGCCCGCGCCAAGGGCGAGGTCATCACCCGCCGCGTGCAGACCGGCTTCGATTCCGAAACCGGCCGCCCGGTGTTCGAGGAACAGCCGCTCACGCTCGAGCAGATGCCGCTGATCGTCGTCGTGGTAGACGAGATGGCCGATTTGATGATGGTCGCCGGCAAGGAGATTGAGGCGGCGGTGCAGCGGCTGGCGCAGATGGCGCGCGCGGCCGGGATTCACGTCATCATGGCGACCCAGCGCCCGTCGGTCGATGTGATCACCGGCACGATCAAGGCCAATTTCCCGACCCGCATTAGCTTCCAGGTGATCTCCAAGTTCGACAGCCGCACCATCTTGGGCGAGCAGGGGGCGGAACAACTGCTCGGCCAGGGCGACATGCTCTACATGGCCGGCGGCGGGCGCATTACCCGCGTGCACGGGCCGTTCGTGTCCGACCAGGAGGTGGAGGCGGTGGTGGCATTCCTGCGTGAGCAGGGCGAACCGGCCTATGTCGAGTCCGTCACTGAGGCCGAGGACGATGATCCGCAGGCCGCGCTCGCCATGCTGGGCACGGGCGGCGAAGGCGGCGAGCGGGCGCTCTACGAGCAGGCCGTGGCGATCGTCGCCCGCGAGGGCAAGGCCAGCACCTCCTTCCTGCAGCGGCACCTGAACCTGGGGTACAACCGCGCCGCCAAGCTGATCGAGCAAATGGAGAAAGACGGCGTGGTGGGCCCTGCCAATCATGTCGGCAAGCGCGAGGTGCTGATCAGGCGGGGCGAGGGCTGAACCCGGCACATCAGCGCTGGGCAAACTAGATTAAATTACATACGAAACCGATCTGCGAAAGACCGGCACAATGCGCGCTCGGCTTCGTGCGGCGGCGCCGCCGAATCCGCTAAGCCGTATCTTGTTTTGGACGCCGCGACAGATCGCCCGTTCGCACGAACTGCACCCCGCACGCGGCCAGCCGCTCCCGCGCCGCCCGCATCGACCCGGCGACGTCGATGCCGCGGCAGGCATCCTCGATCACCACCACCGCGTAGCCGAGCCGCACGGCATCCTCGGCCGACCAGGCAACGCAGAAATCCGTCGCGAGGCCGGCCAGGAACACGCGCCGGAAGCCGCGCTGGCGCAGCCAGCCGTCGAGCCCGGTCGCTGTGCGCCGGTCGTTCTCGAAGAAACTGGAATAGCTGTCGATCGCCGGATGGAACCCCTTGCGGATCACTGCCTCGATCCGCCGTTGGTCGAGCGCCGGATGCAACGCCGCGTTGGCGCTGCCCTGCAAGGCATGATCCGGCCAGAGCGTCTGCGGGCCATAGGGCATCGCGATCGTTTCGAACGGCGCCTTGCCCGGATGGGCGCTGGCGAACGAGGCGTGGCGAGGCGGGTGCCAGTCCTGGGTGGCGAAGCCGTGTGCGAACACGTCGCCAAGCAGGCGGTTGATCGGCGCGATCACCGCATCGCCCTCGGCCACGGGCAGTTCGCCGCCCGGCATGAAGGTCGGCTGCACATCGACCACGCCCAGAATATCCGTGGCGTTATCGACCTGCATCAGAGCGTCTCCAGAAGCCCCGCGAGCAGGGCCGCGCGCGGCGCGAGCTGGCGCCACAGGATGTTCTCGCTCGCCACATGCGCCCCGCCGCCCGGACAGCCGAGCCCGTCCAAGGTCGGCACCCCGAGTGCCGCCGTAAAGTTGCCGTCGGAACCGCCGCCGCGCGTCTGTTTCGGCAAGTCGAACCCGATCTCGGCCGCGAGCGTGCGCGCGTGCTCATGCAGCGCGGCAATTTCTGCCGTCTCGGCGAAGGGCGGGCGGTTCATCCCGCCCTCTACCGTCACGCGGCATTCCGGATGATTGGCGGCGAGTGCCAGCAGCCGCTCCACCATTTCCTCGCCGTCCTCGGCCCGGGCAACGCGAAGGTCGATTTCGCAGCCCGCTTCGGGCGGGATCACGTTCGGGCGCGTCCCGCCCCACACCGGCGCCACGTTCAGCGTGATGCCGCGCGGCAGGTCCACCATGTCATGGATCGCCTTGATCTGATGGGCCAGCTCGACGATCGCCGAGGCGCCGTCCTGAAACGCGCCGCCGGCATGGGCGCCGCGGCCCGCGACACGCAGCGTGAACCGGCCCACGCCCTTGCGCGCGGTCACGCACGCTCCGCCCGCGCCCGCGGGCTCCATAATCAGCACCGCCCGCGCCCCGGCGGCTTCGCGCTCGATCAGGTCGCGGCTGGTCGGGCTGCCCACCTCCTCGTCGGGCGTCAGCAGCAGCACCACCGGGCGGCGCGCCCGCACGCCCTGGCGCAGCATCGCGCGCATCACGTGCATGCCGAGGAAGCTGCCTGCCTTCATGTCGTAGATGCCCGGCCCGGTCGCCTTCGCGCCGTCGATGCGCGCCGGCATGTGCGCGAGCGAGCCGTGCTCCCAGACCGTATCGAGGTGCCCGGCAACGACGATCGGCGCGCCGTCGCCCGCCGTGCGCGCGATCAGGTTGTCACCGAACCCGTCGCGGCCCGGGATGCGCGTGATCGCGGCCCCGGCGCGCGCAAGCTCGCCCTCCGCGAGGTCCATCACCCGGTTCACGGCCGCAGGATCGGTGGTGGGGCTTTCAATCCGCACCCACTCCAGCAGCTCCCCGATCAGATCCTCCGAGCTTCCGACCTCGGTCCGCGGCATGCAGGCACTCTCCCTCGCAATTCGGCCTGTCTGCCCCGCGGCGCCCGCCTTGTCCACGCATCTTTGGTGTGCGCACGCAAGGAACCACGCCGCGAACGCGGCGGTTTGCACGCGGAGAAGCTGGGCAGGCTCGCTGGCCGCCTGGTCGGCGGCCGCTTTTCAGCGGAAGGCTGCACAGGCAGCACCTGACCGGAAATGGTCACGCATGCCACCTCACGCTGAGCGTTCCGGGAAAGGACCTTGCCGTCAGCACGCCCTTCGCGGGAATGACGAATGGGGAGCATCGGCGCTGCTCCGCTTCACTCCGGCGGCTTCAATATCCAGAAATCCCGATCGAATCCGCTGAAGGCGAGATAGGCGTCGCGGTCCGGCATGTAGGTAAGGAAGCCGTCCAGCTCGTGCTTCGGATCGACCGTCGGCCCGCCCGGCACCATCTTCACCGTCACATCAAGCCTGCGCGCGTTGTAATCGGGCTTGAGGAAGAACAGCTCGGGTCCGCCCGCCCAGGCGACGAACATGTCGAGCTTCGGATTATAGGTGAGCGAGGGCCACGCCACGCTCAGGAACGACGTCGCGCCGCGGATCGTCCAGCCTGGTTCCGGACGAAACAGCAGGCCGGGGCCGCCTATCTCGCCGGTCGTTCCCGGCCGTCCGTCGGTGCCATAGCGGTGCATCGAAAGGCCGTTGAGATCGAAAGCGGTCACGCCGGGCTGATCGCCGGGCCGCGCCGGCACGAGGTGGAGCGCAAAGTGATGGCGCGTGTCGATCGCGGTCGGACCGGCCGACGGGCCGAACGGATAAACATTATCGACCAGCACCGCGGATGGCGGATGCGCCGCTACATCGACAAGATAGCCCCCACGCGGCGCCTTGTTGCGGCTGCCGCCGCCGCTGTAGCCGATTCCCGTCGCCGGATCGAGAAACCACGTCTTCCAGCCCGTCCCGCCGAACCGGTCGTCCGCACCGGCGATTTGCTTCCAGGCCCGGCCGACCGGATCGAAGCTCCACATGTCGGTGACCCACTGATTGAGCGTGGCCCCCGCGCATCCGCCGCCGCGCACGAACCCGCCGGGGCCGACGATGATCTGCCGCAGCAACGGATCGTAGGCGACCTGGCCCTGATCGCGGCGGTTGGCGGGCGCGATCGCGCCGTCATCGAGATGCAGCGCGCCGTCACAGCCACGGAACTGAAAGCGCCCATCGACGAATTCCCGGGTGCGGTTGATCGGCGTCGGCTCGGTGACGCGCTCGGGCCGCATCGTCGCCGCGTTGAAGGCATAGACCTCGTTGCCGAAGTAATCGGCGCTGCCGTTGCCGCCGATCAGGTACCAGTGCTGCGTTTCCGGCACATAGACGCCGGCCGCGCCGTCCGCCTTGTAGATGCAGCCATTGGCGATGCCGAGTTTCCATGCCTCGCTTTGCGCGCGGTCCGGACAAACCTGCTTCAGTGCGGAGTCGGCGACCCGCTGCCAGCTATAATCGCCGAGCGCCGCCGCCTGCGCGGACGCCGCCACCGCCACCGCAAGCTCGGCCTCGGCGGTGCCGCCCCGGCCAATGCAGGCGAGCCGGAAGCGCGCGGGCGCGAACAGCTGCCCGCTCGTGAAGCTGCCGGCGGGCGGCATCGCGCCCGCCCAGTCGCCATCGGCCACGCAGCCGCTCGCACCGGCCGCCGACCAGTCGAGGTGCGCGGTGCCGCCGTTCGGCACCGGGTTCTGCGCTGCCGCAAGCGAAATCGACGGTGCGGGCGTCCTCTCCTCCCCAGCGACATAGGCGTAGGCCCCGGCATCGAGCTTGGGCATGTCCGGCCGCGGTTGCGCGGACGCCGGCGGCACGAACTCGAATACCGGCATCAGCCCGAACCCGTCGGCGTCGGGCGGCGTGACGCCGGCGCCGATGGCTGGCGAATGCGGACCGAGCGCGTAGTTGCCGTGCGCCGCATCGGCGAACCCGGGCCTCTCGGTGAACACGTTCCCGCCTGCGTTCACCATTTGCGGCGCCGTCTTCGCCGGCAGCTTGTCCGGATTGAGACCCATGATCAGGTTGTTGCCGAACACGACGCGCGCTTCCGGGCGCTGCGTCAGCAAGAGGCGCCGGTCGCCAATGCGGCGCTGGCGGTCGACGATCGTGTTGCTGAACAAGTAGAGCCGCTGCACCGGGTTTTCCGGCGCGTTCAGCTCGCCCGCATAGGCGATCATGATCGGGTTTTCGCCCGACGGCGCCTTTTCGATCAGGTTGCCGACGACGAAACTCAGCCCGCCTTGCGGAATGTCGATCTCGTAGCTCGCGGTGCCGATCTCCTCATCGGCCAGACGGTTATACAGGATAGCGTTGTTCTGCGCCCGGGTCTTCACCTCGTGGCCGATCTTCGCCTCGTGAGAATAGCTGAAGCGCAACACGAAGCTGTGCGTCCAGTTGCCGATATACATATTGTGCGACTGGCCATCGCCCGCGCCGTTGCGGAAGAACTCGCTGTGGTCGATCACCAGGTCGGTCGTGTGTCCCTTAGGCGGCGTGAACAGGATACCATCCTGGTTGTTTTGGAAGTAGCAGCGCGTAATGTAGACATAGCCGGTTCCATCATAGCGGATGCCTGCGTCGTTGCGCGACGGGCCCGACGCGCCCAGGAAGGCGATATTGTCCACGATCATGTTAGCGCCGCTCGGGTTCCAGATTCCCTTGTCGCCCTTGATCGTGCATCCGGTGGCGTCCAGCACCGGGCGCCCGCCGACGCCGATGAATGTCAGGTTGTTCGCGGTCCAGCGCACGCTCTGATCGCACTTGTAGGTCGCGGCATCTATCGCCACCACATCGCCGTCGCCCACGCGCTTCACCACATCGCTCGGCTTCTTGAACTGGCGCGACGGGCCGACATGCCACACCCGCCCGGTGCCGAAACCCGCCGGCGCGCGAACCAGGTCGAGACGCGGATCGAAGGCGGGAATGATGCGTCGCGCCTCCGCCACGCTCGCCGCGCCGTTCTCTCCGCGCGGAGGGTCGGCCGCCGGCCGGTCCGCGCACGCGGTGCAGATCGGCAGCAAAATCGCGGCGATGATCGAAAGGGCGGCCCTCGCGAGCGATAGCCTGTGCATGACGGTCTCCGGGCGGCGTGATCGTGACGTCTAAGATTCGCTCCGGGAATGCGCGCGTTAAAAATGCGGCAGATGGACGAAGCTCCAGCTATCCGGTAAGCTGGTTGGCGGGCAACACCCCATCGGAGCCGCCCGCGACATCTCGCGCAGCGTCGCCGGGGGGCGATGCCGCTGCCCCACAGCGTCAGCGTGACCGGCGCGGCGCCAGCGTGCACCGTGAGGCCGACCCAGAAGGGCGGCCAGGCAGGGCATCGATCCGCGCATCGTCGCCTCTTCTTGCCGGGGCGCTTTGCATTACGCGCGGCGGCGCGCATCGTGCCGGCGCACGGGCGCGCTTCACGGGCTCGTGTGGCGGTTCGCGTGACCCCGGCTCCGGCCCCGCTCTGGGTCTCACGCCGATGCGATCCACCGCCTGCCACATTCAGGGGCCGGGACGGTCGGAGGAGATGCGCGCGGCGCACCCAAACGGCAGGGAGGGAATCGTGGGCGGCGCGCGCGCCGCATCCGGGGCCGCGCGTTCGTGGTCGATCCGCGCCTGGCTGATCCTTCTCGTCCTCGCCACCATCGCGCCACTGGCGGCCTACGGCCTGCTCAGCGTCGTGCGCTCCTACGCAGCCCAGCGCGAGCAGCTCGTCGCCAGCACCGCCTCGCTCGCGCGCGAGCTGGGCAGCGTGGTTGAACGGGCGCTCGACCAGCAAATGGTCGGCGTGGAGGCGCTGGCAGGTGATCCGGCGCTGGCGGACGGCGATCTTGGCCGTTTCGCGCCGACCGCCGCGCATTACCTGAGCGAGATCGCCCCCGGCGCGAGGCTCTTGGTCTCCGATGCCCAAGGCGCCGTCGTGTTCGACGAAGCCTCGCAGGAGGAGACTTTCGCCAAGCCGGCCGTGCGCGCCGATCCCACGCTGAGCGCCCGGCTCTTCGCGACCGGCCGGCCATCGATCGCACTTGTGCGCGGGCCTCGATCCGGCAAATGGTTCATTGCCCTTGATGCGCCGGTGATGCGCGATGGCCGGGTGGTGCGCGACCTCACGCTCCACTATCCGGTCGCACAGCTCCAGGCGATCATCGCGCGCCAGAACATCCCCCGCGAGTGGACGGCGATCGTCACCGACCCCGATGGCCGTCTCGTCGCGCGGCTGCCGCCGGCGCCCGAGCAGATAGGTGCCGTCCACACGCCAGATGTGCTCGCATTCCTCGCCTCGCGCGCCGAAGTGCAGACGATCGAGGCGCGGATGCGCGACGGCGAACCGGTGATCGGCGGGCTCACGCGCACGCCGCAATTCGGCTGGGTCAGTGGCGTCGCGATCCCCCGCACCTTGGTGCTCGCGCCGCTCAGGGCCTCGCTGATCAAGCTGGTCGCGGTCGGCATGGTCGCCCTCACCGTGTCGGTGTTGCTCGCGCTGGCAGTGGCACACCGGCTCGCGCGCCCCATCCGCGCGCTGGCCGACATGGCGGCGCGATTCGACAGCTCCGATGATATCCCGCCTGCGCCGCCGCCTGCCTTGCGGGAGGCCGACGAGGTGGCGCGCGTGCTGGAGCTGTCGATGCGCCGCCGTCGGGCTGCCGAGGAGGCGGCCAACGAGGCCGAGTTGCGTGCCTCGCAGGTGATCGAGGATGCACCCTGCGGCGTCGTGTTGTTCGGCCCGGACGGCTCCTGGCGCTTCGTCAATCAGGCCACCTGCGATCTGCTGGGCCGCCCGGCCGAGGAGCTGCTCGGCCTGACCGTCCGCAGCCCGGACCTCGATGTGCGCGACAAGAACGGCCGGTTCATTCCCGTCGAGGAACGCGCCTCGGCACGCGCGCTCCGCGGCGAGACCGTGCGTGGGCTGGAAGTCAGCATGAAGCGCGGCGACGGCGGGCGCGCCTATATGCTGTTCAACTCCGCCCCGCTGCGCGACCGCGCCGGCCGCATCACGGGCGCGCTGACCGCGATGCTCGACATCTCCGACCGGAAGGCGGCGGAAGACCGGCTCGCGCGCTTCGCGCAAGAATTGGAAACGCGCGTCGAGGCGGAGGTCGCGGCCCGCGAGGCGGCGCAGCTTGCGGCTTCGCAGGCACAGAAGATGCAGGCGCTCGGCCAGCTCGCCGGCGGTGTCGCGCACGACTTCAACAACGTGCTACAGGCGATCTCGGGCGCCGTTTCGTTGATCGAGGCTCGCGCCGCCAATCCCGATGCGGTGCGCCGCTTCGCGCGCACCGCCGCCGCCGCCGCCGAGCGTGGCGCCGCGGTGGCCGGACGCCTGCTCTCCTTCGCGCGGCGCAGCGACCTCGTTGTGGCGCCGCTCGAAAGCAGCGCGCTGCTCAGCGACACCCGCGAGATTCTCGCCCATACGCTGGGCGGCGACGTGACGGTGAACTTGCAGTTGGAGTCCGAAACCGGCTGGCTGCTCGCCGACCGCGCGCAACTGGAAACCGCCCTGGTCAATCTCGGCACCAATGCCCGCGACGCCATGGCGGCGGGCGGCACGCTGACCCTGCGGGCGCGGCGCGAACAGGTGGGCGATTTGATGCCGCATCCGGCAGGACTGAGCCCGGGCGCCTATGTCCGCATCGACGTGGAGGACACCGGCGTGGGCATGGACGCGGCGACCCTCGCGCGCGCGACCGAACCTTTTTTCACCACCAAGCCGATGGACAAGGGCACGGGGCTCGGGCTCGCGATGGTGCGCGGCTTCGCCGAGCAGCTCAACGGTGGACTCGTCATCGCCAGCCGCCTGGGTGTCGGCACGATCGTCTCGCTCTGGCTCCCCGCCACCAACCCGCCCGACGCGACGGCGCAGCTCGCCACTCCGACACCCGCGGAGATCGCGCCAGGGCTTCGCGTTTTGCTCGTGGACGACGAGCCGGAGGTGCGGACGGTGCTCGCCGAGGAACTCGCCGAACGCGGCTGGGTGATCGAGCAGGTGGCCTGCGCCGAGAAGGCGATCGAGCTTCTGCGCGAGGCCAGTTTCGACGTGCTGGTGGCGGACCAGTCGATGCCGGGCGACAGCGGCGTCACACTGATCGGCCATGCGCGCCGCCTGCGCCCTGGTCTTCCCGCGATCCTGCTGACCGGCCTCGCGCCCGAGGTGGGCGACGAACTCACCGAAAGCGGCGAGGATGCCGCCATCACCGAGGTCGCCACCAAGCCGATCCGCGCCCGGGAGCTGGCGCGGCGGATCGAGCGCCTGCTCGCCCGCGCGCGGGTGCGCGCATGACGGAAGGCGAGGAGGGGCGGGGACCGCCGCGGCCCGCCGGCCGCGTCGCGGCCCGCCAGGCGCGCGAGGCGGAACAGCTGCGCGAGAACCTGCGCCGGCGCAAGGCGCAGGCGCGCGCCCGCGCCAGGACCGAGCAGGGCTTGACCGAGGGCGATGAACCCAAGCAGGACGTTCCGAAATGCCCGTGATGTCCGATCGCTGGATCCGCCGCATGGCCGCCGAGCACGGCATGATCGAGCCGTTCGTCGAGGCGCAGAAGCGCGACGGCGTCATCAGCTACGGTTTGTCGAGCTACGGCTACGATGCCCGCATCGCGGGCGAGTTCAAGATTTTCACCAATATCGATAGCGCGGTGATCGATCCCAAGGATTTCGCGCCGGCGAGCTTTGTCGATCGCACGGCGGACGTGTGCATCATCCCGCCCAACAGCTTCGCGCTGGGACACACGGTCGAGTATTTTCGCATCCCCCGCGACGTGCTGGTGATCTGCCTCGGCAAATCGACTTATGCTCGCTGCGGCATCATCGTGAACGTGACGCCGCTTGAGCCCGAATGGGAAGGCCAGGTCACGATCGAAATCAGCAACACCACGCCTTTGCCCGCGAAGATTCACGCCAACGAGGGGATCTGCCAGTTCCTCTTCCTGCAAGGCAACGAGCCCTGCGAGACGAGCTACGCCGACAAGGCCGGAAAATACATGCGCCAGCGCGGGGTGGCGCTGCCGAAACTTTAGACTAGGCGGTCGTCGCGGCCCCCGCCCCCATGCGGTCGAACCGCGCCCGGTCGGCGGGAATCAAGCGCACCGTCAGCCGCACGCAGCCCTGGTCGTCGGCGCGATCGAGCACCTCGCCGTGCTTATAGAGCCACGCGATGCGCGCGCCGTCCTGCGGCGGCAGCACGTATTCGGCGATCTCCATTCCTTCCGAAATGCGCGCGTCGATCGCCGCCGCCAGATCGCGCAGCCCGGCGCCGGTCAGCGCGGAAACCGCGACCGCGCCCGCCCGCTTCTCCACCTTCTCGGGTCCGCCCAGCAAATCCGCCTTGTTCAGCACCTCGATCGTGCGCGCGGGCCAGCCGGCATCGAGCGTGCCGTCGGCCACCATCTGGTTCAGCACCGCGATCACGTCGGCCCGCTGCGCCGCGCTCTCGGGATGCGCCGCGTCGCGCACGTGCAGCAGCACGTCCGCCTCGGCGACTTCCTCCAGCGTGGCGCGGAACGCCTCCACAAGCTCGTGCGGCAGGTCGCTGATGAAGCCGACGGTGTCGGACAGGATCACCCGCCGCCCCGACGGCAGCCGCAATCCGCGCATGGTGGGATCGAGCGTGGCAAAGAGCTGATCCCGCGCCGTCACTTCCGCCCCCGTCAGCGCGTTGAACAGCGTCGATTTGCCGGCGTTCGTGTAGCCGACCAGCGCCACCACCGGGAACGGCACCCGCCGCCGCGCCGTGCGGTGCAGGCCGCGCGTGCGCCGCACGCGCTCGAGCTCGCGCTTGAGCCTGACGATCCGATCGCCGATCAGCCGCCGGTCGGCCTCGATCTGCGTCTCGCCCGGCCCGCCCAGGAAGCCGAAGCCGCCGCGCTGGCGCTCAAGGTGCGTCCAGGAACGCACCAGCCGCGAACGCTGATATTCCAGATGCGCGAGCTCCACCTGCAACGCGCCTTCCTTGGTCGCCGCGCGCTCGCCGAAAATGTCGAGAATGAGCCCGGTGCGGTCGATCACCTTGCAGCCCCATGCGCGCTCCAGGTTGCGCTGCTGCACCGGCGAGAGCGCCGCATCGACGATCGCGACCGTCACCTGTTCCGCCGCAAGCGCCTGCTTCTGCGCCGAGACCTGACCTTCGCCGAGCAAGGTCGAGGGCCGCTTCAGCCGCAGCGGCAGGATCGCGGAGTGCACCACCACGAGCCCGATCGAGGCCGCGAGCCCGACCGCCTCGGCAAGCCGCGCCTCGGCGGCGCGGCCCGGCTCGTCCTGCGTGTGCTCCCACGGCAGGATCACCGCGGCCCGTGTCGGACCAGCAAGCCCGTTCGCGCTGGCGCTCATCGGGGGCTCGGCCCCGGGGCGGTCACTCGCTGCCGGCGGTCGCCGGCTCGCGCGCCGGTGTTGCGGCCGCCGCGCCCTCGGCGCGCGCCGCGTCGAAGAGCTGGATCGGTGCGCCCGGCATCACGGTGCTGATGGCGTGCTTGTAGACAAGCTGGGTATGTCCATCCCGGCGCAACAGGACGGAGAAATTGTCGAACCAGGTGATGATCCCCTGCAGTTTCACGCCGTTGACTAGGAACACGGTCACGGGCGTCTTGCTCTTTCGCACGTGGTTCAGGAAAACATCCTGAACATTCTGCGCTTTTTCGTTGGCCACGGCGTTGATCCTTCTGTTTGGGACTGTTGTGGCATGCCCAGCCGCCGCCTTTCCGGGCGACGGCGGATCCTACCAGCCGGCCCCCCTCAGGCAAGCTCACGAAACCGTGCCTGCTCCGGGCGCGCTCATGCCACCGGCGCGATCTGCTCGCGCCGTAGCTCCACCGTCAGCGTGTCGAGCGCCTTGCCGATGCGGTTCAGCATCTCGTCGATCTCCGCCTCGGTGATGATCAGCGGCGGGCTGAAGCACAAGATCTCCCCCGGCACCGCGCGGCAGATCACGCCGTTCTCCTCGATCAGCTTGGTCCAGCGCGGGCTGACTTTCGCCGCCGGATCGAACTTGCGCTTGCTTGCCTTGTCGGCCACCAGCTCGATCGCGCCGATCAGCCCGACGCCGCGCACCTCGCCCACCAGCGGATGCTCGGCGAAGCGGCGGCGCAGCTCCTTTTGCATGTGCGCGCCCACGCGCGCCACATGCGCGCCGATCTGCATCTCGTCGTAGATTTTCAGCGTCTCGATCGCCACCGCCGCTGGCACCGGATGGCCGGAATAGGTGTAGCCGTGGCCGAACGTGCCGATCTCGTGGCTCTGCCTGGCCAGCCCCTCGAATACCCGGTCGTTCACCATCACCGCACTGATCGGCAAGTAGCTGGACGACAGCGCCTTGGCGCAGGTCAGGATGTCCGGCTCTATGTCGAGCGTCTGGCTGCCCCAGTAGTTGCCAGTGCGCCAGAACCCGCAGATCACCTCATCGGCCACCAGCAGCACGTCGTATTTCTTCAGGACCGCCTGGATCTTCGGGAAATAGCCGCGCGGCGGCACGATCACGCCGCCCGCGCCCATGATCGGCTCGGCGAACATGCCCGCCACCGCGTCCGCGCCGCCTTCCGCCACGATCAGCTTCTCCAGCTCCTCGGCGCAGCGCGTGGCGAACTGGTCCTCGGTCTCGCCGGGTTGTCCTTGGCTGTAGAAATGCGGCGTCATTGTGTGAACGAAGCCGGGCAGCGGCACGTCGAAGCCACGATGGTTCCACGGCAGGCCGGTTAGAGAGGCGGCGGCCAGCGTGATGCCGTGATAACCGCGGTTCCGCCCGATGATCTTCTTCTTGTTCGGCCGGCCGACGGCGTTGTTGAAATACCAGAGCATCTTGATCGCGGTGTCGTTCGCCTCCGACCCCGAATTGGCGAAGAACACCTTGCTCATCGGCACCGGCGCGCGCGCGATCAGCATCTCGGCCAAATCGATGCAGGGCTCGTGCGACTTGGCGCTGAAAGCGTGATAGAAAGGCAGCTTCCGCATCTGCGCGGCGGCCGCCTCTACCAGCCGCTCGTTGTCGAAGCCGAGCGCCGCGCACCACAGGCCCGCCACCGCCTCGATATACTCCTTGCCCGCATCATCCCACACGCGCACGCCCTTGCCGCGCGTGATCACAACCGGACCGACCTCCTGATGGAGCTTGAGGTCGGTATAGGGATGCAGCACGTTGGCGATGTCGCGGGCGGCGGCGGAGTTGGCGCCAAAGGGCGGCGGGCTCATGCTGGCTGGCTCCTCAAGCTCGGTTGGCGCCCAGTCTAGGACGCGCGCCGGCCGCGTCCAGTCGCGCGCACGGGAGGAGGCCATGCAGTTCGGGTATTTCACGCTCAGCGACAATCACTACCGCGACAATCGCCGCGACCCAAATGCCTTCATCGCCGACATTGTGGACGAGGCAATCTACGCCGAAACCACCGGCTTCAACTCGGCCTGGATCGGCGAGCATCATTTCAGCACGCTCGGCGTGCTGTCCTGTCCCGACATCACGCTCGCCTACATCGCCGCCCGCACGCGCACGATCCGCCTCTCCCCCGCCGTCACCGTGCTACCGCTGCATCATCCGATCCGGGTGGCCGAGCAATGGGCGACGCTCGACCTGCTGAGTGGCGGGCGCGTCGATTTCGCCGCCGGGCGCGGCTACGACCGGCGGGAATACGAACCGCTCGGCGCCGATTTCGCCAACAACCAGTCGGTGTTCGAGGAGGGCATGGAGATCGTGCAGCGCCTGTGGCGCGCCGAGGGGCCGATCTCGTTTACGGGCGAGCACTACGCTTTCACCGATGTCGCCATCACGCCGCGCCCGGTGCAGCGGCCGATCCCTTCGTACGTCGCCAGTTTCTCGCGCCCGTCGATCGAGCTCGCGGCGCGGCTCGGCTGCGGTTTGATCGTTGCCCCGTTCGCGGCGGTGATGAGCTATGGCGGGCTCGCCGACGTGGCGCGCCTCTACAAGGAAAGCTGCGCCAAATACAGCACCCGGCCGGGGCGGCTGATGTGCAGCTATTTCATCCATTTCTACGACAATGCCGAGCAGGAGCGCGCGGCGCGCGCCCGCCAGCTCCGCTATTACCAGGAATGCGTCATCCCGGCCTTCCCCGGCGATCCCGCTACCGCGCCGCCGAGCTACCGCTATTTCATCGCCATGGTGGAGAAGCTGCGCAACGCACGGCCCGAGGATCTGACGGAAAACGCCGTGCTGCTTGGCAGCCCCACGCATATCACGGACGTGCTGCAGCGCGTCGCGGCGGCGGGGTTCGACGAGGTGATCCTCTATTTTAACGTTGGCCTGAAGCCGCACGCGCAGGTGAAGGACGAGATGGCGCGCTTCGCCGCCGAGGTGGCGCCCGCTTTCGCCTGAGCCGGCTTGATGAACAGCGCCCGCCCTGCCAGAAGGCCCGCCCGATGGCCAAGACCGAACGCACCCTGACCGAAGGCCAGCGCGCCTACGAGGCGAGGCGGGCTGCCAAGGCCGGCATGAGCCTGGAGCGATGGCTCGCCGAGAAGGACCGCCGCCAGCAGGAGGCCGAGCGGGCGCGGCGCAAGGAAGAAGCAGCCGCGAAGCCGAAGCCGCCCAAGAAACCCGGCTTCTTCGCCCGCCTGATCGAGCGCGCGCACAAACCCCTCTAAGCGATGCTCGCCGCTGCGGCCGATTGGAGCGTCGATCCGAACGGCCGCTGGATCGCAACGGCGAAACGAAGTGCCGATGGCTGGCGGGCGTCCGCGCCCGAGCCGGTCGGCGATCTCGGCTCGCTGATCGAGCGGCTGCGTGCGGAGGCCGGCGGCGCGCCGGTGGTCTTGGGGCTCGACGTGCCGCTCGGCCTGCCGCACGCCTTCGCCACGAAATGGCTGCCGGATGCAAACTTTCCGGCATTCCTCCGTCGCCTCGCGCAGGATGATCCCTGGTTTCGTGCCGCCGAAACGGTGCCGGAGATCGCGCCCGGCCGGCCTTTCGCGCCGTTCCGCCCCGGCGGCGGCATACGCCGCGCCAATCTGGTCGCCGCGCTTGGTCTCACGGAATGGAACGCGCTGCTGCGTCGCTGCGATCGCCTCACCGGGGCGGGGGCGCTGTTTTGGACACTCGGCGCCAAGCAGGTTGGAAAGGCGGCGCTCTGTGCCTGGCGGGATGTGGTCGGACCGGCCTTGCGCGGCGTGCCGCCGGCGCGATTATGGCCGTTCGACGGCGCGTTGGTCGATCTTGTCGCCGACACGGGCGTGGTGCTGGGCGAGATTTACCCCGCCGCCGCACAGCGCCGGCTGGGGCTCGGCCGCGCGAGCAAGACGAACCCCGCCGCGCGCCGGGCCGCCGCCCCCGCCTTAATAGCCACCCTGAGGGCATTGCGTGTTGAGCCCGAACCGGCGCTCGCGCGCGCCCTCGCGGCCGGGTTCGGGACCGACAGGCCCGCCGCCGACCGGTTCGACGCGGTGCTCGGGCTCTTGTCGGTCCTATGGGCGCTCGAACACGGGGCCGAGCCGCCGCGCGGCGCAATGGCGCGGCAATGGGAAGGATGGATCCTGGGCCTGCCGCGCCCCGGTACCACGCCGGTCGAAACCCGCGAACGCGGCCCTATCCCATCGTCTGCACCGCCTCCGGCGTGATCTCGATCGTGATCCGCTTCTCCCCGGGCTGGCGGAACGGGTAGGGCTTGCCGAGATATTTCTGCGACAGCGCGTCGATGTGCTGATCCGCGCCCTGCTCGGTCGCGCGCGTCACCCGCCCGCGCACCTGCATGTAGCGATAGACGTTGTCGGGATCGACGATCGCGAGCGCCACCTTGGCACCTTCCTTCATCGTGCGCGACTTCACCCGGCCCTTCGCCGTGTTGATCCGCAGTTTGCCGTCCGCATGGTCGAACCACACGGGCGTCACCTGCGGCCCGCCGTCCGCCATCACGGTCGCGACCGACGCCAGCGCCTTCTTGTCCAGGAGATCGCGGAACGCCGCGGGAATCTCGGCCATCTCCATCCTCCTTCACCCGATGCGGGGCGAATTGCGGCAAGGCGGGCCGCGCCCTAGCATCCGCCCATGAACGACGCGCCGGACCCGAAACGCGGCCTCGCCCGCAACACCGCCAATTACGGCGATCTCGCCTTCTCGCTCTATCTGAGGCGGTCCTTCGCGAAATCCATGGGCTATTCGCAGGAGATGCTTGACCGCCCCGTGATCGGCATCGCCGATACCGGCTCGGGCTACAACAACTGCCACCGCACCGTTCCCGAGCTGGTCGAGGCGGTGAAGCGCGGCGTGCTGGCGGCGGGCGGCCTGCCGCTGCCCTTTCCAACCATCTCGCTGAACGAGCCATCGCTCTTTCCGACCTCGATGCATTATCGCAACCTCGCCGCCCTCGACACCGAGGCGATGCTGTTCGCGCAGCCGATGGACGCGGCGGTGCTGGTGGGCGGGTGCGACAAGACCGTGCCGGCGCAGCTCATGGCCGCCGCCTCGGCGGACGTGCCGTGCGTGCAGCTCGTCACCGGCCCGATGCTCGCCGCGCGCTACGAGGGCGAGCGGCTGTCGGCCTGCACCGACTGCCGCCGCTACTGGGCGCTTTATCGCGCGGGCCAGGTGGACGTGGCGAAGATCGGCGCCATCGAGGGGCGGCTCGCCACCACCGCCGGCACCTGCGGCGTGATGGGCACCGCCAGCACGATGGCCTGCCTCGCCGGCACGCTCGGCATGATGCCGGCCGAGCACGCCGCCATCCCCGCCGTCTACGCCGACCGGCTGCGCGCCGCCGAGGAGGCCGGGCGGCTCGCCATGCGGATGGTAAGCCATCCGGTGCGCCCGTCGCAGATCATCACGCCGCAGTCGGTGGAAAACGCGCTCCGTGTGCTGCTGGCGCTGGGCGGCTCGACCAACGCCCTGATCCACCTCACGGCGATCGCCGGCAGGCGGGGCATCGCGGTCGATCTGCGCCGGCTGAACGAGCTTTCCGACGACACGCCGGTGCTGGTCGATCTCAAGCCGACCGGCGAGGGCTACATGGAGGATTTCCACGCCGCCGGCGGGCTGCCGGCGCTCCTGTGGGAACTGCGCGGCAAGCTGCATCAGGATTGCATCGACATCACCGGCGCGACGCTCGCCGAGCGGCTGCGCGCGCCCGATTTCGTGGACCGCCAGTATGTCCACGCGCTGGAGGAGCCCGTTTCTCCCTCGGGCGGGCTCGTCGCCCTGTTCGGCTCGCTGGCCCCGGACGGCGCGATCCTCAAGCGCAGCGCCGCCACCGCGGCGCTGTTCGAGACCGAGGCGCGCGCCGTCGTCTTCGACGGGCTCGAAGACCTCGCCGCGCGGATCGACGACGAGGCGCTCGATGTGCGCGCGGACGACGCGCTCGTGCTGAAGAACGCCGGGCCGCGCTCCGCCGCCGGGATGCCGGAGGCGGGGTATCTGCCGATCCCGCGCAAGCTCGCCCGCCGCGGCGTGAAGGACATGCTGCGGCTGAGCGATTGCCGCATGTCCGGCACCGCCTTCGGCACCATCGTCCTGCATATCGCGCCCGAAGCCGCCGCCGGCGGGCCGCTGGCGCTGGTGGAAACCGGCGACCGCATCCGGCTCTCGGTGCGCGAGCGCCGGCTCGACCTGTTGGTGGATCCGGCGACGCTCGCCCGCCGCCGCGCTGCCTGGAGGCCGCCCGCGCTGCCGCCCCGGGGCTGGGACCGCATCATGGCCGACCAGGTGCTGCAGGCCCCGGAGGGCTGCGATCTGGCCGTGCTGCGATAGGCTGCCTTGCGGGGGAACGGGGGAACGGTGGGACGGTGGGTGAGATGACCGCCCGGCGGTGGCGGAAAGCGAGCAGCCTCGGGCTGCCGGCCATTCATTCCGCTTGCCCCGCCTCGCGCCCGCGGTAACAGTCGCCGATGGCTGAAAATCCACCGCAGCGGCCTGTTGCGCGACCGGACCTCGGGCCGCTCACGCCGGCGGCGCGCGGTCTGGCGGACGCTGCCGCCGCATTCCGCCCGGTCATCGCGCCGGCGCGCCCGCCACAGCCGCCACGGGAGTCCGCGCGGGCCGTTTTGGCGCAGGCCGTCCGGTTGCGTGAGGCCGGACAGATCGCGCAATCCATCCTGCATTTCGAGCGGGCGGCGAGCCTCGATCCGGGCAACGCGCTGATCCCGCTCGATATCGGGACCGCCTATATCGCCCTCGGCCAGCCGGAGCGCGCTCTTGCGCCCCTGATCCGCGCCGCGGAGATCGACCCAGGCCTCGCACGCGCGCATTTCCACCTTGGCCTCGCGCTCGAGCGGCTGGGCCGTGAAGGCGAGGCGATGACGGCGCTGGAGCGGGCCGTTGCCTGCGCGCCAAAACTCGCCGAGGCCCACCGCCGCTTGGGCGCTCTTTACCATAGCTGGCGAAACACGCCTCTGGCCGCCCGCGCGTATCGGGCTGCCGCCGCCGCCGCCCGGTCCCGCGTCGAGGCGCTGCGTGACACCGCGCTCGCATTCCGCGCCGAGGACGACATAGACACCGCGCTCGCCCTGCTGCGGAGGGCGCAGGCGCTGCGTCCGGCCGATCCCGAGGTCGCCGAGATGATCGCCGGCATCATGGCCGAGCGGGGCGAGTTCGCGGAGGCTGAACGACTCTACCGCTTCGTGCTGCAACAAGACCCGCGCCGCGCCGCGTCCGCGCTCGGGCTGTTCAGCATAGCCAGGGCGTCCGCCGCCGACGACCCGTTGCTGGAGCGTCTCGCCGCGGAGGCGGGGCGGCCGGAGATCGGCTCACAGGGCCGGATGTTGCTCGGCTTCGCGCTCGGGCGCGCGCATGAGCAGCGGGGCGAGTTCGCGATCGCGATGCGCCATTTCGATGCGGCGAACGCGATCCGGGCGGCCATCGCGCCGCTCGACCGCGCCGCGCTGAGCACGCAGGTGGAGCGGCTGATCGAGGCCTTCCCGGCGGCGCAGGCGGGGCGCGGCGCGCGGGCCGCGAACGGCACCGGAGAGCGCGCCATCTTCATCCTGGGCCTGCCGCGTTCCGGCACCACGCTGGTCGAGCAGATCCTCTCCAGCCATCCCGCCGTGGCGGGCGGCGGCGAGCTCGGCTTCTGGCCCCAGAGAGGGCCGCAATTGCTCGACTCGCGTGCGGAGGACGCGGCTTTCGCCTCCGCGGGGGCGGAATACTGCGCCCTGCTTGCGCGGATCGGCCCCGAGGCGCGGCGCATTACGGACAAGAACCCGTTCAATTTCAACTGGATCGGCCCGATTTCCCGGGCCGTGCCGGGCGCCCGGTTCGTGCACGTGCGGCGCTCGCTGATCGACACCGCGGTTTCGCTCTACACCACGCTGCTCGTCTCGCGCCGCACCTTCTTCGTCGGCGATCGCGAGGATCTGCTGTTCTGGATCGACACCTATCGCCGCCTGATGCGGCATTGGCGCGCGCTGCTGCCCCCGGAGCGGCTGCTGGAGGTCGACTACGAGGCGCTGATCGGCGACCGAGAAGGCGAAACCCGTCGCCTGCTCGCCTTTTGCGGGCTGGAGTGGGACGAGGCGTGCCTCTACCCGGAGCGCAACCGCCGCGCGGTCGCCACGGCGAGCGTATGGCAGGCGCGCCAGCCGGTTTACCGGGGTTCGATCGGGCGCTGGCGGAACTATGCGCCCTGGCTCGGGCCACTTGCCAAGCTGACACCGCCGGAGACCGGCGGCGTCGATTGAAGGTGCCTTGAAATAGAAACGGCGCCCCATCGGGCGCCGCCTCCTGCTACTCGTCGGTTGGGACGGTCAGGCGCGCTTGCGGCGGCCCACCACGCCCAGCCCGACCAGTCCGGCGCCCAGCAACGCGATGCTGAGCGGCTCCGGCGCCGCGGCATAGTCCAGGCGCTCTCCGAACCCGGCGGGAATGCCGAAGTTGGCCGCAATGTCAAGGACGTTCAAGGAGTACGAGCCCGGGCCAAACAGCAGCGAAATCTTGGAATACGTCGACCCAGCCCACTCGAGATCGAAGAACGAGCCGGTGTTGTGCCAGAGATAAGGCAGGGTCACGAACGACGTGGTCCCGAGCACCGCCTGGTTGGAACTGTTCTGGATCTGGTAGACGTCGCCCACGATGCAGCAATCGACGACCGAGAGATAGGCCGGCTTGTTGATCGTGAACGTGAGCGGCGAGTTGAGGGACGGATCGCTCGCGTTGAAGATCGAATCGCTCACCCACCCGCTTCCGGGCGTCAGAGTAGTCGCCGAGGCGGGAGCCATCGAAGCGCCGGAGAGCGCGCCTACCGCAGCGCCCGCAAGCAAAAACTGGCGAACCCAAGACATCTGCATCTCCCCTTAGGATCAGGCCCACCCGCCTGTCCACGCGCAGCGTAGATTAAGCGTTTGGAATGAGGTGTCAATCACTAAATTTCCTGCAATTGTGAAAATCGGCTTCGACACCGGCCAAACCGGCCGCATTGCCGCCGGGAGGTTGCATTTCTCATTCCCCTCCTGGCATGCAGCGCCGTTAGCAAAGTCGGCGAGCAACTGAAACTCGGTCATTTTCCGAAGCTCGGCCAGCCGCGGCCGCCGCGCAACTCCCGGTTGCCGAACCTCCGTCGCTCGGGCAAAACCTGGGCACAGCGGCGGCCTGGAGCGCCGTGGCGCTTGCGTCTCCGCTCATGAAGGCCGAGGGGAAACGACTGTGGAATGCGCCCGGCCATGGACAAGCTCCCCCCCGAGTTCGCCCTGATCGCCCGGCATTTCCGCCCGCTGGCGGGCGCGGGCGCGGATGCGCTGCGCGACGACGTGGCGCTGATCCGGCCGCCCGAGGGGCGGGAGCTCGTGCTCAAAATCGACGCGCTGGTGGGCGGAGTGCATTTCCTGCCCGACGACCCGCCGGAACTGATTTCCCGCAAACTCCTGCGCGTCAATCTGTCCGATCTTGCCGCCAAGGGCGCGGTGCCGCTCGGCTATCTGTTGTCGCTCTCCGCCCCGCGGGGCACGCCGGACTCGTTCTTCGCCGCCTTCGCCGCCGGCCTCGCCGCCGACCAGGCCGAGTTCGGCATCGCGCTGTGGGGCGGCGACACAACCTCGACCCCCGGCCCGCTGAGCCTGGCGCTGACCGCCATCGGCCATGTCGCGCCCGGCGCCGCACCCCGCCGCTCCGGCGCGCGCCCTGGCGACCTGATCTGCGTCACCGGCACGATCGGCGACGGCGCGCTCGGGCTGCGCGCGGCCCGGGGCGAGCTTGCCGACCCGACGGGGTATCTGCGCGACCGCTACCGCCTGCCCCGGCCCCGGCTCGGGCTGGCGCTCGCCGGGCTCGTCTCGGCTTCGATGGACGTCTCCGACGGGCTCGTGCAGGACCTCGCCCATATCTGCCGCGCGAGCGGCGTCGCGGCCGAGATCGGGGCCGCCCGCGTGCCGCTCTCGCCGCAAGCGCGGACCGCCGGCCCCGAATGGCTGCCGCTCTGCCTGACGGGAGGCGACGACTACGAGCTTTTGTTCGCGGTGCCGCCCGAGACCGAGGCGGCGCTGCAAGCCGAGGCTGCGCGCGCCGGCATTGAGCTCACCCGAATCGGCGCGTTCCGGGCGGGCCCGCCTTCGGTCACGGTGCGCGACGCGGCGGGCGCCCCTATGCGCTTCTCATCGGAGGGCTGGAGCCATTTCTGAGCCTGCCCGCCAGATCGTCAGCTTCGCCGCCCCGTGCGCGCGTTCGGCCAGCGCCGGGCCGGGCGCCGGGGACGCGGCCTCGCGCGCCGTCTCCGCCACGATCAACGTGCCGGGCGCAATCCACCCGGCGGCGGCGAGCGCGGCCAGCGCTGGGCCCGCCGGCACGGCGTAGGGCGGGTCCAGGAACACGACCGCGCAAGGCCCCGGCGCGGACGGCGGGCGGAACGCGTCGCTCGCGATCACCGTGCTCGCCCGCCCGGCCCCGCAGCCGGCGATGTTGGCGCGCAGCGCCCGCAGTGCGGCCGGGTCGCGCTCGATGAACGCCGCCCGCGCCGCGCCGCGCGACAGCGCCTCCAGGCCGAGCGCCCCGGACCCGGCGAACGCATCCAGCACCGTCGCGCCCTCGATTAGCGCCCATCCGCCCCAGGGCGCGTGCAGCAGCATGTCGAACAGTGCCTGCCGCACCCGGTCGGCGGTCGGGCGTGTCGCCGCACCTGGCGGCGCGACGAGCCGCCGTCCGCGCCAGGCGCCGCCGACGATTCGCATCAGCGCGGCCCGGGAGCGCTCGGCACCTGGTCGCGCAGAACCCGCGCCGGCACCTCCTCCACCGCCCCACGCGGCAGCTTGCCGAGCTGGAACGGGCCGTAGGCGGTGCGGATCAGGCGCGAGACAGCCAGCCCAAGATGCGCCAGCACGCGGCGGATCTCGCGGTTCTTGCCCTCCTTCAAGGCGATCGTCAGCCAGGCGTTCTCGCCCTTGACCGCGTCGAGCCCCGCCGCGATCGGCCCGTAGCGCACGCCCGCCACCGTGATGCCCCGCTCGAGCGCGGCGAGCGCGCGCGGGTCCGGCACGGGATGGACGCGTACGCGGTAGCGCCGCACCCAGCCGGTCGCCGGCAATTCCAGCCGCCGCGCCAGCGCCCCGTCGTTGGTGAGCAGCAGCAGCCCCTCGCTCGTCAGGTCGAGCCGCCCGACGCTCACCACCCGGCCCATCTCGGCTGGCAGCTTCTCAAACACGGTCGGCCGTCCCTCGGGATCGCGGTGGGTCGTCACGAGCCCGGCCGGCTTGTGGTAGCGGAAGAGCCGCGTGCGCGCGGGCTCGCCGACCGCCGCGCCGTCCACCTGCACCAGATCGCCCGGCCGCACGAACGTCGCCGGATGCACCACCTCGGCCCCGTTCAGCCGCACCCGGTGCTCTGCCAGCATCCGCTCCGCGTCGCGACGGCTCGCCACCCCGGCGCGGGCGAGCCATTTGGCGATCCGCTCGCCGCGTTCCGCCGCGGCCTCTTCCATCAGGCGCAGGCGGCGATCAGCGCGTCGAAAATCCGCCGGTCGCCTGGGTCGATGAAGAACTCGGGGTGCCACTGCACGCCGAGGCAGAAGCGCATCCCGATCGCCTCCACCCCCTCCACCACGCCGTCCGGCGCCAGCGCGTTGATGATCGCCCGCGCGCCCGGCGTCCGCACCGCCTGATGGTGGGCGGAGTTCACCGCCATCGTGTCGCTGCCCACGATCCGGCGCAGCAGCGTGCCTTGCTCAAGCGCAACCTTGTGCCCGGGCTCGTGGCGCGGGTTGGTCTGCTCGTGCTCGAGCGCGCCCGGCACGGCATCGGGGATGTGCTGGATCAGCGTGCCGCCGAGCGCCACGGCCAGCAATTGCTCGCCGCCGCAGATGCCGAGCACCGGCATCTCGCGCGCGATCGCCCCCTGGGTCAGCGCGAGCTCGGCCGCCGTGCGCCCCTCCTTCAGCGTCACCGTGGCGTGCCGGGCGCCCTCACCGTAGAGGGCCGGGTCGACGTCGAAGGCCCCGCCCGTCACGATCAGCGCGTCGATCCGGTCGAGCCAGTCGGCGGCGAGCCCAGGCTCGTGCGGCAGCGCCACGGGCAGGCCCCCGGCGGCGATCACCGCGTCGGCGTAGTTCTGCCTGAGTGCATACCAGGGGTATCGCGAGTAGCCGCCCGGCTGCTCGGCATCGAGGGTGACGCCGACCAGCGGCCGGCGGCGCGACACGGACATGCGTGCTTGCTAGACCGCGCGGGCCGATGTCGCCAATGGAGATCGCGCTGGACGAGGCCCGGGCCGCCGCCGCCCGCGGGGAGGTGCCGGTCGGCGCGGTGGTGCTCGACGCGGCGGGGCGCGTGCTCGCCCGCGCCGGCAACGAGGTCGAGGCGCGCGCCGATCCCACCGCGCACGCCGAGCTTCTGGCCCTGCGCGAAGCCGCCGCCCGGCGCGGCGTGCCGCGCCTGCCCGATTGCGACCTCGTGGTGACGCTGGAACCGTGCCCGATGTGCGCCCAGGCCGCCAGCCTGTTCCGGGTGCGCCGCCTGATCTTCGGCGCCTACGACCCGAAGGGCGGCGGCGTCGATCACGGCCCGCGCGTGCTGGACGCCCCTACCTGCCAGCACCGGCCGGAGGTGGTCGGCGGCGTCGGTGAACAGGACGCGGCGGCGCTCCTGCGCGCCTTCTTCGCCGCGCGGCGCTGAGTTATCGACGTGTACACTTGATCTCCGGGCACCACGTAGCTTCGTACGAACCGGCCAGAACGGCCGCCGAAAGCCGTACGATTCCAGGGGCGGCGGGGCGCGGTTTCGTACAAAACGCGCCGTCGGGGCGCGCTGTTCCGTACGGTTTGCCGCCGCCGCGAATGCCGAGCATCCACGTCGTTGCTTGCCCGCGGCACGTACATGAATGGGCTAGACCAAAGCGGGACCCGGCGGTTCAGCAGCCAGGCCTGGATTGGACGAACCTTGTGCGGGATGCGCGGGTCCTTCTAGCGCGCCGTCCCGATATCGAATGTCGCGATGCCGCCGGGCGAGGTGGGCCGCGCCAGCGCGCGCGGATCGTCCAGCGTGCGCGCCATGTCGCGGTAGCCGGCGCTCCAATGCGCCTCCATGCGCCGGCGCGAGAAGTCGAAGTCCTTGGTGAAGCCTTCCCCGCGCGCCGCGCGGTAGATCAGGTGCACGATGCTGAGCACGCCTTCGGCCGCGTGCTCCTCGCAGAGCGCGCGCAGCTCGGGATCGCCGCGCACGAGCTCGGGGGCTTGCGCCGCTATCCTGAGCAGCGCCCGCCGCAGCGCCTGCTCGCGCCCGGCCAGATCGGTCGCCAGCCGGGTGCGGCTGGAATAGCGGATTTCCTTGACGCGGTTCTCGACGCCGGCCAGGTCGCGCGGCACCTCCCCGCGCGCGTTCCAGAGATCGACCTGAAACGCCAGCGTGTCGGCATGGGGCTCGCTGTCGAGCACGTATTGCAGCGGCGTGTTGGAAACCACGCCACCGTCCCAGTAAAACATGCCGTCGATCTCGGTCGGCGGAAAACTCGGCGGCAAGGAGCCGCTGGCAATGGTGTGCGCCGCGCCGAGCCGGCGCTCCAGACTGTCGAAATAGACGAAATTGCCGGAGCGGATGTCCACCGCGCCGAGGCTCACCCGCATCGCTCCGTCGTTCAGCCGCGCGAAATCGGCGAACTTCTCCAATGTCGCGCGCAGCGGCGCCGTGTCGTAATAGCTGATGGCCCCGGCACTTCCGGGCGGTTGCAGGAACGGCGGAATAAGGCGGGGCGTAAAGAAATTCGGCGCGCCCTGGAACAGGGTGCCGAGTGCGGCGCTTTGGCTCAGCAGCTCGCCCAGTATCCCATCGCGCGGCCCCGCCTCACCGAAGTCGAACACGGCGCTCGTGACCTCCTGCCAGAACGCGCGCAAGGCATCGACGCGCGCCTCGGGCGGATTGCCGGCGATCAGCGTGGCGTTGATCGCGCCGATCGAGATACCCGCCACCCAATCGGGCTCGATGTCGGCTTCGTGCAGCGCCTGATAGACGCCCGCCTGATAGGCGCCGAGCGCGCCGCCGCCTTGCAGCAGCAGCGCCACCCGCGCGAACGGCGGGCGCCCGATCCTCGGGACCGCGCTCATCGGATGACGTTGTTCGTCACCGCCCCGCCCGTCGCGGTGCGCCCGCCGTCCACCACGTATTGCGCGCCGGTTATGTTGGAGGCGAGATCGGAACAGAGGAACAGCACCGTGTTCGCCACTTCCTCGGCCGTGCCGTAGCGGCCGATCGGGATGTTGGACTGATAGCGCGCGCCGACGCTGCCCGGATCGGCGGGATTGAGCATCGCCTCCAGCGAATGGATCATGCGCGTGTCGATCGGGCCGGGGCAGACCGCGTTCACCCGCACGCCCGCTCGCGCCACCTCGCCCGCGGCGGTTTTCGTCAGCCCGATCACCGCGTGCTTGGAAGCGACATAGGCGGGCATCCCAGGCGAGGCGACCAGGCCGGCCACCGAGGCGGTGTTCACCACAGCGCCGCGCTTCTGCCGCAGCATCACCGGCAGCACATGGCGCAGGCCGAGGAACACGCCCTTTACGTTCACCGCGATCACCTGATCGAACACCGCCTCGTCATAGTCAGCGGTGGGCGCGACCGCGCCCTCGATCCCGGCATTGTTGAAGAAGCAGTCGATGGCGCCGAATTTCTCCAGCGCCGCCTTTACATAAGCCTGCACGTCGGCGGTTTTGGTGACGTCGGCAACCACGCTGGCCGCCTCGCCGCCCCGCTGGCGGATGATGCCGGCTGTCGCCTCCGCCGCCGCGCCGTCGCGGTCCACCACCACGAGCTTCGCGCCGCGCTGCGCGAACCCGAGCGAAGTCGCCCGCCCGATGCCGTTCCCGCCGCCCGTGACCAGCGCGACCTTGCCGGTGAAATCCATTATCCCCTCCATCGATCGTCGCGGGGAGTGTCCGCGCTTCGCCAACACCGGGCAAGGTGAGGGCCGGAGGCGGCGGAGCGAAGCCAGGGCGCAAGTCGTCGGCGCGCCCAGGCGGTACGCCGCCTTGCGCGGGCGCATTTCATGCGCCCTACTCCGATGATCCGAAGCGAGGAGGAAACGCCATGCTCGAACCCGGCCGCGCCAGGCCCAAGCCGACGCCCGAGACCGCGCATTTCTGGGAAGGGACGCGCCAGGGCGAGCTGCGCCTGCAACGCTGCGATGCGTGCAGCAAGGTCTATTTCCCGCCGCGCCCGTTCTGCCCAGCCTGTGCTTCCCGCAAGGTCAGCGTGTTCGCCGCCTCGGGGCGCGGTGTGCTGTGGAGCTACGTGATCCACCACCGCAACGTGCCTGGCTTCAAGCCGCCCTATGCGATCGCCGTGGTGAAGCTCGACGAGGGGCCGACCATGATGACCAACATCGTCGACTGCGCGCAGACGCCGGAGGCGCTGGCGCTCGACATGAAGGTCGAAGTCGCCTTCACCAAGATGGATGACGAGATCACGCTCCCCCTGTTCCGTCCGGCGAAAGGCTGATCCCATGCTGAAACCAGGAGAGATCGCAATCGTCGGTGCGTCCGAAACCACCAAGCTCGGCACCATCCCCGAACTGTCGCAGATCCAGTTGCACGCCGACGCCGCGCTGAACGCGATGGCGGATGCCGGGCTTTCGCCCAAGGACATCGACGGTGTGGCCTGCGCGGTGGAGACGCCGGTGCAGATCGCGCACTATCTCGGGATCACGCCCAACTGGGTGGACGGCACCTCGGTCGGCGGCTGCTCGTTCATGATCCATGTGCGCCATGCGGCGGCGGCCATCGCGTCGGGTCTTTGCAAGACGGTGCTCATCACCCACGGCGAGAGCGGCAAGTCGCGCGTCGGCAATCCGGGCCGCACCGTGCCGCCCGACAGCCTGGCCGGGCAATTCGAGCAGCCCTACGGCCCGATGGGTCCGCCCTCGCTCTTTCCGATCCCTGTGCTGCGCTACATGAAAACCTACGGCGTCACGCACGAGCAGATCGCGATGGTTTCGGTCGTGCAGCGCGAATGGGCGGGCAAGAACCCGCGCGCGACCTTCCGCGATCCGATCACCGTGGAAGACGTGCTCGGCTCGCGCATGATCGCCTATCCGTTCCGCCTGCTGCAATGCTGTCTCGTCTCCGACGGCGGCGGCGCGCTGATCCTGACCGCGGCCGAGCGCGCGCGCGATGCGAAGGGGAAGCCGGTTTACATCCTCGGCACGGGCGAGAGCGTGGAGACGCCGATGGTGAGCCAGATGGAGGACTTCACCTCCTCGCGCGCCTTCCGCGTGGCGGGGCCGACCGCGATGCAGGCGGCGGGCATCGCGCACAAGGACGTGGATCATTTGATGATCTACGACGCCTTCGCGCACCTGCCGCTCTACGGGCTCGAGGATTTGGGCTTCGTCGGCCGCGGCGAGGCGGGCGCGTTCATTGCCGAACGCAACACCGCGCCGGGCGGCAAGCTGCCGCTCAACACCAATGGCGGCGGGCTCTCTTACGCGCATTCCGGCATGTACGGCATGTTCGCCTTGCAGGAGAGCGTGCGGCAGATGCGCGGCGTCGCGCCCGCGCAGATTCCAGGGGCCAAGATCTCCGTCTGCCACGGCGTCGGCGGCATGTTCGCCGCCTCCGGCACCATCGTGTTCGGCAACGAGCGTCCCTGATTGCGGCGCCCTGAAACCACCTCTCCCGCGTGAGCGGGAGAGGTCGGCGGCCCGGCCCGGGCGACGTGGGTTGGAGACTTAGGCGGTCTCTTTGGTCTGGCCGCAGGGCGGTCGATGACGGCAGCGGTGAAGCCGCCCGGCGCGGGATTCTCTAGCCAGCGCCCCATGTTGCGGTGCATCATCCCGCTTCATGGCCCCGGACCTGCCCGCCTCGTCCGTCCTGCTCGGCCTCGTCGCCCACCACCTCGCGCGGGCCGATGCGGATCCGTTCGGCAACCCGGTGCTCTCGGTCTCGCTCGCCATCACCCGCATGATGGACGAGGACCGGCTCGCTCTGCCGCAAATCGCCGCGGCCGTCCGCGAGCTGCGGGACCTCGCCTTCGCCGCCCGCGCGCGGCGCCTCGCCCGCTATGTCGGCGGCACCGACGAGGCGGCGAACACCGCCGCCCTTGCCGCCGTCGCGCGGAACGTGCTGCGCCCCGATCCGGCCGACAGCCCTGTCCCCTGGGCGCGGTTCCGCGAGTGCGTGGAACGCCCGCGCTACGCGGCCGTGTTCACCGCCCATCCCACCTTCGCGCTTTCGCCCGAAACCTATGCGGCGCTTGCCGAGGCCGCCTGCGGCGCGCCCGCGCCGCCGCCACCGCTCGGCTCCCACCGCCCCGGTCCGATCACGCTCGATCAGGAATTCGCCCGCGCCACCGCCGCGATCTCGCATGGCCGCGACGCGCTCGACCGGCTGAACGCCGCGCTGCTGGAGTGCGCCCGCGGCGCATGGCCCGATCGCTGGACCGAACTCGCGCCGCGCCCGGTGATCCTGGCGAGCTGGGTCGGCTACGACACCGACGGCCGCACCGACATCACCTGGGCCGACACGCTCCGCCTGCGCCTGCAAATGAAGCTCCTGCAACTGGAGCGCCTGCGCGATCAGCTCGCGCCCATCGAAGCGGCGGCACCGCTCGCCGCGCGTACGCGGGAAGCCTGCGCCGCTGTCGCCCGCCAGCTCGAAGCCTGCCGCGACGCCGATCCGCCCGCCGTCGCCGTGTTCGCGCGCACCCTGCTCGCCGAGCGCGACGCCGCACTCACCGGCACCGCGACGCTGCGCGATCTGTTCGCCGCCGCGATCGCCGCCGCGCCGCCGGAGGATCAGCTCCGCCTCGCCGTCGCCCGCGCGGGTCTTGTCTCGCACGGGCTTTCGCTCGCCCACACCCATGTCCGGCTGAACGCGGCCCAGCTCCACAACGCCATCCGCCAGCGCCTCGGCATCACCGACGCGCCCGAAGACCCCGCGCACCGCCGCGCTCTGCTCGCCGCCATCAACGCCGCGCTGGATGAGGTCGCGCCGATCCCGGTCGATTTCGGCGGCGTGCTCGCCGAGCAGGCGTCGGCGGCGCGGCTGATGATGGTGGTCGCACAGATCGTCAAGCACATCGACGGCTCCGCCCCGGTGCGCTTCCTGATCGCCGAGACGGAAAGCGGCTACACACTGCTCGCCGCGCTCTGGCTCGCGCGCCTGTTCGGCGTCGAGCGGCATGTCGAGATCAGCCCCTTGTTCGAGACCGCCGAGGCGCTGGAATCCGGCGCCCGCGTGCTCGAGGAGGCGCTGCGCTCACCGCACTACCGCGCCTATCTGCAAGCCACTGGGCGGCTTGCGCTGCAATTCGGCTACTCCGATTCCGGGCGCTATATCGGCCAGACCGCCGCGAGCCACCTGATCGAGCGGCTGCGCTTCAAGATCGCCGAAACGCTCGCCCGCTTCGGCGTTGCGGGGGTCGAGGTGGTGCTATTCGACACGCACGGCGAGAGCGTGGGCCGCGGCGCGCATCCAGGCTCGCTCGCCGAGCGGCTGAAATACCTCTCTCCCACCGCCAGCCGTCAGGCGCTCGGCCGCGCCAATCTGCCGGTGCGCGAGGAAAGCGCGTTCCAGGGCGGCGACGGCTATCTCCTGTTCGCCACGCCCGCGCTCGCGCTCGCCACCGTCGCGCGGATCGCCGAACACGCCTTCCACCCGGCGGCCGGCCCCATTGAGGACCCGATCTACGCCGATCCCGATTTCGTCGCGGACTTCTTCGCCACCGTCCGCACCTCGATGCAGGATTTGGTGGAGGACCAGGGCTATGCCGCGCTGCTCGGCGTTTTCGGCCCCAGCTTGATCGACCGCACCGGTTCGCGCCCGCCCGCGCGTCAGGCTGACGGCATGGCGGCGGCGACACGGATCAGCCATCCGCGTGAGCTGCGCGCCATCCCCAATAACGCCATCCTCCAGCAGCTCGGCTGGTGCGCCAACACGCTGCAAGGGATCGGCACGGCGGCGGCGCGCAACCCGGAAACCTTCGCCGAGATGCGGCACGCGAGCCGCCGCTTTCGCCGCGCGCTGGAACTCGCCCAGCACGCGCTCGCCCATTCGGATTTGGACGTGCTGCGCGCGACGGTCGGCACGCTCGATCCCGGCACCTGGCTCAACCGCGCCGCACGCACCACCCGCCCAGGACGCCGCGAGGCGCTGGTCGCGGTGGCCCGCGCACTCGAACGGCTCGGCCTCTGGGCCGCGGTGGTGGCGATGTTCCGCCGCGTGCAGGCCGACCATCTGGCGCTCCGCGCCGCCTGGCCCGATTGCCCGCGCATGGAAGCGCGCGAGGTGCTGCTGCACGCGCTGCGGCTGGCGCTCATCCAGCGCATCTGGCTGCTCGCCGCCGAGATCCCCGATTTCTCGCCCCGCCACGGCGTGACGCGCCTCGGGCTGGAGGCGGCGCTGCTGCGGCTCGACGTGCCCGCCGCGCTCGACCTTCTGGCGCAGGTCTTCCCTGCGGCCCCCGATCCCGTCGCCGAGCAGGATTATGGCGAGCCGCCCGCCCCGCGCGAGTCCGCCGCCTACCGCCGCGAGCACGAACGGCTGTTGCAGCCGATCGGCGCCTTGTTCGCGCTCGTGCGCGAGATCGCGACCGCCGTCACCCACGAGGTGGGGGCGTTCGGCTGATGGCGGTCAGTCCTGGTTTCCAGGCTTATGTGCTCGACCTGCTGGCCCCGCTCGGCCCGGTCGCGCGCCGCATGTTCGGCGGCGTCGGCATCATGCGGGACGGGGTCATGTTCGCGCTGCTGGCGCGCGATGCGCTCTATCTGCGTGTGGACGAGACCACCCGCGCCCGCTTCGAGGAAGCCGGCTGTACGCCGTTCACCTACGACCGCGCGGGCCGGGAGGTGTCGATCGCCAGCTACTGGTCGGTGCCCGATGCGCTGTTCGACGAACCCGAGGCGCTGGTCGAATGGGCGCGGCAGGCATTGGATGCCGCACGGCGCGGAGGACCGGCCAGGCGAGCAGACAAGCAGCGGCAGGCCTCTCGCCTCGTCATGTCTCCGAAGCGCGCCGCACGACGAAGTCGGCGTTGAGCCGCGCCAAGATCAAGTCTCGCAATTTGGCCTCCACTTGCAGCGATCTCGCGCGCCGCAAACGGGAACGGTCAGCCAGCACTTTGCGGGCTATCAGCCGATGCAGGGCAGGCTGCGCTCGTCCAGGCGACGAGGGTCGCTGCCCGTCCCGGCGGATGCCACCTGACGCACGGCCGCGGTCCTCATTCCGGCAGCAACTCCATTGCGTCCCCGACGGCGAACCGCCCGCCGTCCAGCACCTCGGCATAGACCCCGAAATCCGCGTGGCCGTAGTGCAGCCGCAACTCCTGCACCGTCTCGGCGTCGCGCTCGGCGGTCTCGGGGTTCACCTCGGTCGCGGCGCAGCGTGGGATGCGTTTGATGACGCGCATCCGCACCCGCCCGATCTGGATCTCCCGCCCGACCCAGCCGAGCTCCGCAAGCGGTGCCGCCCCGCTGAACCAAATATTGGCGCGGAAGCGGCGGCGGTGCCGGCGCGCGCCGACCCTGGTCTCGAAATCGCGCAGGCTGGAGAGCCCGATCAGGCTGATCACCTTGCGGCTCTGGTCGCTGAACATGTGTCCCGGCACGTAATGAAAGCGGGGAGCGCCGCGCGCCTCGGCGCCAAGGAAATCGACCAGGAAGACCTCCAAATAGCGCCTGCCTTCCTCGGTCAGCGCGTTGGCGCGCACCTCCGCGCCATCGGGGCTTCGGATCGTCAGCACCCCGCTGCGGGGTTCGAAGAACGCCCGCAGCGCAGCGATCCGGGCATTCTTCATCAGGCACATGAAGTTCGACTTGGGAAGCCAGCGCGGCGCCGCCGGGTCAAAGCCGGCATCGCCCTGGGCCAGCGCAAAGGCGCGGTCCCACGGGATCGCGCCCCCCGCCTCCACCTCCGCCCATTCCAGCGCCTCGGCGGACAAGCCCTTCACCGGATAGCGGTAAACGTAGTCCACCCGCATCGGCGCACTCCCTCTTGAGGGGCAGTTTGCCCTTTCCCATCTCGGGGACAAGGTTCATCCGCCCGCCGCCTCCAAGAGGGGCGGGCATAGGGTGGTCGCCTTCGGAAAGGGACAGACCTCATGGACATCGAGAAATTCACCGAGCGTGCCCGCGGGTTCCTGCAGGCCGCCTCCACCATCGCGATCCGCGAATACCACCAGCGCATCACGCCCGAGCACCTGCTCAAGGCCCTGCTCGACGACGAGGAGGGCGCGGCCGCCGGCCTGATCCGCGCCGCCGGCGGCGACCCCAAGGCGGCGCTCGCCGGCGTCGATGCCGAGCTCGCCCGCATCCCCAAGGTGCAGGGCTCCGGGGCCGGCCAGCCGCAGCTCACGGCCGAGCTCGTCCGCGTGCTCGACGCTGCCCAGCAGGCCGCCACCAAGGCCGGCGACGACTACGTGGCCCAGGATCGGCTGCTGGTTGCGCTCGCCGCCTCCGACACGCCCGCTGCCCGCGCGCTGCGCGCCGCCGGCGTCTCGGCCCAGGCGATCGAGAAGGCGGTGAACGACGTCCGCAAGGGGCGCCGCGTCACCAGCCAGAACGCCGAGGACAGTTTCGACGCCCTGAAGAAATATGCCCGCGACATCACGGCGCTCGCCCGCGAGGGCAAGCTCGATCCGGTGATCGGCCGCGACGAGGAAATCCGCCGCACCATTCAGGTGCTCGCCCGCCGCACCAAGAACAACCCGGTGCTGATCGGCGAGCCGGGTGTCGGCAAAACCGCCATCGCCGAGGGCCTCGCGCTCCGCATCGTCAACGGCGACGTGCCGGAGGCGCTCAAGAATAAACGCCTCTTGGCGCTTGATCTCGGGGCGATGGTCGCCGGCTCGAAATACCGCGGCGAGTTCGAGGAGCGGCTGAAGGCCGTGCTGAAGGAGATCGAGTCCGCCGAGGGCGAGATCATCCTGTTCATCGACGAGCTGCACAACCTCGTCGGCGCCGGCCGTGCCGAGGGCTCGATGGACGCCTCCAACCTGCTGAAGCCCGAGCTCGCGCGCGGCGCGCTGCATTGCATCGGCGCCACCACGCTCGACGAGTACCGCAAGCACATCGAGAAGGACGCGGCGCTCGCCCGTCGCTTCCAGCCGGTCTTCATCGGCGAGCCTTCGGTCGAGGACACGATCAGCATATTGCGCGGCATCAAGGAGAAGTATGAAACCCACCATGGCGTGCGGATCACCGACGGCGCGCTTGTGGCGGCGGCGACACTTTCCAATCGCTACATCACCGATCGCTTCCTGCCCGACAAGGCGATCGACCTCGTGGACGAAGCCGCGAGCCGCCTCAGGATGCAGGTGGATTCCAAGCCGGAGGAGCTGGATGAGCTCGACCGCCGCCTGACGCAGCTGAAGATCGAGCAGATGGCTCTCAAGAAAGAGGACGACCCCGCCTCGCGCGAGCGGCTGCAACGGCTCGAAAAGGAGCTTGCCGAGCTCGAGGAGAAATCCAACGCCATGACCGCCGAGTGGCAGGCGGAGAAGGCGAAGGTCGCCGATACCAAGAAGCTGAAGGAACAGCTCGATCAGGCGCGCAGCGAGGTGGAGATCGCGCAGCGCCGAGGCGACTATGCGCGCGCCTCCGAGCTGCTGTACGGCGTGATCCCGGGGATCGAGAAACAGCTCGCGCAGCGGTCCGACGGCCGTCTGGTGAATGAGGCGGTAACGGAGGAGCAGATCGCCTCGGTCGTTTCGCGCTGGACCGGCATCCCGGTGGACAAGATGTTGGAGGGCGAGCGCGCCAAGCTGTTGCGGATGGAGCAGCAGCTCGAGAAGCGCGTGGTAGGCCAGGACGAGGCGCTGCGCGCGGTCGCCAATGCGGTCCGCCGTGCCCGCGCGGGGCTGCAAGACCCGAACCGTCCGATCGGCAGCTTCCTGTTCCTCGGTCCCACGGGCGTCGGCAAGACCGAGACCTGCAAGGCGCTCGCCGAGTTCCTGTTCGACGACGAGCGGGCGATGGTGCGCATCGACATGAGCGAGTTCATGGAGAAGCACGCCGTCTCCCGCCTGATCGGCGCGCCCCCCGGCTATGTCGGCTACGACGAGGGTGGGGTGCTGACAGAGGCGGTGCGCCGCCGCCCGTATCAGGTGATCCTGTTCGACGAGGTGGAGAAGGCGCACGAGGACGTTTTCAACGTGCTCTTGCAGGTGCTCGACGACGGGCGGCTGACCGACGGGCAGGGCAGGACGGTCGATTTCCGCAACACCATCATCGTGCTGACCTCCAATCTCGGCAGCGAGGTCTTGGCGGCGCAGCCCGAGGGCGAGCCGGTGACGATGGTACAGGGCCAGGTGATGCGGATCGTCCGCAACCATTTCCGCCCGGAATTCCTGAACCGGCTAGACGAGATCATCCTGTTCCGCCGCTTGCAGCGCGCGGACATGGCTTCGATCGTGCAGATCCAGCTCGACCACCTGCGCAAGCTGCTGGCGGACCGCAAGATCGGCATCGAGCTCGACCGCAGCGCGCTCGAATGGCTCGCCGACGAGGGCTACGATCCCACCTATGGCGCGCGGCCCTTGAAGCGAGTGATCCAGCGCAGCCTGCAAAACCCGCTCGCGCAGATGATCCTGGAGGGCGCCGTGAAGGAGGGCGAGACCGTGCATGTCTCGGCCAACGCCTCCGGCCTCGTCATCAACGGCCGCCTCGCCGAAGCCGCCTGACGGCGCGCACGCTTGTCCACCTCTCCCGCGAAGGCGCGGCGGGCGCTGCCTGGTCGGCGCGATGTTCACCGCCCGCTGCCGCCTTCGCGGCCGGCGCCGAGGCGCATGGCACCGGCGCGCCGCCGGCCTGCGCGCCTCCCGGGCTGGTCCGGCGGCTGAGACTCGCGCGGGCGGTGAGGGTTGCATCGCGCGGCTACAGCACCTTCCGCACCACGTGCTGGCGGTTGTGCGTGAAGGGCCGCACCTCCTTGGGCCAGCGGCCCTTCTCGCCCGCCTCGGCCCAGGCGGCGCTGGTCAGCACCTCGGGGCTGTCGATCTCGTAGATCGCGACATAGCGCGGCATCCCCTCGCCGGTGAGCCGCTTCGTCTCCCCGCCCAGCACGAAGGCGGCGGGCTCGGTCCTGAGCCGCGTTACCGCCCGCACGCCGGGCACTCGCAGCAGGTTCGGCACGTGCTCGGTGTCGTACACCTCGTTGAACAGCGCCTCCTTCTCGGGCGCCACGTCCATGCTGGCGATGAAGACGTATTTGCTTGCGATCGGCACCGCTTCCTCCCTGGCACAAACAAGCAGGAGCGATGCTAGGCCGCTATGCGCTGGCTTCCCAAGGTCCGGCCACCGGATAGGCCTCGTCCGGCCCCGGCCAGGGCGGCATGGTAGCGCCGATCGCCACCAGCGGCGCCCCTTGGTCGGCGCGGAACTGGAAATGCGCGCCGAGCGGGATCGACAGTGATAGTCCCGGGTGCAGCGCGACCACGCTCGCCTCGTCGCCGATACGGCGCCACATCTGCCCGCTGCCGGAGACGACGAACCACAACTCCTCGACCGTGCGGTGAGCGACCGCGCGGGACACCGCGCCCGCCGGCAGCGAGAACTCCGCCATGCTGGCCATTTTGCCCCGGCACAGCACGCGTACCTCGGAGCCGTCGGGCGCGGCGGCGCGCACCGCCGCGTCCCGCTCGATCTGTTGCAGCCGCATCATGCGGCCCAGCCTGGGCAGCCCGGGCAGGCGCGTCAAATATCCCTGCCGCGCGAGGCGTATTCCTTGGCGAACTCGGGGCCGAACACACGGTTCAGGTCCCCCGGGGTGATGCCGATATCGCGCAGCTCCCGCCCCGTCATGGCGCCGAGCTGGCGTCTCTCGCGCGCCCGCCGGCGCCAAGCCGCCAGCGCCTCCCCGAACCGGCCCACCAGACCGGCCGGGTCCGCGACGCCGAGGCCCACATCGTGCGCCCGCAGCCACTCGCTTGCCTGATGAACCGACATGGCTCGATTCCTTTCGCGCTTCGACCGGCCGCGCATGTGATGTCTGCCGCCGTCGGTTATAATCGGCGCTCGTTGCGATATATTATCCCGTAACCCAGAAGAATTTGCCCGTGGCCAGTCTCGAGGACTATCAGGCCTTTGTTGCCGTTATCGACAGCGGCAGCTTGACCAAGGCGGCACGGCGGCTCGGCCGCTCGCTCCAGGCGGTCAGCCGCGCACTCGCCCAGGTGGAAAAGGAGCTCGGCGTCGGGCTGATCCGCCGCACCACGCGGCGCCTCCAACCCACCGAGGCGGGTCTTGGCTTCTATGCCCGCATCCGCGCCGCCCTCGCCGACATCGAGGCGGCGCGGGCCGAGGTCGCCGCCACCGCCGCCTCCATCAGCGGCGGGCTTCGCGTCGGCGGCCCGTTGCTGCTCGGACCCACGTTCCTCGTCCCGGCGCTCGCGAGTTTCATGCAGCGCCATCCCGAGATCACGATCGACCTCAGGCTCAGCAACGAATTCGTGGACCTGATCGCTGAACGGCTCGACGTGACGGTGCGTGCCGGCGACCTCGGCGATTCGCGGCTCGTCATGCGCCGCGTCGGCTTGGCGCGGCGCGTCACCTTCGCCGCCCCCGCCTATCTCTTGGCGCACGGCACGCCGGAGACGCCGCGCGACCTGGCGCGCCATGAGTGCGTGATCCGCACCTCGGCGCAGGACGCCCATGAATGGGTCTATGCGCGTGACGGCGTGCAGGAGCGCGTGCGCGTGAGTGGTCGCTTCGCCGTCTCCTCGTCGGACGCCTGCAACGAAGCGGTTGCGCGCGGCGTCGGCATCGGGCTGGCGCAGATGTGGCAGGTGCGCGCCCTGCTCGACCAGGGACGCATCGCGCTGATCCTGACCGAGTTCGAGCCCGAGCCGATCCCCGTCAGCGTCGTCTGGCCCGCCGCCCCCGCGCTGCCCGCCCGCACGCGCCTTTTGATCGACTTCCTGGTCGCCCGCCTCGGCGCGGAGAAGTGGTAGGCACGTCACCGTGCTATGAGGTTTGCATGATCCCGCCGGAAACACCGCTCGCCATCGGCTGCCTGCTGTTCGAGGAGCTCGACCAGCTTGACCTGACCGGGCCCTTCGAAGTGCTGAGCCGCATCCCGAATGCCACCACACGCCTCTACGCGCGCGCCGCCGCGCCGGTGCGTGACGCCGCCGGACTGCGGCTGGTTCCCGATGCAACGCTCGACGCGGCACCCGCGCTCGATGCGCTGGTGGTGCCGGGCGGGCCCGGACAGGAAGCGGTGATGGAGGACGAGGCGATGCTCGGCTTTGTCCGCCGTCAGGCAGGGGCCGCGGGCTTCGTGTTGTCGGTCTGCACCGGCGCGCTGATCTGCGGCGCCGCGGGGCTTTTGCGCGGGCGCCGCGCCACGACCCATTGGGCCTCGTTTCATCTGCTGCGGTATTTCGGCGCCATCCCGGACGAGCGGCGCGTCGTGCGGGACGGATCGCTGATCTCGACGGCCGGCGTTACCGCCGGGATCGACGGTGCGCTCGTTCTCGCCGCCGCCTTGCGGGGCGAGGAAGCGGCGCGGCGCATCGAACTCGGGATGCAATACGCGCCCGAACCGCCCTTCGGCAGCGGCAACCCCGAAACCGCTCCGGTGTCCGTGCGCACCGCGATGCAGGCAGCCATGCAGACCCGTATCCGCGCGCGCGAAGCGACTGCCGCCCGTGTCGCCGCGCGGCTCGGGATCGCTGCGCCTTAGGCGACGCGGCGGAACTTCCGCAAGCTGCGGATCGGTTCGGGCCGAGGCTTGTCGGGGAAGGTCTGCGGCCAGTTGGTCCAGGATACCTCGCCGACATAAAGATCGCCGCGCGAATCCACTGCCAGTCCGTGCGGGGCCATGAATTCGTCCGGGCCCAGTCCGCAATGCAGCGCGCCGATCCGTCCGATCCGCTTGCCGGTGTGGTCGACGATCGTCACGCGCGGGCCGAGATTCGGCACATGCCGGTTCACCGGCATCGTCGGCCCCAGCTCGCCGATATAGCAGACCGGGCACTTGCCCGGCGGCATGTAGAGGCCGCAGGGCCGGTGCAGATTGTTCCACTGGCCCTGGTACTTGCCGTTACCGTCGAACACCTGCACGCGGTGGTTTTCGCGGTCGGCGACATAGACGAACCCGTCGCCGTCGCAGGTGATGTTGTGCACGATGTTGAACTCGCCCGGATCGGTGCCCGGCTCCCCCCAGGACAGGAGCCAGCGGCCCTTCGGGTCGAACTTGTGCACCCGCGCGTTGCCGTAACCGTCCGAGACATAGACGTCCCCGTTCGGGCTCAGCGCCGTGTGCGTGCAGCGGTGGAACGGCTCGCCGCTCATGTAGGGCGTGGGCTTGCCGGGTATGCCCAGCGTCAACAGCACCTTCCCCTCGGTCGTGCATTGCCGGACCGTGTGATCGCCGTCGTCGGTGAGCCACAGCGTGCCGTCGGGAGCCACGTGCAGCCCGTGCGCGCGGGAGAACACGCCCTCGCCCCAGGACCGCAGGAACTTTCCGTCGCGATCGAACACGATCATCGGGTGCTCGCCGCGATTGAACGCATAAACGTTGTCGGAAGCATCGACGCCGACCGCCGCCACTTCCTTGAAATCCCATCCGGGCGGCAGCGCCCCCCAGCCCTCCACCGGCTCGAACACGTATTCGCCATATCCCATGCGCGGCATCATCTCCTCCCCAGGCGACGCTGCAGGCACGCTACGCCGGCCCGAAGGTGCTTGACAGCCGTTCGCGCCGGCCCAATACTTCGCCACATGGCAAAGTATGGCGAGGCATCGCTGGACCGCACCTTCGCCGCGCTCGCGGATCCCACGCGGCGCGCGATCCTCGCGCGCCTCGCCGACCAGCCGAGCGCCTCGGTCAGCGCCTTGGCGGACCCGCTGCCGATCAAGCTGCCGGCGGTGATGAAGCATCTCGACGTGCTGAGCGCGGCCGGACTGATCACCCGCTCGAAGCAGGGCCGCACCGTCAGCGTGCGGCTCGCGCCGGAGGGAATGCGCGCCGCCGCCGAATGGCTCGCCCGCTACGAGCGGTTCTGGTCGGGCCGGCTCGACCGCCTCGGCGAATATGCGGAGCGCGCGGAAGCGCGCGCACGCAAGGAGCGTCCATGACCAGCCTCACTCTGGTGCGCCGTATCGCGGCGCGGCCCGAGATCGTGTTCGATGCGCTCGTCACGCCTGCAGGGATCGCCGCCTGGTGGGGTCCCGACGACGGACCCGTTCTGGCGGCGGAGACCGATGTGCGCGTCGGCGGCCGCTACCGCGTGCGCTTCCGCACGCTCGGCGGCAGCGAGCACGAGGTCACGGGCGAGTATCTGGAGATCGAGCGGCCGTGGCGGCTCGCGATGAGCTGGCGATGGGTCGGCGACGACCCCTGGGAATCGCGGGTCGAATTCCGGCTTCGCGCCATCCCGGAAGGCACCGAACTCAGGCTCGCGCACACGCGGCTGCAAAGCGAGCGGTCGGCACGCCTCCACGAGCAGGGCTGGAGCGGCGCGCTCGACAAACTCGCGCGCCATTTCCGCACGACCGTAGAGGGAGGGAGGACGCGATGACCGGGCATGAGATCGTCACGCGCGAGGAGTGGCTGGCGGCGCGGCGGGCGCTGCTCGCCGAGGAGAAGGCCTGGACGCGCGAGCGCGACCGGCTGGCGGCCAAGCGCCGCGCATTGCCCTGGGTCAAGGTGGACAAGGAGTACGTGTTTCAATCCACCGCCGGCCCGGTGACGCTGGCCGATCTGTTCGATGGCCGCAGCCAGCTCGTCGTCTATCACTTCATGTTCGGCCCGGACTGGGAGGCGGGCTGCGTCGGCTGCTCCTTGCTGTGCGATCACGTGGACGGCGCGCGGCAGCATTTGGAGCACCACGACGTCAGCTTCGCCGCCGTCTCGCGCGCTCCGATCGAGAAGCTGGAGGCCTATCGCCGCCGCATGGGATGGGGCTTCCGCTGGGTCTCCTCGGCCGGCAGCGACTTCAATTTCGACTACAGTGTCTCCTTCCCGGACGGCACCCGCGAGAACGGCGTGTTCTACAATTTCGAACACCAGCCCGATCCCGGCGTGGACGAGCTCTCCGGGCGCAGCGTGTTTTTCAAGGACGCGGACGGCACCATCTATCACACTTATTCGAGCTATGCCCGGGGCGGCGAGCCGTTCCTCGGCGTCTATGCCTTCCTCGACATCGTGCCGAAGGGCCGCAACGAGACCAAGAACGGCAACCTGACCGACTGGGTGCGGCGGCACGACGAATATCCGGCGGCGATCCCAAGGAATGCCAGTTCGTGACTCCGACAGTTGGGAGCGGCACTATGCAAGCTAAGCAATTCGTCTGGTACGAACTCGTCACATCGGACGTCGACGCCGCGCTCGCTTTCTACAAGGCGGTGCTCGGATGGGAATCGCGGGACTTCGACGGCCAAGGCCCCCGCTACGCGATCGTCAGTGCCGGCGGCAAGGGCGTCGGCGGTGTGATGGCGTTGTGCGAAGGGATGAGCCATCCGTTCTGGCTCGGCTATATCGGCACGCGGGATATGGACGGAACGCTCGCCCGCTTTACCGGAGCGGGCGGCAAGGTGATGCGTGAGCCGTGGACGATCCCTTCCGTCGGCCGGCTGGCGATCGTCGCCGACCCGCAGGGCGCCGGGCTGGCGCTGATCGAGCCCGTCTTGCAGCAGCCGAGCGAGGCGTTCGACCAGCATAGTCCCGGCCACGGCCACTGGCACGAACTGCACACACCGGACCCGGCGGCGGCCTTCGTATTCTATGCGGCGCAGTTCGGCTGGACGAAAGGGGAGGCGATGGAGCTGGGCCCCATGGGCACCTACCAGCTCTTCAAGGTCGGGGAGGCGGCGATCGGCGGCATGTTCAAGGCGTGCGAAAACGTGATGCCGGGATGGCTTTACTACTTCGGCACCGACAGCGTGCGGCGCGCGGTCGCGCGGGTCGAGAGCGCCGGCGGTAGCGTCCTGAAAGGTCCGAGCGAAGTTCCGGGCGGCGCGCACGTCATTCAGGCGCGCGACCCGCAAGGCGCGATGTTCGCGCTCGTCGGCCCGGCGTGACGGCTCGTCAGTCGGAGGTGCGCCGCAGATAGCCATCCCGCGTCTGCGGCAGTTTCCAGCCCAGGAGGCGGCTCGCGATCTGCGTTCGCAGCACCTGCGCCGTGCCGCCGCCGATGGTGAACATGCGGGCATCGCGCGCCATCCGCTCGAGCGGCCGCTCGCGCGAATAGCCGCGCGCCCCGAAAAGCTGCAAGGCGTCGTTCGTTACTTTGATCGCCGTCTCCGAGGCCAGCACCTTCGCCTGCGCGGCGAGCAGCGGATCGGGGAACGGATCGGCGCTCCCGGCGGCGTTGTGGATGGCAAGCCGTGCCGCGTGCAGCCCGATCGACATGTCGGCCAGCATCCATTGCAGGCCCTGGAACTCGGCGATCGGGCGGCCGAATTGTTGGCGCGTCTTGGTGAAGGCGAGCGCCTCCTCGAACGCGCCTTGTGCGATGCCGAGCGCGACCGTCGCGGCACCGATGCGCTGGCTGTTGTAGGCGTCCATCAGCTGCGCGAAGCCGCGCCGCCAGCCGCCCGGCGGGTGCAGCGCCATGGCGGCGGGCACCTCCACGTTCTCCAGGATGATTTCGGCCTCGGGGATGCCGCGCAGCCCCATCGTCGGCTCGCGCTTACCGATGCGGAAGCCGTTCGGCGTCGTGCGCCCCGCTTCGTCGCGCACGATCAGGAATCCACCAATGCCGAGCTCGGCCCCCGCTTCGTCGAAGACGCGCGCGAACACCAGATGCAGGCGCGACACGCCGCCGCCGGTGATCCAGTGCTTCTTGCCGTTCAGCACGTAAACATCACCGCGCTTGTCGGCGCGCGTCGTCATCTCGGTCGCCGCCGAGCCTGCCTCGGGTTCGGTGATGCAGATCGCCGGCTTGTCGCCGCTCAGCACGAGCTCGGCGGCCACCCGCTTCTGCGCCTCCGTGCCGTACTGCATCACCGCCGAGATCGCGCCCATGTTGGCCTCGACCGCGATGCGGCCGGTCACGCCGCAGACGCGCGCCATCTCCTCGACGATCAGCGTCGCATCGAGAAAGCTGCCGCCCGCGCCGCCGTACGCCTGCGGGATCGTGTAGCCCATCAGCCCGGCCTCGGTGAGAAGGCGCACATTCTCCCACGGATAGGATTCGCTGCGGTCAATCTCGGCCGCGCGGGCGCGCACGGACCCTTCCGCGATCTCGCGCGCGAGTGCGCGCAGGCGTTCCTGCGCCGGCGTTAGATGGATGGGCATTTGATCAGGGTCCTACCCTCATCCTGTCGATCGCCGAAGGTGTGTGCGAGGAAATCACGGAGCCTGTCCCTACGGTCATTCCCGCGCAAGCGGGAACGCAGGAAAACCGGCATCTTGCAGCCAGCCCGGGTGCCCGCTTTCGCGCGCAGGACGGCCAAACCGCGATCCTTTTCTCACACTTGGTCCGCGGCGACGGGGAGCGCCAAAAGCCTCGCCTAGTTCTGCGGCCCGATCGGCGCTGCGCCTTGCTGGGGGAAAGGCCGCGCCCGCTCGACGACCGGCGGATGCGGCGCGGCGGCCACCGGGGGCGGCCGCGCTGCGGGAACCCCCGGATGGAACGCCCCCGGCTCTGGTCCGCGATTCCAGTGTCCCTGCTCACCGCGACCCTGGTCCCAATGCTCGTGGTCCCACTCCCCGTGCGGCTGCGAGCCCCCGAACAGCCCGAACACCGCCCCGCCCCCATAGACCGGCGCAGGCGCGGCATAGGCGTAGCCCGGTGCATAGGCGGGCCCGTAGTCGTAGCCACCGCCGTACCCGTAGCCATAGCCATAGCCGGGATAGCCATATGGGGCCGCGCAGGCCCCGAGCCCAAGCGCCGCGGCAAGCGCAGCGCCAGCGCGCAGCCGGGCGCCCCATGATGCAGACATGCCAAACCTCCGGATGCTGGCTGCTTCCGCAACGCCGGGATTGCGGCACGATTCTGGCGAAACAATCCTGGATTACGCACGAAGGCTCTTTGAGCGGCTTGCATCGCAAGGGGAAAGGCAACTCTTTGCCGCCCGAAGCGCAAAAGCAAGGTAGCCGCGACTTGCCTCCGACATGGATTTCACGTTGACGAACCGCCATCCGTTCTGCTAAGAGATCATTTCGATCCCAGAGTAGCGGAAACTTGAACGGAGGAGTGGGATGCGATCAGGGCTGCGGCTTGCCGCTTTGACCTTGCTGGCAATCGGGGTTGCGGCTTCGGCCCGTGCCACCGAGTATGACTGGAGCTACAAGGATCCGTCCGGCAATAGCGGCTCCGGGACACTGACCTTGTCCCCTGGGTCTTCGCCCTATACACTCGCGGCCATCACGGGAACCTTCGACGGCATTCCGGTCGCCTCGGTCGCGCCGCCCGGCACGTGCTGCTCGAGTCCGGCGAACGACAACCTCGTCTACATTCCGTCGCCCTATCTCGACCTCGCGGGAATCGGCTTCTATGTCGACGGCGGAACGGCCGTCAATTTGTACTTTATCGGCTCCGGCTACGCTGAGCTGAACTCGGGCCAGCTCCCCACCGGCGGGAACGGATACTTTACCCTCTCCGCCGTCGTTCCGGAGCCGGCGGCGCTCGGGGTATTCGGCCTCGGCTTGGCCGCATTGGCCACCGTTCGGCGCCGGCGCGCCTGAACAATACCCCGCGGGGGGATAATGCCCCCTGTTAGACTTCCCGCAGGAGTGCGGCTGATCGCCCGGCGTGACCGGCTCAACCTCGTGCGGCGGCACGCGCGATAAGGAACAGCCGCCGGAACGGCAGCAGCGTGGTGCCGTCGGCGCGGCGCGGATAGTGCGGCCGCAGCGCCGCCGCGTAGGCGGCACGGAAGGGCTGCACCTGCTCGGGCGGCAGGCGGTCAAGGAATGGGCGCAGGCTGCTGCCGGCGGCCCATTCGACCACGGGATCGTCGCCGACCAGCGCGTGCATGTAGGTGGTCTCCCACAGATCGAGCGCGGCGGCGTGCGGGCGCAGCAAGTCCCAGTACTCCCCGGCGCTCAGGATCGGGCGGGCCGGCACGCTGCCGGCGAGATGGTCCGCCCACGGCCCGTTGGCCGCCACCTCCTCCTGCAGGCGCCGCAGCGGCGCGTCATGCATCGCCGGCATTTGCACGGCCAGCACGCCGCCCGGCGCGAGCAGCGCCAGCAGCCGGGGAAACAGCGCGGCGTGCCCGGGCACCCAGTGCAGCGCGGCATTGGAGTAGATCAGGTCGGGCGGCGCATCCGGCTCCCAGAGGGCGATGTCGGCGGCGACGAACCGCGCCTTCGGCACCGCGGTCCGCGCCTTGGCGAGCATCGCCTCGGAGCCGTCGATGCCGGTAATGGCGGCGGCGGGAAAACGCTGCGCCAGGACCGAAGTCACGTTGCCCGCGCCGCAGCCGAGATCGGTCACGCGGGCGGGCGCCGCGAGCGGCACCTGCGCCAACAGGTCGAGCGCCGGGCGCAGCCGCTCCCCGGCGAAACGGAGATACTGAACCGGGTCCCAGGCCGCCTGCGCCATCTCAGCGCCGCCGCCTGGCCTCGATGCGGTCGAAGAAGCGGCCGACTGACCACAGGCCGAAAAGGAACGAGAGCGCGAACAGCGCCATGCCGATCCCGTACAGCCAGCCGGAGGCGTTGTCGCCGGCCCGGATCAAGAACAGGCTGCCGATGCCGACCAGGATCGCCACGACGAAGGGGATGAAGTCGGTCCAGTCCTCTTCCATGCGTTCCTCCTCGAACTGTGTCCGCTCAGGCTGCGGCCTGCGCGGCCTCCTGCGCCTCCACCGCCGCGCGCCCGGCGGCGAACAGCGCTCGCAGCACGGAACGGTCGGCGCGAAACTTGGACGACAGCGGCAGATGCCCCAAAGCGTCGTCCGCATCAAATATCCGCACCCGGCATTGCGGCGGCATCAGCGCGAGCTCGGCTTGCAGCACATTGTGGCAGGCGATCTCGTTCAGCCGGTTGATGATCTCCGCCTGGCTCTGCGGCAGCGTGCGGCGGCGCACCGGATGGGCCCTTATCACCACGAGTTCGCGCGGCGGGCGCGGCGCGACGAGCGGAGCGAGCGGCGGGTTGCCCGCGCATCCGCCGTCCCAATAGGCCCGCCCGCCGATCTCGACCGCCGTAAAGATCAGCGGCACGCACGCCGAGGCGAGCAGCACATCCACCGTCACTTCGTCATTGCCGAACACCACCGGCTCCCCGCTCAGCACGTCGGTCGCCGCGACGAACAGGCGCGGTGCGCCGCGCGCCTTGAGGCGCGTGGGATCGAGTGTGGCGGCCAGCAGCGGGCGCAGCGGATTATGGCCCATCGGGTTGATCTGCGCCGGGGCGAAATGGCGCAGCATCGTCTCCATCCCCTGCCAGGCGAAGGCGCCCAGCATGTCGGCGGCCCAGAGCCACGCCCCGAGCGGCCCGGGCCCCGCACCGCTGCCGAGCCGTTCCCAGAAAAGCCGCAGCTCGGCGCGCGCCCGCGCCGGCCCGCCGCTTGCCATGCCTTGGGCCAGGATGGCGCCGCTGATCGCGCCGGAGGAGACGCCGGAAATCGCCTCCACCTCCAGCCCGCCCTCCAGCAGCCGGTCGAGCACACCCCAGACAAAGGCCCCGTGCGCGCCGCCGCCCTGCAAGGCGAGCGCGACCCCGCCCGCGCCCCGCGTTGTGGCCCGGGGCACTTTCGACTCCGATTCGGTCATGCGGCGAAACATGGGGTTGCCAAGGGTTTCAAGGCAACCGGGCAAGCAGCGCCGCCAGCCAACGTGCGCGCGGCGCAAAGAGGGCACCGAGATAAGCTGTGCCGGCCGCACGTCTCCCGGCCTCCGACAGCGTCGGATAGGGTACGATCATGTCGGCGAGTGCCCGCAGCGGCAGCCGTCGCGCGATGGCAAGCGTCCAGATCCCGATCATCTCGCCCGCGCGGGGCGCCAGGATCCCCGCCCCCAGCACGCGTCCGCGCGCCGTGACGAGTTTTACCTCCCCCCGCGGATCGCCCTCGGCGCGGGCGCGGTCGGTCTCGGCGATGGTCCACCGTAGCACCCGAACCGCGTGCCCGGCCTGCCGCGCCTCCGCCTCCGTCATGCCGGCCTGGGCGAGTTCGGGGTCGGTGTAGGTGACCCGCGGTAGCGCCCGGTAGTCGATCCGGGCAGGCAGATGGAACACCGCGCGGCGCACGATGATCCCCGCATGGTAGGTGCCGACATGAGTGAACGCGCGCGGCCCGACCCCTTCTGGGTCCGCCACGTCGCCGACCGCATACACGCGGCGGTTGCTGAGGCTGCGGAGGCCCGCGTCGGTGGCAATGCCCTGGGCGGTCGCTCGCACGCTGCCCGCCGCCAAGTCGAGCGCCTCCAGCTCCGGCCGCTTGCCGGTTGCCACCAGCAGATGCGTGCCCGCGAACCGGCGCCCGTCCGCCAGCACGAGCGCCGGGCCGGGCTCGGCGGCGGCGATCGCGGCGCCTTCCTCGATCGCCACGCCCTTGGCGCGCAGCAGGTCGCGGAGTTGCGCCGCAAGCTCCGCGTCCTCCTTGCCCGCGACCCGAGCCGCCTCGATGATGGTCACCTGCGCGCCGAGCCCGGCGAAGGCATCGGCCATCTCAAGCCCGATCGGCCCGCCGCCCACGATCAGCAGATGCTCGGGCGGCTCCTTGAGTGCGAAGATGGTTTCATTGGTGAGATAGGGCACGCGGTCGAGCCCCGGGATGGGGGGCGCCGCCGGGCGCGCGCCGACCGCGAGCACGATGCGCCGCGCCTTGATGCGCCGCCCCGCCGCCTCCAGCGTATCCGGCGCGACGAAGCGCGCCGTGCCGGCGATGACATCGGCGCCGAGGCCGCGATAGCGCTCGGCCGAATCGGCGGGCGCGGCGGCGTCGATCGCGCGGCGGACATGCGCGCGCACGCCTTCCCACGAAATAGAAGGCGCGCCGGCTCGGATGCCCAATCGCGCCGCCTCCTCCATCGCCTGCGCGGCGTGCGCGGCGGCGAGCAGCGCCTTGCTTGGCACGCAGCCGGTGTTGAGGCATTCCCCGCCCATCGCGCCGCGCTCGATCAGTCCGACGCGCAAGCCAAGCCGGGCGGCGGCGTACGCAACCGAGAGCCCGGCGGCACCCGCGCCGACGATGGCGAAATCATAGACCATTGCGGCGGACGCTAGCGGCCCGCCGGGCGCAGTGGTAGGCTGGAGCTAGCCCTTGTTGTTGCCCTTGTTGCGGGCCGCTTGCGGGTTGTAGGGCGGCATCGAGGCGAGCGACTGCTCGGTGCTATCCAGCATCAGCACCTTGTTGTGGCTGTTCAGCTTGGCGTCGCCGAACTCGAGCTTGTTCCACGGCACCAGCACCTGCTTGCCGTGGGTGCTGACCACGACCTGCGCCTGCCCCTGCTGGTCGGCCACCACGTCCTGCACCGAGCCGATATCCTTATCGTCCTTGTTGTAGATGGTCGAGCCGATCAGCTTGTTGATCCGCACTAGCCCCTGGTCGGTCAGGAGCGGATTGCGCTCGGACGGCGGAGTGCCGGTCGGGTTGATCGTGGCCGTGCCGGCGGTGGCGTTGCCTTGCATCGTGGCGGCCTGCTGCGGCGGCGGCGGCGACGGGTTCGGCGGAGTGGTGGTCTGCGCGAAGGCCGGGGCGGAGCCGAGTGCCGCGGCGAAGCCGACGGCGAGCGTCATGCGAGACTTCATCGATGCCTCCTACTTCCTGGCGGCGTCGGAACGTCTCGCCTGTGGGCGTGGTTGCAGGGCGGGCGCTACACGTCCCGTTTGTTCAATCGCCGCCACAGCGCCGGGAGCAGCGCAAGCAGGGCGAGCGCCAGCAGCGGGATCAGCACGCGCGGCGTGAACAGCACCGTCACGTCCGGCGCCGCGCCGCTCGCCAGGATGTCGCCCACCCCGGCGCCCACCGAGGCGAGCACGAATGTGGCGGGGATGATCCCGATCAGGGTGGCGGCGGCGTAGGGCACGAGGCGCATTCCGCAGAGCGCGGCGGCGAGGTTCACGAACCAAAAGGGGAGGGCCGGAACGAGGCGGAGCGCGAGCAGGTAGCTGAAGCCATCGCGGTGCAGATGGGCGCGCACCCGTTCCATCAGCGCCCCGGCGCGCCGCGCCATCGCGGCGGCGAAGGCCGAGCGCGCGGCGAGGAAGATGATCACCGCGCCCACCGTCGATCCGAAGATCGCCAGCAGCCCGCCGAGCAAGGTGCCGAACAGCACACCGCCCAGTACCGTCACCAGCGCCGATTCCGGCACCGACAGAGCCACCAGGGCGGCATAGATGGCGGCGTACGTGAGCGGGGCGAGCAGAGGATGCGCCGTCACGAGGCCGCGCAGCCGCAGCTCGTGACGCGCGATCGCCTGCCAGCTCAGGGCGTGCAGCACGCCGGAGCGCCAGAGCAGGACCGCGAGCAGCGCGAGGACGAGCAGCAGCAGAAGCGGCTTGTAGGGTCTCACCAGGATGTCGGGGGCTATGGGCGCGCAACCTGTGTTTGGGGGCGGCGCGGGCATTTCGCAACCCGGCCCTCGCCTTGCCCGTCCCCTGGCGCCCCGGCTATATGCGCCAGGTCCGGTTTCGCCGACGTAGCTCAGCGGTAGAGCAGCTGATTCGTAATCAGCAGGCCCTCGGTTCAAGTCCGAGCGTCGGCACCAGCGCGACTGAAGCCGACCGGCGCCCCGCCGGTTCCGCTGGGTACATTTGCTAAAGGCGTCGGGCTACCTGGGGATCACCCCTGCCCGAGTTTGCCGCTCGCCGGCGGGACGCTCCGTTCCGGGTGCGGCGCGGGCGGCTCTCCTAGTGGTGGGCGACGTGGACCAGCTCCCCTCGGTCGGGCCCGGCCAGGTGCTGGCGGACCTGATCGGCTCGGGCGCGGTGCCGGTCGTGCGGCTGACCGAGATCTTCCGCCAGGCGGCCTCCAGCCGGATCATCACCAGCGCACACCGGATCAACCGCGGCGAGATGCCGGACCTGACCCGTACCGCGGCAGAGAGCGATTTCCACTTCGTCCCGGCCGACGACCCGGAGACCGCCGTCGCGCGCATCATCGATCTGGTGAAGACCCGCATCCCCCGCCGGTTCGGGCTCGATCCGGTGCGCGACATCCAGGTGCTCTGCCCGATGGCGCGCGGCGGGGTCGGCGCCCGGTCGCTGAATGTCGACTTGCAAGCTGCACTGAACGGCGAGGCGGCGCCACGGATAGAGAAATTCGGCTGGACCTTTGCCCCCGGCGACAAGGTCATGCAGATCGAGAACGACTACGACCGAGAGGTCTATAACGGCGATATCGGCTTCATCGCGGCGATCGATACCGAGGAGGCCGAGATCACCGTGCAGTTCGACGGGCCGGACGTGGCCTATGGAATTGGTGGTCTGGATGCGCCGGTGCCGGCCTATGCGGCGACGATCCACAAGGCGCAGAGCTCGGAATCTCCCGCCGTGGTGATCCCGGTGCTGACACCGCATTACGCCATGCTGTAACGGAACCTGCTCTATACCGGCATCACCCGCGGCAAGCGGTTGGTCGTGCTCGTCGGCAGCCGCAAGGCGGTGGCCATCGCGGTGCGCAATGTCTCAGGAAGGCGGCGGTGGTCGAAGCTGCGGGAGTGGCTTGCGGTGCCGGCTGGAGCGATCGCCTTGTGACACTATCGACCAGCCGGTTGGCTACGGCCGAAGTTGGCCGGGAACCGCCTGTCCGCTCTTGAGCGCGAACGAGCAAAGAGCGGACATGACCACCCCAGCAGCCGAAGTCAGGCATGGCACAAAGCGGCGCGCGGGAGCCTCAGGAGTATCGCGCAAGCCAACCGCGCCGGGCAGCGAGGTTGCCCAGCCGGATGCTCATGGCATGCGCGCTGACGCCGTAACGCTTTGCGAGCCGTGAGACTGCCTGCGCATCCTCCACGTCTACGAACGCGGCGTCGGGATCGGCTTCGAGAAACCGTCGCGGCATCAGGAGGCAGGCCGCGAAGAAATTAGCCTCGATCTCCTCGACATCGATGCCGAAGCCCGATGCCTCCGACCGGAGGTTCACTCGGAAATCCTTGTCGAAGCGGACCTCCTCGCCATGGTGTAGCAGCGCATGAGCCAGCTCGTGGGCGAGCGTGAAACGCCGCCGTGTCGCGACCTGTTTCTTGTTCACGCCGATGACAATCTCCTTCCCCTTGCGGAGAACAAGCCCCGAAACATCGCCCAGGCTGGCGGTCGGCTGGATCGCAATGCCGCGGGTGTGGATGATGTCTTCCACCGGAACGGGCGGAGCCGTCACCCCAGCCTCTACGAGCAACGCATCGGCGATCTGCTGAATGCGGCTGTAGCGGGGCCGTGAGCCGATCATGGTCCAGAGCGGCGACTGTCGCGGGTCCGAGTCTTGTAGGTCTGCACAAATTTCATGACTTCCTCCGGTAGATCGGGTGGGGTGGTGTCTGGCTGCGCGGATGGGATGAGGTCCACCGGCGGGATCGTCAACGCCTCGGCCAGCGCGAGGAACTGATGCAGGAGAACAGCCTGGCGGCCGCCCTCGATGTTGGCAATCGAGGCGCGGGACAGGCCGACCTTGGCCGAAAGGTCAGCCTGCGTGAGCCGCAACTGCTCGCGTCTGGTCCGCACCCGGCGGCCCAACGTCGCATAGATCTCGTCGGTCATGACCGCTCCGCCCTGGCTGATGGAACCCTGAAGCACAGACCGCGTCGTGTCAACTTCACAAACGCCGATAATACAAACTTTTTCCCATAGGTTTTTTTGCTTGACGCGTCCCTGCACCAGGGCGGATGGTCGATGCAGGCCCGGCCGATTCGCGGATCCTCGTACTGAAAGGAGGCCAGATCGATGGCCGATTACCGAATTGACTGCGTCACCAAGCCGCACCGCGACAGTCCGCGCGAACACATTACCGCTGTCGGCGGCCCCAACCCGGCCACAGGCGGCAGGTGGAATCACACGGCCGCCAATGTCGTCCGCTTCATCGATAACAAGGTGCACCGCTTCTACACCGAGGAACGCGGTGCGCGGGCCTGGGTCGGCGTGAACACCAGCCGCAGCGGCCTCAAGTTCCTGCAGACCTACGCGGACGGGGTGTGGCGGGACAATCTTCTGGCGCTCCGCAAGTGCGGCTAGGGAGCATCGGAAAATGCCAAGCATGAAGGTGGCGCATGTGCGCCAGCAGGGCGTCGGTCTGGTGATCGCGCCCCTCGATCCTGACTTCGGTTATAAGACGCCGCAGGACCAGCGGGAGATCGTCAACGAGATCCAGCTGCGGTCCCGGGCGGCAGGCCTCGCCGGCACGGTCGTGCCGGTATGGGATGGCGGCGGCGGGCGGATGTCGCTCATCGCGCCGCAGCCGTGGCCCCCGTTTTTCCACAGCCTCGATCTGCGGTCGGTGTGGGCGAACGTGAACCGGGAGATTTCGTGGTGATCACGTGGAACGCGCCGGCAGCGTTGGGCCTGGGGTTATTTTCGGCGGCTCCAGCCTACAGGTGGGCGTATGTCCGCCAGCGGTTCGAGGCCTTCCTCGAAAATCTGGAGCTCACGGCGGACCAGAAGAAGGACGGCGAGACGAAGCATACAGGGGTCGTGGCCGCGCTGAACCGCACCTATTGGAGCCACAGCGATGGCACGTGGAACCGGCTCCTGATCGGGTCGTGGGGCAAGCTGACGCGCGTGCGGCCGCCGCGCGATGTCGATCTTCTGTTTATCCTGCCGCTGGACGTTTACCACCAATTCAACCAGCGGGCTGGGAACAAGCAATCGCAACTGCTCCAGCATGTTGCGGCTGCCCTGCGCTCGACGTATCCGCAGACGACAATCAGGGGCGACGGGCAGGTCGTCGTGGTCAGGTTCAACACCTACTGCATCGAAGTGGCCCCCGCCTTCCATGCTACCTGCGGCGGCTTCCTGATCTGCGACACGAACTATGGCGGCCGCTGGAAGCATGTTGACCCGGAGGGCGAAATCGTGGCGCTTGTCGCGGCGGATCAGCAGTTCAACGGGAACGTCAGCAAGCTCACACGTATCCTGAAGCAGTGGCAACGCCATTGCGACGTGCCCATCAAGTCCTTCCACATAGAAGCCCTCGTGAAGGAAGTCTTGCCAACGAAAACCTACGGCGGAAACGCCGAATTTTGGTTCCACTGGCTGGTGCGGGACGCCTTCGCGCATATGATCGGTCGCGCTAACGGCGGATTTCGGATGCCGGGCTGCGCCCCGGAATGGATCACGCTCGGCGACGCCTGGCTGAGCAAGGCGCAGACTGCCTATGAGCGCGCGCTGGAGGCCTGCGCGTATGAGTATTACAATCACGACATACTGGCGGGCTATGAGTGGCAGAAAATCTTTGGCACGATGATACCGCTGACGGCCTGAAGGCCGTGCACGCGGCGCTGATAGCGGAGTGCGAGCGCGAAGAGGAAAACGCCCTATACACGTCAACGTCGTTCTACGTCTGGCTGCGCACGCTCAAGATGACCCGCGCTGTCCTGTGGGTGTTCGGCGCGGTCGGCAGTATCGTCTCGGCCAACAGCATCCTGCGCGGCCAGCACGGCTACGAGATTGTGATGGCTGCCCTCGCCGTCACTGGCGTGCTGATGCCGGGCCTCATCAAGGCCATGCAACTGGATGCGACCATTCGCGACTACGCGACGGCGGCGGCGGTATTCAAGAATCTTCAGGCAGAGTTCCGGCGGCTGGCGCAGGTCTGGTCGAACAAGCCTTTGCCGGAGTTTGAGGCAGAGGCGCGCCAGGCCATCAAGGCCATGACCGAAGCCCGGAAGCCGTCGCTGACCCCGCCGGAGTGGTGCTTTCGGCTGGCGCAGCGGAAGGTAAAGCGCGGCGACTACGCGAAGGATGGAAACTAATAGTCTGAAGCTGGGCCGACCGGCTCCCGTCCGGCCGTCGTAAGCAATGATGTTGCTGCTGCCGAACTGCGACTGCGCAGGCGGATAGGAACGCACATCGACAGACGTTGGGCAGCAAGCACTAACCGCTTCGGTTCAAAGCCCGCGAACGAGACGGGCGTAAGGCCGGTTGAATGTCTCAGATGGGCGTGAAGCTGCCATGGGACAGGAATGGCCAAGGTCGCTTACGGACCTGCTTCGGCCACTACCGATCTGCAGGTCGATGGCCCGCCTCCATTCGAGGATGGTTGCATGAGTTGGGGAGCAGCGGCCGAGGCACTGCAAGATTCGAGAGTTAAAGCTCGGTCGGGCCGGCCGTGACGGGTTGAGGACCGCGAGAGAGGCTCGCGGGGCCCGTCGCGGAGATCCGCGATGTCACACCCAGCCGCTCGCGCTCGTGCCGGTCAGAACCGGGCGAGCCTCTATGCCGAAGTCCCCGACAAGATCATCGCCGAGCTGGAAGCCGGCCGCCTGCCCTGGGTCCAGCCCTGGGGCGCCTCGGGCGCTGGGGCGGCCGTCGGAATGCCGATGAACGCCGCCACCGGCCGACGCTATCCGGGGATCAACGTGCTGATCCTCTGGGGCGCTGTCATCGCGCGTGGCTATTCCGGCCAGGCCTGGCTCACCTTCCGTCAGGCGCTCGCACTCGGCGGCAATGTCCGCAAGGGCGAGTGCGGCACCATCGTGGTCTATGCCGACCGCTGCATCCCCGAAACCGAGCGCGAGCGCGCCGACCGCGACGGCGACGAGCTCAGCGCCATCCCGTTCCTCCAGCGCTTCATCGTGTTCAACACCGATCAGTGCGAGGGCCTGCCCGACACGATCGCATCCTCGGCGCCGCCGCTTCCCGAGGGCCTCATTCTGCCGCAGGCCGAGGCGCTGATCCGGGCCAGCGGCGCCGACATCCGGATCGGCGGCGATCGCGCGTTCTATTCGGTGATTGGCGACTTCATCCAGGTGCCGCCGCCGCAGGCCTATTTCGAGCCGGTGAACTGGCATCGCACGGCTCTCCATGAGCTCGGCCACTGGTCGGGCGCGGCCCATCGGCTGGCCCGCGACATGTCCGGCGGCTTCGGCTCCGCCAACTATGCCAAGGAGGAACTGGTCGCCGAGATGACGGCGGCGTTCCTCTGCGCGAGCCTCGGCATCGTGCCGACCGTGCGGCACGCCGATTACATCGGTTCCTGGCTTGAGGTGCTGCGCGACGATGACCGCGCGATCATCCGCGCCGCCAGCGCGGCCTCGAAGGCCGCCGACTATCTGCTGGCGTTCCAGGCCGATGAGGGTAAGCCGGAAGCCCCATCGGGTCCCGCGATCCCGGCCTCGGCGCCGGAGAGCGAGAGGGCGGAGGGGATTTTCGTGACGGGCCGAGGGGCTGGGAGAGAGGCTCCCGGCCGGGCCCGTCGCGGAGATCACCGATGGTTGCGACCCAGAAGATCGTCCTGAACCCGTCCCGGGACATTCCGTTCAACAAGCTCGTCCTCAGCCAGGCCAATGTCCGGCGCGTGAAGGCCGGCGTCTCAATCGAGGCGCTGGCCGAGAGCATCGCCCGCCGCTCCCTGCTGCAAAGCCTGAGCGTGCGCCCCCGTGCTGGACGCCGAGGGCAACGAGACGGGCACGTTCGAGGTGCCCGCCGGCGGACGGCGCTTCCGGGCGCTGGAACTACTGGTGCGGCAGAAGCGCCTGGCCAAGACCGTGTCCATTCCCTGCATCGTCAAGACCGAGGGCCTCGCCGAGGAGGATAGCCTCGCCGAGAACACCGACCGCGAGGCGCTGCACCCGCTCGACCAGTTCCGCGCCTTCCAGACGCTGCGCACCAAGGGCCAGGGCGAGGAGGAGATCGCCGCCGCGTTCGGCGTCACCGCCGCGGTGGTGCGCCAGCGGCTCAAGCTCGCCGCCGCCAGCCCGGCGCTGCCCGACCCGGCTGGTGGCCGCGCGCCTGGCGCGCGAGGCGGGCGCCATCCGCGCGGAAGGCTGGAAATGGGTCGAGGCCGCCCCGGACTTCCCCTACGGCCACCGGCAGGGGCTGCGTCCACTGCCGGGCACGAATCTGCTGACCGAGGCGGAGTTCGATGCGTTGAAGGGCGAATACGACGCGCTGGAGGAGCAGTATGGCGAGGCCGACGAACTGCCGGAGGCAGTGGAGGCGCGCCTGGCCGAGATCGAGGCGGCGATCGAAGGTATTCCAGAACCGCCCGCCGAAATTCGACCCCGCCGACATCGTCCGCGCCGGTGCGTTCGTCAGCATCGACCGGGACGGCGCGCTGCGCGTCGAGCGCGGCTACGTGCGGCCCGCGGACGCCGCCGGTGGAAGCGCCCGACGATCCCGATCAGGCCGCGAAGCCCGCCAGCTCCGTAGCCGACGCCGATCGGGATCCATCGCCCACGCACGCGTGCTCGATCACGACCACCGCGACCGCGGAGCCGTCCGCCGAGGTGCCCGAGGAGGACGAGGGGCTGAAGCCGCTGCCCGAGCGGCTGATGACGGAACTTACCGCGCACCGGACGCTCTGGTTGCGGGAAGCCCTGGGGAACGACTGGGACACGGCATTCCTGGCCGTGCTCCGCGCGCTTTGGCTCCGCCTGTTCTATCGCTCCGCCGCCGACATGTGCGTGGAAATCGAGGCCAAGAGCGCCGGCTTCGGGACCCAGGCTCCGGGACTGAACGACGCCGCGTCCGCCAGGGCCATCGACGTGCGGCACGAGGCGTGGGTGAGGCAGTTGCCGGCAACGTCCGGAGAGCTCTTGGACGCGCTCGTCGGCTTCGACACCGACACGCGTGCGGCGCTGTTCGCGCATTGCGCAGCGGTGACGACCAATGCGCTGCATGAACCCTGGAACCGCCGTCCTGGCGCGCTGGCGCACGCCGATCTGCTGGCCCGGGCGGTCGGTCTCGACATGGCGGCGGCAGGCTGGACGCCGACCGTCGAGACCTATCTCGGCCGGGTGCCGAAGGCCCGCACCCTGGAAGCGGCGCGCGAGGCGAAGGGTGAGCACGCAGCCCAGCTGATCGACCACCTGAAGAAGCCCGAGATGGCGCAGGAGGCCGAACGGCTGCTCGCCGGCAGCGACTGGCTGCCCGAGCCGCTCCGCACGCCCGGGTTGCCTGAGGCTGCTTCCGTCGCTCCCGCGGCCAGTGACGATGAAGCCGAGGGCACGGCCGACCGTGACGCCGACGCTATCACCGCACTGCCGGCGTTCCTGATCGACGCCGAAGATCCCGCCGTGCCGCAGGCCATCGCCGCTGAGTGAGAGATGAAGGCCCGGGGCATCCTACCTCGGGCCTTCCGAGCATCGGCTTTCCCGAACCCCGGAGGAGCACCCCCATGATCGACAACCCGAACGATGCCTTTGCGCAGTACGAGGCCCAGGCCCGGCTGCGCGCCCAGTTGGCCCGCGAGGTGACACCGCTCAACAAGGCCGCGATGTTCGCCGTGCTTCAGGCCGCTGGCGTTCAGCGTGTGACCGTTCACTTCGATGTCGCCGAGTGCACCATCCGACCCGAATACAACGAGCGCGTGACGACGACCTCCTACTCCGAACCTGAATTCTGATGGAGGCGACAATGGCACACCCGTATCATCACGCCCTATCCTCGGCGCGTCTCTGGGGCGGGACCGCGGACGGTTACTTGCCAATGCACGCTTGGTTCGACGAGTCGAAGATGCTGACAGCGGACTTTCGACATCGTGCACTTCGCCATCATGCCGAAGGCATCTTCATGGCGGAGCGGTTCTTCGGACCGACCATCACCGTCTCGAGCGGGCGCGTTGTGCCGGTGCGGTTGATCGGCGAGCAGCATGTGCGCGAGGACCTCGGCTTCATCCCGAGCTTCGCCGACTGGGCCCGCCGCATCCGTCCCGAACCGTGGATGGGCCGCGCCCAGCCGATCCATCGGGACGTTGATCCGTTCGCGATGACCACCTGATGCTGGACGCCGCCACCTGCCATGGTTGCATGTCCATCGTCCCCATCAATCCTTTGCCTTCGGCACGAACAGGACATTGCGCATCCCATCGAAATGCCGGTCGCACGTCAGAAGATCAGCGCCGTAAGCGAGCGCGGTCGCGTAGACGATCGCGTCCGCGGTCGCCAATTTGTGCCGTGCGCAGAGATCGGCGGCCGAGAGCGCGATCGCAGTGTCGAGATCGACGACGATGCAGGTCTCGGTGAAGGCGATGACCTGATCCGCCCGATCCTCGTCGGCTTCACGGGTGAGCCATTTCGTGAGTTCGAGCTGGATGATCGTGGGAACCAACCACTGGCCACGATCCGGCAGTTCCTTTGCGACCGCGGTGCCGGTCAGCGAGCCAACCAGCCACTCGACCCAGGCCGAGGTATCGACCAGCCGCATCAGCCGCGGTCCGTGCGGTCCCGATACCCCTCCGGACGGGCGCCGCGCACCAGACCCGAAAGCTCCTCCGGCCTCGGCACCGGCACCAGCAGCACCCCGGTGCCCTTGGGAATGAAGGCGAATTCCTGCCCCGCCTGCCAGTGGCGCGCGGTGCGCACCGCCTTCGGAATGGAAATCTGGAACTTGGCCGAGAGTTTCGCGGTGTCCCGTGCGTGCATTACGATGCCCCGATCGACCGACATGGCGTAAGATAGCACGTGGCAATCTCGGTCGGAAGCCGTCAGGGGGTGCATTGGCCTCGGCGGCGACGAGATGTCACGCGCGAACGGCTGCCTCCGCCGCGGCGAGCGCACCCTCCAGATAGCCGCCGAATTCGGGAGCCATTTCGGCGCCGGCGAGGGTAATCCGTTCACCCACGGCGCCGGCAGGGCGATCGGGCGATAGTCCGGATGCACGTTGCCGTTGGCGTAGTCAGCCTCGGTCGCGGTGAAGGGTTCGGTTGCCCAATCCTGGATGATTATCTCGCGCGGCCGCCCCGCCTCGGCGCCGAACAGCGTGCCGAGCTGGCGGGCGACCAGCTCCGGCAAGGCCGTGCGTCGCCCCGCGCGGAGGGCGGGTGGTCAGGAGAAAAAGCCGAACAACGCCGCCTCGCCGGCACCGGGAGGGCTCGCGTCCTGTGGTTCCCCGAGCGGTCCCGCCTGGCTGAAGGCGCTGCCCGACAGACCCGCCTCGCGGCAGAACGGCCGGTCGTAGAAGGCCAGCGCCTTGGCCTGCCCCGCCATCCAGCCCGGCACAGCGGCAGGCGCCGCCTGCATGGAAAGGCGGCAGGGTGGGGACGATCTCGATCCCACCGATCAGCCGTGGCGGCAGGGCGCGCGCCGCGCGGGCGGCATGCATCGTCATGGGGCCAGATCGGGTTTCGGCGGTGACGGCAACCCCCGTTGCGGTCAATGCGATGCGCCGGACCGCATGTTCAAGCCAGGCCACCCCGGGCGCCAGGCTGGCGGCGACGGCTTCCACCAGCGCCGCGATGCCGCCGGTCATGCGCATCCTCGGCGGCTCCTGCGCGAAGCCGTGCGGCAGGTGCTGCGTGCGCCCCGTCTGGTCCTGAACGATGAAGCCGCCAGTCTCGGCCGGCTCGGTGAGCACCAGCACGGCCGCCCGCACGGCCCGGGCGATGCGCGGCCGGAGGCTGGGCCAGACCCAGGCGGGGCCGAGGTCATAGACGCCGGCCTCGGTCCGATGGCTCAGTACCCGCCCGCCGATGCGCGCGCGGGCTTCCAGCACCACCACCTCGGCGCCGCGCCCGGTCACGGCCCGCTCCAGCGCGCGGCCGGAGAGGCCGGCACCGATGACGATCAGATCGGGCATCCCGCCTCAGCCGAGATGGCCGGTCTTGCGGTAGAGCAGCGCGCTGCCCTGGCTTTCCAACGCCAGGCGGCTCCAGGTCGCGCGTTCATAACAGCGCCGTTTGCACACCGAGCGCCGGCCCCGCCTCGCTGACCCGCCGGTCCAACGTGCAAAGGGTGGCGCCATGATCGGCGCAGATCGCCAGATGCAGCGCGTCACCGGCCCGCAGGCCGAGTGCGTTCTGATCGGCAAACCGTGCGGCGGTGCGGAACTGAGCGGCGGAGATCGGCAGCACAGTGAAGGTTTCCGCACTCATCGTCGTGAACATGGCGAGCGCATCTGCCCGGTGCTGCATCTCGATCTGGCCAGACCGCAACTTGATCGAAAAGGCCGAGGAAGACTCCGTCGTCACCCAGTCGCTGATCGCCAGAAGTTCCGGATCCTGGTCTCCCAGCCAGCGCTGCATGCGCGCGGTCTCTGCCTCATGCGTCAATGCAGCGACGAGCACCGAAGTATCGAGATAGAGGATCAATAACGCGCCTCGTCACGCACGCGGCAGATGAACTCGCCCGCGGGCTCCGCCTGCATCGGCATCTTCTCGACCATCGCGCGCAGGGCCGCGATGTCGATGCGCTTGCGCGGCGCCTTCGCGGCGACGAGCTGGGCGATCGGGTGCATCCGATCGTCGATGGCCTCGATGGGCGGGTCCACTACGTCGAGGTGCCCGCCGCCTGGAGGCGCTGCGCCGCGTCGGCGTGGTCCAGCGGCTCGACGCTGACAAGATCAGAACTTCGTAATCAGCAGGCCCTCGGTTCAAGTCCGAGCGTCGGCACCAGCGCGACTGAAGCCGACCGGCGCCCCGCCGGTTCCGCTGGCTACATTTGCTAAGGGCGTCGGGCTGCCTGGGGATCACCCCTGCCCGAGTTTGCCGCTCGCCGGCGGGACGCTCCGTTCCGGGTGTGGCGCGGGCGGCGTGCACCATCGGTTGGGCCTGCCGCTGCCCGGGCTGCTATCCTGCCGTTCCGAGCCGGACCGCAACCTATGGACGAGACGGACACCGCATGGATTCTCGCCCACCGCATCCTCCTCGCCTATCTGGTGCGGATGGTCCGTCAGGCTGTCCCGGCCGAGGCGCACCCGGTCGCGATCGATCAGACCGCGACCATGCTCCACAACAGCATCGCGCCGATCCTGGCGCAGTTGCCGCCCGACCTCGCCGCCCGGATCGAGGCGGCGGCGCGCGAGGAGATCGACCGCGTGCTCACCGCCCCGATCCGCCCGGTGCCGAAGGGCTCAACCTAGCGCCGGAGCGGGGGCCGGTGCGCAGCGCCGGGTGCGGGCGTGAGGCGCAATCAAAGCCCCGCATAAAGCCGGCCGGGATTCAGAACCCCCTGCGGGTCGAACGCCTCCTTCACCCGCCGCGTGATGCGCGCGAGCGGCTCGGGCTCCTCGGGCACCACCGCGACCGCAGCGCGCAGCGGTTCCGGCCCGCGCATCAGCATCCAGAAGCCGCCCGCCGCGCGGGCGGCTCGGGCCACGGCTGAATGGGCTTCCACCCCCGCCGGGCCGGCGATCCACACCAGGCCTCCGCCCCAGTCGAGGAACAGCTTGGCATCGAACGCCTCGGCCAGCGCCGCAATCACCGCCGGCCCCCGGCTCGGCCGCACCGACACGCGCCACACGGCCTCCTCCGCCGCCGCGCCGAGCGGTTCGGCGTCGCGCACCGCCCGCCAGACACGGCGGCTTTCCCCCTCGTCCAGCACCTCCGCCGCGCCGAACCGTGCCAGTTCGCCGCGCAGGCGCTCTGTTCGGTAGGCGACTGCGGCAGCGAAATCCTCGATCCGCGCCAGCGCGACCGCGCCCGCCAGGCCGATCCGCCGCGCTGCCTCTTCCGGTAGCCAGGCCGCGCCCGAAACCCCGTACGGCGCGCCGAGTGCCGCGGCCAGGGCCGCGACGCCGGTGCGCGCGTCCCGCGCCGCCACCGCCACCGTGCCGGTGGTCTCCGGTGCTGGCAGCACCTTGAGCGTAATCTCGGTCAGCACGCCGAGCGTGCCCTGGCTGCCGGTGAACAGCTTGCAGAGATCGAGCCCGGTGACGTTCTTCAGCACCCGCCCGCCCGAGCGCACCACCTCGCCGCGCCCCGTCACCACGCGCACGCCGAGCACATGATCGCGCGTGGCGCCCCAGGCGATGCGACGTGGTCCCGAGAGGCTGGCGGCGACGATCCCGCCCAGCGTCTGCGGCTCGGCCGCGCCGTACAGCGCCGTCAGGTCGGGCGGCTCGGCGATCAGATGCTGGCCCTCGGCGGCAAGGGCGGCCTCGATCACCGGCAAGGGCGTGCCGGCGCGGGCGCGGATCACCAGCTCCTTCGGCGCGTGGAACACGATGCCCCGATGGTTGCGCGCCGACAGCACCCGCGCCGCCTGCACCGGCCGCAGCATCGCCCGCTTGGAGCCGTTGCCCCACACCGCCAGCGGCTCGCCGCGCGACGCCGCCTCGGCGATTGCCGCGGCGATGCCTTCCTCGCTTTCCGGGGCCAGCGCCTCGCTCATGCGGCGAGCGGGAACACCTTGTGCGGATTGAGCAGCCAGTCGGGATCGAAGGCCGTCTTGATCCGCCGCTGCTGTTCGATCTCCGCCGCGGTGAACTGGGCCGGCATCAGGTCGCGCTTCTCCACGCCGACGCCGTGCTCGCCGGTCAGGCACCCATCCACCTCGACGCAGAGCTTCAATATGTCGGCGCCGAACGCCTCGGCGCGACGGAAACTGTCCGGGTCGTTGGCGTCGAACATGATGAGCGGGTGCAGATTGCCGTCGCCGGCGTGGAAAATGTTGGCGACCTTGAGCCCGTACGCCTCCGACATCTCGGCGATCCGCCGCAGGACGAAGGGCAGGCGCGAGGTCGGGATGGTGCCGTCCATGCAGAGATAATCGGGGCTGATGCGTCCGATGGCGCCGAACGCGCCCTTGCGGCCCTTCCAGATGGCGAGCGACTCCTCGGCCGACTGCGACACTTTCAGGCTGATCGGGTCGTGGCGTTCGCAGATCGCGCGGATGCGACCTAGCAACGCGTCCTGCTCGGCGGGGCTGCCTTCCACCTCGATGATCAGCATCGCTTCGGCATCGAGCGGATACCCCGCATGGGCGAAGGCCTCGCAGGCATGGATCGCCGGGCGGTCCATGAACTCCAGCGCGACCGGGATTATCCCTGAGCCGATGATGGAATCGACGCACGCGCCGGCCACCTCGTTCGATCGGAACGCGGCGAGCACTGCCCGTGCCCCCTCGGGCGAGCGCAGGATCCGCACGGTCACTTCGGTAACGATCCCGAGCTGGCCTTCCGATCCGGTGATCAGGCCGAGCCAGTCGTAACCCGCGGCATCCACATGCGCGCCGCCGATTTCGAGGATGTCGCCCTCGATGGTGACGCACTTGAGACCGAGCAAATTGTTGGCGGTGACGCCGTATTTCAGGCAATGCGCGCCGCCCGAGTTCATGCCCACATTGCCGCCGATCATGCAGGCAAGCTGGCTCGACGGGTCGGGCGCGTAGAAGAACCCGTCTGGCGCCACCGCCGCGGTGATACCGATGTTGGTCACGCCGGGCTGCACGACGGCGAAGCGGTCGGCGTAGTCGACCTCCAGGATGCGGTTCATCCGCATCAGCCCGACCACGACGGCGTCGGCGAGCGGCAGCGCGCCGCCCGAGAGCGAGGTGCCCGCCCCGCGCGGCACGACGCGCACGCCGTTTGCATGGCAGAAGCGCAGCACGGCGGCAACCTGCTCGGTCGCTTCCGGCAGCACCACCGCGAGCGGCAGCTGGCGGTAGGCCGAAAGCCCGTCGGTCTCGTAGGGCTTGAGGCGGATCGGCTCGGCGATAACGGCGTTGGCAGGCAGCAAGTCGCGCAAGCCAGCGACAATGCGCTCGCGGTTGGCGAGCACGTCCGGTTTTGGATCAGGCAAGCGGATCATGGGCGTTGTCCCCGGATCGGGAGAAACATGGCCGCGCCTCGGCGGTGAGGCAAGCCGACGCGGATCCGCCGGCGCAAGCCGTGGCTCGCGCAACAAACCGTTCCGGCGCTCCTCGCGGAATTGGCACGGGGTGAGGAATGCCGCGCGGCAGGCCCTTGCCATCTGGCCCCGCAGGCGAGGCGCACCCCCCGAGGTTTCACACGGAGGACACCGAGAATAGCCGAGGACCACGGATCCCTCCGTGGCCCTCCGTGTGTCCTCCGTGCCCTGCGTGTCAATCCTTTACAGATACCTTTCCGACGTCACCACATGGCCGATAGATTTGGCCCCCTCCCGCAACCCCACCCGCTTACCTGGACCCGTCGTCCGCCGCCGCTTGCGCAATGACGGCGAAGTGGGGAGGGATTGAGTGGGATCGTGCGACAAGTCAATCCGTGACCACCACCTGTCCGTGCATGTGCGGGTGGATAGCGCAAATGTAATCGAAGGTGCCGGGCTTATCAAAACGGGCGGCAAAACTGTCGCCGGTGTCGAGCGGGTGCGAATGCAGATTGAGCGCCGCGCAGTAGATGCTGTGCGGGATGTCGTCCTGGTTGACCCAGGTGACGGTGGTGCCCTTTGCAACCGTCAGCGGGGTCGGCGTGAAGGTGAAGTTGTCGATCCGCACCGTCGGCGCCTCGGCGGCCCTGAGGGCGGGCGGGAGCAGGGCAAATGACGCCGTGCCGGCAGCGAGGCGGCGCAGCAAAACCCTGCGGCCGTGTTCGGCCAGGTCGATGATCTCGGCCATGAGGAACTCCCTTACGCGAGCGGCGTGTCGAGGATGGCGAGCGGCGCGTTGCCGGCGACCAGGCTCACGCGGGCGATGCCGAGATGCTGCGCGAGCTCGCCGGGCGGCACCGCCATGGGGCCCGGACCCTTCGCGGTGCCGGGCGCCGGCTGCGGGAAGGCGGTGGAGCGGGCGGTGTGGAACGCGACATGCCCCTCGACCTTCTGCATCACCTGGTGGATGTGGCCGTTGAGCACGGTGACGGAGCCGAACTTCTTCAAATAGCTCAGCGCCTGCGCGCCGTCGGCGGTGCCCCAGCCCCACGGCTGGTAAACTGTCCACAGCGGCACGTGCGCCATCACCACGATTGGCGTGCTGGCGGAAAGCCCGGCGACGTCGTCCTCCAGCCATTCGAGCTGCTCGTGACCGAGATTGCCGAGCCCGTTGCCCTGCAGATTCACCACGTTGACGAGACCGATGAAGTGCACGCCGCCGGCATCGAAGCTGTACCAGCCGTCCCCCTTGGTGCCCTTTCCGAAGCGGTTGAGATAGCTTTTGCCATCTTCTTCCAGGATGTCGTGCTCGCCGGGGACGGTGTAGGCGGCGAGCTTGGTTTCGCTCATCAACTGCTGGCAGGTGTCGAACTGCGCCGGCTTGGAAAGATGCGAAATGTCGCCGGTGTGGATCATGAAGGCGGGCCGCGAGGGCAACGCCTGCACCTCCTTCAGCGCCTGGGCGAGCGTCGCGGTCGGGTTCGGGTTGGCGGGCTTGTCGAAACCGAGATGGCTGTCGCTGATCTGCACGAATTGGAAGTCCTTGGTCGCCGCCTCGGCACTGCCGAGCAGGTGCGCGCGGGGGACGCCGCCCGAGACGGTCCAGACCATCGCTGTGCCGGCCCAGGCCATGCACTTGAGAAGGCCGCGGCGGTCGAGCGTGTTGTCGTTTGCCATGAGGTTCCTCCGAATGCGGTCGCGATGACCGGCGTGCAGTGAGACCCGCGGGGCGTGCGGTCTATTCCGTTCGCAGCAAAAGAACTTTGTGCCCTCGGCCGGCCCCGCCTCGGCTTGCGGCGTTACGACGCCGCCTGCGGCGTTTCCGCGTGCGGCGCGTCGGCTTGCGGCCGTGCGAGCGCCGTGAGCGCGCTGCGTGGCGGAATCTGGAGGTGGAAGAACTGGCCGGCCCATTCGGCGGGGCGCGGGGGATGCAGCAGGAACTGCGGCAGCTCGTTGGGATTGTTGGTGAACACGGAGCCGCCATCCTGCGCGCAGGCGGGGCCTGCCAGCAGCATCGCCGCGAAGGCGGAAATCAGGCGCTTCATCTCTGTCTCTCCTCTCTGCTTGTGCGCCGGTTCGGTCCGGCTGCTCAGGAGACAGGGTGGCCGCGAGGATTATTCCGGGCGATATTTCTCGCCCGGCATGGAATAAGCCCGCCGTCCGCGCGGTCTTCGCGGCCAGAGCGGCTTGGAGCGTTCCTTTGCGTGACGACGACGCCAGACGGCGGTTCGAGCTGCTTGCGCTGCCGCATCTCGATGCGGCGTTCAACCTCGCCCGCTGGCTGACCGGGAACGGCGCCGACGCCGCGGACGTGGTGCAGGAGGCCTATCTGCGCGCATTCCGTTACTTCGGCGCCTACAGGGGCGGAGACATGCGGGTCTGGCTGCTGACGATCGTGCGTAACTGCTTCGCCGACTGGGTGCGCGAGAACCGCTCCGCGCGGCTCGTCTTCGCCCCCGACGCGCCGGGCGACGAGGCGGGCGCGGCGGAGCCGATGTGGACGGCGCCCGCGCGCGACCCCGAGGCGGCGATGCTGGCGGCGCTGGACGCGGCGACGCTGGAGCGGCTGATGGCCGAGTTGCCGGCGGAGCATCGCGAAGTGCTGGTGCTGCGCGAATTAGAAGATTTGTCGTACCGCGAGATCGCGGACGTGACCGGCGTGCCGGTCGGCACGGTGATGTCGCGGCTGGCGCGCGCGCGGCTCGGGCTCAGGCGGCTCTGGTTCGCCGAGGAGACGGAGGCGGCGCATGGGATGTGACGAGCTCGCGCCGCTGCTGCCGCTGCTGGCCGACGGTGTGGCATGGCGCCGGTTCCGGGTGCGGGCGCACCTGCGCGCTTGCCCGGGCTGCGCCGGCAACCTCGAGGAGATGCGCGCCATGCGCGGCCTGTTGCGCGAGAGGCTCGCCTATCACCACGCGCCACCCGATCTCGCCGCGCGCATCGGCACGGCGCTGGCGCGCGAAGCCGCCCCGCTCCCCGTCGCGCGCCGGGAAACACGCTGGATGGACCGCTGGCCGGGCGGGGTCTCATTTGCCGGCGGGGGACTGGTGGGCGCGCTCGCCGGCGTCGTGCTGATGCTGCTGATCGGGGCCCCGGGCGGGGGCGGTGGGAACGCCGCGCTGCTGGGCTCGCTGGTCGATAACCATGTGCGATCTTTGATGGCAGACCATCTGACCGACGTGCTGACGAGCGACCAGCACACAGTTAAGCCCTGGCTCTCGCAGCACATCGACGTTTCCCCGCCTGTGAAGGAACTGGCCGCGCAGGGCTTCCCGCTGGTCGGTGGGCGGCTCGATTACATCGACGGGCATCCGGCGGCGGTGGTGGTCTACCGGCGCGCCAAGCACGTGATCAACCTGTTTGCCTGGGCAACGAGCGCGCCGGATGCACCCATGCGCGCGGCCTCGCGGCAGGGATTCAACGTGATCACCTGGCGCGCGGGCGGGATCGCCTATGCCGCCGTCTCCGACGTGGAGGCGGACCAGTTGCAGGAATTTGCGCGCGACGTGGCGGCGGGGGGCTGAGCGCCGATCAAGCCTCTTGGACCCGGCGGGATTTTGAGCGTACAGTCCCGTAGTGCGACGTTCAGGGTGGCTTCTGCTGGTGCTGCTGTCCGTCCCGGCGCAGGCGCGAACGCAGGCGGGGCCGCCGTCCTGTGAGTCGGCGATCGCGCGTGCGGCGGCGGCGCTGCGTCTGCCCGACGGTCTGTTGCAGGCGGTGGCGCTGGTGGAGAGCGGGCGGCCCGATCCGCGCAGCGGCGCGGTCGAACCCTGGCCCTGGACCATCAACGTGCTCGGCGATGGGTATTTCTTCCCGAACAAGGCGAGCGCGATCGCGGCGGTGCAAGAGCTGCAAGCGGCTGGCGTCGCCTCGATCGACGTGGGCTGCATGCAGGTGAACCTGATGCACCACCCGCACGCCTTCGCCACTTTGCAGCAGGCTTTCGACCCGGCGGCCAACGCGCGCTACGCGGCGCTGTTCCTGACCGAGCTTTACACGCGCAGCGGAAGCTGGACCAAGGCGGTGGGCGAATATCACAGCCAGACGCCGGGCATCGCCGCGCCCTATCAGGTGAAGGTGCTGGCGCATTGGCGTCCTCCCGCGGGTGCGGTGCCGATCGCGCGGTCGTGGACGGACGTGTACCGCGTTCCCCGGAGTTGGGAGGATTTGTATTTCGGCGACCGCGCGCGGCGCTGAGGCGGCTTTACATTGACCAGCGCGCGCCGTTCGACTTGATTGGCCGGCGCGATGCGGGACGGACCTGAGTTCAGCGCCGCCGCTCCGCTGGCCGCCCTGCGTTCGGCCCTCGGCGGCGTGGCGGCGTTTTTCGCGCGCGTCGATCCCGGCACGCACCGCAGGATCCGGGGCCTTCGCCTCGTCACCGCGTATGCGATGGCGGCGATGCTCGCCACCATGCCGGATGTCGGCGCCGGCCTGGGCGGCGCGACGCTGCCTTTTCTCGCCGGCGGCTTCGCCCTGTGGGGCAGCGTGTCGGAAGCCCGCGCGACGCGCCCCGAATCGAGCCGCGACCTCGTGCTGCTGGCGATCGCCGCGGGGCTGGGCGCGGCGCTGTTCATCCTGCTGGCGCCGCCGCTGCGGCACCTCGGCCAAGCGGGACCCGAGGCGGTGCTTGCGAGCGGCGCGTTTTGCGTCGGCTATCTGCGGCGGTTCGGCGTCACCGGAGCGGGGTTCGGCTCGCAAATCTATATCGGCCAGTTGCTCGCTTACGGCGCGGGCCTGACGCCGCGCGATCTGCCCACGGTCGGGCTCGCCGTCGTGCTCGCGGCGATCGGTTCGGTGGTGCCGCGCCTGTTGAGCGGACCGGCCGAGCACCCGCCGCCTTCGGCGCCGCTGTCCGATCGCGCTGGGCGGATCGGCGCGCCGCTCGCGATGGGGGTGCAGGCGGGCGCGGGCGCGCTGCTGATCGTCGGCCTGAATGCCGCGCTGGGGCTGACCGAGTCCGAGTGGGCGATTACTGCCTGCACCTATGTCGTCGCCGGCTCCGCGACCGGCACGTTGGAGCGGGTGCGGCGGCGGATCGTCGGTACGCTGGTCGGCGTGCCGGTCGGGCTGGCATTCCTGCCGCTGGCCAGCGCGGCGCCACTTTTGGTGTGGGCGGCGGCGGCGCTGGCGATGGTGATCTACGCGATGGCGCTGCCCGAACGCTATGACATCGCTTGCGGGGCCTACGCTTTCACGCTGATCGCGACGCTTGCGGTGAGCGGCGAGCACTCCGTTCCGCTGCTTGCGGCGCGCGCATGGGAGACGCTGCTCGGCGGCGTGGTGGGCGCGGGGGCGGCGACGCTGCTGCTGCCGCTGCGGGTCGGGGCCGGCGAGGGCGGACAGCGCGGCGCCGGCCGGAGGCGGTACAGGATCGTTGCAAACGAATGGCGGGGACTGCTAGGGCATATTCGCGCTGACCGGAAATAATACCAAGCGCCGTCGTGCGGGGGTCGGCGACATGGACCTCCACCTCGTCGCCCGGCGTCAGGTCAAGCGCGCCTTCACGACCGCGGCGGGCAGGCAAAGTATATCCAAGCCTGGCTCGTGAAGGCGGGTTTGCACATGCAGCCGCATGAGGCGGTTCGCGGCTCAGCCCAGGATCGCCTCGCCGAGCCGGGCGCGGGCGCGCTGGCCGGCTTCAAGCGTGAAGGCATTGACGATCGCCACGCGGAAGCCGCCGGGGGGCATGGCATGCAGGGTGGGGTCGCGGTCCTCGTGGAAGGTGATCTGCACGCTGGACACGCCCTCCATCCCGCGCACCTCGTCCACCACCGCCGGCGGCGGATGGCGATAGCGGCGGCCGTGGGGGGCGAATAGGACGACGCTGTAGCCGTCCTTGCGGCCATGATCCGCGAAGTCCCAGTCGCCGTGCGCGTAAAGCCGGACCAGCGCCTCGACCCAGCCCGGGCCATAGAGATCGGGCCATTGGTCGGCGAAGCGCAGATGCGCCTCGATGATGCGCCCGCCGATCGTTTCGAAATTCGCCATCCCGGTGTAGCCGGCGAGGTGCTGCCGCGCCCAGGCGCCGCACCAGTTCTCCACCTCGGCGTCTTGTCCGGCATGAATATGCCAGTGATCGAAGGTGCCGCCCGGCGCGATCGCCCCCGTGGCATGCCGCCACCAGCGCGGCGCGCCGTTCACCAGTGCCACATCGGTGCTGACGTGCCGCCCCGTCAGCAGGCGGCACCAGAAATGGCCCGGCGTCAGCGCCTCTTTATATTCGGCGGCATCGGCGATGACGCGGCTGCCGGTGCCCATGCCGCGCAGATTCATCAGCGGCTTGGAGAACACCGGGAAGAAGGGCGGCATCACCCCATGCGGCGCCGCCTCCAGCCCCTGGGAGAGCGCCACCGCGAGCTTGTCGTAGATCCAGCGCCAGCGCGGATACCAGGTCCAGGAATCGGCGTCCTCGGTGGAGATAAGCACGTCCTCAGGGCAGGGGACGGCGGCGAAATACTGCATCCGCCAGGGATCGGCCTCGCAGATCGGCATCGTCAGTCGGCCGGCAACTCGGCCGGGCGCAGGCGGCCGGGGAGGGTGGCGAGCGCCTCGGTGGTGTCGAAATCGCGCAGCACGGCGTCGTCGCCCATCTCCACTTCGGCGACGTGCTCGAGATGCTTGCCGAGCAGCGCGCGCGCGCCCGAGTCTCCGGTGATCTCCATGATCTCGGCGAAGAAGCGCCGGTCCCACAGCATCGGATTGCCCTGCTTGCCGCGGAACGTCGGCAGCACGATCAGGCGGCCCTCGTCGGCGTCGTAGGTATCGACCAGCCGATCGAGCATCCGGCCGGTGACGAGCGGCATGTCACCCAGGCAAACGAGGGCGGCCGAGGCTTCGGGCGGCACGGCGGCGATGCCCGCCTTGAGGCTCGCCGAGAGCCCCTCGGCGTAGTTGGGCGCATGCACGAAGCGCACCGGGCGGCCGCCGAGCGCCTGTTCGATCTCGCGCGCCTGATGGCCGGTGACGACGAGGATCGGCCGCGCCTTGGACGAGAGCACGTTGTCCACCACGCGGGCGACCATCGGCTTGCCAGTGCGGTCGGTGATCAGCAGCTTGTTGTGCGGCGCCATGCGCCGGGATCGGCCGGCCGCGAGCACGATCGCGGCGACAGCGGGGCGGGTGCTCGGCGCGCGGCCGATGCGCGGCACCGCGGTCGCTTTCTCGCGCGGCAGCGGGCGGGCGTCGGTATCCTTGAGCAAGCCGCCGACGCCGAGCGCCATCACCTCCGGCGCGCCGACCGAAAGCCCCGCGAACAGGCGCGGCAGGACGAAGTCGATACCGTTGAATTTCGGGCTGCGCGCGCAGCCGGGCAGCACGAGCGCCGGATGTTTGCCGATGCGGCCGACGCAGATCAAATTGCCCGGATCGACCGGCATCCCAAAATGCACGATCTCGCCGCCGACGCGCACGATCGCGGCGGGGCCGACATCGCGCCGGTCCACCACCGCCGAGGCGCCGGCGATCAGCAAGAGCTCCGCACCCTGCGCCAACAGCCGCTCCAGTCCCGCCGCGATCGCCGCCTCCTCGTGCGCGACGCGCAAGGGCGGTAGCAGCGTGCCGGTGAGGGCGGCGATGCGCGCCGCCGTCACCTCGATCGTCTTGTCCGTGGCGCTTTCCTTGAGGCCCGGCAGGTGGCTGGCGATCAGCCCGACATGGAGCGGCTTGAAGGGCAGAACGGTCAGCGCCGGGTGGCCCTGCCGCGCGACCGCTACCGCCACGTCGAGCTTCTGTCCTGGGACCGAGAACGGGATCACTTTAATGGTCGCGACCAGATCCTTGGGGCGGACGACCGCGAAGTCGGGCAGCGTGCCGAGGGTCAGCGCCTCGTCCACCGCGTTGATGCGGCCGACTTTCGCCGCGTCGACGCGCAGCAGGCCCGGCACCTCGGCGGCGAGATTCACCCGCCCCGTGGCGGCGCGGGAGCGGACCAGCAGCGCATGGGTGAGCGCCTCGGCGAGCCGGTCGGCGGCAACGTCTTCGGGCACGTCGCCGGGATCGAGGCGGGCGGCGATCACCTCGTAGCGGCCCGCGGCGCGCAGCAGGCCAAGCGCCTCGTCATCCAGCACCGAGCCCTTGCGGAGCATCCGCTCGCCGAGCCGCTGCGAGTGGGCGAGGATGGCGCCGCGCGCCTGATCGAGTGGGACGGGGCCGAATCGCATTGGCGCTTCAGGCCGCCTTCTGCGGCGCCTGCTGGCGCGCCGCGAGCGGCGAGCCGCGGCGCACGGCGACCAGTTCGGCGGCGATGGAAAGGCCGATCTCCGGCGCCGTGACGGCCTCCAGATCGAGCCCCACCGGGCCGCGGATGCGGGCGAGCGCCGCCTCGTCGTGGCCGAGCGCACGCAGCCGTTGCAGCCGCGCATTGTGCGTCCGCCGCGAGCCGAGCGCGCCGATGTAGAAGGCATCGGAGCGAAGCGCGCGGTCGAGTGCCGGATCGTCGAGCTTCGGGTCGTGCGTCAGCGTGACGACGGCGGTGCGGGCGTCGGGCTTCAGCGCATCCAGCGCCTCGTCGGGCCAGTCGGTGCGGACGGTGACGTTCGGGAAACGTTCGTCGGAGGCGAAGGCGCGGCGCGGATCGACCACGGTGACGGCGAAGCCGACGCCGGTTGCGAACGGAACCAGCCCCTGCGCGATGTGCACCGCGCCGACCACGATCAGCCGCAGAGGCGGGTTGTGCGCTTGCAGAAACCAGTCGGCGCCGTCGACCTTCACGGTTCCGCTCGCATCCTCGCGCAGCGCCCTTGCCGCCGCCTCGTTCAGCGAAGCGGGCCGCGCCGGGTCGGGCAACAGATGCTGCGCGCCATCGGAGAGGCGCGTGGCGAGCACGACAGGACGCTTCTCCTCCCGCGCGCGGGCGAGCGCGGCGAGGGTTTCCGGCGTCATGCCAGCTTCTCCACGAACACCTTCACCTTGCCGCCGCAGGCGAGCCCGACCTCCCACGCGCGCTCGTTGGTGACGCCGAAATCGAGAAGCTGCGGCGCGCCGGTTTCGATCGTTTTCATCGCCGCATCCGCGACCGCGCCCTCGATGCAGCCGCCGGAGACCGAGCCCGCCATGCGGCCGGATTTCGTCACCGCCATCTGGCTGCCGGCCGGGCGCGGCGAGCTGCCCCAGGTCTCGGTAACGGTGGCGAGCGCCACCTCCTCGCCCGCCGCGCGCCAAGCGGCGGCGGTGCGGAGCACGTCCTCGGTCTCGGCAGAAAACGACATGGCTCACTCCGTCAGGCGGCGAGGCGGGCCGGAGGCGGCCGGGAGAGCGAGTCCACCAGCCCGCGCAAGCTTTCCAGATTGTGCACCGGGCGGAACTCGTCCACATGCGGCAGCATCGCCCGGATGCCCTGCGATTTAGGCTCGAACCCCTCCCAGCGCAAAAGCGGGTTGAGCCAGACGAGGCGGCGGCAGGAGCGGTGCAGCCGGTCCATCGCGGCGGTAAGCTCGCGGGCGCCGTCCTGCTCGCGCGGCCGGTCGAGCCCATCGGTGATCAGCAGCACGACCGCGCCCTGGCCGAGCACGCGTCGGGCCCAGAGCCGGTTGAAGGCGTCGAGCGCCTCGCCGATCCGCGTGCCACCGGAGAAATCGGGCACGATGTGCGCGACCATCTGAAACGCCACCTCTGGGTCGCGGTGACGGAGCTGGCGGGTGATGTTGGTGAGCCGCGTGCCAAACAGGAACACGTGCACGCGATCACGATGATTCGTCACCGCGTGCAGGAAGTGCAGCATGATCTGTACATAGCGGCCCATCGAGCCGGAAATGTCGCACAGAACGACCAGCGGCGGCGGGCGGGTGGTGCGGCGGGAGCGGGCGATGTCGAAAATCTCCCCGCCCTGGCGCAGGCTTTGGCGAATCGTGCGGCGCAGGTCGAACACCGGCCCGCGCGCGTCGGGGCGGAAGCGGCGCGTCACCTGATGCTGCAATGGCAGCACGAGCCGCCTGATTTCGCGCTTGGCGGCCGCGATCTCCTCGGCGCTCATCGCCTCGAAGTCCATCTTTTGCAGCCGCTCCTGCTCGCTCGCGGTGAGCGCGACGTCGATCTGCGGCCGGTCCTGTTCGTGCTGCGGGCGCTCGGGCGGCGGCTGGAACGCCTCGGCGACGCGCCGGGCGCCGGGCCGCGGCTTTTCCCGCGTGATCTCCTGCTGCGCGTTCATCAGCGCGGCGGCGACCGCCTGCTCGGCGGCGGTCGGATCGCGCCAGAAGAGATCGAAGGCGGCGTCGAAAACCTCGCGGTGCTCGCGGCGGTGGATCATCACCGCGCGCAGCGCGGTGCGCGCCTCCGTGCGATCGCCGAGATCGACTAGCGTAAGCGCGCGCGACCCCGCCACCGCCTCCGACGGTCCGACCGGCAGGCCGGCGCGGCGCAGCAGGCGGGCGAAATGCATGACGTTGGCAGCGAGGGTGGAGTTCAGAGCGAAATCTCCGCGAGCGGGGGCATCAGGCTCCGCAGCTTGGAATCCTGCCCGAGGCGGCGGAGCAGTGGCTTGTCGTCGCTGATTAACGGGATTTCGCCTTGTTCCGCCAGGGCGATGGAGAGGGCGTCACAAACCGTCGCATCGAGCGCGGCCGCCAGCGCGAGCGCGCGTTCGATCATGCCCTCCAGCCGGAACGGTTCCACGGGCGCGCGCAGCAGCGCCGCGGCGCGCCGGCGCGTGAAATCCGCGCTCCATTCACCGCCATGGGGCTTGCCCCAAAGGCCGTGCACGGCCCCGGCAAGCCAGTGGGCGGCTGCTACGAGACGGAGACGGCCGATCAGGGACAGCGCCTGGCAACCAGCGGCGATTACGCGACCTGCGCCGCGAGCCTCGCCAAATGGTACGCGGTGTCGCCGAACGTGTGCTCGATCACCATGCAGCGGCGGAAATAATGGCCGACGGCGTATTCCTCGGTCATGCCGATGCCACCGTGGAGCTGGATCGCCTGCTGCGAGACGAAACGCGCCGCTTGGCCGTAGCCGACCTTCGCCATCGCGATGCTGCGTGCCCGCTCGGCGGCGTCGCGCTCGGTCAGGCTGATCGAGGCGAGCATCGCCATCGAGCGGCCCTGCTCCATCGACATCAGCATGTCGGCGAGCCGGTGCTGTACCACCTGATTCTGCCCGATCGGCCGGCCGAACTGCTCGCGGGTGCGCGAATAGTCGAGCGTCATCGCGTGCATGGCTTCCATCGCGCCGACCGCTTCCGCGCCCATCGCGGCGATCCCGGCCTCCACCACCGCCTGCACGGTCGCGAGGCCCTTGCCGACTTCGCCCAGCACCGCGTCCTCGCCCACCGGCACATTGGTGAGCGACAGCTCCGCGGCGCGGGTCTCGTCGCGCAGCATGTAGCCGCGCCGCGCAACACCGTCGGCGTGGGCATCGACCAGGAACAGCGTGATGCCCTCCGCCGCGTCCTGCGCGCCTGCGGTGCGGGCGCTGACCACGAACTTGTCGGCGGTATCGCCGTGGAACACGACGGTCTTGGCCCCGTCGAGCACCCAGCCCTTGCCGCCGCGCTTGGCCGTGGTCATCACGTCGGTCAGGTCGTAGCGCGCCTGCCGTTCGCCATGAGCGAAGGCGAGTTTGAGACGCCCCTCGGCGATCGCCGGCAGCAGCTCGGCCTGCTGGTCGGCGCTACCGGCGGTGCGGATCGCGGTGCCGGCGAGCACGACCGTCGCGAGATAGGGCTCGAGCGCGAGCGCGCGGCCGAACGCCTCCATCACCAGCATCACCTCCACCGGCCCGCCGCCGAAGCCGCCATGCTCCTCGGCGAATGGCAGCCCGAGCAGGCCCAACTCGGCATATTGCTGCCAGAGCTCGGCACTCCAGCCGTTCTCGGCCTTGAGATAGGTCTTGCGCGCCTCGAAACTGTAGCGGTCGGCCATCAGCCGATCGACGCTATCCTTGAGCAGGCGCTGCTCGTCTGAAAGTTCGAAGTCCATCAGAGCCTCAGCACCGCTTTGGTCAGGATGTTCTTTTGTATCTCGTTGGTGCCGCCGTAGATCGAGGCGGCGCGCAGCATCAGGTACTCGCCGGTGGACTGCTCGGAGCCCTCCAGCAGCTCGTCGGGTTCGTTGGCGAGCTCCGCGAGTTCTTGTGACCAGTGCGGCATGGCAAGCGGGCCGCCGACATCCATCGCCAGCTCCGACGTGCCCTGAAGCAGCTCCGTGCCCTTGACCTTCAGGACCGAGGACAGCGGATCGGGCCGGCCGTCGCGCTGCTTGGCGTAGGCCGAGACCACACGGTACTGCGTGATCTGCAGCGCCTTCATGTCCACTTCGAGCTGCGCCACGCGGCGGCGGAAGTCGTCGTCCTCGATCAGCGGCCGTCCATTCGCCTTCACCATGCGCGCCATCGATTTCGCCGCCGCCATGCGCTCGCGCGACTTGCCCAGGCGGGCGATGCCGGTGCGCTCGTTGCCGAGCAGGTATTTGGCGACGTCCCAGCCGCGATTCTCCTCGCCAACGCGCATGTCGACCGGCACCTTCACGTTGTCGAAGAAGACTTCGTTCAGGTGGTGCGCGCCGTCGATTGAGACGATCGGGCGGATGGTGATGCCGGGCTGCTTGATCGGCAGCAGCAGGAACGAGATGCCCTCCTGGCGCTTGGCCGCGTTCGGGTTAGTCCGCACGAGCAGGAAGATCCAGTCGGCCATGTGCGCCGTCGAGGTCCAGATCTTGGAGCCGTTGACGATGTAATGATCGCCGTGGCGCTCGGCGCGCGTGCGAAGCGAGGCGAGGTCCGATCCGGCGCCGGGTTCCGAGAAGCCCTGGCACCACCAGTCCTCGACCGTCGGCAGGCGCGGCAGGAAGCGCCGCTTCTGCTCCTCGGTGCCGAACTGGATCAGCACCGGGCCGAGCATGGTGATGTTGAAGGACAGAAGCTCGGGCGCGGGCGCCGCCTGGTTCTCCTCGATGAAGATCATGCGCTGCACCGGCGACCAGCCGGTGCCGCCGTATTCGACCGGCCAGTTCGGGCAGGCCCAGCCCTTTTTGTGCAGGATCCGCATCCAGGCGACGGTATCTTCCTTGCGCGGTCGGTAGCCGAGCCGCATCCGCTCGCGGATGTCGGCGGGCAGATTCTCGCGGATGAAGGCGCGCACTTCGTCGCGGAACGCGACTTCCTCGGGCGTGAACCTGAGGTCCATCAGTTCCTCCCCTTGTCTCGGGGCGACTATGGAAGCGCGGCGTCGCCCGGGCAATACGGGGCGGGCTGTGCGCGCCTAGCCTTGCTCCTCGCGCGCGCGGCGTTTGCGCGCGGCGGCGGCGTATTGGCCGCGCGGACGGTGCTCTTGCACGTTCGGACGTACGACCGTGTCGTAATAGTCGTCCCAGTCCTCGGGGCGGAGGCCGTTGAGGTCGGGCACCAGCTCGTAGTCGTTCAGCGTCGCATCGTCATAGGCGTTGCGCGGCAGCGGCTGCACCTGCACGATCGGGAAGTCGGCGCGGAAATCGACCGGGATGTTGGTTTTGGTGATCCGCATGTTGGTGATCAGCGGGCCGAACCAGCGGTCGGTCTCGATGATGCCTTCGTAGAGTTCATAGGTGCCGCTGCGCGGGATGTTGGCCGGCGCGCGCACGAGCGAACTCCAGCCCGGGCGGGTGCGGAGCACGATGCCGGTCCACATCTGCAAGAGCCCCGGTTCCTGCAAGGCGGCGAGGAACGGCGGCGAGAACTCGCGGATTTCCTCGGGTGCGATGGCGTCGAACTGGGCGCGGAAGTCGGGGAACTGCACGACCTTGAGGGGGAACCACTGGCCCGCTCCCTCCCAGGTCCAGATCATGTCGTTGCCGTCCCACTGCACGCTGAAGCTGACCGGCGGGAACACGTACCAGCCGAAGGCGGCGGCCGAGGTGGCCGCCTCGCAATAGCGGAAGGCGCGCGTGGGCAGCGAGCCGGCGGCGGAGCGGTCCGCGCGCATCGGATAGCGCGCGGTCGGGATGAAGCGGTGGAAGGTGATGAGCGGCGTGCGCGGCGCGGCCTGGGGCGAGTCGGAACCGGCGGACGGTTGTTCGCTAACGACGGTGCTCATGAGCCCTCCCTCTGGACGCGGCGAAACCCGGCAAGCGCCGGGTCTCGCGCGACAGCCTAACTGAAAAGGTTGGAGGAAGAAGAACTAGCGGCGCGACGGGGGCAGCGTCGGGGCATAGCCGCCGAGACGGACCTTGCCGGCATCCGCGGTGGCGGGCGCGAGGGTCGGGGCGTAGCCGCCGAGGCGGACCTTGCCGGCATCCGCGGTGGCGGGGGCGAGGGTCGGCGCATAGCCGCCGAGACGGACCTTGCCGGCATCCGCGGTGGCGGGGGCGAGGGTCGGGGCATAGCCGCCGAGACGGACCTTGCCGGCGTCCGCGGTGGCGGGCGCGAGGGTCGGCGCATAGCCGCCGAGACGGACCTCGCCGGCGTCCGTGGTGGCGGGCGCGAGGGTCGGGGCGTAGCCGCCGAGACGGACCTTGCCGGCATCCGCGGTGGCGGGTGCGAGGGTCGGCGCATAGCCGCCGAGACGGACCTTGCCGGAGTCGGCGATGGAGACAACGGAGGTGAGGGTCTGGGACATGATCGCGGACCTTTCGCTTGACATTTCGATCGGATAGCCGGCGGCTCGTAACGGCTCCGTCGCGGTATCTGATGGCCGCGATACTTCCGCGTTGGTAAATTTTTACCGTGGATTTCACGTCATTCCCTCGTCAAATCGACAGTCTCCTCAATTTTTCGTGTTTCGCCCCGGTTTCAGGCCGCCGTCCCGCCCACGGTGAGGCCGGCGATCTTCATCGTCGGCTGGCCGACGCCCACCGGAACTCCCTGTCCATTCTTGCCGCAAGTGCCGACTCCAGGGTCGAGCGCCATGTCGTCGCCGATCATGGAAACTTTGGTCAGCGAATCGGGGCCATTGCCGATCAGCGTCGCGCCCTTCACCGGCGCGGTCACGCGACCGTCTTCGATCAAGTACGCCTCGCTTGCCGAGAACACAAACTTGCCGGAGGTGATATCGACCTGGCCGCCGCCGAAATTCACCGCGTAAAGTCCGCGCTTCACCGAGCCGATCATTTCGTCCTTGCTGTGCGCGCCGGCCAGCATCACCGTATTCGTCATGCGCGGCATCGGCGCGTGGGCATAGGACTGGCGGCGACCGTTGCCGGTGGCGCGCATCCCCATCAGACGGGCGTTCAGCCGGTCCTGCATGTAGCCGACCAGGATCCCGTCCTCGATCAGCACGGTGCGGCTCGATGGCGTGCCCTCGTCATCCACGGTCAGGCTGCCGCGCCGGTCGGGCAGCGTGCCATCGTCAACCACCGTCACGCCCGGAGCGGCGATTCGCTGCCCGAGCAGCCCGGCGAAGGCCGAGGTTTTCTTGCGGTTGAAGTCGCCCTCCAGCCCGTGGCCGATCGCCTCGTGCAGCAGAATGCCGGGCCAGCCCGAGCCGAGCACAACCTCCATCTCGCCGGCGGGTGCCGGGCGGCTGTCCAGGTTGACGAGCGCCTGGCGCAGCGCCTCGTCCACCGCCGCGCGCCAGGAGGCGGGCGCGGTGATCTCCGTGTAGCCGAAGCGGCCGCCGGTTCCGTAGCTGCCGGTCTCGCGCCGTCCGCCCTGCTCGACCACCACCGCGACATTGAGCCGCACCAGCGGACGCAGGTCGGCGACGCGGCGCCGGTCGGCGCGGATGATCTGCACGGCCTGCCACTCCCCGGCGATGGAGGCCATGACCTGCTTGACGCGCGCATCCTTGCCGCGCGCATAGGCGTCGATTTCGCCCAAGAGCGCGGCGCGGGTGCCGAACGGCATCGAGGCGAGCGGGTTGGCGTCGGAGTAGAGCCGCGCGTTGGTGGACCGCGGCGGCTCGGCGGCGGTGCCGGAATGACCGGCGGCCACGGCCGCGACGGTTGCGGCGGCGCGCTTCAGCGCATCCTCGGAGATTTCCCCGGCATGGGCGTAGCCGGTCGCCTCGCCGGCCACGGCGCGTAGGCCGAGGCCGAGCGTGGTGTCGAACCCGGCGCTGCGGATGCGCCCGTCCTCCAGGCTGAGCTGCTCACTCTCGCGGTATTCGAGGAATAGCTCTCCGTCGTCGCCGCGCGCCAGCGCCTCGCCGGTGAGCCGTTCGGCCGCGTCGCGGCTGAGGGCGGAGTCGGGGCGATCGAAGAACAGGCGGTCAGTGGCCTCGAGCGCGCTCATGGGGGCTCCTGGGGACAGAAACGGGCGGAGATGAGATGAGGCTGCGGGGCGGGGCGCGCAACGCGGGCTCAGGCGCGGGCGCGGTGGACCGGGCGCAGCCGGTGCAGCAGGACCGCCGCAGCGGTGAGTGCCAGCACGGCATTGGCCTGATGGGCAGCGGCCAGCGGGATCGGCACGACCAAGAGCAGCGTCGCGACGCCGAGCGCGTATTGCACCAGCAGGAAGAAGCCGAGGGCGAGTGCGGCGGCGCGCACGCGGCGCGAGACGTCGGCGATCAGCGCGACCCCCGCCGCGCCGAGCCCGGCCAAGGCGGCGAGGGTCGCCAGCACCCGATGATCGAACTGCACGGCGGCGAGATTGCCGACGAGGTTGGCGAGAAACGGCTGCAGCCGGTCATAGTCGGCCGGCACCAGCCGGCCTTCCATCAAGGGGAACGTATTGTACTCGAACCCCGCATGGGTGCCGGCGACGAAGCCGCCGGCGACGATGGCAAGCGCCAGCGTCCCGGCCGCGATGATGGCGAGCGGGCGCAGCGCCCGCTCGCCCGGGCCGGCGGAGGCGGCGGTGGGGTAAAGGTGGCTCAGGCCGGTCCAGAGGATCGCGACGTAGAGGGAAAGGGCGAAGACGAGGTGCAAAACGAGGCGGGCCGGGGCGACCGAAGTGCTGTCCGGATCGAAGCCGGAGGCGACCATGAACCAGCCAACCGCGCCTTGCAGTCCGCCGAGGATGAAGAGGAACACAAGGCGCGGAACCAGGCGCCGGTCGATGCGATGCGTGGCGGCGAACCAGATCAGCGGCACGAGCATCGCCACGCCGAGCAGCCGGCCCCACAGCCGGTGCGTCCATTCCAGCCAGAACAGGCCCTTGAACCCGGCCAGCCCCATGCCCGGGTGCAGGATCTGGTATTGCGGGATGCTCTTGTAGAGCGCGAATAGGTTTTGCCATGCCGATTCGGAGAGGGGCGGCAGGGTGCCGCTCAGCGGTGCCCACTCCATGATGGAAAGCCCCGAGCCGGTGAGCCGGGTGACGCCGCCAAGCACCACCATTACCCAGATCATGGCGCAAAGGCCGAACAGCCATAGGGCGACGAGCCGGCGGGAGGCAGTCGTCTCCGCCCGGCGCAGCGCGCCGTTCGCCGGAAACTCACGCACGTCGAAGGGCATGCGCAGAGTATAGGCGCAGGCGCCCGGCCGGGAAGCCTTGGCGATGCGGACCGCGCCGGTCCGAGGCCGCCAGCGTGCCAATTATCCGGCTATGTCCGCCGCCCGGCGTCTAGTGGAGGCGGAACACCGCGCCGGGGGCGCGGTAGCGGGGCGGCTTGACCAGTCCCGTCGAGGCGACGCGCACCGAATGGATCGGCCCGTCGAGCTCGCGGCGCCAGAAATCGAGGAATTTCCGCAGGACCGGGTAGCCGGGGGCGAGATCGAGATCCTGCCAGATGAAGCTCTGCAGCAGATCCGGATGGTCGGGCATCCGGTAGAGAATCTCAGCGGTGGTCAGGCGGTAGTTCTTGAGCTGCAGGGCGAGGCTCATTGCGGTCGGGTCTCCCGTGTGGTCACTCCGTAACGAGCCAACAGCTTGCCACGGGGCGGGCTGCCATATGCAAGCAAAAATGAAGGAAATTCAGCGCATTAGCACTCGCTTCGCCGCTGTGCTGCCGGACCGCCCCCGTTCTTGACTCCCCGCAGGGCCGGGCCTAGATCGCTGGCACTCTCTCTGGGGGAGTGCTAACAGTCGCTCCCGGGCCGATCCGGCCGGGGCCGGCTGGCGGTTTGTGTCATTTACAGGAGCGAATCCGAATGAAGTTCCGTCCCCTGCATGACCGGGTGGTCGTCCGGCGGCTGGATGCCGAGGAAAAGACCGCCGGCGGCATCATCATTCCCGACACCGCCAAGGAAAAGCCGATGGAGGGCGAGATTCTGGCGGTCGGGCCGGGCGCGCGCGACGAGACCGGCAAGCTTATCCCGCTCGACGTGAAGGCCGGCGACCGCGTGCTGTTCGGCAAGTGGTCGGGAACCGAGGTCAAGCTCGATGGCGAGGAACTCCTGATCATGAAGGAGTCCGACATCATGGGCATCATCGAGGGCGGTGTCGCGCAGAAGAAGGCTGCCTGAACGGGGCTTTCCGCGAAAATCTGCGACTGAACTCAAGAGGGAAGACAAACAATGGCTGCCAAGGACGTTAAGTTCGGCGGCGATGCCCGCCAGCGGATGCTGCGCGGCGTCGATATTCTCGCCGACGCGGTGAAGGTCACGCTCGGCCCGAAGGGTCGCAATGTGGTGCTCGACAAGAGCTTCGGCGCGCCGCGTATCACCAAGGACGGCGTGACCGTCGCGAAGGAAATCGAGCTCGCCGACAAGTTCGAGAACATGGGCGCGCAGATGGTGCGGGAGGTCGCCTCCAAGACGAACGACCTCGCCGGCGACGGCACCACCACCGCAACCGTGCTCGCCCAGGCGATCGTGCGCGAGGGCGCCAAGGCGGTTGCCGCCGGCATGAACCCGATGGACCTCAAGCGCGGCGTCGACAAGGCGGTGAACGCGGTCGTCGAGGAGCTGAAGAAGAACACCCGCAAGATCACCACGCCGGCCGAGACCGCACAGGTCGCCTCGCTCGCCGCCAACGGCGACACCGAGATCGGCAAGATGATCTCCGAAGCGATGCAGAAGGTCGGCAACGAGGGCGTGATCACGGTCGAGGAGGCCAAGGGCATCCAGACTGAGCTCGACGTGGTCGAGGGGATGCAGTTCGACCGCGGCTATGTGTCGCCCTATTTCATCACCAACGCCGAGAAGATGACGGCCGAGCTCGATCAGCCGTACATCCTGATCCACGAGAAGAAGCTCTCCGGCCTGCAGCCGATGCTGCCGCTGCTTGAGGCGGTTGTGCAGTCCGGCCGTCCGCTGCTGATCGTGGCCGAGGACGTGGAAGGCGAGGCGCTGGCGACGCTGGTCGTCAACAAGCTGCGCGGCGGCCTGAAGGTCGCGGCGGTGAAGGCCCCGGGCTTCGGCGATCGGCGCAAGGCGATGCTCGAGGACATCGCGATCCTTACCGGCGGTCAGGTGATCAGCGAGGATCTCGGCATCAAGCTCGAGAACGTGACGCTCAACATGCTCGGCAAGGCCAAGAAGGTCCTGATCGAGAAGGAGAACACCACGATCGTCGAGGGTGCGGGCTCGTCCGAGGACATCAAGGGCCGCTGCAACCAGATCCGCGCGCAGATCGAGGAGACCACCTCGGACTATGACCGCGAGAAGCTGCAGGAGCGGCTGGCGAAGCTCGCGGGCGGCGTCGCGGTGATCCGCGTCGGCGGTGCTTCCGAGGTCGAGGTGAAGGAGCGCAAGGACCGCGTCGATGACGCGCTGCACGCGACGCGCGCGGCGGTCGAGGAAGGCATCGTTCCGGGCGGCGGCGTGGCGCTGGCGCGCGCCGGTGCGATCCTCTCCAAGCTGAGCGCCGAGAACGACGACCAGCGCTTCGGCATCGAAATTGTCCGCAAGGCGATCCTGACGCCGCTGCGCCAGATCGCCTCCAACGCGGGCGAGGACGGCGCGGTGATCTCGGGCAAGGTGCTCGACAGCAACGAGTACGCGTTCGGCTTCGACGCGCAGACCGGCGAGTTCAAGGATCTGGTGAAGGCCGGCATCATCGACCCGACCAAAGTCGTGCGCACGGCGCTGCAGGACGCGTCGTCGGTCGCCGGGTTGCTCATCACCACCGAGGCGATGATCGCCGAAAAGCCGGAGAAGAAGGCCGCGCCCATGCCGCCGGGTGGCGGCGGCATGGGCGACATGGATTTCTGATCTGGTCGCCGATCGACATCGACGAGACGGGGCGGGCCGCAGGGCCCGCCCTTTTTCGTGCGGCGCTGCCACATTCACGCCGCTGCGCGGAGCGATGGTGGGCCATGCGCTCCGACCCTTCCAATCGGCTGCCCGCGATGGCATCTTGGCGCGGTCTTGGCTCCGTCTCGGCGCTGCCCGCGCGGTCCAAGATGCCGGGGCTCATGCAGGCGTGACGACGACGAGGAATGGGTTTCCGCCTGCTTCGCGTTGACAGGCACAGGGCTTTCTGTGCCAAGTGCGTAACGCAATCGCCTTTTGGCTTGGCTTGCTTGTTCCCGCCATCTCGTCGGGTGCTCTCAAGACTCCAAAGACCCGGTTGTGCCCACGCCGCGTATCGAGCGCGGCCGACTGATAAATGAGAGAGTGACGAAAGATGGCTGTTGGTACGGTTAAGTGGTTCAACCCGACGAAGGGCTACGGTTTCATCGTCCCCCAGGATGGCGGCAAGGACGTGTTCGTCCATATCACCGCGGTCCAGGCGGCGGGCTTGCGCGGCCTCGACGAGGGTCAGCGCCTCAGTTTCGACGTGACGAAGGAGCGCGGCAAGGACGCCGCGGTGAACCTCCGCCCCGTCTGATGAAGATCCAGGGCCGGCTCTCGCCGGCCCTGTGTCACTTCCACGATCCATTCCGGCGCGGTACGCAAGGACCGCGCCTGTATTCGTGATGATGTTCGTCCTTGATGAACTCGAGCGCGCCGCCGCCCTGGTGCACGCGCATTTCGGGCCGACGCCCGCCTATGCCTGGCCGCTGCTCGGTCGGCGTGCGGGTGCCGAACTCTGGGTCAAGCACGAGAATCATTCGCCGACCGGCGCATTCAAGGTGCGCGGCGGCCTGATCTACATGGAGCGGCTGAAGCGCGAGCGCCCCGAGGTGCGCGGCGTGATCTCGGCGACGCGCGGCAATCATGGCCAGTCGCTCGCCTATGCGGGCAGTCGCGTCGGGGTGAAGGTGACGATCGTCGTGCCGCACGGCAACAGCGCCGAGAAGAACATGGCGATGCGCGCGCTCGGCGCGCGGCTGATCGAGCACGGCCAGGATTTTGAGGAGGCGCGCGACGAGGCAAGCCGTCTTGCAGCTGCCGAGGGGCTGGAGTTCGCCCCATCCTTCGCCCCCGATCTGGTGCTCGGCGTCGCGACCTACGCGCTCGAATTGTTCCGCGCCGCGCCGGTGCTGGACGCGCTCTATGTGCCGATCGGGCTCGGCTCGGGCATTTGCGGCGCCATCCTGACCCGCGACCTGCTCGGCCTGCCGACCGAGATCGTCGGCGTCCAGGCCGAGGGGGCGGCGACCTATGCCAACGCCTTCGCCACGCGCGCGCCGGCGGCGCTGAACCGGGCGCACACGCTGGCGGACGGCATCGCCACGCGGCAGACCGACCAGGCGGCGCTTGCCATCATCCTTGCCGGCGCCGCCCGGATCGCCACCGTCTCGGATGCCGAGATCGCCGCCGCGGTGCGCGCCTATTGGGAGGACACGCATAATCTGGCCGAGGGTGCCGGCGCGGCGCCGCTCGCCGCCGTGCTGCGCGACCGCGCCGCGCTTGCCGGTCGCCGGGTTGGCGTGGTGTTGAGCGGCGGCAACATTGACCTCGCGCTGTTCCGAAGCTGGGTGCTGGGCGAGCGCTGAGCGTCGTTCGATTCGCGCCGCGATGATTTGACCGCCGCCGGTTTACTTCTCCGCCGAACTGTGGCTCACAGTCTCGTGATGGGGGACGTTCTGAAAGCAGCGGTACGGACCGCGCTGGTGCTGGTGCTCATCTGCGCCGGAACGGCCCATGCTGGCGCTCCCTGTCCGCCTGCGGCGCCCGGCCTGTCGCTCCCGCTGCCGCACCTGCGCGCCGCGCTCGGCGCGCATCGGGAGCTGGTGATCGTGGCGCTCGGCTCCTCTTCCACCGAGGGCATCGGCGCCTCCGATCCGGCGCACACCTACCCGGCGATCCTGCAAGCGGCGCTTTCGGCGGCGCTGCCCGGTGCGCATGTCTCGGTCCTGAACCGCGGCATCGGCGGTCAGGACGCGCTGGCCGAGCGGGCGCGGATTGAGGCCGACGCGATTGCGCCGCGTCCGCAGCTCGTGATCTGGCAAGCGGGCGCCAACGCGGCCCTGCACCACGACGATCCCGCCCTGTTCCGCGATCTGATCGGCGGCGGCGTGCGTGAGCTTCTTCATGCCGGGATCGACGTCGTGCTGATGGACAACCAGCGCAGCCCTAAGCTGCTCGCCAGCGGCCATTCCGCCGAGCTCAACCAGGCACTGGCCGACACCGCCGATCGCGCCGGCGTGGGCCTGTTTTCCCGCGACCGGCTGATGGCCGAATGGGAGCGCGGCGGCGAGCCGCCCGCCGGTTTCGTCGCGGCGGATGCGCTGCACCTGAACGATCGCGGCTATGCTTGCGTCGCCGAGGCGCTGGCAAGGGAGATCGCGGCCTCGCTCAAGGCGGGTGCCGGCGTGGCGGCGCGCTGAGCGGGGCTCGACCGCGCCCTTGCTCCGCCTTCGGCATGACGCGATGAAGCGGATCGCGCCATGCACCGCCTGATCCGCACCGACGTTCTGGAGATCGCCTACGAGGAGCACGGTCCGCCGGACGGGCCGCCGGCGATCCTGCTGCACGGATTCCCCGACGACGTGCGCGCCTGGGACGGCGTGGCGCCGGCGCTGGCCGCCGAGGGGCACCGCGTGCTGGTGCCCTATCTGCGCGGCTACGGGCCGACCCGGTTTATCGAGCCGGCGACGCCGCGCTCCGGCCAGCAAGCGGCGCTTGGCGCCGATCTGCGCGCTTTCATCGATGCGCTCGGCCTCGGTCCGGCGTTGCTCGCCGGCTACGACTGGGGCGGGCGCGCGGCCTGCATCGTGGCCGCGCTGTGGCCGGAGCGCGTGCGCGGCCTTCTCTCGATCACCGGCTACAACATCCAGGACATCGCGCGCGCCGCCGAGCCCGCCGGCCCGGCGCAGGAATTGCGCTACTGGTATCAATGGTATTTCCACACGCCGCGCGGCGTGGCGGGGCTGGAGCGGAACCGGCGCGAGCTCTGCCGGCTGCTCTGGCGGCTCTGGTCGCCCAACTGGGCGTTCGATGAGGCGACCTATGCGCGCACCGCGGCGAGCTTCGTCAATCCGGATTTCGTCGCCGTCGTCGTGCATTCCTACCGCCATCGCTACGGCGCGGCGGAAGGGGATCGCGCTCTTGAGCCGATCGAGCAGGCGCTGGCGGCGCAGCCAGTGATCCCGGTTGCGACGATCAACCTCCATGGCGAGGCGGACGGCGTGACGCCGCCCGCGCTGTCGGAGCCACATCACCGCAAGTTCTCGGGCTTCTACGACCGGCGCGTGTTGCCGGGCGCGGGCCATTTCGTGCCGCAGGAGGCGCCCGGGGCGGTGCTCGAAGCGTTGCGGTCGCTCCACCACGGCCCGCGCTGAGCCGCCCGCCCGAGGTGCATTCCTCGGTGGATCGGCTAAGCTCGATCCATGCCCAGCTACGAATTCATCACGGTGAACGTGTTCACCGACCGCCGCTTCGCCGGCAACCCGCTCGCCGTACTGCCGGACGCGCGCGGGCTGAGCGAGGCGGCGATGCAGCGGATCGCCGCCGAGTTCAACTTTTCCGAAACGACGTTCGTGCTGCCGCCCGACAACCCGCAGCACCATGCGCGAGTCCGCATCTTCACCCCGAAGACCGAGCTGCCCTTCGCCGGCCATCCGAATGTCGGCACAGCCTATGTGCTGGCGCGGATGACGGACGCCCCGCCCGAGCATTTCGTGTTCGAGGAGCCGGCCGGCCTCGTACGCGTGCACGTGCTGCGCGACGGACGGCACGGGCCGGTGACGGGGGCGCGGGTCGCGGCGCCACAGGCGCTCAGCATCGGCGACGCGGTACCGACCGAGATCGTCGCCGCCTGCGCAAGCCTGCCGGAAAGCGCGATCGCCACCGGCGCGCACACGCCGCTCATTGCCTCGGTCGGCATCAGGTTCGCGATCGCCGAGGTGGTGAGCCTCGACGCTCTCTCCCGCGCCGAGCCCGACCTTGGCGCCTTCCGCGAAGCGGAGGCGCGGTTGCCGGCGGAACTCAATCCGCTCAAGCTGCATCTTTATGCCTGGACCAACACGGAAACGCGGCGGCTGCGCGCGCGCATGTTCGCGCCGTTTTCGGGTGTGATCGAGGATCCGGCCACCGGCAGCGCCAATGCGGCGCTGGCGGCGCTGCTCACGTCGCTCGCGCCGGGCGTGGACGTGACGCTCGATTTCGAGATCGAGCAGGGGGTGGAGATGGGCCGGCCGAGCCTGATCCTCGGCTCGGCGCGCAAAGAGGTGGAGGGTCCGGTCACGGCGAGCGTGGCCGGAAACTGCGTGCAGGTGACGAGCGGGCGGATGGAGGTGTGAGGCCGAGGGGACTGGGGCGGTCAGCGCGAACCCGCTTCGCGGGCGCGCCGAATCCGTCATGGCGCAAAGCCGCTCGATTTTCGTCGAAGAGCGCCGTGAGCGGTTCCGCGCCCTCCGGGCTGGCGGCGCAGGCGAGTGCGATCGCGATTGATCCTTGGCACTGGCGGGCAACCGTGAATGCGCGGCGGCTGCGGCGGACGGAGCAGGGACGGGGTCACACGGAGAGGTCCTCAGTGCTCGCCGTGTGAGAGCTTACTTCCGTGAAAGCAGCCCGGCCTTCCGCACCGCCGCAAATGCACCCCCCACCACGATCTGCCCCAGCTTGTCCTCGCCCTGGGCCGGCTGGCTGTTGGTGGCGGTGGTGATCAGCAGGCCGTATTGCGGCCAGTAGCCGAAGATGGCGCGGAAGCCGAGCGTGGTGCCCTGGTAGAACCAGAAGGAACCCAGTTTCGCATCGTAGCGCCGCGCCAGGTCCAGCCCGAAAGCAGAGGGGTCACCCGATGTGGTTTGCGCGATGGGTCGGCCCGTCCCGGTGGAGACCAGCGACGTCATTTCCCGAAGCTGCTTCTGCGGAATGACGCGCAGCGCGAACAGGGCACGTATCCAGGCCGCGAGATCGTCCATATCGGAGATTATCCCCCCGGCCGGTCCGGCCCAGGAAAGGTTCATGCGGCTCACGTCCTTGCCGACCAGCGGCGCCCAGACAGTCTCCGTGCAGGGCTGCGGCTGGTACAGCGCGCATTCCTCGTTGTCGTAAATGCCCGCCGGCAGGCGGTTGAGCACGCTCGGCGGATAGGGACCGTCCGCGTAGAAGGTGTTCCGCAGGCCGAGCGGTGCGATCAGCATCGTTCGCAGCGCCTCGCCGTAGGACATGCGAGCGGCCTTCTCGATGATCATCGCGGCCAGGATGTTGTTGGTGTTCGAGTAGAACCAGCCGCTCGGCACCGGCAGGCCGCGGTCGTACACATAAGCGACCAGATCAGGATAGCTGAACTCGTGCTGCGGGTCTTTCGCGAGCGTCGCCACGAAATCTGGCGTTTCGGAATAGTTCGGGATCGGGCTCGTCATGCTGAGCAGCGAGCGGATCGTGACGTTCTTCCAGGCCGGATATTGCGGCAGCCAGTGGCCGACCGTCTGGCGGATGTCGAGCCTGCCTTCGGATTCGAGCTTCAGCACCAGTGCCGCGGTAAAGTGCTTGGTGTTGCTGCCGATCTGGAACAGCGTGGCGGGCCCGATCGGCTGGCCGCGCCCGTCAGTGCCGGCGAATACGTCGATCGCGGGCCGGTTTCGTATTTCGACATGCAGTGCGACGCCGGTGATGCGCTCCGGCTGCTGGCGTTCGGCGAGGTACGAGGTAACGACCGTCTGCAACTGAGCGAACAGGTTCCCGCCGGCGGCGTGCGCCGGGACTATGAGGGCGAGCATCGCGAGGACGAGCAGACCGCGTTGCATGCGGCAAAGCGTAGCGCAGAGTGCGGGAGGGCGCCAGGAAGTATCAAACGGAAAGCACTGCGGACGCACGGACGGCAACACAGGCGCTCCGAGGTCCTCCGCGGGCAGCTCGGTGTGAACCCCTAAACGACCCGCTCGAACGTCGCCGCGTCGGGCGGCCCGGCGGCGAAGAGCCACGCGACCCCGTCATCCGCATCCAAGGCAACAAGCGAGCTGCACACGGTCCCGAACCCGTCGCGCGGCACGACGTTGATCTGCTCGCCGGGCGCGCCGGAGCGGTCCTTCAGGATCGCCCGCCAGCCGCGCCATCCGTCCGTATCGGGCGGTGGTGCGGCGCGGAAGCGCGGCAAGTGCCGCGCTACCCGCGGGCTCGAACCATCGTTCGGATCGTGTGCCGTGACCATCCACAGCCCGGCGCCAAGCGGCTCGGCCTGCGGGTGCCCGCGCCCGAGCCCGCGCAGGAACACGGCGCCCGCGCGGTCGGCGACGATCATGTTGAAACTGCGCCATGCGCCCGCGTCCAAGCGCGTGACCGCCGCAACGGCGGCTGCGGCGGCTTCGTGGTCCAGCGCGAGCAGCGGCAATTCGCCGCGGCTGCGCTTGCCGGGCGCAGGACCGAGGCTGCCCGGGCGGTTTAGCACCGCCGCGACGACGCCTGCCCGGTTCACCCCCATCCAGGTGCCGCCCGCCGTCCGGTCTCGCCCGGCGATCACGCCGGGATGCTCCGGCCACCATTCGTCCGGCTGGTCCCAGGCGCGGTCCAGCCGCTCGTCGCGGTTGGCGGCCAGCATCACCGGGTGCGCGTGTCCCGGCCGCACCAAGAGGACGACGGTGCACATGACGCGCTTGGTCAGCCCTCGCCGAACACCCGCGCGAAGATCGCATCCACCGCGCGCAGATGCAGCGCCGGGTCCATCGCGCGGTCGATCTCCGCCGGGCTGATCCGCCCGGCGATCTCGGGATCGCTCAGCAGATTGTCGCGGAAGGTGCGCGCATCGGGCCGGCCCAGCGCCTCCCACGTCGCCATCGCATTGCGCTGCACGATCCGGTACGCGTCTTCGCGCGTAAGCCCCGCGCGTGTCAGCGCCAGCAGCACCTCGCCCGAGTGCACGACGCCGCCGAGCGCCTCGAGATTGGCGCGCATCCGTTCGGGATAGACGGTCAGCCGCTCGATCATCCCGGCGAGCCGCGCCAGGGCGAAATCGAGCGCGATGGTGGCGTCCGGCGCGATCACGCGCTCGACCGACGAATGGCTGATGTCGCGCTCGTGCCAAAGGGCGACATTCTCGAGCGCGGGAGCGGCGGCGGCGCGCACCACGCGCGCGAGCCCGGTGAGGTTTTCGGAGAGTACCGGGTTGCGCTTGTGCGGCATTGCCGAGCTGCCCTTCTGCCCGGCGTGGAAGAACTCCTCCGCCTCGCGTACCTCGCTGCGCTGGAGGTGCCGCACCTCGGTCGCCAGCCGCTCGATCGCGCTGGCGATCACGGCGAGCGTGCAGAAGAACGCCGCATGTCGGTCGCGCGGGATGACCTGCGTGGAGACGGGCTCAGGCGCTAGGCTGAGCCGCTCCGCCACAAAGGCTTCGATGGAGGGATCGAGATGCGCGAACGTGCCCACCGCCCCGCTGATCGCGCAGACCGCCACCTCGGCGCGCGCCGCTTCCAGGCGGCGGCGGTTGCGCGCGAACTCCGCATAATGGCCGGCGAGCTTCAGGCCGAAGGTGGTGGGCTCGGCGTGGATGCCGTGGCTGCGGCCGATCGTGAGTGTGTGCTTGTGCTCGAACGCGCGGCGCTTGAGTGCCGCTAGCACGGCGTCGATGTCGGAAAGCAGCAGGTCGGCGGATTGGGTGAGCTGCACCGAGAGGCACGTGTCGAGCACGTCCGAGGAGGTCATGCCTTGATGGACGAACCGGCTGTCCGGACCGATCGCCTCGGCGAGCCAGGTGAGGAAGGCGATCACGTCATGGCGCGTCTCGCGCTCGATCGCGTCGATCCGGTCGAGGTCGGCCTGGGTGATGCGCGCCACCTTGGCGCTGCCCTTCTCGCGGATGGTGCGGGCCGCGCTTTGCGGGATGGCACCCTGGCGCGCCATCGCCTCGGCCGCCAGCGCCTCGATTTCGAACCAGATGCGGAAACGGTTCTCGGGCGCCCAGATGGCGGCCATTTCGGGGCGGGTGTAGCGGGGAACCATATTTGTGGCCGATTGCTCAGGGACGCGGCGGAGCTAGACCCCAGCCGCCGCGATTGACAACCCCGCGCCACGCAAGGAAGCCAAGCCACTCATGATGGCCGCCTGGAGCCAAGACCTCGCCGCCCTGGCCCAGGTCGTCCTGATCGACGTCGCACTCGCGGGCGACAACGCCGTGGTGGTGGGGCTTGCCGCCGCCGGGCTGCCGCCGCGCCGGAGGCGGCACGCGATCATCGCCGGACTCGGCATCGCCGCCGCGATCCGCATCGGCTTCGGGCTGATGGCGCTGACGCTGCTCAGGATCATGGGTCTGACGCTCGCCGGGGGGCTGCTGCTGCTGTGGGTGGCTTGGCGGCTCTATCGCGAGCTGGCCGGCCGGCGCGGCCAAGCGGCGCTCATCGCGGCACCTGGTTTCGGCGCGACGCTGTTCCGCATCACGCTCGCCGATCTGTCGATGAGCCTCGATAACGTGCTCGCGGTAGCCGGGGCGGCGGAGGACCGGCAATGGGTGCTCGTCACCGGCCTCGTGCTTGGGGTGGTGCTGATGGCGGTCGCCGCCGATCTCGTGGCGCGGCTGATCCATCGGCAGCGATGGATCGCCTGGATGGGGCTGGCGGTCGTGGTGTCTGTGGCGCTCAGGATGATTTGGGCGGGGTCGCATCAGGTGGCGGCGCGGCTGGGGTGAGGCATCATTCCGGCCAGACCTGTCCAGGCATTGTCCGCGCTACTGGGACAGCTTGCCGTATCGAGCGATCATCGGGGCGAGGGGCCTGGGGCGTGGCTGCTGCGCGACGCCCTACAGGGCGGGCAGGCGGCGCGCGGGTGAGGGTGTTTGCATGCCTCGGGCCGCCCTCACCCCGCTCCGCTTCGCGGAGCTGACCTCTCCCGCGAAGCGGGAGAGGTCTACCGTACGCCTCCCCCGATAGCGGGAGAGGCGGGGCGCCGACAGGCGCCCTCGGTGAGAGTGGTCACTCCACGATTTCGTGCTCGGGCTTTTCGGTGCCGTCGCCGCCTTCATCGTCGGGCTTGGGTAGCGCGGGCAGCGCAGCCTCGATGATCTCGAAGTCGAGCTTGCCGTCCTTCATCGCCACCTTCACCGCGCCCCCGCGCGCGAGCTTGCCGAACAACAGCTCCTCGGCGAGCGGCTTCTTGACGTGCTCCTGAATGACGCGCGCCAGCGGACGCGCGCCATAGAGCGGATCATAGCCGCGCTCGGCGAGCCACTCCTTCGCCGCCGAGGAGAGCTCGATCGTCACGTTGCGGTCGGCGAGCTGCGCCTCGAGCTGCATGACGAATTTTTCCACCACGCGGCCGACGATCTCCGGCGTCAGCGCGGCGAACGGCACGATCGCATCCAGCCGGTTGCGGAACTCCGGGGTGAACAGGCGCTTGATCGCCTCCTCGTCCTCGCCCACGCGCATCTCGCGCCCGAAGCCGATAGCGGATTTCGCCATGTCGGCCGCGCCCGCGTTGGTGGTCATGATCAGGATCACGTTGCGGAAATCGACCGTTTTGCCGTTGTGGTCCGTCAGCTTCCCGTGGTCCATCACCTGCAACAGGATGTTGAACAGGTCGATATGCGCCTTCTCGATCTCATCCAACAGCAGCACGGCGTGCGGATGCTGGTCGATCGCGTCGGTCAGCAAGCCGCCCTGGTCGAAGCCGACATAGCCCGGCGGGGCGCCGATCAGGCGGGAGACGCTGTGGCGCTCCATGTATTCCGACATGTCGAAGCGGATCAACTCGATCCCCATGACGGAGGCGAGCTGGCGCGCGACCTCGGTCTTGCCGACGCCCGTTGGGCCGGAGAAGAGGTAATTGCCGATCGGCTTCTCGGGATCGCGCAGCCCGGCGCGTGAGAGCTTGATGGCGGCGGCGAGCGCCTCCACCGCCTTGTCCTGGCCGAACACCATCGCCTTGATGTCGCGCTCAAGGTTCCTGAGCGTCTCCTTGTCGTCGGCGCTGACGGATTTGGGAGGGATGCGCGCGATCTTGGCGACGATCTCTTCGACGTCCTTGAGCGTCACGGTCTTGCGCCGCTTGTTCTCGGGCAGGAGCATCCGCGAGGCGCCCACCTCGTCGATCACGTCGATCGCCTTGTCGGGCAGCTTACGGTCGTTGATGTATTTGGCGGAGAGATCGACCGCGGCGCGGATCGCCTCGTCGGTGTAACGCACCTTGTGGTGCTTCTCGTAATTGGCCTTGAGCCCGCGCAGGATTTTCACGGTGTCTTCGAGCGAGGGCTCGTTGACGTCGATCTTCTGGAACCGGCGGACCAGCGCGCGGTCCTTCTCGAAATAGTTGCGGAACTCCTTGTAGGTGGTCGAGCCGATGCAGCGCAGCGTGCCCGAAGCGAGCGCCGGCTTGAGAAGGTTGGAAGCGTCCATCGCGCCGCCCGAGGTAGCGCCGGCACCGATCACGGTGTGGATCTCGTCGATGAACAGGATCGCCCCCGGATGGTTCTCGAGTTCCGAGACGACCGCCTTCAGTCGCTCCTCAAAATCGCCGCGGTAGCGGGTGCCGGCGAGCAGGGCGCCCATGTCGAGCGCGAAGATGGTGGACTTCGCCAGCACCTCGGGCACGTCGCCTTCGACGATGCGCTTGGCGAGGCCTTCGGCGATCGCCGTCTTGCCGACGCCCGGATCTCCCACATAGAGCGGATTGTTCTTGGTGCGGCGGCAGAGGATCTGGATGGTGCGCTCGATCTCCAGCTCGCGGCCGATCAGCGGGTCGATCTTGCCCGCCATCGCCTTCTTGTTGAGGTTCACGCAGTAGTTGGAGAGCGCATCCTGGTTGCGGCGCGAGGGCTTCTCCTCGCGCTCGCCCTGCTCGTGATGTCCGTCGTTCTGCGCGCCCTGCACCGGGCGCTGGGCCGAGCGGCCGGGGGCCTTGGCGATGCCGTGCGAGATGAAGTTGACCGCATCCAGCCGGGTCATGTCCTGAAGCTGGAGGAAATAGACGGCGTGCGACTCGCGCTCGGAAAACAGGGCGACCAGTACGTTCGCGCCGGTGACTTCGTCGCGCCCCGAGGACTGCACGTGGATCGCGGCGCGCTGGACGACGCGCTGGAACCCCGCCGTGGGCTTTGGGTCGCCAGGGCGGTCGGTGGCGAGGCCGGCGAGATCCTTGTCGAGGAATTCGCCAAGATCGGTGCGGAGCTTTTCCAGATCGACGCCGCAGGCGCGCAAGACGGTGGCGGCATCGGCATCGTCGGTCAGGCCGAGAAGCAGGTGCTCGAGGGTCGCGTATTCGTGGCGGCGTTCCGAGGCGAGGGACAAGGCGCGGTGAAGCGTCTGTTCGAGGTTGCGTGAGAGCATGGGCGACGCTCCGCGAAAAGGCCTAGTTGGATGGGATGATGGGGTGCGACGGGGATTGGGTGGGCATCATTCCTTCTCGATCGTGCATTGCAGAGGATGCTGGTTCTGGCGCGCCAGGTCCATCACCTGCGTCACCTTGGTCTCGGCGACTTCGTACGTATAGACCCCGCACACGCCCACACCGCGCCGATGCACGTGCAGCATGATGCGGGTGGCCTCCTCCCGCGTCTTCTGGAAGAACCTTTCCAGAACGTGAACGACGAATTCCATGGGCGTGTAATCGTCATTCAGCATCAGCACCTTATACATGGCCGGCTTGCGCGTCTTGGGCCGGCTCTTGACGACGACGCCGGTATTCGTGCCGTCGGTGCCTCCGCGTCTGTCGTTATCGCTCATTCCCGATGATTCCGCTCCGGCCGCGCTCCTGCACTCGGCCTGTCAGGCGGGAGCATATCGGAAGCCGGCCCGCCGATAAAAGGGCAATGCCGAGATTACGCCGCGCGCCCGCCTGGGGATGCAAGCGCGCGGGGCGATCACGCAAAAAAGCCCCGAGGCGGCGCCCCGGGGCTTCATTCCTGCCGGCCCGTCCGAGAACGGGCCGCGCGGCTTAGGCCGCCGGGCGGGCGAACTTCTCGACCGCGAGCGCGAAGCGCGCGGTGATCGGCGCCATCGCCTGCTCGGTCAGCTTGACCGAGCTCTCGGTGAACTTGCCCGACTCGGCGATCGTCTTCTCGATCGCGGCGCGGGCGAAGCCGGCCTGCAGGTCGAACGCGTCCTTCACCGACTTGGCGCCGGTGATCGCCTTGAAGGCCGACATCGTCTCCTCGAGCTGGGCCTGCGCGGTGGCCGCGAACTGCTTGCTGATGTCTTGCAGCCCGGTAAACCAGATCTGCCCCGACTTCACCAGAGCCTCGAGATTGCCCTGGCCGAACGCCACGAACTCCTCAGCGGTCTTCATCGCCTTCTCCATTCCTTCGCTCATGTTGATCCTCGTCTTCGCCGGGGCAGGCAGCGCCTGCCCGGTCACTTCGGTGGTGAGTGCCCGAACCGCCGGGGCCGCCGCCGGAGCAGCCGTCTCCGGCGCCTCCGCTGGGCTTGCCTCGGCCTTTGCCTTCATCGCCATGGTGAAACTCCTGCTGCTCTGGCGACCGCCGCGCCGCCATGTTGCGGTGCAGCACGAGCCGGAGATAGGCCGCCCGGCGGGGCGGTTCAAGCAAAATCTTGTGCGCTGCACAAAAGCCGGGGGCTGGCCTGTCGGGCCGGCGGGCAGAGAACGCGTCGCAAGCAAGCCGGATAAATCCCTGGATCACCTACGATTCAGTGCAAATCTTTGCTGGACAGGGTTGATCCGGCTTTCATAGTGTTGCGGCCCGATCTCCGGAGACGACAGGAATGCCCAGCAGGGGCCGCAGGAAAAGCACGTCCGTTTACGCCCTCTCGATCGCCCTCGGATTTCTCGGGCTCCTCGCCGTCTTCCGCCCCGCGCAGGCGCAGATCGGCTCGGACCGCTACAGTTCGATCGTGATGGACGCGGATACAGGCGCGATCCTGCAGGCGACCGATGCCGACGAACTCCGCCATCCGGCGAGCCTCGCCAAGCTGATGACGCTTTACCTGACGTTCGAGGCGCTGCGCGACCGGCGAATCGCGCTCGACCAGCTCGTTCCAGTCTCCGAGAATGCGGCGGCGATGGAGCCGACCAAGCTCGGGCTCGAGCCCGGGATGCGGATCACGGTGGAGGAGGCGATCCTGGGCCTCGTCACCCGCTCCGCCAACGATGCCGCCGCCGCGCTGGGCGAGATGCTGGGTGGCAGCGAATACCGCTTCGCCGAGCTGATGACCCTGAAGGCGCGCTCGCTCGGCATGGCGCGCACGCACTTCACCAATGCCTCCGGCCTGCCCGATCCTGATGCCTGGACCACCGCGCGCGACATGGCGGTGCTGGCGCGGCGGCTGATCGCCGACTTCCCCGGTTATTACCACTATTTTAGCACGCCCGACTTCGTCTTCCGCGGGCAGGTGATCTTCAATCACGACACGATGTTGAAGGACTATCCGGGCGCCGACGGGCTGAAGACCGGCTACACGGTGGCCTCCGGCCATAACCTCGTCACCAGCGCGCTGCGCGACGGGCACCGGCTGATCGGCGTCGAGCTCGGCTGCCGCACGAACGGCGAGCGCGACATGCACATGGCGCAACTGCTGAATGCCGCGTTCGAGCGGGAGGGCGTGGCGCCAGCGCCGCTGTTGGTCGCTGCCCGCCCGAGGCGCCTCAATCCGTTCGTCGGGCTGATCGCGAGCGCGCAGGCTTCGGAGACGCCGCGGCATGGCAAGCCAGTCAGGATCTACCATCCGCGCGGTCAGGCAGCCGCGGCCGCCGTCACGCCGGTGCACGCGGTGCTGGCCCGCAAGGGGGCAGGCGGCGCCAAGGTCGAACGCACGCTCGCCCATGGGCACGAGCCCTGGCGGGCGCATATCATCGGCATCACCCCCGCCGCCGCGAAGGCGGCCTGCACCAAGCATCATCCGAAGGGCTGCGCGCCGGGCCGGGCCGGGCGGGACGTCACGTAGGACCCCGACCGCTTCCCGCATGTGCGTCGCTTACGCGGGGACCGGCATGATGGAGACGGCAAAAGCAGGAAGGCCCGCTATGCCCGCCCGCCCGGTGGGCGCGCGCACCAGACCAGGGCGACCGAAGCGGGCAGCGCGGCGGCGAACAGGAAGGCGGCGACGAAGGCGCCGCGGAACGCGGCCGGCGCCGTGTCGGCACCCCGCACGAAGCGGAACACGAGCATGAGCACGGTCGCGCCGAGCACCAGGCCGAAGGTTCGCGTCAGCATGGCAAGGCTGCCGGCGACCCCGCGTTCCGCCACCGGCAGCGCGGCGGCGGTGCGATCGAGATAGGCGACCTGAAACAGTCCCTGGCCGATGCCGGCGAGCAGCATCCCGCCGAGCAGACGCCCCAACGCGCCCGGGCTGAGAGCGCAGAGTGCGAGGCCCGATGCGGCGAGAGCGGCCCCCGCGCGGAGCGGCCAGGCGCGGCCACGCCCGACCGCCCGGCTCGCCAGGGGCGCGCCGAGGGCGACTGCGGCGGGCGAGAGCGCGAGCGCCGCGCCGCGCGCCGATTCGGGCAGCGCCGAGAAACCGGCGAGCGCGAACGGCACCAGCAGCAGCACCGCGAACCCGGCGAGGTTCATCAGCACGCTTGCCGCCGTCAGCAGCGCGAAGCCGGGATCGCGGAACAGGCCGGGGCGGATGATCGGCGCCGTGGCGCGCCGCTCGGCGCGGACGAACAGCGCCGCCGCGCCGAGCGCACCGGCGGCCGGAAGTGCGGCGAGCGAGTGCGCGGTCTGCGCGGTGCCGATCGCGAGCACGAGCGAGGCGAGCCCGGCGACGAGCCAGAGCGCGCCCGGTCCGTCGAACGCGGCGCGTGCGGGTTCCGCGCGCGGCGGGGCGGGGATTGCCGCCGCGGCGAGCAACGCGAACAGCGCGATCGGCGCCCTGAACCAGAACACGGATGACCAGTCGAAGCGCGCCAGCAGCAGCCCGCCCAGCACCGGCCCGAGCGCACCGGCTCCGGCGAACCCTGCCGTGTAGATCGCGAGCGCGCGGGCCCGCCGCGCCTCGGGATAGAGCTGCGTGGCAAGCGCGGGGCCGCAGCTCAGCAGGAGGCCGGCGCCGACGCCCTGCGCGACGCGGCCGAACAGCAGCCACGCGAAGTCCGGGGCGGCGGCGCAGGCGATGAAGGCGAGCACGCTCCAGCCGGCGCCGATGCGGAACAGGCGGCGATGGCCGATCAGATCGCCGATGCGGCCGAAGACGAGCAGAAGGCTGGCGCTCGTCAGCGTGTAGCTGACGACGACCCACTGAATTTGCGGGATCGCCAGCGCGAAGCGCGCCGCGATGCGCGGGAAGTCGATGTTGACGGCGGAATCGAGACCGACGACTGCGGTGCCGGCGAGCAGGGACGCAAGCCCGATAATGTGTCGCGACGAGGAAACCACGGCCCGCCGGTCAGGGCGCGGCCGGTAGCTGCCGGGGCGGCGGCTCAGACCGATTTCTTGAGGGAGGGCGAGGCCTTGAAGCGGACGGTCTTGCCGGCCTTCACCTTGATCGGCTCGCCAGTGCGAGGATTGAGCCCCTTGCGCGCCTTCGTTTTGCGGACGACGAATGTGCCGAAGCTCGGCAGCGTGAATTTGCCGGACTTGCGAAGTTCCTTGACGATCGCGTCCATCAGATGGCCGGCCGCCCGATTCGCGGCCGCCCCAGTCAGGTCGGCCGACTCCTGAATGACCTGCGCGATGAAAGCCTTCGACATGCTGTTCCCTCAGTTCCTGGGCCGGCCGTCGCAACCGGCCGATGCGCCTCCCCGGCACCATGCATTTACGATGGCGTGACGGATTGCGCCAGCCTTTCGTGCGGTTGAGCCTAAAAAACAACCCGAGACCGCCGGAATCGGCGGGGCGATCCAGGCTCGTGCCGCAATCAGGGAATCAGGCGGGGGAGCGGTTTCCCCCGCCCGGGACCCTCAGAGCCCGGCCTGGGTGACGAATTTCGTGTTCAGATAGGCCTCGATCGCCTCCGATCCGCCCTCCGAGCCATAACCCGAATCGCGCACGCCGCCGAACGGCACTTCCGGCAGCGCGAGGCCGATATGGTTGATCGTCATCATGCCCACTTCCACCGCCGCCGCGATCGCGGTCGCGGTGCGGGTGGAGCGGGTGAAGGCGTAGGAGGCGAGCCCGTAAGGCAGGCGGTTCGCTTCCGCCACCACGTCGTCGAAGCCGCGGAAGGGCGAGATCACCGCCACCGGGCCGAACGGCTCCTCGTTCATGATGCGCGCCTCGCGCGGCACGTCGGTCAGTACGGTCGGCTCGAAGAAGTTGCCCTTGTTGCCGATCCGGTTGCCGCCGGTCCGCACCTTGGCGCCGTGCTTCTGCGCGTCCCCGAGCAGGGTCTCCATCGCCGTGATGCGGCGGGTGTTGGCGAGCGGCCCCATCGTGGTGCCAGCCTCGAGCCCGTCGCCGACCTTGGCGCGCTTGACGTTGGCGACGAAGCTTTCGACGAAGCGGTCGTAGACCGGCTCCTGGACCAGAAAGCGGGTGGGCGAGATGCACACCTGGCCGGCGTTGCGGAGCTTGCTCGCCGCCAGCATCTTGCTTGCCGCCTCGAGGTCGGCGTCCTCGAACACCATCACCGGCGCGTGCCCGCCAAGCTCCATCGTCGCACGCTTCATATGCTTGCCGGCCAGGGCGGCGAGCTGCTTGCCGACCGCCGTCGAGCCGGTGAACGACATTTTGCGGATCACCGGATGGGGGATGAGGTATTCGGAGATTTCCGACGGCACGCCGTAAACAACATTCACCACGCCGGCCGGCACGCCGGCATCGGCGAAGCAGCGGATAAGCTCGGCAGGCGAGGCGGGCGTTTCCTCGGGCGGCTTGACGATGATCGAGCAGCCGGCGGCGAGTGCGGCCGAGAGCTTCCGCACCACCTGGTTGATGGGGAAGTTCCACGGCGTGAAGGCGGCGACCGGGCCGACCGGTTCTTTGATGACGAGCTGATAGACGCCCTCGGCACGGGCCGGCACGACGCGGCCATAGGCGCGGCGGGCCTCCTCGGCGAACCAGTCGATCACGTCGGCGCCGGCCAAGGTCTCGCCCTTCGCCTCGGCGAGCGGCTTGCCCTGCTCCTGGGTCATGATGCGGGCGATCGCATCGGCGCGGCTGCGAAGCAGGTCGGCGGCTTTCCGCATGATCTTCGCGCGCTCATAGGCCGAGATTTTCCGCCAGGTGTGAAAGCCCTTGTCGGCGGCTTCCAGTGCGCGGTCGAGGTCCGCTCGGTCGGCGTGGGCGACGGTGCCGATCGTATCGCCGGTGGCGGGGTTGACGACCGGGATCGTTCGCTTGCCGGCGGCCGGCGTCCATTCGCCGGCGATGAACAGGTTCACGTTCGGATAGGACATGCGAGCCTCCTTCGGCTGCGGGGGTTGGTATTCCCCGCCCGGGGGATGTCAAGGCGCGGCCCGGGATCCGCCGCCATGCAGACGCTATAGCGCCGTGGCGCTTGCGTCGGCGGATTGGCATCCGCCCTACTCCGTTGGGCGCTCCAGGCCGCCCATCTTCCCAGGCAAGGCGCTGGGAGTCATTCTGTCGTCCAAGCGAGCGGATCGCGGGAGGACGTGCATGAACCAGATGCGGAACACCGCCTATCGCACGATCGAGGTGACGCCGATCGCCGGCGCGCTCGGGGCCGAGGTGGCCGGGGTCGATCTCGCCCAAGATCTGCCCGATGACGTGCTGGCCGAGATTCGCGCCGCGCTGCTGGCGAACTGCGTGATTTTCTTCCGTAACCAGCAACTCACGCCCGCTCAGCAGCTGCGCTTCGCGCGGCGCTGGGGGGAGATTCACCTCCATCCATTCATGGAGGGAATGGCGGACTACCCGGAGATCCTGGAGATCATCAAGCGTCCGACCGACAAGCGCAATTTCGGCGGTAACTGGCACACCGACCAGATGTTCTCGCCGCGTCCGGCGATGGGGACGATCCTCTATGCGCTGCAGGTGCCCTCGGCGGGCGGCGATACGATGTTCACCAACCAGTATCTTGCCTACGAGAGCCTGTCGCCGGCGATGCGCGAGATGCTGGCGCCGCTCCGCACGGTTTGCATCGGCGACCGCTCCAAGCGCGCGGGCGGCCCCTCGCGCAAGGAGCTGCTGGCGGCCTCGGTCGGTTCGATGCGCGGGCGCGATCCCGGCGAGGACGAGCCGACCGACGCGGTACATCCGCTGGTCCGCACGCATCCTGAGACCGGGCGCAAGGCGCTCTATATCGGCGCGCACGTGGTGCAGTTCGAGGGCATGACCGAGGAAGAGAGCCGGCCGCTGATCAAGTTCCTGATGAGCCATTCGACGCGGCCGGAGTTCACCTGCCGCTTCCGCTGGGAAACCGGCTCGCTCGCGTTCTGGGACAATCGCTGCACGCAGCACTTCGCGATCAACGATTATCCGGCGGAGACGCGGATCATGCACCGCATCACGGTGAAGGGCGACGTGCCGTTCTGATTCTTGTTGCTCTCACGCCTCACCTATCCTCACCCCTCTCCCCCTGCGCGGAAGAGGGGTGAGGAACTTGGGGCACCGTCCTCCTCGCCGGGATTGCGAGGAAGGCTTCGCTCGCCGTGCGGCAGAGGGGCGAGGCGGGGTGAGGGGTGAGGGTTCCGGCTAATTCGACGGGAGGACTGCAATGCGCGTCGGCTTCATCGGCGTCGGCAACATGGGCGGACCCATGTGCCGCAACATCATCAAGAACACGAACCATCAGGTGACGGTGTTCGACCTGAACGAAGCGGCCATGCGCGCCTGCGCCGGAGCGGCAAGCGGCACGTCGGTGGCGGCGGTCGCCGCGGAATCAGACGTGGTGTTCACCTCGCTGCCGATGCCACGCCATGTGGAGGAGGTGGCGCTCGGCGCGGGCGGCATCGCCGCGAGCGCGAAGCAGGGCACGGTCTATATCGACCTTTCGACCAACGATCCGGCGACCGCCAAGCGCGTGGCGGCGGGCATGGCGGAGAAGGGGATCGCCATGCTGGAGGCGCCGGTCTCGGGCGGCGTGCCGCGCGCCACAGACGGCACGATCGTCATCATGGTGGGGGGCGATGCGGCGGTGTTCGAGGCGCAGCTTCCGCTGCTCAAGTCCTTCAGCAAGGAGGTGATCCATGTCGGCGCCATCGGCATGGGGTCGGTCGCCAAGCTGTGCAACAATATGCTGGCGTTCTGCAACGCCGCCGCTGCCGCCGAGGCGCTGATGCTGGGCAAGCTCGCCGGCATCGACGTGCACAAGCTCCATGCCGTGATCTGCAACGCTTCCGGCAACTCCGACGGGTTTCGCGCGCTGGCGCAGAAGGCGTTCGCGCGCGACTTCAAGCCGGGCTTCGCACTCGATCTCGCCCACAAGGATTTGCGGCTTGCGCTGGCGATGGCCGACGAGGCCGGATTGCCGGGGATGATCGCGCCGCAGGTGATGAACCTGATGCGGCTTGCCCGCGCCGCCGGCATGGGCGGAGACGATTCGAGCTCGGTGCTGCGCGTCTATGAGACGGCGGTGGGCCAGGAGGTCCGATAGCGGTATCGTGGTGCGGGTGGTCGGGGTCGAACCGACACTCTGTTGCCAGAACCGGATTTTGAGTCCGGCGCGTCTGCCAATTCCGCCACACCCGCCTGGGCGCGGCGGGCCTTGTAGAGCGGAACGGCGCGGCGGGGAAGCCGCGCCTTCCGTCACCGGCTACTGGCGCTGCAAGGCGAAGCTGTAGCCGCAGAACTGGGTCTTGTAGCTGGCATTGATCGAGGCGCCGCTCGCCGTGCCGGCGAATGCCGCCTGGCGGGGCGCCTGATGCTGGAGTTGGATCATGCCGGTGGCGCTGCGGCTGCCGTCCGGGCCGACCGCACCCTGGAAACGGGTGTAGCCAATGTCCGGCCGCGATGGGCGAGAACACGCGGCAAGCGACACACGCCGTGGTCGCCGCCTCAGGCGGGAAACCCGGCGTAGCCGGTGTTCAGAGTTCTGTTCTGAAATGGCGCGCCAGCGTCGATGAAGATGATAACTACGTCTCCGCTGGACCGCTCGTCTGAGGCGCTTCGGCGTTTTCTGGCGCCCTCCTTCGCCGCCCGCCGCCGCCGTGTTCGCTACGACCGCTCGGGCGTCGGCTGCGCAGCATTCCTTCGCCCGCGATGCGCATAGCCGTGAACGTGTAAGTCGTAGGCGGGCGCCCAGGCACGAGCCGAAGCACGGCCGCGCCGCGAGCTAGCGACCTGAGGTTCCGCCGCACCATGGCGGGCTCGACCGTGTGGTTGAACAACGGCGCCTCGATCGGCGCCAGCGGACGCGCACGCCCAGCCGCGTCTTGATTTCCAACATCTGATCGTGTCAAGGCGTGCACAGCACAGCAGGAAAGCACAACATTTTCGGCTTGCCCTCTCAGCCATTCATTCGCTCCTGCAGATAGGCGATGACCTTTGGCGATTTGGCGCCGGCATGCATCGCCCAGCCCAGCGGCGTTCCGTCCCAGAGCTCGTCCACGGCGGCCAGGCGCGCCCCGTGCGCGATCAGCAGCTCCAAGAGTTCAACATTGTCGTGCAGCGCCGCCTGGTGCAGGGGCTGGCTATGGCGGTGCTGGGAGGACTTGCGATCGGGATTGGCGCCGGCCGCAAGCGCCATCCGCACTGCATCGAGGCGGTTGTTGATGACGGCAAGGTCGAGCGCTTCCTGTGAGGCCGACTTCAAGAGGTCGGGGAGAGCATCTGTTCTTCCTAGCGCCGCCGCGATAGGCGCAGTCATCGTCATGCCGGCCGACACGAGATATTCGACGATTTCGGTCTGTCCTTGACCAAGCACGCCGCCCATGTTGTCAGGACTGGGCGTCGCGCCTGCCTCGATCAGCACTTTCACCAGGGGAATTTGAAGCCCCTGTTCGCGCGCCTTCGAACTCGTCATTGCAAGTGCCAGCGTATAATCGAGATCGGCCTTCTCCACGCCGCGCGCGATCATAGCGTGCGCGACATCTGCGATGTTCGCCGGCATCGTGTCGACCAGGGCGGGATTGTTAGCGACGAACCATACGAGCTTCGGATCGAGAAAATATCTCCGGCTGGCCCAAGGTTGAGCGCGTGTTGCAGGCGATCGACGCCATCGAGGCGCTCGGCGTCGATCCCGCCGATGTGTCGCCGGACTACTAGTGCCATGCCGGCAACCGCCTTGCGGCCGACGACGCGGCGCGGCCCTACGCGCGCGCGCAGCATCGCGCCTGGCTCAAGCGCCGGAGGGTCACGCCATGAGCCCCTTCGGCTACGTCATGGTGACGTACTTGGTGACGATGAGCGTAGCCATCGTCTCCTTCATCCCTCAACGCTAGTCTCTCGGTCCGTCGCATCAGGTTATTTTCAGAAGGGTGATCTTTTCCCGGAAACCATACAGAATGACGCTGAGGTCTATCGGTTCTCCAGCAACTTTCATCACCAGCTGAAGGAGCAGCTACTCCCCAAAGAAATCGCCCTTCGGCTTGTGCTGGAGAGCACGCTTCGCGATCAGGATTTGCTCGAAGGGGCGAAGAAGGGGCGCCGCGGCTTCCAAGACCCAGCCAACATCGCCTGGAATTTCGCGACAACGCTTTACTTTAAGGCGGATGCACATCCTTGGCAGTTCGCCGACCTGCGGCCAGGTGTTTGCTATGTCGGCTTGGTATTCAAAGCAGACGAGACGCCAGGCGCAACGGGTGAAGCGTGCTGCGCCGCGCAGATGTTTCTCAACTCTGGTGGTGGTCTTGTGTTTCGCGGCCCGCTTGGCCCCTGGTATTCGGACAAGAGCCGAGAATATCACCTGTCCCAGGTTGCATCGCGTGCCCTGATGGAGTCGGTGATCGCCGGCTACAGGCTGAAGCACGGCGTCGCCCCGACGCAGCTTTTCATTCACGGCCGTTAACGGTTCAACGATGAGGAATGGGCCGGATTCCGGAGCGCGGTGCCGAAGGACACGGCCGCGCGATCTCGGCTTTCAGTTCTCCGAACTTCTCATCCACGTCGTCGGGCAGTTCTTCGGCGCTGTCGTATTGCTCGCTCAGCGCGTCGAACTCGGCCTGCGCGGCGGCGAGACGCTCGGCGTCCTCCGCCGAAGGCTCGACCGGCTGCGGATAGAAGCGGCACAGGCCGTTAGCGTGCGGATATTCGAGATGGCTTTCCGCCCATTTCCAGCCTTCGGCCTGAACCTCGGCGGCGATCCCGGCCAGCTTCTCCAAGGCGAGCCGGTCGAGCAAGGCGGCGTCCTCGAAATAGCCGCCACGATCCTCGGAGAAGAGGTTGCGGAGGATCACGCCGCCCGCTTCCGCATAGGCGTCGGCGCCGACGAAGATCGCGCGCCGGTCATTCGCTCCTACGTGGGTTTCGGTCATGGCGCGCCTGATGACGGCGGGCTCCTTGGTCCAAGACAGGTTGTCGTAGACCTGCTCCTATCGTGCGTGATCCTCCGTGATCGCGAAGGCCATCAACTGGTCGAGCGCGAGGCCGTCATCACGATAGACCTGCATCAAACGCGGGCTGACGGCGCCGAGACGCAGGCGCTGACGCACGACATGCGGCGTCACGCCGAAACGCGCGGCGATTTCCTCCGCGCCCCAGCCCTTGCGCTCGGCAAGCTCGCGGAAGCGCTCGAACTGGTCGGCGGGGTGCATCGCCTCGCGCGTGACGTTCTCGTCGAGGCTGATTTCCTGCGGATCGTTCTCCGTGTCGAGAACGCAGCGGATCGGCTCGGTCTTCTTGATCTGCTTGCGTTTGACGCGGAGAAGCTGCGCGAGCCTGCGGCCCTCGCCGATCGTGACGTAGTAGGCGCCGGTGGGCTTGCCATCCGCGTCGCGCTCCGGCCCCACCACGAGATTTTGCAGCATCCCCTTCGCGGCGATGCTCGCCGCCAGCGCTTCGATGTGCGCCTCGCTGTGCGGCGTCTTGCGCGCGTTGCGCGGCGACTTCTTGAGCTTGCTGAGCGGAATGAACACCGCTGCATCGTTCTCAAGGGCGGTTCTGGTCTTGGCGGTCATGGTCTTACTCCTTTGGGTCAGGGTTGCAGGCGCAAAGCGCGCCTGCAGCCCTGCCCGTCGGCGAGACCGGGGGTAGCAAGGACAAGGGCGGCCGGGGCGGAGGGGGATCACCCGGCCTGCACAAGCGGATTTAGAATTTGCGGAGACGGAGATTCGCGCGCCGCGCGGAAGGTCGGGGAGACCGTCCCGGACGGTCCCGGCGCAAGCCGGGACTTCACCCTTGTCCGCGCGAGGGGCGGAGCCCCTTAGGAAAGTCGCCGAGCTGGCGATGATGATTTGAGCGTTCGACATATCGCACCCGTCGAACGTCTGTTTTTGCACGCTGGCGCGCTACGCCTGATCGTTTTGATTTGCGCTGCGCGCAGGCTCGGATCTCCAGTACGGGCATGACCAGAGCGCGATACATTTGCAGGCTGACCGCCGGGCGGCTCATCATTCCCGACGATCCCTATGCGTACATTCAGACGCCGACGACGCGCGGCAGTCGAACGCTGCCGCGTGAGGCCGCTCCGATCGCCGTCACGGACGACTGGCCGGAGGTCGTGCCGATCACGGACACCGAGCTGCGGGTGATCGAGGGCCATTTCGCCGAAGATCCCGACGACATCTTCGGCCCCCGCGCTTAGGGCCGGGTCTCTTGCATTGTGAGTCCAAATGACGTACATTGGAGCAGAAATGGAAACCTCATCGGGAAACGCCGCCATGTCACGCAAGCAGGCCAAGACTCAGAAGCGGGAGACGCCGGGCCGTGTCGACCGGCTCGGGTTCCGCATCGACGAGGAGACGAAGGATCTCGTCGAGCGTGCCGCGCACCTGTCGCGGCGCAAGGTGAGCGACTTCTGCGTCACCGCGCTGGCCGAGACCGCACGGAGGACGATCGCCGAGCACGAAACGCTCGTCCTCTCCGACCGTGACCGCAAGGCCTTCTTCGACGCGCTGATCCATCCGCCCGAGCCGAGCGAGCGGCTGCAGCGCGCGCTCGCCGAGCACAAGCGCCGCGTCGCGTCCTGAAGCATGGCGGCGCCGCGGCTTGACCTGAAGATCGAGCCGCTAGGGGCGCATCACGACCGCGACGGCTTCGCCTGTGGCGTCGACAGCCTCGACCGCTACCTGCGGACGCAGGCGAGCCAAGATGTGCGGCGCAAGGCGAACGGCGTCTTCATCCTCGTCGAGCCCAAAAAGCCGAAGACCGTGCTCGCGTACTACACGCTGTGCGCGACGGGTTTGGCGCAAGGCGACGTTCCCACCGCCGCGCGCAAGCATGTGCCGCGCTATCCGCTGGTCAGCGCTACGCTGATCGGACGACTCGCGGTCTCAGAAGCGCGGCAAGGGGAGCGGCTGGGCGCGATGCTGCTCGCCGACGCCGTGCGCCGTGCCTATGCGAGCGCCTCGACCGTCGGCTCGTCGATGCTGGTGGTGGACGCGATCAATGAGCGCGCGGCCGCCTTCTACGAGGGCAACGGCTTTGTGCGCCTGCCGGACTCGATGCGGCTGGTGCTCCCGATGCACGTTATCGAGAAGATGCTGAAGTCATGACGGGCGCTGGTCAGACCTTCTCGCAGATCGCCCGCACCGGCCTCAAGCGGACGGAGAGAGCGAGATGACGCCGGACGGCCTTCTCACATTCCTAGCTCTCGTCGTCGCGGTCTATGCCGTAGCCGCTCCCGTCGCAAAGCTTCGTGTAAGGCTCGAAATCAGAGTTCTTCAGATCGTCGCTGCGGTTTCGGCTGTCAGCCTTACGCTCTACCTCGAATTCTTCGGCGCCGCCGACGGTTCCTTCACGTCAAAGGACGCCGCGTTTCTCGTCGTCCTTGGCTGGATGCTGGTCGCCTGGCTAATTCACCGCTTGTCAAAGTTGGGACCGTCGTCGCTGCCTGTTTTATCCAAACTAGTGGACGAGCTGCTCGTTGAGGAGCGCTATGCGGAGCTCTTGAAGCTCGTCGAACCGCACTTGTCGCTGATTGATCAGGTGTCGCGCCGCAAATCGCGCCTACAAAGGCTACACGACTGGCTGGCCGGGCTGACCGGGAAAGGGTCCGTCGAATACTTCATCAAGAAGCTTGATGATGATGAAAAGAAGCGCCGGAAAAAACGAATGCCCGTGGGGTTGGTGCGTATCGTTGGCCGCCTCCACGTGATTGTCCCGTCTCTGCAAAAGGGGGAGAAGTACGCCGGGGATGTTCTTCGGAGTATCTATCGCGCTGAGGAGGCGCGTCGCTTCATGGTAGAACAGAGGCCGTATGCAGCAATTTCGCTACTGCGCCTTGAACGTGATGAGCGGTTTGAATTTTCCGACCGATTCTTCGGCGACCTGATCGCTGACGCCGGGAGTGCTCTTTACCTGGAGATTCGGGAGCAACAGACCACGCGGTACCAGCTCCGGGTATATCCGGAACATAACCGCCTGCTGCACTTCCTGTTCTCCGATGCTGAGAACGCAAGGACGCTCGGGGTGTGGAAGCCAATCGGAGAGTACTTGCTCAGGCGTCTCGATCCTGCTGTCGATCCGGATTACGTCGCCTATCTCAACGGCCCCGCTACGCATTTCGAGCAGGAGTGGTGGCGCGACTCGACCTATGTGGGCATTCAATTCTTTCGCCTGATGGTCACTTCCGCCGCTCACCAAGGCGTCGAGTGGCATATGTGGCTCTATTGTCTTCCGCTGATCTTGAAGAAGCTGGAAGAAAATTACGACACCTCAACTCCGCTCGTGGACACGACCGCCGAGTTTCCGACCCGGGGTGCGCGATTGATCTATGAGATCGTTGATGCGCTGGGTGATTTCGTGAAGCTGGCCCCGGACCTTCCGGAAGGATCGCCGCATCGCGGCGTTCCTGACAGATTCGAGCACGCAAACGGCAACATCCCGGTCTCAGCAGCTATAGCCCTCGGCCAATGCGTTAGGACGATCGCTACATCTGGACGGCTGGGCGATAGGTTTGCCATCCTTATGCATGAGTGCGTCCTCCGCGACATTACCGATCTCCCGCAGCAGGGGGAAAACGGGAGGCTGCGCGGCCTTCTGATTCAATCCCTTGTTCAAGGCGGTGACACAATGGGACGCGCCTGCGATCAGGGCTATGGGCAGGGTCTCGCGACCCTTCTCCAAAGCGCCGATCATGTTCTCCGGTATCACGCTCGCGACTACATCGCGGGGATCGACGCTGCCTATCCAGACGCCCTGCCGGAGCACCTCAGGCCATCACCGCCGCCGCGCCGACACGAAGCGACGCCGTGAAGGCTGGCGCTGCGCCGAAGGCGGCGCTCTCTCTGCGTGTCTCGACCGGACGGCAGGCCGAGAACGATCTGTCGATTCCCGACCAGCGCCGCCAGGGCGAGATCTATTGTGCGGCGAAGGGCTGGGAGGTCGTCGCCAAATTTGTTGAGCCCGGCTCGTCGGCCGCCGACGATCGCCGGCCGGAGTTTCAGAAAATGATGGACGCTGGCCTCGCGCGGTCGGCGGCGTTCGATTTTATCGTCGTCCACTCCTTATCGCGATTCCTCCGCGACCAATTCCAGCTCGAGTTCTATGTGCGCAATCTCGCCAAGAACGGGGTGCGGCTGGTCTCGATCACGCAGGACCTCGGCGACGACCCGATGAGCAACATGATCCGTCAGATCATGGCGCTCTTCGATGAATACCAATCCAGAGAGAACGCCAAGCACACGCTGCGCGCCATGAAGGAGAATGCGCGGCAGGGCTATTGGAACGGCGCTCTGCCGCCGATCGGCTACCGTATAGTCGCCGCCGGGCAGCGCGGCGCGAAGACCAAGAAGAAGCTGGAGATCGATCCAATCCACGCCGAGACGGTGCGCCTGATGTTCAGGCTGGCGCTCGTCGGCGACGGCGAGAGCGGCCCGATGAGCGTCAAGTCGATCACGACGCATCTCAACGCGCGCGGCATCCGCACGCGCGACGGCGGGCGCTGGGGCATCGCCGCCGTGTGGCGCCGCGCGCGGTCAGCGGCCCGACCCTGCTCACGGGCATCTGCTTCTGCGCGGCGTGTGGTGGCGCCATGACGCTCCGCACCGGCAAGGGCTATCGCTACTACACGTGCGGCAGGGCGAGAGCGGCTGCCGCGGCCTCTCCGTGCCGATGGAGAAGCTCGACGGCGCCGTCGTCGGCCGCCTCGAATGGCGGATCTTGGACCCGTCACGCCTCGCGGAGATGATGGACCAGCTGCTGGAGCGCCGCGAGGAATGGAATGAGCGCCGGCGCGGCCACATCGCCGAGCTGCGCAGGCGCGCCGCGGAAGCCGAAGCGAAGCTGAAGCGTCTCTATGAAGCGATCGAGAACGGCATAGCCGACGTGTCGGACGCATCGCTGAAGAGTCGCATCGCCGAGCTGACGGCGATCCGAGACCAGGCGCAGGCCGATGCAGAACGCGCGACGGCCGCCGTCGAGCGTCTCGGGGCCGGCGATCACGCCGGAGAGCTTGCGGCGGTTCGCGCTCGCCGCGCGTCGCAAGCTCCAGAACGAAGACGGAACCTACCGGCGCGACCATCTGCGCGCCGTCGCGCAGCGAGTCGAAGTGGTGGACCCGACCGAGATCCGCATCATCGGCACAAAAACCGAGCTTTTGCGGACTCTCGCCGCCGTTGCGAGCGTAGAATCGGCGGCGATTGGCGTTCGCAGTTTGGAAGCGAAGTGGCGCGCCCGAGAAGATTCGAACTCCTAACCCCCAGATCCGTAGTCTGGTGCTCTATCCAATTGAGCTACGGGCGCTTGCCAGGGCGGCGGATGTAGCGGATGGGCGGACCCGCCACAACCCCTCGGGCCGCTTAGCGCCAGTCGTCGAGCGCGAACACGCCCGGGCGGCTGTAGCAGGGCGCGTTCGGGCGGTGCACCGTGACCACGTTCAAGCGAGGGCGGAAGCCGATGCGCTGGCCCTCCGCCACATCTTGTTCGGTGAGCGGGCGTACGGCTGGCATCGCGGTGCCTCCACTGCCGGGGCGGTGGTGCTGGGCGGCTTCTTCCTTTGTCAATGTGATTGGCGCGTGGCTGCCCCCGCCTCCCCTGGTGCATCCGCCCCCGGGGGCGGAGGGGAAACTGCGCGCTTAGTCGGCGGCGGCCTGGGCGGGGCGGGCGCGGTCGGGCCAGCGGCGGGCCACCAGTGGCCCGTCGGCGGCGTAGGCGATGCAGGTGTCGATCAGGTGCGGGCCGCTGCCGTCGCCCCCGGCGCGGCGGCGGGCGAGCGCGGGGCCGGCGGTCTGGAAGGCGGTGGTCGCGACCTGCTGCAACAGCTCGCGGAGATGGGTGCAGCCGACCGTGCCGCCGACGCGGGCGGCCGCTTCCTTCAGGAACCCGGACTTGATCCGAAGCCCGGCGAGGCGCGCGAAGGCGGGCGCGGCGGCGGGGCAGGCGGCATAGGGGCTGTGCACGGTCGCCGCCTCGCTCGCGGTGATGGTCATGCGGTCGTCGAAGGTTACGCGGAGCCACATCTCGTGCAGGGGCTCGCCGGCTTCGACCCGGCCGCGTTCATCGGTGCTGAACGGCTCGGCCTTGGTGTCCACCAGATGCGCCTCGACCTCGAACAGCCCGTCGGCCCGCTCATAGCCCTCGATGGTGATGCGGCGCGTGTGGAGAGGCGTGCGCCTTGCGGGCGGGCTGAGACTCATAACGGACGTGATCCTTCGGCGGTGCAGCGTCGCATATCGGGAAGGAGATGCTGCGGTGCAATAGCGGGGTTCGTGCTGCACGCCCTCACCCGGCGCTGCGCGCCGGCCTCTCCCGCGCAGCGGGAGAGGCGGTCCCTTTAGCGCCCGACGGCGTAGCCCTGCATTCCCCGCGGGTTGGCGCCGGCGCGGTATTGGCCATTTTCCACCCTCGCGCCGGAGAGCCGGCCCTCGGACCAATCCTCGCCCTTCTCGGCCTTGTGGCCGCGGCGGCGCAGCTCGTGCAGCACGGCATCGGCGAAGCGGCCTTCCAGGACCAGTTTTCCGGGGCGGGCGGCGCGCGGCCAGAAGCTCGAGGGCCAGTGTTCCGTATGGAAGCTCGGCAGGTCGATCGCCTCCTGGATGTTCAGGTTGTGGTGCACCATCCGCAGGAACATGATCGGCGACCATTGATCCTGCTGCTCGCCGCCCGGCGTGCCGAAGGCCATCCAAGGCTTGCCGTCGCGCAGCGCGAAGCTCGGCGAGAGCGTGGTGCGCGGACGCTTGCCGGGCTCCAAACTGTTGGGCAGGCCGGGCTTGAGCCAGAACATCTGCCCGCGCGTGCCCATCGGGAAACCGAGCTCGGGGATCACCGGGGAGGATTGCAGCCAGCCGCCCGAGGGGGTGGCGCTCACCATGTTGCCCCAGCGGTCGATCACGTCGAGATGGCAGGTGTCGGCGCCGATCACGCCGAGGCGGGAGACGGTGGGCTCGCCGGCGCCGGCCGCCGGCACTTGAGCGGCCCGGGTGTGCGCCTCGTGATCGACCCAGTTGGTTCGGCCGTCGATCTCGCCCGGATGCAGGTGATGGGCGGCGCGGTCGGTGACGAGCTTGCGGCGGACATCGTTGTAGACGGGCGAGAGGAGCGTGCCGAGCGGCACGTCGGTGAAATTGGGATCGCCGTACCAGGCCTCGCGGTCGGCGAAGGCGAGCTTGGCGCACTCGACGACGGTGTGGACGAAATCGGGGCCGACCGGGTCCATCGCGGAGAGATCGAAGCCGCGCAGGAGCGCGAGCTGCTGGAGGAACACCGGCCCCTGGCTCCACGGGCCGCACTTGAGCACGGTGTGGCCGTGGTATTCGTAGGCGAGCGGCTGCTCGGTGGTGGCTTTCCAGGCGGCGAAATCCTCGGCGGCCAGCAGGCCGCGATGGCGGCGGCCGGAGACGTCCATCACCTCGTTGCCGCGGAAGAAGCGATCGACCGAATCGGCGACGAAGCCGCGGTACCAGGCATCCCGCGCCGCCTCGATGCGCGCCTCGCGGCCCGAGCGGCCCGAGGTTTCGCGCAGCAGTCGCTCCCAGAAGTCGGCCAGTGCGGGACGCGCGAACAGGGAATGCGGCGCCGGCACCTTGCCGCCGGGCAGGTAGACGGCGGCGGAGGTCGGCCATTCCTGCTCGAACAGCGGGCGCACGCCCTCGATCGTGGCGCTGATGCGCGGCACGATCGGCACGCCGTTGCGGGCGTAACCGATCGCGAAGGCGAGCACGTCGGCGAGCTCCCAACTGCCCCAGTCGCGGAGCATCAGGCACCAGGCGTCGAAGGCGCCGGGGACCACGGCGGGCAACAGGCCGGTGGCGGGGATCAGGTCGAGGCCGAGCGCGGCGAATGCCTCCAGCGTGGCGGCCTTGGGCGCGACCCCCTGGCCGCAGATGACGTGCTGGGTGCCGGTGCGGGCGCTGTGGAGGATGATCGGCGCATCACCGCCCGGGCCGTTCAGGTGCGGCTCGGCGACTTGCAGGGTGAAGCCCACGGCCGCCGCCGCGTCGAAGGCGTTGCCGCCTCGCTCCAGCACCGCCATGCCGACCTGGCTTGCGATCCAGTGAGTGCTGGCGACCACGCCGAACGTGCCGGCGATCTCGGGGCGAGTGGTGAACATCGGGCGCTCTCCGCTGCTTGCGCGGGCCGGAAGCTACCGACAAGTTGGGGTGATGCAAGAAGCGGGCACGCTGGTGCTGGTCGTCGGCCCGAGCGGGGCCGGCAAGGACACGCTGCTCGCGCATGCGCGTCGGGCGCTGGCGGGCGATGCGCGGTTCCGCTTCGTCCGCCGCGTGATCACGCGCCCCGCCGAGGCGGGGGGCGAGGAGCATGACGCGGTGAACGCGGCGGAGTTCGCCCGCCGCCGCTTCGCGCTCTCGTGGCAGGCGCACGGGCTGAGCTACGGCGTGCCGGAGGACGTGGCGGACGATCTGCGCGCCGGCCGTGTGGTGGTTGCGAACGTCTCCCGCGCGGTGGTGGCGGAGGCGGCGCTGCGCTTTCCGGTGCGGCTGATCGAGGTGACGGCGCCCGCTTCGGTGCTGGCCGCGCGGCTCGCGGCGCGCGGGCGGGAGGCGGCGGGCGATATCGCCGCGCGGCTCGCGCGCCGGGTAGCCTTGCCGCCCGGTGTGCGCGTGGCGCGCGTCGTGAACGACGCCGGCCTGGAAGACGGCGTGCGGGCGTTCGTGGATGCGCTGCTCGGGTGCACGCGATGACGGTGCTGATCGCGGGCGCCGGGATCGGCGGGCTGACGGCGGCGCTCAGTCTGCACCAGATCGGCGTTCCGGTGTGCGTGTTCGAGAGCGTGCGGCGGATCGAGCCGCTTGGGGTGGGGATCAATTTGCTGCCGCACGCGGTTCGCGAGCTGACCGAGCTCGGCCTGGGCGAGACGATCGAGGCGAGCGGGGTGCCGACGGCGGAACTCGCCTACTATTCCAAGCACGGGCAGAAAATCTGGTCCGAGCCGCGCGGGCGGGCGGGCGGCTATCGCTGGCCGCAGATCTCGATCCATCGCGGCCGGTTGCAGATGATCCTGCTCGCTGCCGTGCGGCAGCGGCTCGGGGCGGAGGCTGTGCAGACCGGGCGCGCGCTGACCGGCTGGGAGGCGCGGCGCGGTTCGGTGATCGCGCGCTTCGCAGATGACGAAGCCGCGGAGGGCGCGCTGCTGGTGGGCGCGGACGGGATCCACTCCACGGTGCGGCGGCTGCTGTACCCGGCCGAGGGGCGGCCGATCTGGAACGGGGCGATCCTGTGGCGCGGCACCACCGAGGCGGCGCCGTTCCTCGGCGGGCGCACGATGATCATGGCGGGGCACGAGTTCCAGAAATTCGTATGCTACCCGATCAGCCTGCCGGGTACCGACGGGCGCGCGACGCTGAATTGGATCGCCGAACGGAAATTCCCGCGCGACCGTGTGTGGCGGCGCGAGGACTGGAACCGTTTGGGCGTGCCCGCGGAATTCCTGCCGTCGTTCGAGGGCTGGCGGTTCGACTGGCTGGACGTGCCGGCGCTGATCCGCGCCGGGCTGCCGTGCCACGAATATCCGATGGTGGATCGCGATCCGCTGCCGCGCTGGAGTGCGGGGCGCGTGACGCTGCTCGGCGACGCGGCGCATCCGATGTATCCGATTGGCTCCAACGGCGCCTCGCAGGCGATCCTGGACGCGCGCGTGCTGGCGCGCGAGATACAAGCGCACGGGGAAGCGCCGGAGGCGTTGGCGGCCTATGAGGCGGAGCGGCGGCCGGCCACCGAAGCGATCGTGCTGGCGAACCGCAGGAACGGACCCGAACAGGTGATGCAGCTCGTGGAGGCGCGCGCGCCGGACGGTTTTAAGCGCATCGAGGACGTGCTGACGGCGGCGGAATTGGAAGAGACCGCCGCCGCCTACAAGCGCGTCGCCGGGTTCGACAAGGAGGCGCTGAACGCGCGGCCTCCCATTGTGGAGGCGGGGCGATGAGCCGGGCGGCGGAGGCGGCGGGGCGCGTCAGCGAGGCGCGGCAATGGGAGCGGCTGATGACGATGGCGCGAATCGGCGCCATCGCGGGCGACGGCGTGGACCGCGCCTGTCTGACGGAGCTCGACCGCCAGGCGCGGCGCGTGCTGATCGAATGGGCGCGCGCGATCGGGCTTTCGGTGTCGATAGACGAGGCGGCGAATCTTTGGCTGCGGCGCGAGGGAACCGAGCCGGGCGCGGCTTCGGTGCTGACCGGCAGCCACATGGACACGCAGCCGAACGGCGGCCGTTTCGACGGCATCTATGGGGTGATCGCCGGGCTCGAGGCGCTGGAGGCGCTGGAAGCGGCTGGCGCGCGCACGCGGCGGCCGATCGAGGTGGTGGCTTGGACCAACGAGGAGGGCGGACGCTTCGCGCCGGGTTGCATGGGCAGCATGGCGTGGAGCGGCTACCGGCCGCTCGCTTCCTTCGCCGAGGTGCGCGACCCGGAGGGCGTGCGCTTCGCCGATGCGCTGGCGGCGCATCTCGCTGCCGAGGCCGATCTGCCGCGCCGGGCGCTCGGTGGCGCGCCGCACGCTTACGTGGAGGCTCATATCGAACAGGGGCCGCTTCTGGAGGCGGAGGGGCTGGATATCGGCGTCGTTTCCGGCATCCAGGGCAGCCGCTGGTTCGCCGTGACGCTGAGCGGGGAGACGGCGCACGCGGGCACGACCCCACTGAAGCTGCGGCGCGACGCGGTGCAGGACATGGTGCGCGCCATCGCGACGCTGAACGCGCTGATGGAGGATCCCGAGGACGTGCTGCGCTTCACCGTCGGGCGCATCGTCGTGGAGCCGAACACCTCCAACTCGGTCGCCGACCGCGCGACGTTCACGATCGACCTGCGTCACCCCGATGCGGCGGTCCTGCGCGGGAAGGGGGATGCGATCGAGGCGACGGTGCGCGGCGCGGTGCGCGATGCCGGGGTGGAGGTGCGGGAGGTGTTCAGCGCGATGCCGGTCGCCTTCGCGCCGGAGGTGCGGGAGGCGGTGCAGCGCGCGGCGGCGGCGCTCGGGCTGCGTTCGCGGGTGATGCCATCGGGCGCGTTCCACGACGCGCAGTTCGCCGCCGCGGTGTGCCCGAGCGGGATGATCTTCGTGCCCTGCCGCAAGGGGATCAGCCACAACCCGGCGGAATATGCCGAGCCCGGCTGGCTGGCGACGGGCACGCGCGTGCTTGTTCACACGCTGGCGGAGCTGGCCGGAGCGGAGGCGCCAAGCTCCGCGGCGAGGAGTAACGCATGACCGACATGGTTGAGAATCCCATTCCGGTCGATAACGCTACGGCGGAGCCGCTGGCGGATACGCGTACGCGCGCGGCGATGGGGCGGCTTCTCAGCCGGCTGCTGCGTCCCCGTGCCGGAGACAGCGTTACTGCTCGCGGATCAAACCGATGTCTTCGCGCTCTCCAACGAGGTTACGGCAGAAATTGCGGGCGTCCTCGAACTTCCTCGCCTAGCCGGAGCAGTATAAGCCGCTCGCAGGAGACGCATCCTGGATATCCTATGCATGCAGGGCGCATGGTTGTCACGGTCCGAGCGCGTCACGGATTGCCGCGACGCCAAGGACAATCAATACCTTGAGCTTGCACTCGCTTCCGGTGCGAGCATCATTATTGGCGGTGACGCCGATCTTCTGGTGCCGCATCCCTGGCGGGGTGTAGGCATCCTCAGCCCGGCGGCGTATCTCACCGAGGTCAGCGCGTGACCCGGATCATCGCGACGTATCTGGTTCACGCAACGCCCGCCGAGATCGAGGCGCGGGCGCGGGCTATCGCGATCGAGCAGAGCGTGGAAATGCCCCTCGAGGCGATAGCCGACGATTTCATCCTGCGTGGCATCGTGGGCGAGGTGCAAAGCATCGCCGATCGCGGCGGCGGGGTATTCGCGGTGCGGATCGGGCTCGCCGCGAGCACGATCGGGGCCGATGCCGGGCAGCTCTTCAACATGGCGTTCGGCAACACCTCGCTGCAGGAAGACGTGGTGCTGGCCGATCTCAATGTGCCGCCGGGCCTGTTTCCGGGGCCGCGCGTCGGCATCGCGGGATTGCGGGCGCGCACCGGCGCCGTCGGGCGGGCGTTCACCGCCTCGGCGATCAAGCCGCAAGGGTTGCCGCCGGAGCGGCTGGCGGCCATCGCGGCGGGGTTCGCCGCGGGCGGCATCGATTTCGTCAAGGACGATCACGGCCTCGCCGATCAGCACTATGCGCCGTTCGCCGCGCGCGTGCCGCTCTGCGCCGATGCGGTGCGGCGGGCGGGCCATGCGCGCTATGTGCCGAGCGTGACGGGGAGCCTGGATGCGATGCGGGCGCAGATCGGGCTGGCGCGCGATTGCGGGCTCGATTGCGTGATGGTGGCGCCGATGATCGCCGGACCCGCCAACGTGCGAGCGCTGGCGGACGAGTTTCCGGGCATGGCGTTCCTGGCGCACCCAACGCTCGGCGGCGCGGCGCGGATCGCGCCCGAGCTCCTGATCGGCAAGCTGTTTCCGCTGCTCGGGGCGGATGCGGTGATCTTCCCGAATTACGGCGGGCGGTTCGGCTATTCGCCCGGGACCTGCGCCGATCTGGCGGCGAACGCGCGCGGGCTGGGCGCGGTGCCGGTGCCGGCCGGGGGCATGACGCTCGCGCGGGTGCCAGAGATGCTTGATTTCTACGGCGCCGACGCGATGTTGCTGATCGGCGGCAGCCTGCTCGCCGCGCGCGAGCGGCTGGCCGAGGCAACGGCGCGGTTCGCGAACGCGGTCGCCGCCCATCGATACCGGAAGTGATTGCGCGATGAACGATCTGCTACGGCCGCACAAGGGCGGATTTCGCTGGGAAGGCGTGGAATTGAAGCCCTACAAGGAAGAGGGTGCGGCGCCGTTCAAGGCGATCTCGCGCCAGGAGTTGTTTTCCGATCCTGCGTTCGGCTGTCAGCTTCGCTATTTCGAGATGGACGCGGGCGGCCATTCCAGCCTGGAGCGGCACGAGCACGCGCACGCGGTGATGATCCTGCGCGGACGCGGCACCTGCCTGCTCGACGACGAGGTGCGCGAGGTGCGGCAGTTCGACCTGGTGAAGATTCCCTCCTGGACCTGGCACCAGTTCCGCGCCAGCGCGGGCGAACCGATGGGGTTTCTCTGCATGGTGAATGCCGAGCGGGACCGGCCGGTGCTGCCGGACGAGGCGGAGCTGGCCGCGATGATGCGGGTGCCGGCGGTGGCGCGGTTCTTAGCCGGCGGCTGACCTCGTTGGCGATTGGCGGTCGGCGGCACGGCGGATGACGCATGGAGCGCTAGGCGAAGGGCCACGCGGGAGGACCACTCCGTGGCTCTCCGTGTTGACCTGCTTCATTCCCACACGAACTCACGGATAGCGCGCACCATCCGCTCCGGCTCGTCCACCCGGATCGAGTGGCTGCTGTTCTCGAATATCTCGAGCCGCGACCGCGGGATAAGAAGGTGGATTTCCTCGGAGAACTCAGGCGCGCAGATCCAGTCGTGGCGGCCGGCGAGAATCAGCGTCGGCGCGGTTATGCGCGGAAGTTCGGGGCGCAGGTCGTAATTCAGGAGGAAACCACCGGGGCCGAAAGCGCGGTTGAGCGCATCGGGCGAGTGGATGGCGCGCGCGCGGCCCGGGGCGGCCGCTGCCTCGTCGTGGCGCAGCGCATAGAGCGGCCCCATGATCCGGTAGTAGTCGCGCATCGCTTCCGGCGTGGTGAGGCCGCCGGCCCAGAGCTTCTCGCAGACCGCCTGCTGCTCCGGCGTGCCGCGTTGGGCGATGATTTCCTTCGCGCGGGCGATGAAACCGGAATGGGCGGCGGTGACGATCAGCACGAGCTTCGCGACCGACCGCGGATAGCGCGCCGCGTGCGCCATCGCCACCATGCCGCCGTAGGAGGTGCCGATGCTGACGATCGGCCCGAGGCCGAGATGGCGGCGCAGCGCCTCCATGTCTTCGACGTTCTCATCCAGCGTGTAGGCGGTGGGATCGCCGCGCGCGGAGCGGCCCTGGCCGCGATGGTCGAAATAAACGAGCTGCATGTCGGCGGCGAGCGGGGAGAAACTCGGCTTGAAGCCCGAATGATCGCCGCCCGGCCCGCCGTGGATCGCGAAGGCGACAGGACGCTTCTCCATCGCGGCGCCCTGCGGCACGAGGCCCAACCCCTCCACGTCGAAGAAGAGCCGGGTTCCGCGGATCTCAGCGAACATTGTGGGTGGCTCCTGTGCCGATGGGCCGCCAGCATCGCCGATCCGGCGTGTTTTGACAGCCCCGCGCGAGGCTTATCAGAGTGGCGACGGAGGGACCTTCGGATGGCGGAAATCGCGTTGCGGCCGATCCGCAAGATCGGCTTTGTCGGACTTGGCGTGATGGGCGAGCCGATGTGCGGTCACCTGGCGCGCCGCTTCGGGCGGCCGGTGCTGGCGCACGATTTGCGCCCCGAGCCCTTGGACCGGCTGCACGCGGCGGGCGTGCGGCCGGGCACGCCGGCGCAGATCGCGCAGGAGTGCGATCTGATCCTGTTTTCGCTGCCAGACGGCAAGGCAGTGCAGTCGGTGACGGCAACCCTGGAGCCGATCCTGACCGAAGGCCAGTGCATCGTGGATACCAGCACCTCGCCCGTTGCGCTGACGCGCGAGATCGCGGCACGGTTTGAGCCGCGCGGGATCGGCTTCGCCGACGCGCCGGTGGCGCGCACGCGTGAGGCGGCGGCCAAGGGCGAGCTCGCGATCATGGTGGGCGCGAGCGATCTCGTGTTCGCGCATATCCGCCCCGTCTTGGAGACGATGGGTAGCGACGTCACCCATTGCGGCCCGCCGGGCTGCGGTCAGGTGGTGAAAGTCCTCAACAACATGCTGGTGTTCGAGAACACCCATGCGCTTGCCGAGGCGATGGCGCTCGGCCGCCGGAACGGCGTGCCGCCCGAGGTTCTGCTGCCAGCGATCGCCAAGGGCTCCGGCGACAGTTTCGTGCTGCGGAGCCACGGCATGAAGTCGATGCTGCCGGGCGACTTCCCCGAACGGGCCTTCTCCACCCGCTACGCGATGAAGGATCTTTCCTATGCGCTCGAGATGGCGCGCGCGGCGGGGGTGGCGGTGGAGGGGGCGGAGCTCGCCATGCGGCGGCTGCAGGAGGCGGAGCGGCAGGGCTACGGCGAGCAGTATCATCCGGTCGTGCTGCGCGTCATCGACAGGCAATGAGCAGAGCCGCCGCGAGGCGAACGCAGGTCGGCATCGTCGGTGCCGGGCCTGCGGGCTTGTTCCTGTCGTTGCTGCTGCACCGGCGCGGGGTCGAGTCCGTGATCCTGGAAGCGCGCTCGCGGGAGGCGATCGAGCAGACGATCCGCGCCGGGATCGTGGAGCAGGCCACCCTCGATCTGATGGCGGAACTTGGCGTGGGCGCGCGGGCGAGGCGCGAGGGCGTGGCGCATCGCGGCACCAATCTGCGTTTCCTCGGCCGCAGTCACCGGATCGACTTCGCGCGGCTGACCGGCGGGCGGGTGGCGACCCTCTATCCGCAGCACGAGGTGCTGAAGGATCTGATCGCGGCTCGGCTCGCGCAGGGTGGGGAAATCCTGTTCGGCTGCAAGGCGTTGGCGATCGAGGACGTGCAGGGCACGCATCCGGTGATCCGGTTCGCGGGCACTGACGGCGCGGCGGGCGCGCTGCGCTGCGAGGCGGTGGTGGGTGCCGACGGTTTTTACGGGGTGTGCCGGACGGCGATCCCGGAAGAGAAGCGCACCGAGTATGTCCGCACCTATCCGTTCGGCTGGTTCGGGATTTTGTGCCGGGCGCCGGTATCGTCGGAGGAATTGATCTACACGCGCCATGCACGCGGCTTCGCGCTGATCAGCAGCCGCTCGCCGGACGTGCAGCGGATGTATTTCCAGTGCGACCCGGAGGACGACGCGGATCGCTGGACGGAGGCGGCGATCTGGGAGGAGCTGCAGGCGCGGCTCGCGGGGGCGGACGGGTTCCGGCTGAAGGAAGGCCCGGTCTTCCACCGCAACATCGTCGCCATGCGGAGCTTCGTCTGCGAGCCGATGCAACACGGGCGGCTGTTCTTGGCCGGCGACGCCGCGCACATCGTGCCGCCGACCGGCGCCAAGGGGCTCAATCTCGCGGCGAGCGATGCGTGGCATCTCGATCGGGCGCTCGGCGCGTTCTTCGCCGATGGCTCGGCGGCGGCGCTGGAGGGCTATTCGGCCGCGGCGCTGCGCCGGGTGTGGCGGGCGCAGCATTTCTCCTGGTGGATGACGTCGATGCTGCACCGCTTCGCGGATGCCAGCCCTTTCGACGAGCGGCGGCAACTGGCGGAGCTCGAATTCGTCACAGGAAACGAATCGGCAGCGCGCGGGCTGGCGGAGACTTATGTGGGCGAGCCGTTCGGATAAATCCGACGGGCTGCGACCGCCTCAGATCGCCTTGGCGTGGCGCTGTTCGCCGGGGCGGAGATAGGCGTCGAACAGCGCCGCCACATTGCGGACCAGGGGACGGCCTTCGGCGGTGACGGCAAGAGTGGTTCCCGCCCGTGAGACGATGCCATCTCGTTCCATTTGTGCGAGCGGGGCAGCGGCTTCTTCGAGCAGGTCCGGCGCGGCGGCGAGATCGGCCTTCAGGCTGCACATCAGCGCCTCGATCACCGCGCCGCGGCGGCGATCCTCATCGGTCAGCGCGATGCCGCGCGCGACCGGCAGCCGTCCGGCGCGCACCGCCTGCTGCCACGCGCCGATATGGGCGATGTTCTGCACGTAGCCCTGCGGCAGCCGCCCGATCGCCGAGGCGCCGAAGCCTATCAGCGCGTCGGCATCGTCGGTCGTGTAGCCCTGGAAGTTGCGGCGCAGCCGGCCGGCCGCCGCCGCTTGGGCGAGCGCATCGCCCGGGCGCGCGTAGTGATCGAGCCCGACCGGCGCGAGGCCTGCCTCGCGCAGCACGGCATCCGCCGCCGCGCGCTGTGCCAAGCGGGCCGCCGTGCCGGGCAGCGCATCGGCGTCGATCGCCGCCTGATGGCGTTTGATCCAGGGCACATGCGCGTAGCCGAAGACGGCGATACGGTCCGGGCGGAGTGCGGCAGCCTGCTCGGCCGTGCGCTCCACCGAGGCGACGGTCTGGCGCGGCAGGCCGTAGAGCATGTCGAGGTTGATCGAGCCCGCGCCGGATTCCCGCAGACTCAAGATCGCGCGCGCGGTCATCTCGAAGGGCTGAATACGGCCGATCGCCTGCTGCACGGCTGGGTGGAAATCCTGCACGCCGACCGAGGCGCGGGTGATGCCGATCTCGCGCAGGGCGGCGGCGTGTTCCGGGGCGAAGGCACGGGGGTCGATCTCGACGGCGATCTCGGCATCCGGTCGCAGGTCGAACCTTACCGCGAGGCGGCCGGCCACGCGCAGCATCGCGGCCGGCGGCAGCGAGGTCGGGGTGCCGCCGCCCCAATGCACGTGGCGCACCGGAAGGCGCCGGCCGATCGCGTCCGCCACCCGGTCGATCTCGGTTTCGAGCAGGGCGCCATAGTCAAGCAGCGGCGCCTCGCGCCGGGCGGCGCGGGTGTGACAGCCGCAAAACAGACACAGGCGCACGCAAAACGGGACGTGGAGGTAAAGCGACAGCGCCGTGCCGTCGGGGAGCGCGGCGAGCCAGCTCTTGTAGGTGCGGGAGTCGACGCCGGGGCCGAAATTGGGCGCTGTCGGATAACTCGTGTAGCGCGGCACGCGCTGGTCGTAGCGTTGCAACAGGTCGGGCGACATGCGGGGAGCCTGCCGCCCCGAACCGACCGCGCATTGATTCAGGTCAACCGCTGGGCGCGCCGCCGCCGAGGCGGGTGATGCCGGGAACGAGGGCGGGCACGTAGTCGCGCCGGGGGAATTCGTCGCGGTAGTCGGGCAGGCCCTTGTGGGCGAATTCCCTGTAGGCCCGGGCGCGCAGGCGCTCGGCGTCGATCTCGATCCCGAGGCCGGGTTCCTCGGGCAGGCGCGCGAAGCCCTGTTCAACCTTGATCTGTCTTGTGGCGACCTCGCCGCACGCATCGCGGAAATTCACGAAATACTCGGCGATCAGGAAGTTGGGGATGGTCGCGCACACATGCACGGTGGCGGCGAAGCCGGCAAGCACGCTGTTATAGTTGTGCGGCGCCATTGCCACCGCCTGCGGCTCGGCCATCGCGGCGATGGCGAGCAGCGCCGAGATGCCGCCGATCGCGCAAATGTCCGGATTCAGGATGTCGGCGACGCGCTGTTCCAGCACCTGGAAGAACGATTCCTTCGAATAGAGCGCCTCGCCGGTGACGATCGGGATCGCGACCGCGCGCCGCACCTCGGCGAGCAGCGAAGGATTGTCGGCAAGGCACGGCTCCTCGTACCACCTGATGCCGAACTCCTCGAGGCGGCGGCCGATGCGGATCGCGTGCGAGGGGGCGAAGCGGCGATGTGCCTCGATCAGCAGTTCGAACTCGGGGCCGAGGGCGGCGCGCATCTGCCGCACGAAGTCGATCGCGAAATCCTCGTCCTTGGGGTCGACGAAGCTGCGCCAGGGGCCGGGGAACGGGTCGAATTTGGCGGCGGTGAAGCCTTCCTCCTTCAGCTTGAGCGCGCGGGCGATGTTTTCCTCCACGGAGGGGGCGGAGCACCAGCCGTTGGCATAGACGCGTACCTCGGCGCGCGAGCGGCCGCCGATGAGGTTATAAACGGGCTGGTTGCAGCGTTTGCCGAGAATGTCCCAGAGCGCGATCTCGATGGCACTCCAGGCGGCGAGCAGCTCCATCGAGTTGCGGCGGATCGCGAAGTCGTTGAACAGCACGTGCGCGGTGTGGCGAATCTCGAAGCTGCTGCGCCCGATCACGTAGGGGGCCATGCAGCCGATACAGGCGTCGATAACCTTTTCCTTGCCGCGGGTGACATAGGCCTCGCCCCAGCCGTGCAGCCCGTCCTCGGTCTCCACGCGGCACAGCAGCAGGTTCTTGCCGGACCCGGGATGCAGCAGGAAGGTTTCGATGCGGGCGATCTTCATGGCGCGCGGTCCTTGCGGCAGGGCGCGCATGATGCGCCTTCGCCGCGAGCCGGCAAGACGGGGCGTTGGGCTGGCGCGCCATGCTGGGCCATATGAGGGGCGTGCCATTCCACGGACCAAACCCGCACCGGCGCGGCGCCTATCCCACGGGAGGCTGCGCGAGGCGCTGATAGAGGCGCCGCTGCAAGTGCAGGTTTGCCCACAGCAGCGCGCCGCCCCGAGGGGCGAAGAGGGCGTTTCGGCGCGCTACGGCTCGGCGGCGGCCCAGCGGAGAAGTACGGCGCATCCGGCGGCGAAGTCTTCCATCCGCATCGATTCCCGCGGGTTGTGGCTGCCGTTCTGGTTCCGCACGAACAGCATCCCAGCCGGAATCCCCGCCTGCGCGAAGGCGGCGGCGTCGTGGCCGCCGCCCGATGCCATGCGGCGGTACGGGATGCCGAGCGAGGCGGCGGCCTGGGCGAGGCCGTCCTGCACGCCCGGATCCATTTCGTTCCCTTCGCTCCTGGTCTCGGCGCCGAGGTCGAAGCGCACGCCCCGCCGCGCCTCGATCAGCGGCGCGAGGCGGTGGAGTTCGGCGAAGAGTGCATCGACGCTCAGGGGATCGACGCTGCGGACGTCGAGCTGGAAGCGGGACTCGCCGGGGATTTTGGTGAACCCCGCCTCGTCGGTGGTGGCGAGGACGCAGAAGGTGGCGACGAGCTGATGGCCGCGCGCCTCCAGCTCCGCCCAGTGGTCGTCGAGCCGGGCGGCGAGTTCCGCAAGCGCGATGGCCGCGTCGCGCCGGTAGCGGCGGGGCGTGGCGCCGGAGTGGTTGTATTCGCCGATCACCCGCGCGGCGCGGAGCCGGCGCGAGCCCGGGATGCCGGTGACGATGCCGAGCGGGATGCTCTCGGCCTCAAGCACCGGCCCCTGCTCGATGTGCAGTTCCACGTAGGCGGCGGTGTTGGCGGAAGAGAGCCGGCCGGCGCCGGCACGCACCGCGTCGGGGTCGAAGCCCTGTGCCCGCATGTGGTCGGCGAGGGTGCGGCCCGTATCGAGGCGGCGGACCTCCAGCGCCTCGGCTGGCAGGCGGCCGAGGGCGGCGTTGCTGCCGGGATACGAGGTGGGAAACCAGGCCCCGGCCTCCTCGGCGCGGATCGCGAGCACGGTCAGGTCGCGCGCCGGAACGAAGCCGGCTTCGGCCATGCCGGCGGCGACCGCGAGGCCCGCCACGACGCCGGCGGCGCCATCGTAATTGCCGCCGCTTGCAACGGAGTCGAGGTGGCTGCCGAGCACGATCCGCTTCGCCGCCCGGTCCCGACCGGGCAGGGTCATGTAGAGGTTGCCGGCCGCGTCGGTCTCGGTTTCCAAGCGCAGCGCCTCGGCGGCGGCGCGGATGAAGTCGTGCGCCGCCTGCTCGCCCGGGCCGTAAGCGTCCCGGGTGATCCCGACCCCGTCGAAGCCGCGTTCGCGCAGGCCCTGGAACAGGCGGGTGGCGAGGCCGGTGTCGGGGCGGAGATTGGGGCGCATGGGCCGAGAATCGCGCCGGTGCGGGACTTCCGCAACCGCGCCCATTGCCGCCATAAGGCGGCATGAAACCGCGGATTCTGATCGCTGCCCTGCACACGAAAGACGTGATCGCTCGCGCCCGCGCCGAGTTCGACGCGCTGGTGCACGAGGGCGCGGACGACATGAAGCCCGACGAGGTGGTGGCGGCGGCGGAACGGCACCGGGCCGAGGGCATCCTGTTCGTCAATACGCTGCCGTTCGATTGTGCCCTGATCACCCGATTGCCCGACTGCGTGCGCGTGGGCGCGACCAGCAGCGTCGGCTACGACCATATCGACGTGGCGGCGGCCAAAGCGCGGGGGATCGTCGTCACCAACACCCCGGGCGTCTTGAGCGAGTGCACCGCCGATTTCGCCTTCATGCTGCTGCTGGCCGCCGCCCGCCGCGCCGCGGAATACGGCGCCATCATGCGCGCGGGCTGGCGGAGGCGGATCGGGCAGGGGGATCTGCTCGGGGTCCGGGTGTGGGGCAAGACGCTCGGGATCGTCGGGATGGGCCGGATCGGGCAGGCGGTGGCGCGGCGGGCGCGCGGGTTCGACATGCGGGTGCTCTACCACGCCCGCAACCGCTGCCCGCCCGAGCAGGAGCAAGGGGCGGAATATTGCCCGAGCCTCGGGATGATGCTGTCCCGGTGCGACTTCGTGAGCCTCCATGCGCCGGGTGGAGCGGCAACCGAGGGGATGATCGGGGAGCGCGAGCTGAACCTGCTTCCGCGGGGCGCGGTGCTGGTGAACACGGCGCGGGGGTCGCTCGTCGACGAGGAGGCGCTGATCGCGGCGCTGCGCTCGGGCCGCCTGTTCGCCGCCGGGCTCGACGTGTTCCGCCGGGAGCCCGATTTCGATTTGCGATTCAATGAGTTGCCGAACGTCGTTCTGACCCCGCATGTCGGTAGTGGCTCGGTGGAGACGCGCAACGCGATGGGCTTCCGCGCCCTCGACAACATCGCCGCCGTGCTGGCTGGCCGGGGGGCGATCGATCCGTTGTGGTAGCAACGGCACGCTTGCGATCGGCGGCCGGAGGCTGGCGCCTGTTCGCCGTTCCGCAGGTCTGTCCGCGTTCTTCCGCAAGGAGCGCTTGCGAGGCAGGCCGATTTTGGTGGCGGTTTGTTGAAGAAGCGCGCCTGCGGACGGGGCAGCGGCAAGAGCAGCGCGGGATCTTGAAAGGCGGCGACAGGCACGAGTAAAGATCGTGGCGCGAAGAAGATCAAAAGCACTCGGGGAGACGTCATGTCAGCGAGCGCCCGCGGCAAGCCGGCCTGGGAAGCGACCCCCCTGTCCGATTCCGCCCACCGATCACAGCTCCGGCGAGCGGTGATCGCCAGCACGGTCGGCACCACGATCGAGTGGTACGACTTCTTCCTCTACAGCGTGGTGACCGGGCTTGTGTTCGGCAAGCTATTCTTTCCGAACTCCGATCCGCTCACCGGCACGCTGAACGCCTTCGGCATCTATGCGGTGGGATTCATCTCGCGTCCGATCGGTGCCGCCATCTTCGGCCACTGGGGCGACCGCGCCGGGCGCAAGTCGGCGCTGATCGCCACCCTGATGCTAATGGGCGTCGCCACCTTCCTGGTCGGGATCGTGCCCGGCTACGATAGCATCGGCATCTGGGGCGCCATCATCCTGAGTGCGCTGCGCTTCATCCAGGGCATTGGGGTCGGCGGCGAGTGGGGCGGCTCGGTGCTGCTATCCATGGAATGGGCGCGGCGGGATTCCCATCGCGGCCTTGTCGCCTCCTGGCCGCAGTTCGGCGTCCCGGCGGGACTATTTCTCTCCAATCTCGCCGTCCTGGTGTTCAGCGCCATTAGCGGCCCGGCGTTCCTGTCCTGGGGCTGGCGCATCCCGTTCCTGCTGTCGGCGGTCCTGGTAGCAGTCGGGCTGTGGATCCGGCTCGGCATCCTGGAAACGCCCACATTCCGCCGGCTCGCTGCCGAGCAGCGAGTCGAGCGCGCGCCGGTCGCCGAGGTCATGCGCAAGCAGCCGAAGGAGGTATTCCTGAGCGCCTTCGCGCGGATGGCCGAACAGTCGCCATTCTATATTTTTACAGCGTTTATCTACAGCTACGGGATCGTGCACCTGAAGATGAGCCGGGATTTCCTGCTGGTCGCGGTGCTATGCGCCTCTGTGCTCTCGTTCGTCACCATTCCTCTCGCGGGGCACCTGTCGGACCGCTTCGGCCGCAAGCGGATGTACGTGATCGGCGCGGTGGCGACCGGGCTGTTCGCCTGGGTCTATTTCGGTCTGCTGAACACGCTGTCGCCGGCAGTGATTTTCTTCGTGATCGTCATCTCGCTGGTGCCGCACGACATACTGTACGGGCCGCAAGCGGCGCTGATCGCGGAGAGCTTCACGCCGCGGCTGCGCTATTCGGGCTCCTCGATCGGCTATCAGCTTGCCTCGATCATCGCCGGCGGCCCGGCGCCGCTGATCGCGACTGCATTGTTCGCGAGCTACGGCACCTGGGTGGCGATCGCGGCCTATATCACCGCCTGCGCGGTGATCACGCTGATCGCGACGGCGATGATGCCGGACTACACCGGGCGGGACATCTCGGCGGAATACGCGCACACGGAGTGACGGAGCGGCCGGGGGAAGCGGCCAGAACTAGAACCGCCGCTCTAGCACGGTCACGACGTCGCCCGGCTGGAGGAGAGCTTCGCGCGCGGCGCGCGCCTCGATGCGCTGGCCGTTCTGGTCGCGCACGACTGCGGCGTAGCCGTCCACTGCGCGATAGGTGAAGCCGCCGGCGAGCGCGACTGCGGCGAGGACCGTCATGCCGGGCTCGTAGGGGAACTGGCCCGGCTTGTTGACCTCGCCAAGCACGAAGATCGGCCGGTAGGTGACGATTTCCGCGGCGACCGAAGGCTGCTCCTCAAGGCCGGCCTTCACCAGAGCGCGCGCGATCGCCCGCTCGAGCTCCGCGGGCCGCAACCCCGCGGCGCGTACCGGCCCGAGCATCGGCAGGGCGATCGTGCCGCTATCGCTGACGCGGAACTCCCCGGTCAGCGCCTCGTCGCCCACGGTGATCAGCCGCACGCTGTCGCCGGGGCCGAGGCGGTAGCCGGTAGCCGCAGGAGGGGGCAGCGGCGGCAGGCCGCTGCCCGGCGCGCAGGCGGCGAGCGAGGCCGCGAGGACGAGGCTCGGGACGGTCTGCCCGAGTAGGCGCAGCAAGCACATGCGCCGATCATCGCATCCATCCCTGAGCAAAGCGTTAATCGGGGGCGATTAGCAGTCCGTTAGCTTCCGCCCGGCATGATGGATCGGCGCGACGGAAGGAAAGCCGGCGCGGATCGAGGGCAGAATGCTGCAGAGTTCCGCGGCGCCGGCGGCACCGTCGCGCGGGCCGGCAATGGGTGAGCAGAGGGATACCAGCGGGGAGAATCCGGCGGAACCCGCGCGCGCGCTGCTTGGGATGCTGCGCCGGCGGTTATGGGTGATTCTGCTCTGCGCCGCCGCGGTGCCGGTGCTGGCCGCGCTGGCGCTGCACCAGACGCCGCCTCGCTACACCGCTGCCGGATCGCTGGTCTATGACCCGAACGAGTACCGCCCGCGCGAGCTGCAAAGTATCCTCCGCACCGACCCGCCGACCGAGGCGACGCTCGGCAGTCAGGCGGAGGTGCTGGGCGGCCTGGAACTGATCGAGCGGGTGGCGACGGCGCTCAACCTGTTCGCCGATCCCGCCTTCAACGCCGCGCTGCGCCAGCCTGGCGCGCTGCACCGCATACTCGTCCGGCTCGGAGCGGCGTCGGCGACACCAGTTGATCCGGCATCGGAGCCGGCGCGCAACGCGGTGCTGCTTGCCGCGCAGCAGGCGCTGACGGTGAAGGCGGAGCCGGGTTCGCACGTGCTCGCCGTCTCGTTCACCGCCGGCGATCCGGTGCTGGCGGCGGCGGTGGTCAACCGGCTGATGGATTTCTACGTGCGCGATCAGCTCGCGGCGAAATTCCGCGCCGTGCGGCGTGCGCAGGACTGGCTCGAAAGCCGCGCCCAGGAGCTGCGCGAGGAGGTGCGTGCGGAGGAAGATCGGATCGAGCACTACCGTGCCCAACAAGGAATGGTGCGAGGGATGCACGCCGGCCTGGACGCCGAGCAGATCAGCACGATCACGGACAACCTCGCACGGGCGCGCGGCGAGCTGGCGCAGGCAGAGGGCCGGCTCGAGGCCGCGCGGGGCGGTGCCGGCGCGGCGGCGCTCGCGGGCGTGACGCCGAGCGTGGTGGACGCTCAGCAAGCGGCCGACTTGATTGCAGCGGAAATCCGCCGCCGCGCGGCGACGCTCGGCCCGAACCATCCCGAGATGCGCGCGCTCCGCCAGCAGCTCGCGGCGGCGGAGGCTGCGGTCGGCGCGGCGCGCGCGCGCGTGGTGAGCGCGACCGAAGCCGAGGTGCGTGCGGCGCGCGGGCGCGTGGCCGCGCTGGAGCAGGACTTGGCGGCCGCGCAGGCGCGCGCGCAGACCCAGGCGGAGGCGGAGACGCCGCTGCACGCGATGGAACGCGATCTCGACGCCTCGCGCACCCTGCTTCAGTCGGTGCTCGACCGGCTGCAGGAGATCCGCGCGCAGGCGGCGGTGGAGAGCGCCGACGCACGCGAAATCTCGCTCGCCCTGCCGCCAACGGCCCCGAGTTTTCCCCGCACCCGGCCGATGCTGGCCGCTGCGGGGGCGTTCGGCCTCGTGTTCGGCCTGATGGCAGCCTACACGATGGACCTCGCCGACACCTCGCTGGGGAGCGGGGAGGATGTGCGGCGGCATCTGCGGCTGCGCTGCTTGGCTCTGATACCGCGCGTGCGCCGGCGCGCCCTGCGCGGCGCCCTGCTTTGCGAGCACGCCGTCGCCGCGCCGATGTCGGCCTTTGCCGAGCAGGTGCGTGCGCTGCGAACCGGGCTGTGGCTTGGCCATGAGCGGCCGCGCATCGTCGCCGTGGCGGCGGCGCGGCCTGGCGAGGGCAAAACGACCGTCGTGCTGTCGCTCGCCCGCTCGGCGGCGCTGAGCGGCGAGCGCGTGGTAGCGCTCGATTGCGACATGCGCCGTCCCTCGTTCGGCCGCCTGCTCGGCGGCGAGGGCGAGCCGGGGCTCGGTGAGGTGCTGCGCGGCGCGGCGACGCTGGAGGCGGTGCTGCGCCGCGACCATCTGACCAATCTCGATTTCATCCCGGCCGGCGATGCCGGGCCGGAGACGCTGAGCCTCTTGATGTCGGAGGCGATGGCGCGGCTGCTGCAGCAGCTCCGCGCCGACTACGACTTCGTGCTGATGGATGCCCCGCCGGCGCACGCGATGGCCGATGCGCGCGTGATTGCCCATCTTGCCGATGCGACCCTGGTTTGCGCGCGCTGGCGCGCCACGCCGCGCGCAGTGGTGCAGAGCGCGCTCGAGATGATCGAAGCGGCGGGCGCGACCGTGGTCGGCGTGGCGCTGACGCGCGTCGATCTTCGTGTGCATCGCCGCTCCGGCGCCGCCGATGCCGAACTCTGCCATCGGCGCTACCGGCAATACTGGCGTGTCTAGGCCGCCGCGCTTGCTCGTTGCGCTGCTTGCGGCGGCGCCGCTGCTGTGGCCGGCGCTGCTGAACGGCTACCCGCTCGTGTTCTCCGACACGGGCACATATCTCTCGCAGATCCCGCACCATTATCTCGGCTGGGACCGGCCGCCCTTCTACAGCGCGTTCCTGTTCGCGCTTGACTGGGACACGACGACGTGGACCGCGATCGTTGCGCAGGCGCTGATCGCCGCCTGGGTTCTGGACGCGACGCGGCGCGGGTTCGCCCCGCAGGCCTCGCCGTGGCGGACCCTCATTGCCTCCTTCCTGCTGGCCGCTGTCTCGCCGCTGCCCTTCGTGGCGGCGGAGCTGATGCCGGACCTGTTCACCGGCTTGATGGTGCTGGCGATCGTGCTGCTCGGGCTGCGGGCGGATTGCTTCGCGCGCACGGAGCACGCCGGCCTCGCCGCCCTGGTCGCCTTTAGCGTGACTTCGCACCTGAGCAATCTTCCGATCGCGCTTGTCTTGGGCGCGGTCGTTACGTGTTTCCGGCGGCGCGCCGCTTGGGTGTTCGCGCCGGTGCTGATCGGCTCGCTGGCGCTGAGTGCGGTCAACCTCGTCGGCCGTGGCACTCTGGCGCTGGCCCCCTACGGTGACATCTTTCTGCTTGCGCGCAGCCTCTATGACGGCCCGGGAATGCGCGTGCTCGCGCGAGAGTGCCCGCGATCGGGATGGCGGCTTTGCGCTTGGCGCAACGACATGCCGCCGAGCGCTGACGAGTTCCTCTGGCGCGCCGACAGCCCGCTCAACCGCGCTGGCGGACCGAAGGCGGTGAGCGTCGAGGCGGGCGCGATCGTGCGCGCCGCCGTGCTCAGCGAACCCGGCGACACGCTGCGAGCGGTTGCGAAAAACACCGCCCGCCAGTTGACGCGGTTCGCGAGCGGCGACGGGCTGCATTCCTGGCCGACCACTGTAACGCCCTGGGTGATGCGCGATTTCCCGGCCTTCGAGCGCGCCGCCTATGCGGCGGCGCGGCAGACGCGGGGCGCGGTGCTGGTGCCTCAATGGCTCCGGGCGCTGCACTGGGCAGCGGCGATCGGCGGCGCGTGCGCCTCGGCGCTGTTGGCGGCCTGGTGGTGGAACCGTGACCGGCGACGTGCGGCGGTGCTGCTCGCCTGTCTCGCGGCGCTGCTCGTGAACGCGGCGGTGACGGGTGCGCTGTCGGGCCCGCATGACCGCTATCAGAGCCGGGTGATGTGGCTGCCGCTCGTCCTCTTGGCGGTGCTGCCGCGCTGCAAGCTGCCGCACACGGTGAAGCTTCGGCGGGCGGCAGTCCCGCCTCTCGGCAGCGCATTCTGGTGCGCGGCGGAGGCGGCGACCTCCGGTGCCCTGTCGTTCGCGGGCGCGTTCCTTCTCGCACGCATGATCGGCGCGGCCGAGATCGGCGTCGGCGCGGGCGTGACCGCCATCCATGTCCTGCTGTGGGTTGGCACGAACGCGGTGCTGGCGGACGCGATCGTGCAGCGGGCGGCGCTTGACGAAGAGGAGGCCGGAAGCGCGATCGCGGCCGGATTGCTGATCGGATTCGCCGCGGCGGCATTGCAGGGCGCAGCCTTCATACCGTTGCGGATCGGCTTGCACGATCCGCGGCTGGCGCCCATGTGCCTCGCGCTCGCCTTGCCCTTGCCGCTGGTAGGTGCGGCGGGGCCGGTGCAGGGCTTGTTTACGCGGGCGCGCGACTACCGGCGCCTCGCTCTCCGCTCGGGTCTCGGGCAGGGCGCCGGGCTGGCGGCTGGGCTTCTCGTCGCCGCGCAGGGCGGCGGGGCCTGGGCGATCATCGCGCAGCAGGCGACGGTTTCGTTGGCAGGCGCGGCGGTGCTGCTCGCGGGCGGCGGCTGGCGGGCGCGCTGGGCCTGGCGGCCCCATGCTCTTGCCGGGCTGTTCCGCATTGGCGTGCCGCTGGCCGGCAGCACGCTGATCCTCACGGCGCGCTACCGCCTGTTCGCGCTTGCGGTGGGCGGCGTGGCGGGGCCGGCCGTGCTCGGTCAGGTGCACATGGCGTTCCGGCTGGTCGACACCGTGCGCGAGCTGGCATCGACGGCGATGTGGCGGCTCCTTCTGCCGTCACTGGCGGAATGCCAGCATGATCGTCGGGCCTTGCTGGCTTCAGTCGACGCCGCTGTGCGGGTGATCGCGGCAACACTCGTGCCGCTCTGCGCGGCGCTGGCGGCGCTGACCGGCCCGATGCTCGCCGCGTGGCTCGGCCGGGGATGGACGCCGGCCGGCCGCGCGGCGCTGCCGCTCGCCGCCCTTGCCGCGTGGATGTTCGTGACCTTCCCCGGCGGTGTGGCCGCGGTCGCCGCGGGCGCGCCGCAATACGGGCTGCGGGCGCAGGCAATGATCGCGGCGTTGGCCTTGCTGTTGATGCTGCTGCTGCGGCCGCAAACGCCGCTCGGGGCCGCGGCCGCCTGGCTTGCCGCGCATCTGGCGGTCGCGCCCTACGCTGCGATGACCACCGCGCGCGTACTCGGATGCAGGCCGCTTCGCCCGATCGCCGCCGGCGTGCCCGGACTGGCGCTCGCGGCGGCGGGCGCCGCTGCCGCGGCCGGGCTTAGACACCTCTTCGGTGCCGCCGGCCTCGGCTGCGGCGTCGCCGCGCTCGGCCTCGCGGCGGCGGTGCTCTGGCTCAGGCCGCCTGTTTGGCCCGCGCGGCTTCGATCGCTTGCCAGATCCTGAGCGGTGTCGCCGGCATATCGATATGCGTGATGCCGAACTCCGACAGCGCATCGACGAGCGCGTTCATCACCGAAGGCAGCGCCCCGGCGCAGCCCGCTTCGCCGCAGCCCTTCACGCCGAGCACGTTCGTTTTGCACGGCGAGGGCTGGCTCGCGAAGCTCATCGGGGGCACCTCGACGGCGCGCGGCAGGGCGTAATCCATGAACGAGCCCGATAGCGGCTGGCCCTGCTCGTCATAGACGACGCGCTCCAGCAGCGCCTGCCCGATCCCCTGCACGACGCCGCCATGCGCCTGTCCCTCGACCAGCAGCGGGTTCACGATCACGCCGAAATCGTTGACCATCGTGTAGCGCACGACCTCGGCGACGCCGGTGTCGGGATCGACCTCCACCTCGGCGATGTGGCAGCCGTTCGGATAGGCGAAGGGCGGGCTCTGCGCGATATGGCTGACCGAGAGCGTGTCCGGCACCCCTTCGGGCAACGCGATGGTGCCGGTGCGCAGACGGTCCGCAAGCTCCATGATGCCGATCGCCCGGTCGGTGCCGGCGATGCGGAAGCGCCCGCCGCCGCGCCCGACTTCGAACTCGATGTCGGCCTCGGCGGCCTCCAGCACATGCGCGGCGATCTTACGGCCCTGCTCGATCACGCGCTCGCTCGCTTCCCAGATCGCGGTGCCGCTCGCCATCAGCGATTTCGATCCGCCGGTGCCGCCGCCGGCGAGCAGCTCGTCGGAATCGCCCTGCAAGAGATTGATGCGCTCGAACGGAATGCCGAGCCTTGACGCGAGCACCTGCGCGAACGGCGTCGCGTGCCCCTGACCGTAATCGAGCGTGCCAGTGATGATCGTCACCGAGCCGTCGTCCTCGAAGCGAATGCCGCCCATCTCGGGCGAGGGCGGGCCGGTGACTTCGAGATACTGGCCGATGCCGATGCCGCGCAGCTTGCCGCGCTCGCGGCTTTCCCGCTTGCGGGCGGGGAAACCGTCCCAGTCCGCCGCCTCCAGCGCCTTGTTCAGCACGGTCGTAAAGTCGCCGCTGTCATACACGGTGCCGGCTGGCGTCGTGTACGGGAAGGCGTCGGGCTTGATGTGGTTGCGGCGGCGGATTTCGGCGCGGTCGATGCCGATCTGGCGCGCAGCGGTGTCGAGCAGGCGCTCGATATAATAGTTGCCTTCAGGACGACCGGCGCCGCGATAGGGGCCGACCGGGGTGGTGTTGGTGAACATCGCCTTCGACGTCACCTCCTGCAGCGGCGTCGCGTACACCCCGATCGTGTTCTTCACCACGTTGCCAGTGGGCTGAAGCACGGTGCCGTTGGAGAGATAGGCGCCGATATTGCCGTAGCCCGTCACGCGTAGCGCGAGGATGCGGCCCTCCGCGTCGAGCGCGAGTTCCTGCATGAACTCATGCGCCCGGCCGTGGCTGTCGGAGAGGAAGCTCTCGCTTCGTTCGTCGCGCCACTTTACCGGGCGGCCCAGCACGCGCGCGGCGTGCAGGATGGCAATATACTCCGGGTAGCAGGAGGATTTCATCCCGAAACTGCCACCCACATTGCCGGTCAGCACGCGCACCTTCTCCTTCGGCGCGTGCAGCACGCTCATCAGCAAGTTCCGCATGGGGAACGTGCCCTGGCAGCCGAGGCGAAGCGTCCAGCGTTCGCTGGCCGGGTCGTATTCGCCGATAGCGCTGCGCGGCTCCATGGGACACACGACCACGCGCGAATTGAGAATCTTCATCCGCACCACGTGCGCGGCGCGCGCGAAGGCGGCGGCGACCTGCTCGGTGTCGCCGTGGTGGAAATCGAGGATCACGTTGCCGGGCGTTGCGTCGTGCACGAGCGGCGCGCCGGCGGCGGCGGCCTGTTCGGCGGTTGTGACGGCGGGCAGCGGGTCGATGTCGAGCACCACGGCTTCCGCGCCGTCGCGCGCCTGCTTGGACGTTTCGGCAATGACCACCGCGACCGGATCGCCGACGAACCGCACCTTGTCGGTGGTGAGCGGCGGCTGCTTCGGCTTTGGCATGTCCGAGCCGTCGCGGTTTTTGAAGGCCTGGCCGGACGGCATCGGCCCGAGGCCGGCTGCGACCAAATCGGCGCCGGTGAACACGCCGAGCACGCCCGGCATCGCCTTCGCCGCCGCGGTGTCGATGCCACGAATGATCCCGTGCCCGTAAGGGCTGCGGACCATGACGGCGTACGCCTGGCCGGGCAGGTTGATGTCGTCGGTGTAGCGGCCCTCGCCGCGCAGGAGCTTGGGGTCTTCCTTGCGCGGCACCGGCTGGCCGATGGCGTATTTGTGTTCGTCCGCGAGCAGGGCGTTGTCGAAGGGCGCGTTCATGTCGCTGCTTGTTCCCGTGCTGAGCTGTGCGGGGACCGGGCTGGTCCTGAAGCGAAGGACCAGCGTTCACGGAACATGGCGCGCTGCGGCTCTGCGGGCAAGGCTTGGGTCTGGTTTTGCCGCAGCCAGCCGGCAGGTGCCGGGCGGCGCTTCGCGTCCGCTCGGTGGCCGCCCGCGACAGCGGAAATCCACGCGCAGCGCACTGAAACTACTTTCGTTTCGTCGATGCACGCTTGCGCGAGCATGACGGTTCACGGCACGCCGCTTATTTCCAAGCAGCGCGAATGAGCTCTAGTGGATCCTATTGCTGCAGGCGCGCGAGGAGCGCCGGCGGCAAGGGACCTTTCAGTGCCGCCTGGGCGGCGTGCTCGAACTGCTCGCTCGTTGCGATACCGATCAGCGCGGTCGCGATCAGCTCCTCGCTGATCGCGAAGCGCACGGCAAGCTCGGCAAGCGTCGCCGCGCCCGCCTCGGCGAGCAGCGGCTGAAAGCGCACTGCCTGCGCCATATCGGTGGCGTAGTCGGGGCCCGAGCCGATCGGTTCGGGCGGCGGGCTGGCGATCGGATGCCGCTCGGCGCTGCCCGACAAGGCGCCGCCGGCAAGGATGCGGATGCCGATCGCGCCCATGCGGGCCGCCCGCATCCGCTGCAGCAGGCCGGCATAGTCCTGCACGGATGCCGATCGCGGGCGCGCTCCGGCGGCGGTGGGATTGAGCAGGTTGTAGCTGATCTGCGCGGTATCGAACGCGCCTGAATCGGCGATCTTGTGCAAGCATGGCGTCTCGCCCACGGCGGTGATGCCGATGAAGCGAGTCTTGCCTTGGTGGCGGAGCGCGTCGAAGGCGGGCACCACATCGTTCAGTACCATCTCGGGGGTGAGCGTCTCGCCGCTCCCCGACGCGGTGATCGCGTTGTGCAGATGCAGGATGTCGACGCTGTCGCGGCCGAGGCGGCGCAGGCTTGCTTCCAGGCTCGTCGCCGCCGCCTTGGCGATGTCGCCCTTTTCCTCGGCGCGCAAGCGCACCTTGGTGCCGATGCGGATATCCGGTTTCAGCGCGGCGAGCACGCGGCCGAGATTGCGTTCGGACTCGCCGTGCCCGTACGAGGGCGCGGTGTCGAAGTAGGTGACGCCGAGTTCGAGCGCGCGGGCGACGGTGCGTTCCTGCTCGGGGGGGTCGCCGCGGACCATCAACCCGCCCACGGCGCCGCAGCCGAAGCCGAGCACCGAAACCTGCAAGCCGGTGCGTCCCAATGTGCGCGTGAGCATTGCCGTCCTCCTGTTCCGAGTTATGGCGTTCCCGTGCCGTGCGCGAGCAGCACCGCGCCGCGGATCATGTTCTCGAACGCCTGGTCGAAGCCGACGCCGCTGATCTGCCATTCGTGCTCCGCGCCGCCAGTGCTCAGGCGCCACGTGCCGACCCAGCCCATGGCGTGGACGTCCCAGGCGAGCGAGCCGGTGACGCGGAGCTGGTGGGGATCGGGCGCACCGAGCGGGGCGGGGAAGCCGACCAGGGGCAGGCCCCAGGCGGCGATGTCGTCCGCGGTCGGGAAGTGCACGCCAAGCCCGTAGGAGGCGGCGATGCGGATGATCGCCTCGCGCATTTCCGCCGCGCGCGGCGCGTCGATCGAGAGGAAATACGGATCCTCGTCGCGGCGGACGATGACAATGGGCGTCAGCAGCGGGCGCGGGCCGCGCCAAGGCGGGGCGCCGAGCGCGGCGAGCGCGGCGTCGATCTTTGCTGGATCGAAGTGGACGGTGAGCTCGTAGGAGCGGTCGTAGGTGCCCTGGTCGTCGTGATGCAGGAACCACGCGCGCGGATCGACATAGGTATAGGACGCAACGAGCGTGTCAGCCTGGGCAGCGAGCGCGGCAACCCTGGGATCGTCGACAAGCTTCGGCGCACCGGCGACCTTCACCAGCACCTCGGTCAGCGTCTCGGCGAAGCCTAGCGGGCGCTGGCGCATGTCGGTGCCGGTGACGATGGCGGTGGCCTGATAGAGCGCGGGGTCCTGCTGCGCGCTCACGCCCGTCGTCGTGGCGATGCACAGCAACGCCGCGAAACCAAGCCGCGCGTCCGGGCGGCGGGTCATTTCGGCGCGGCCTGAATGACGAGCGGCGCAAGGTTCGCCACGCCGCCGCGGCGGTAATAGTGACCGACATAGCCGTTCGCGACTCCGCCGCGGAAGCTGCCGGCGTTGTACATCGCGAGTGCCAGCCGCAGCGCGCGCTGGCCGGGACCGACCGCGCGGGCGGCCGCGAGGTAGTCGGCGGTGAGGACCGCATCCCCGGCTCGGATGTTGGTACAGGGATCGAGCGCCTGCTGCACGGTAAGGCCGAATGCCGCGAGGTGCCGGCTGTTCACCTGCATCAGCCCGAGATCGACGCTGTAGCCGCGCGCGATGAACAGCTCGGCGAGGGCGGCGGCCTGGGCCGCCGTGGCCGGGTGCGGCGGCTGCGGTCCGGACAGGTGATTGACGCGGATCGCCAGCGGATCGCCGCCGCTTTCCACGCGCACAACGGCATTCAGCGTGACGGGCGCGATGTTGACGGCGCAGGCCAGCAGGGCCGCGGCGAGCATCACGGGCGCGGCGGCACCGGCTTGTCACGACGCGTAAGGCCTTCGTAAGGCGTGCCGTCGCGGTGCGTGTAGATGGTGGGCTTGTTGCCCGCGGGCGCGACCAAGTCGATCTCCGGGTAGTACGCGGCGTCGTCCGGAATGCGCGTGCCGATTTCGAGCACGAGCGCATCTGCCCCGGAGCGGTTTTGCAAGCAATGACCGTCCTCATCCCCGGCCTTGAACCCGGCGGCGTCACCGGCCTTCAAGAGCTCGGCGCCGTCGTTCGTCACCAATGTCACCTCGCCTTGCAGCACATAGACGAACTCGTCCTGTTTGGTGTGCCAGTGACGCTGGCTGGACCAGACGCCGGGCGGCAGGCGCAGCAGATTGACGCCGTATTGCCTCAGGCCGGCCGCGTCGCCGAGCTTGCGGCGCTCGCGCGACAGGCAGGGCTCGTCATAGGGCGGCGGATACAGCGTGCCGACGACCGGTGCGATGGCGGCGATGTCGATCTTCTTGCTCATCGTGCTTCCTTTCAGGACGGGCGCAGGATCATTTCCGCGCCCTTCTCGGCGATCATAATGGTGGCCGCATTGGTGTTGCCGGAAATGACGGTCGGCATCACCGAGGCGTCCACCACCCGCAGCGCCTCCAGCCCGTGCACGCGCAGGCTCGGATCGACCACCGAGAGCGGATGGGTACCCATCATGCAGGTGCTCGTTTGGTGGTACGTGGTGCCGCCGGTGCGCTTGACGTGATCGAGCCATTGCTCGTCGCTCTGCACGTGGCTGCCCGGCTGGTACTCGTCCGTGACGAGGTGCCGCATCGCTGGGCTCTGCATCACTTTGCGCAGAATTTTCATGCCCTCGATCATCGTCGTGCGGTCGTTCTGCGTCGCCAGATAGTTGGGCTGCAAGGCCGGCGGCTTGGTCGGATCGGGCGAGGTGATGCGCAGCCAGCCGCGGCTCTCCGGGCGGCAGGGGATGGTGACACCCATGCAGCCGGGCCAAGGATGCATCGGCTCCCCCGCTTTATCCAGGCTACCGGCGAGAAACTGGTACTGCACGTCGGGGCTCACCAGCTCGGGGCGGGTCTTGACGAACATGCCGATCGGCGAGGCGCCGGTCATCAGGGGCCCGGTGCGGGCGAGCGCGTATTGCACGCCGGCCTGCACCATCATCAGCCAATTGCGTGAGACCTCGTTGTAGGTGTTGGCGCGCGTGCAGCGGTAGATCACGCGCCCGCCGAGATGATCCTGGAGGTTTTCGCCGACGCCCGGCAAGTCGTGCACGACAGCGATGCCGAGGCCCTGCAGCAGATCGCCGGGGCCGACGCCGGAAAGCTGCAAAAGCTGCGGCGAGTTGATGGAGCCGCCCGCAAGCAGCACTTCGCGGCGGGCGCGCACCTGCCGGATCTGGCCGTTCTGGGAGAACTCGACGCCGACCGCCCGCTTGCCCTCGAACAGCACGCGATGGGCAAGCGCGTTGATCTCCACCTTGAGGTTGGGGCGCCGCATCGCCGGGCGAAGATAGGCGGCGGCGGCGGAGCAGCGGCGCAGGCCCTTCACGGTGAGTTGCAAGGGTCCAACGCCCTCCTGATCGGCGCCGTTGAAGTCGGGGTTGTACGGGATGCCGACCTGCTGGGCGCCTGCGATGAAGGCATCGTTCAGCTCGTGCTTCGAGCGCAGGTCGGAGACCCAGAGCGGGCCACCCGTGCCGTGATACTCATCGACGCCGCGCTCCTGATGCTCGGCCTTTTTGAAGTAGGGCAGCACGTCGTCATAAGACCAGCCGGTGCATCCCATCTGCCGCCACAGGTCGAAATCCTGCTTCTGGCCGCGGATGTAGATCAGCCCGTTGATCGAGGATGAGCCGCCCAGCACCTTGCCGCGCGGCCAGGGAACGCGGCGGCCATCGAGGCCGGGCACCGGCTCGGTGGTGAACTGCCAGGTGATCTTCGGGTGAAAAATGTTGCGGAAGAAGCCGGCCGGGATGTGGATCCAGAGATTGGTGTCCTTGCCGCCGGCCTCCAGCAGTAGGACGCGGTTCCTCTGATCCTCGGTCAGCCGGTTAGCGAGCACGCAACCGGCCGAACCGGCGCCGACGATGATGAAGTCGAATTCTGGCTGCGCGCCGCTCGATTGCTGGGCCGGCATCTCCGCTCCTCCGTTTTGCGGGCGAGCTTAGCCTTGCCTTGACGGACAGGCGACTTTCGCGTGACCGGGGCAGCCCGGACCGGGGCAAGGCGGTCATCCCGGAGCCGCGCGGTTTCCGCTGCGGCGTGCGCGATTCGATCGCGGTGGCGCTGAGCGGGCCTCGCAACGGCTCGCATGGTGAATTTCAAGAATCTCTGCAAGGCGAGCTAAGACTGTGGCGGTGCACGCCTCGTGCGCGCTCGGCATCATAGCGCATTCGGGCGGCGCCTGATCTTTACAGCGCCCTCCTGCGGAGGGGTGAAGCGAGGGAGCCATGCCGGCCGTGATCCTTGCCGTGATCGAGCAACCGAAGGCGGCGCCCTTCGTGCTGGCCGGCGCGGCGCGGCTGGCGTCGCTTGCAGGCACCGGCCGGATCAATGTGCTGGCGACGCGCGTGCCGCCGATGGCGACCATCATGGTAACGGAGGAAGTGCTGACGCCGCAGCGCGAGCGGCAGGTGCGGGCGCGCGAGCAGGAGCGGACGGCGGCGCTTCGGGCGGCCTATGACGCCTGGACGCCCGCGGCGCGCGCGGCGGGCGTCCAGCCCGAATGGCACGACATCGAGGCGGTCGCCGCCGAGGCGGTGGCGCAATGGGGGCGGCGGGCCGACTATTTGGTGCTGAAGCGGCCCGCCCGCGACGATGGCGAGGTGGAGCGGCAGGCGATGCATGCCGCGCTGTTCGCGACCGACCGGCCGGTGCTGGCGGTGCCGCCGGAGACCATGCCCGCCCTGTTCGGGCGGCACGTCGCCATTGCGTGGCGCGACGATGATCGCGCGATCCGCGCGGTGTTGGCGGCGCTGCGCTGGCTCGGACACGCGGAGCGTATCCATGTGCTGGCGGGGGCGCGTGCGAGTGCCCCGCCGCCACGTCTGCCGGAGCTGCTCGCCGAGCACGGGGTGGCGGCGGAACTCGTCGTTCTTTCCGTCACCGGCCTTCAGGCATTCGGCAAGACCTTGCTCGAAACAGCGCATGGGCTCGGCGCCGACATGCTGGTGATGGGCGCTTTCGCGCACCATCCGCTGCGTTCCCTGCTGCTCGGCGGCGTGACGCGGTACATGCTGAGCCACGCGGATTTGCCGCTGTTCATGCGCCACTGAGGGCGCGGATCAAAATAGGCCGTGCAGATACCAGGAAAGATCGCCGGTTGCCGGATCGGCGGCGTCGCCGCTGCGGAACAGCCAGAAGCGGCGGCCGGTTTCGTCCTCCACCGCCCAATAATCGCGCACCGCTTCGGCCTCGTTGTCGGCGCGCCACCATTCGCCAGTGATCCGCTCCGGCCCGTCGGCGCGGCGCACGCGATGACGCACATGCCGCCAGATGAAGGCGGCGGGCGGATGGTCGGGCAGGACGGCGAGAGCCTGGATGGGCTGGGGGTGGGAGAAGAGGCGGGACGGGCGGGGGTATTTCCCCCATATCCCCCTAACCCTCTCCGCCCCCGGGGGCGGAGAGGGCCGGGGTGAGGGGGGGAGTACATGCCGCAGGGAGCGTTCGGGGAGGTCGCTCTCCAGCTCCTCCACCGCATAGACATGCCCGGCGCCGAAACGGTTTTGCAGCCGGTCGATCAGCGGGGCGAGGTCGGGGGCCGGGGCTTCGCCGTGCAGTGGCGCGCGCTGCTGTTCGGCAGGGAGCGCGGCGGCGAGCGAAACGACGAGGCGCATCGCTTCCACGCCGAAGCCGGGATCGACCCGCTCCAGCCGCTCGCGCAAGAGGCGCGCGAGATGGCCGGGATCGCGGGTGGGGCTGGCGGTGCCGACGCGGAGCGCCTGCACACTACCGTCCACGCGCTCGATGATCAGATCGAGCCGCAGCGCGCCCTGACCCGTCCGGTCGAGCCGGGCGCAGACCGTCCCGGCGAGCGTGCCGATGGCGGCGGCCAGCGCCTCTGCCGTCAGTAGGGGCTCGGCGAAAGCGAGCCGGTGCTGGGGAGCTTCGGGCGGCGTTGCCGGCGCGAGCGGCTCGGGCGCGCGGCCAAGCGCCTGGTCGAGCCGGCGCAGCAGGGCGGGGCCGAAGCGGCGCGTGAAAGGCGCGCGGGGCGCGGCGAGCAGCGCGCCGATCGTCTCTAGCCCGAGCCGGCGCAGGAGTGCCGTGCTGTCCTCGTCGAGGCGCAAGGCAGCGACCGGCAGCGGAGCGAGGCTTTCCGCGCTGCGGCCCGGCGCGGCAATGGCAAGCGGATCGGCGGCGAAGCGGGCGAGCGCATGGGCGGCGCCCGGCGTATCGGCAAGCCCGGCGCGCGCGGCGATGCCGGCGCGGGCGAGACGGGCGATCAGCTCCTCGAGCAGCGCCGTCTCGCCGCCGGCGAGATGGGCACAGCCGGTGATGTCGAGCCAGACGCCGTCCGGCGGATCGGGCGCGGTGAGCGGGGTGTAGCGCAGGCACCAGACGGCGAGGCGGGCGAGCGCGGCGGCATCGCCCGCCGGATCGGCCTCGGCGATGGCGAGCCCGGGTACTAGCGCCTGCGCCTCGGCGAGCGGCATCCCGGGATAAAGGCCGAGCGCGCGGGCGGGGGCATCCGCCCCGGCGAGGATCAGGCGGCGGCCGTCATGGGCGCGGGTGACGAGGGGGGCATTACAGGACGGCGCGGTGCGGCTCAGCCGGCGCAGCCGGTCGGTCGGCCAGGTCGGCAGCCAGAGCGAGACGACCCGACGCATGATCGGCCTCCACGGTCCAGGATGCAGGCTCACCCCCACGCACGCGCACCAGATCGAGGCGCCAGCGCGCGGGACCGAGCCCAGGAGTTGCGGGACTTTCCGGCAGCGGCGGTGCCGAGGGGGCCGAGGCGACGCGCCAGCTTGTCAGGGCGGCGGAAGGCTCGGCCAAAGCCGGATCATTGAAGCGGCGGCTGCGGCGAAGCGCCAGCGCCAGCGCCCCGGTGGCCTCGGCGGCGAGGTGCAGGCGGCGCGAGGCGGTGAGGCCGAGGCGGCCGGGAATCTCGCCCACCACGGCGGCGAGGCCGGGATGGCGCAGCCCCTCTTCCATCGCCAGCAACACGGCCGCACCCGCCTCCACATGCAGAACGCGGCGCGGCGACAGCCCGACCGCGGCGAGCGCGGGGGTGAACAGGTCGGGTTCGGCGAGCACCCAGAGGATGGGGCCGCGCGTGCGGGCAAGGAGTGCGGCGGCAAAGAGCGCGGCGGCGGCCCCGTGCTCGACCTCCGGCCCGCTGCCGGCGACCTCGTGCAGCGCGCCGAGCGCGAAGCCGCCGCCGGGGAGCGCGCGGTCGATCGCCGGGATGCGGAGGCGCACCACGCCGCGGCTCGGCGCGCCGGGGCGGCGTTCGAGCCGGGCGACGCGCAGACGCAGATCGGCGAAGGCGGCCCCGGACGACATGCTTGGAACATAGAGAGAACACAAGTTGAGGGGAAGCCAAAGCGGCGCGAGGGTTGCGGTCCGGCAACCGAGGCGGGGCAGGGCCGTTTTTCCGGAGTTCTTGCAGAAGGGCAATTTCGATGCGGGCGAAGCTGCTGCGCTGGAGTGCGTTCTCGGGGCTCGCCGTTGGGCTTGGCGGGTGCGTCTATCAGGAACCGCCGCCCTACTACGCCTATGCGCCGGCCTATTACGCACCAGCGCCGGCCGCGAACACGGCGGCCGGAGCGCTGGTCGGTGCGGGTGCCGGCGCGGCGCTCGGCGGCATTGCCGGGGGCGGGCAGGGGGCCGCGATTGGGGCGCTCGCAGGCGGGGCGCTCGGCGCGGCGGTCGGGGCGAGCAGCGAGCCCCCGGATTACGCGTACGGCGGTTACGGCTACGGCCCGTACGGCTACGGGTATTGAGTTGCTTCTTTAGGCTTTCGCACGGGCATGCCGGCGACCGGCGAGACGCAGAGCCATGCACCAGAGTGACAGGCTCGTCCTCGCCGTACTCCAGGACTCCGTGGCCCTCCGAGAAGCCTCAGCGACTCTCCGTGTGAGCTCCTATCCGCTACCAAGTCGCGAACATGATCCCGACCGCCACCGCCATCGTGAGCGTGCACAGCCATCCGATCGCCCACAACGGGCGGGGCAGCGTGAAGCGACCCATCACGTCCGGCCGCATCGCCATGAGCATGATTACCACCATCAGCGGCACCGCCACCACGCCGTTGATCACCGCCGACCAGAAGAGCGCCTTGATCGGGTCGAGGCCAACGAAGTTGATGCCGACGCCGATCAGCGTGGAAACGGCGATCGTGGCGTAGAACGCCTTGGCGTCGAGCGGCCTGCGGTCGAGGCCGGTGGTCCAGCCGAGCGCCTCGCCGAGCGCGTAGGCGCCGGAGCCGGCGAGTACCGGGATGGCCAACAGGCCGATGCCGATGATGCCCGTAGCGAACAGGGCGAAGGTGAAAATCCCGGCGAGCGGGCGCAGCGCCTCGGCGGCCTGCGCGGAGGTTTGGATATTCGTGATGCCGTGCGCGTTCAGCGTCGCGGCGGTGCTGACGATGATGAACAGGCTGATGAGGTTCGAATACCCCATGCCGATATAGGTATCGAAGCGGATGCGCGCGATCGCCGCCGGCGCTTCCTCCGGCGCCGCGAGCAGCGGATGCGCCGCCGGGTCGATCTCTTCTTCCTCGGCTTCCTCGGAAGATTGCCAGAAAAAACAGTAGGGCGTGATGGTGGTGCCGAGCACCGCGACGGCGGTGAGGACGTAGTCGGTGCCGAGCGAGACATGCGGCACGAAAGTGCTGTAGAGCACGAGGCCCCAGGGCACGCGCACCACCAGCGCCACCGCCACGTAAGCCAGCAGCACGAAGCTGATCCATTTCAGGATGGCGGCATACCGCTCGTAGCGGACATAAACTTCGAGGGCGACGCAGAGCAGCGCGAAACCGACGACGTAGAGGCCTGGCCGCCCGCCGATCAGCAGTTTGAGGGCTGCCGCCATGGCGCCGAGGTCGGCGCCGAGGTTGATGATGTTGGCGGCGAGCAAAAGGCCGACGATCGCATAGAGCAGGGGACGCGGATAATGTGCTCGGATCGCGCCCGCGATGCCGTGGCCGGTCACGCGGCCGATGCGCGCGCTGATCTCCTGAATCGCCGCCATCAGGGGAAAGCAGAACAGCATCAGCCAGCACATCGTATAGCCGAACTGCGCGCCGGCTTGGGAATAGGTGGCGATGCCGCTCGGGTCGTCGTCGGAGGCGCCGGTTATCAGCCCCGGCCCAAGCCGCGCGAGCCAGCTTCGCGCCCGCGGATGCGGGGTGCGACGCAGCGCGATGCGGGCGGCGATGATCATCAGAAGGCTGCGATGTCGGCAGGTTTCATACGGCATAACTGGTGAGACGGAAACGCTCGGCGAGGTCGGCGGGCCGATTCCAGGCGTGCTCGGCCGTTTCGCTGTCGATCTGCACCGGAAGTTCGCGCAGGAAGCCGGCGAAAACGCGGCGCTTGGCGGCGTCGATGCGGCCGCGGCGCTCGGCGGCGAACAGCGCGTTCAGAGCCTCCAGCAGCCAAGGCAACCGTGCCACGGCGCCGGCTTCGGCCGCTCGCTCGAGCAGCGCCATCGCCTCCGCGGTCTGCTTATCCTCGCCCTACCCCGCTCCGCTCTGCGTCATCCGCCGGATCGTGCCGCTGGTGCTGTGCCCGGCGGCGAGATCGACCAGCAGCACCCGCCCGCCCCAGCCCTGCACTAAATCCCCGCCGACCACCTGATCGAGCGTGTAGTCCGAGCCCTTCACCAGCACGTCCGGGCGCAGCAGGCGGATCAGCGCCTCGGGGGTGTCCTCGTCGAACAGGGTCACGAGATCGACCGGCGCGAGCGAGGCCATCACGGTCGCCCGCGCGGTCTCGTCCTGGACCGGGCGGGCCGGGCCCTTGAGGCGGCGCACCGAGGCGTCGGAATTGAGCGCCACGATCAGCCGGTCGCACGCGGCACGGGCCTCCCGCAGCAGGCGGACATGGCCGGGATGGATCAGGTCGAAGCAGCCGTTGGCGAAGCCGATCCGAAGCCCCTGGGTGCGCCAGGCGGCGACCCGCTCCTCCGCCTCCGCCGGCTCGACCACCTTGCCCTCGGCGGCCACCAGCTCGTCGATCCGGAGCGCGGCCAAAAGCTCGGCGCGGGAGACGGTCGCGGTGCCCTGCTTGCCCACCACCACCCCGGCGGCGGCGTTGGCGAGCGCGGCGGCATCGGCGAGCGCGGCGCCGGCGGCAAGCGCGGCGACCAGGGTCGCGACCAGCGTATCGCCGGCGCCGGAGACGTCCGCCACCTCGCGGGCGCGGGTGGGCAAATGGAGCGCCGGCCCGTTGTGCGGCACGAGCGTGAGCCCGGCGGCCGAGCGCGTCACGAGCACCGCCTCCCCGCCCGTCTGCTCCAGCGCGCGGCGGCCGGCGCGGTCGGCCTCGGCGTCGTCGGCGGCGTCGATATGGGTCGCGGCGCGCACCTCGGCCTCGTTCGGCGTCAGCACGGTCACGCCGCGATAGGCGGTGAAATCCGGCCGCTTCGGGTCGGCCACGACCGGCAGCCCGGCAGCGCGGGCGCGGGCGATGGCGGGGCCGAGCACCGCATCGCCCAGCACGCCCTTGGCGTAGTCGGACAGGATCAGGATGTCGGCCTCGGCGAGCGCGGCCTCCAGGGCGGAAAGCAGGGCGGCGGCAAGCGGTCCGTCCGCCGGGACGGTGCTCTCCTCGTCGAGCCGGAGGAGCTGGTGGCGGCCGGAGAGGAAGCGGGTCTTGGCGGTGGTCGGCCGGCCGGGTGCGGCGACCAGGCGCGGGCTGATGCGCTCGGCGGCATTGAGCATGGCGGCGAGCTGGCGGCCCGCCTCGTCCTCGCCGACCAAGCCGATCAGGGTCGCTTGCGCGCCGAGCGCGGCGACGTTCAGCGCGACGTTGGCGGCTCCCCCGAGCCGCGCGCCAGTGTGCGCCGGGCGGAGCACGGGCACCGGCGCCTCCGGCGAGAGCCGGGCGGCGGCGCCGGAGACGTAGCGGTCCAGCATCACGTCGCCGAGCACAAGCACGCGCGCCGCGTGCAGCCGGTGGACGATCTCGATCAGGGCACGGTCGGTCAAGCGAGGGCCTCGGCAGAAGTCGCGGGCGGTTCTAGCGCCGCAACGGGTGCGGGCGGAAGAAGGACGGTTTCCTGTTCACAACGCCGTGCGCCCCCATTATGGTGCGGCGGGCCACGAGGTGGACCAGAGATTGATAGAATGCAATATGTGCCCCCGTTCGAGGCCCTGAAGCAGTTCGTCCAGATTTCGACGGTGAAAGGGGAGGTGCGGGTCAGCGCCTCCTACGAGGATTTCCTGGCGATGCTGAGGATGCTGCTCGCCGGGGTCGAGGTGGACGAGGCCTGGTATCGCCGCACCTACGAGGACATCGATCGTGCGGTGCAGACGGGCGAGGTGATCTCGGCGCGCCAGCATTTCATCAGTGACGGCTATTTCGAGGGGCGCATCCCGGCGCCGATCGAGGTGGACGAGGCGTGGTATCTCACGCAGTATCCGGATGTGGCCGAAAGCGTCCGGCGCGGCGAGTTCCGCTCCGCCCAGCACCATTTTCAGGAAGACGGATACCGCGAGGGGCGGCTTCCGTTCCGCGTCTAGCGGGCCTCGCCGCTGATGGGTGATGCGCTCGCCGCAGCGACCGGAGTAACGGCAGCGCGGCTGGAGATCGACCCCGAACTGCCCGGCCACCGGATGCACGGCCGCCAGTATTGGCTGATCCGCGGCCAAGTGGCTGGGGTGGCGGCACCCGAGTTCGCCGCGCTCGCCGACGACGGCGGCACCGAGCTGGGGCGGGTGGAGTTCGGCGCCTCGGTGCCGGGGACTGTGCGGGCGCGCGGGGACGGGCTGCAAGTCGCGAGCTTCCACCTGATGCTGAATGCGGAAGCGCGGCCGGGACCGGATGAAGGACGTTTCCGGCTGATCGCTGGCACGCGCGACGGCGCACGCACCGAGGCGGCGTGCGCCTTCGCGGCCGAAGGGCCGGAGCGGGCGCTGGTGAGCGAGGGGCCGGTGGTTCCGGAAATCGGCGCACGCCCCGAGCGGCCCCCGATTGTGCTCGTGGTGGAGCGGGCGCTGGCCGACGGTTCGGGGCGGCTCCTGATCCATGGCTGGGCGGTGGCGCGCACCCCGATCCTCGCCGTGCAGGCTGAGGCCGGGGATGTCTGGCTCGGGACGGCGCGGATCAACCTGTCGCGCCCCGACGTGGCAGCCATCCTGCCGATGTATCCCAACGCCGGGGTGGCCGGGTTCGAGCTGAACCTGAGCGGGGTCAGCCTGCCGCCGGGCATCGCCGCTGTGACGGTGCGGGCGGTGAGCCGCGGCGGTATGTCGCACGCGGTTCTGCAGCCGCTGGAGCCGGTTGACTCGGTGCGCGATCGCGCGCCCGCCGCGGCGGCGCCCTCTGACCCGCGGCGCGAAATCCGGCTGCATTGCGACTTCGCGGTGCTATCCGCCGAGGGCGAGCTGTGGGTCGAGGGCTGGGCGGTGTGCGCCGCGGGGATCGGGCGGGTCGCGCTCGATCTCGACGGCCAGGAGGTGGGCGACGCCGAGCTGGCCCGGCCGCGCCCGGACGTGGCAGAGGCGTTTCCAGCCATTCCGCTCGCGCGCTTCGCCGGGTTCCGCTTCCGCCGCAAGGTCGCCGATGAGGCGGCCGGCGAGCACCTGGTCCGCATCCGCGCCTTCAACGGGCTCGACGACCTGGCCGACGACGCGCGGCGAATATCGGTCGGCGAGGGTGCAGGTGGCCCGCCGCCCGAGGCGGCCGTCGCGGTGCCCGCCGCGCCCGGCGCCGATCCCGAGGAGGGGTTCCGCTTCGAGCTCGATAGTCCGAAGCCGGTGGCGGGCGTCGTGCCGAACCCGATCACGGGCCGCATGACCATCGAGGGCTGGGCGGTTGCCCGCTCGGGGATCGTGCGCATCGAGGTGCTGCTGGACGAGGTTCTGCTCGGCGAGGCGCACACCGGCCTCGCACGCCTGGATGTGGGCGGCGCCTTTCCGGACTGGCCAGGGTCGCTCCGCAGCGGCTACGCGTTCCACTGCCCGCCCCGCGCCCTGCCCGAGGGCGTGCACGAGGTGACGCTGCGGATCGTCGCCCGCGACGGGAGCGTGCTGGAGCGGCGCTTTCGCATCACCGTCCGGAAGGCCGAGGACGACGCTGCCCTGCGCATCCGCCGGCGCATGAAGCAGGCCGAGATCGACCTGGTGGAAGCCGTGCTGGCGCGCCGCTTCTGCCGGCCGCGCTTCCGGCTTCTGATCGTGATGCCGGCCGAGGCGGGCGCGGCGCGGCTTGCCCGGACGCTCGGCTCACTGGCGGATCAAGCCTATCCGGATTGGGAGGCGGCGGTGCTCGCCCCGGGCACCAAGGCGCGCACCGCCGCCCGGGCGGCGCTTGCGGCGGCGGGCGGGCTGGACGGCCGGGTCGCCCTGTCGCGCGGGCGGGCAGCCGAACCGGCGGAGGGGGAATTGGCTGGCGTGCTGGAGGCGGGCGACGAGCTCGGCTGCGACGCGCTACTGGAATTGGCGCTCGCCCATGCGCTCGATCCCCAAGCGGAGCTGATCTATGCCGACGAGCGCCGGCCGGGCCCGGACGGCGCGACCGCGCCTTTCTTCAAGCCCGATTTCTCCCCCGACCTTCTGCTCTCGACCAACTATATCGGCCGGCCCTGGGTCGCGACCGCGTCGCTCTGGCGCCGCGCCGCGCTGAGCGCGGCGGCGCTGGCGGCGGATGGCGGCTACGATGCGGTGCTGCGCCTGACCGAGCAGGCAAGCGCCGTCCGCCACATCCCGAAGCTGCTGGCCGAGACCGGCGCGCGCGAGAGCGCGGGCGACGCCGCTTCCTTGCGGGCGGCGGCGGAGCGGCGCGGGTTTCAGGCCGAGGTGCTGGAGGGATGCGCCCCCGGCTACTGGCGGCTGCGCCGGCGCGCCGCGCCTGGGAAGGTGTCGATCATCATTCCTACCTGCGCCGCGGGCGGGCGGATCCGCACCTGCATCGAGAGCCTGCGGGCCCGCACGGCCTGGCCCGATTTCGAGATAATCTGTCCGGAGAACATTGCGGAGGAGGCGGCGCACTGGAAGGAATGGCTCGCCGCCACCGCCGACGTGGTGCTGCCGATGACGGGGCCGTTCAACTGGTCGGCCTTCAACAATGCAGGGGCGCGCATGGCGCGCGGCGACTACCTGCTGTTCCTCAACGACGACATCGAGATCACCGATCCCGGCTGGCTGGAGGCGCTGGTGGAGCACGCCGGCCGGGAAGAAGTCGGCGCGGTCGGCGCGCGGCTGCTCTACCCCGATGGCAAGGTGCAGCACGCGGGCATGTTCCTGGCCGAGCCGGGGATCGGCCGGCACGCCTTCCGCTTCGCCGCCGCCGATGATCCGGGCTATTTCGGCCTGGCACTGACGCAGCGCAACGTCATCGCCGTCACCGGGGCCTGCCTGATCGTGCGGCGTGCCGTGTTCGAGCGGCTGGGCGGCTTCGACGAGAGCCACCAGATCGTCAACAACGATCTCGACTTTTGTCTGCGCCTGCACAAGGCCGGGCTGCTGACAGTCTACACGCCCTACGCCACGCTGACGCACCACGAGGCGGCGAGCCGCGATGCGCTGCCCGACCTTTATCACCGCGACAGCTTCCTCGCGCGCTGGAAGGGCATGTTCAGCGCCGGCGATCCGTATTTCAGCCCGCGGCTTTGCCGCGACTCCGACGACTATCGGCCCGACGAGGAGCCGGTGGAGGCGGTTGTCGCCGGCCGGCTGTTCCGCGCCGAGGACGTGCGCCGCATCCTAGTGATGAAGCTCGATCATATCGGAGATCTGGTCACCGCCCTGCCGGCGATCCGGCGGCTCAAGCGGCATTTCCCGCGGGCGAGCCTTCACCTGCTGGCGAGCGCCGCCGCGCGCGCGCTCGTTGAGGCGGAGCCGGCGATCGACGAGGTGATCGAGTTCCAGTTCTTCCACCCGCGCTCCGAGCTTGGCCCCCTGCCGCTGAGCGAGGACGATCTGGCGCGCCTGCGGGCGCGGCTCGCGCCCTACCGGTTCGATCTGGCGATCGACCTCCGCAAGCATTTCGACACCCGCCACCTGCTCCGCTACAGCGAGGCGAAGGTGCTGGCGGGCTTCGACCATGCCGGGCGGTTCCCGTTCCTCGACATCGGCCCGGAGTGGGAGGATGACCGGAACCTTCAGCGCAAGCGCAGCCATATCGTGTCGGACCTGCTCGCGCTCGTCGATGCGGTGATCACGGCGTCGGCACCGGAGCATCCGCGGTTCGCACCGCCGCCCGGCGCGACGGGCGGCATCCGGGCATTCCTGCCCGCCGAACTCTGGCCCTTGTTCGAGCGGCGGGTGGTGGCCATGCATCCCTGCGCTGGCACGGCGACCAGGCAGTGGAGCGCGGCGAACTTCGCCGCGCTGATCGACGGGCTGATCGCGGCGGCGGACGTCAACGTGCTGCTGATCGGCGGTCCGGGCGAAGCCGAGGCCGGAGCGGAGGTGCTGGCGGCGTGCCGGCACGCCGACCGCGTGCGCAGCGTGATCGGCGCGCTTGGGCTGGCGCAGTTGCCGGCGCTGTTCGCGGGGTGCGCGCTTTACATCGGGAACAACAGCGGCCCGAAGCACATCGCCGCCGCCGCCGGCGTGCCGACCATCGGCATCCATTCGGGCACCGTGGATGCGGTGGAATGGGCGCCGTTCGGGCGCGCCGCCGTGGCCCTGCGGCGAGCGATGAATTGCAGCCCGTGCTATAAGTCGAAGGTCGAGGACTGCCCGCGCGGCCTTGCCTGCCTGCGGGGCCTGGAACCGAGCGCGGTGCTGCCGATGGCCACGATGCTGCTCGCGCTGTCGGAGGGGGCTCACGCCGAACGCTGAGGGAGCCGCGTGCGCCGCCCATGACCCTGTCCCGCCGCCTCTCGCTCGTCATCGGTCTGACCCAGCTGATCTCGTGGGCCACCACCTATTACGTCCCCGCCGTCGTCACCGGTGCCGCCTCCAAGAGCATCGGCGCGAGCCCGACCGCACTGCTCGGCGCCTTTTCGTGGGCGCTGCTGCTCACGGGGCTCGCCTCGCCGCGGGTCGGGCGGCGGATCGAGCTTCTGGGCGGCCGCGGCGTGCTGGCGGCAGGCAACGTCGTGATGGCTGCTGGCCTGGGGCTGATGGCTGCCTGGCCGACGCTGCCCGGCTGGTATGCCGGCTGGACCGTTGCCGGCCTCGGCATGGCGCTCGGGCTCTACGACCCGGCCTTCGCGACCATCGGTCGGCTGCTCGGGCCGGCGGCGCGACCGGCGATTGTCGGCGTGACCCTGTTCGGTGGCTTCGCCTCCACGGTCGGCTGGCCGCTTGGCGTCGCCTTCGTCGGCCTGCTCGGCTGGCGCGGCACCCTCGGCGCCTACGCGGCGATCCTGATCGGGCTGAACGTGCCGCTGCTGCTCGCGCTGGTGCCGCGCGCGGCGGGCGGGCCCTGGTCCGCCAATGCGCCCGAAACTGCCGAGGCGCCGCCCCGCGGCGGGCTGCTGATGTTCGTCCTGCTCGCGGCGTTCTTCGCGCTGCGCTCGGGCATCAGCGCGGTGGTCTCGGTGCATGCGCTGCGCCTGTTTCACGGGCTCGGCCTCGGCGCGGCGGCGGCAGTGGGCGTGGCGTCGCTGATCGGGCCCATGCAGGTCGGCGGTCGGTTGGCGGAGGTTGCGGCCGGGCGGCGGCTCGATCCTCTCACCACCTCCTGGCTCGGCGCGGCGCTGCTGCCGCTTGGGGTGGCGGCGCTGCTGGCCGGCGGGCCGGCGACGGTGTTCGCCATCACCTACGGGATGAGCAACGGCATCCTGACGATCAGCCGCGGCACGCTGCCCATGTATCTGTTCGGCCCGCGCGGCTACGCAGTGCGGATCGGCCAGCTCGCGCTGCCGGTGATGCTGACGCAGGCAGTTACGCCGACCGCCATTTCGCCGCTGGTCCTCGCCTGGCCCGCGACCTCGTTGTTCGCCCTGCTCGGCATCGCCGCCGCGCTGGCGCTGGCGTGCCTGCTCGTCGTATGCCGGATGGGACGCAGCCCACGGCCTGTCTAGCCGGCCCGCTCGCGGAAGATCGTCGCCAGCCGCAGCGTGATCTGGTCGGCGATTTGGCGGGCGAAGGTGGCGAATTGCTGCTCGCTCTGCAAATCGGCGGCGAAATACTGCGTGTCGATCACATCGACGCCGCCGAACGCGCGGGCGGCGCCTTCGGCAACCTTGGTGTGCGCCGGGTCGCGCGCGAGCAGGGTCCAATTCGCGTGCGCGATGAAGCGCACGCGCGTTGCCGTCGTGTTCGGCAGGATTGCGATGGCCTCGGTGGTGAACCAGTAGGCGACGGACAGATCGTAGCGCGGCGGCACGCTTTCGTCGGTGCCATGCATGTCCTGCTGCAGGGCCTGCCGCAAGAGCTGGCCGCTGCGCTCGGGGATGAGGTTGACATGGATCGCCGCCAGCTCGCGCTCGGCCGGGCCCTGATTGCCCGACGCGGTCGGCATATACACCGGCCGGAACCCGCAAGCCTCGAGCGGGGCGGCGAGCAGGACGAGCAGGCAGGCGCGTCGGGCAAGCCTCATCCCGCGACGACGAAATTCACGATGCGGTCGGGTACGTGGATGCGCTTGACGATGCGCTTGCCGGCGAGCGCGCGGGCGACGTTCGGCTCGGCGGCGGCGGCTTCGATGACCGCCTCGGCCGGCGCGCCGGGCGGGGCCGTCACGGTGCCGCGCAGCTTGCCCATCACCTGCACCGCGATCGTCACCTGCTCGACGGCGAGCAAGGCCGGATCGGCCTTGGGCCAGGGGGAGCCAGCGAGCAGGCCGGCGCCCGGATCGAGCCGGGCGGCGATCTCCTCGGCCAGATGCGGCATCATCGGCTCGATCAGCCGCGCCATGACGCGCATCGCTTCGCCGCGCGCCCAGGCGAGCCCTGGCTCGTCCGTCGCCCGCTCGGCCTCGGCGATGGCATTGGCAAGCTCGTGCAGGCGCGCCACCGCGACGTTGAGCGCGAAATTCTCTAGCGCCTCGGTGACGGCTTCGATGGTTTGGTGGGTGGCGCGGCGCAGCGTGCGCCCGGCGGGGCCGAACTCGGCCGGCTTCGGTCCGGCCGCCTTGGGGATCGCCTCGGCGAGGCGATAGAGGCGCTGGGTGAAGCGGTAGGCGCCGGCGACGCCCGCCTCGGTCCATTCCATGTCGCGGTCGGGCGGGTTGTCCGCAAGGATAAACCAGCGCGCCGTGTCCGCGCCGTAGCGGTCGATGATGGCGCCGGGATCGACGGTGTTGCGCTTCGACTTGCTCATCGCCTCGATGCGCCCGACCACCACCGGCTGATCGCCGCCGCGCAGCACCGCCGTGCCGTCGGGGCGCTTCTCCACCTCGTCGGGATAGAGCCAGCGTCCGTCGGTGGTGCGGTAAGTTTCATGCGTCACCATGCCCTGCGTGAACAGGCCGGTGAACGGCTCCTCGATGGCCAAATGGCCGGTGTCCTTCATCGCCCGGGTGAAGAAGCGCGCATAAAGCAGATGCAAAATCGCGTGCTCGATGCCGCCGATATACTGATCGACGGGCAGCCACGCATCGACCGCCGCGCGATCCACCGGCCGCGCCGAATTGGGGCTGCAAAATCGTGCGAAATACCAAGCGCTATCGACAAACGTGTCGCACGTGTCGGTCTCACGCTGCGCCGGCCCGCCGCAGGCGGGGCAGGCGACGTGCTTCCACGTCGGATGCCGGTCGAGCGGATTGCCGGGTCGGGCGAAATCGAGATCGTCGGGCAGCGCGACCGGCAGCTGCGCGTCCGGCACGGGAACGACGCCGCATGTCGCGCAGTGGATCATCGGGATGGGGCAGCCCCAGCCGCGCTGGCGGCTCGCGCCCCAGTCGCGCAGGCGCCAGTTTACCTCGCCCCGGCCGGCCCCGAGCTTCTCAAGCTCGGCGATGGCGGCACGTTTCGCCGCCTCCACATCGAGACCGTCGAGGAAGCCGGAATTGAACACCGTGCCCGGGCCGACATAGGCCTCGTCGCCGACGCTGAAACTGCTTGGATCGGCGCCGGGCGGCAGCACGACGGGCTGCACCTGCAAGCGGTATTTGCGGGCGAACTCAAGGTCGCGCTGATCATGCGCGGGACATCCGAAGATGGCGCCGGTGCCGTATTCCATCAGCACGAAATTGGCGATCCAGACCGGATAGGTGGCGTGCGGCAGGAACGGGTGGCGGACGCGCAGCCCGGTATCGAAGCCCTGTTTCTCGGCCGCCTCGATCACCGCCTCGCTGGTGCCGAGGCGGCGGCATTCCGCGACGAACGAAGCCGCCTTGGGGTCGCGCGCCGCCACGGCGGCGGCGAGCGGATGCTCCGGCGCGAGTGCCAGGAATGACATGCCGAACAGCGTGTCGGGGCGCGTCGTGTAAACTTCGACGCCGTCGATTCCGGGCTCCGGCGCGGCGAGCGGAAACGTGAGGCGGGCGCCCTCGCTGCGGCCGATCCAGCGCTGCTGCATCACGCGCACGCGCTCGGGCCAGCGGTCGAGATGATCGAGCGCCTGCAGAAGCTCAGGGGCGTATTTGGTGATGCGGAAGAACCACTGGCGAAGCTGCTTCTTCTCCACCGGGGCGCCCGAGCGCCAGCCGCGGCCGTCGATCACCTGCTCGTTGGCGAGTACGGTCTGATCGACCGGATCCCAGTTCACCCAGCTCTCGCGGCGCTCGACGAGGCCCGCGCGGTAAAAGTCGAGGAATAGCTTCTGCTGATGCCCGTAATAGGCCGGATCGCAGGTGGCGAACTCGCGCGACCAGTCGAGCGACATTCCCATGCGCTTCAGTTCGGCGCGCATGGTGGCGATGTTGTCCCAGGTCCATTTGGCGGGATCAACGCCGCGTTCGCGCGCCGCGTTCTCGGCCGGCAGCCCGAACGCGTCCCAGCCCATCGGGTGCATCACGTCGAAGCCGCGCGCCCGCTTGTAGCGGGCGAGCGCGTCGCCCAGCGTGTAGTTGCGGACGTGGCCCATGTGGATCTTGCCGCTCGGATAGGGAAACATCTCGAGCACGTAATATTTGGGCCGGCTGCCGGCCGGAACATCCTCGGCGCGGAAGCAGCCGGCTGCCTCCCAGGCGGCCTGCCAGCGTGGCTCGGCCGAGCGGAAGTCGTAGCGGGGCGCGGTGTCGGGCGCGATCTCGTTCATTGCCCCTCTATCCGAAATGGCGCCCAGGCGCGCAAGGCGGCGGTCCGACCGCGCCGGGCGAAGGGTCACGGCGGCGCGAGGTTTGGCGTTGTCGCCCCCGGTTCCCGCTGTTATTGCAGCCGCAGCCGCAATGGAGCCGGGTTGCCATACGTGAGCGATCAACCGCTGTCCTTGAGCGAGGCCGTCTCCTTTGACGAGGCGGAGTATCTACGGCGCTATCCCGACGTGGTCGAGGCGATCGAGCGCGGCAAATACCGCTCCGGGCGGGAGCATTACGAACGCTACGGCCGCGCCGAGGGCCGCGTCTTCACCGCGCTGCCGAGCGAGCTGGCGGAGGTTGCCGTCGGCGTCGCGACCGGGTTCGAACCGTCCGCCCCCGCCGCGCCGCGGCACGCGATCGACGCGGTGCTGATCGCCGAGGACGGCTGGGTCTGCGTCGTCGGCTGGGTGGACGACAGCGCCGAGCCGCTTTGTAGCCTCCGCATCGAGGGGAGGGGCTGGTCGGCCACGGCGGCGGGGCGGGCGCTGCCGCGGCTCGTTCGCGCCGACGTGCAGAAGGCGCTGGAAGTGGACGAGGCCCGTTCGTTCGGCTTCCTGCTGCTGATCCGCACCGGGGCGCGAATCAGCCCGCCGCGGGAATGCCGGGTCGCCTTCCAATGGCAGGGTCAGGAAATGGTCCTGCTCGCGCCGGCGCGGACGGTGAGCCCGCAGGAGATGTTGACGCATGTGTTGACGCTGCTCACCCGTGCCGGGGGAAACCGGCTCGATACGATGCTGGCGCTGAAAGGGGGCCTCGGGAGCGAGATCGCTCGCTTGAGCCGGGCGGTGAGCGGTGCGCTGGTGCGCGCGCCCTTCGTCGAGCGATTCGGGGACCAAAAGCGACAGCCCAAAACTTCGATCATCGTCTGCCTCTACGGCCGGCCCGAATATCTATTCCTGCAGAACGCGCTGTTCGCCAACCGGCCTGGGATCGAGGAGTGCGAGTTTATCTATGTCTGCAACAGCCCCGAACTGATCGAGCGGCTGCTGAAGGATGCGGCGTGCGGCACGACGATCTATGGCCTGTCGCAGACCGTGGTTGGACTGTCGGGGAACGCGGGCTTCGGCCCGGCCAGCAATCTCGGCGCGGGGCTTGCGCGGGCCGGACGGATTCTGTGTCTCAATCCCGATGTGTTCCCGCGCGAACCTGGCTGGGCGGCGCGCCATAACGCGATCGCCGAAGCGGGCGGCGCGGGCAGCCGCCTGTTCGGCACTACGCTCTTTTACGACGATGGCGCGCTGATGCATGGCGGGATGTATTTCGCGCTCGATCCTGTCGTCGCCGTGCGGCCCGGCTTCGTGCAGTCGGACATGTTCGCCCGCGTGGAGCACTATGGAAAGGGCGCGCCGCCCGATACCAAGTCGTTTCTGCGCCCGCGCCCGGTACCGGCCGTTTCCGGCGCGTTCCTCTCCGCCGAGCGCGCCTGGTTCGAGCGGCTCGGCGGATCGCCGAGGACTATGTGCTCGGCCATTACGAGGACGCCGATCTCTGTCTGCGCAGCCTGGAGGCCGGTGTGCCGGTGTGGGTGCAGGATTTGCAGATGTGGCACCTGGAAGGGAAGGGCTCGGCGCCAAGCCCGGTCGGCGCCGCCGCGAATATGGTGAACCGGGCGCTGTTTTCGTGTCGCTGGCGGGCGGCGATCGCCGAGCGCCTGCTCGGGCCGGATGCGGTGCCGGCGCCGGCGGAGACGGCCGGATGAGCCCCGCGCCGCGCCAAACCGGCGTGCGGGCCGGAGCCGAGACGCCGAAGCTGCGCGTGCTGCAAGTGAGTCTGCACCACCCCGAGCTTGTGCGCGGCGGCGCCCAGCAAGTGTGCTACGAGCTGTTCGAGGGGCTGAAGGCCCGTGGCGATTTCGCCCCGGTGCTGCTTGCCGCCACCGACGACAGCGCGCCCGCCCTGTTCCGCAGCGGCGCGCGCATCACCGGCTTCGACGGGCGGCCGGACGAGCATCTGTTCCTGACGAGCGAGTTCGACCCGTTCTGGCACCGCAGCAGCAACAAGCTGCTCGCGGAGTCGTTCGCCGAGTTCCTTCGCCTCATCCGCCCCGACGTGGTGCACTTCCATCACTTCATGAACTTCGGCGCCGATTATCTTACATTAACGCGCCGCGTGCTGCTCGACTGCCGCATCGTGTTCACCTTCCACGAGTTCCTGACGCTCTGCCACCACTACGGGCAGATGGTGCGCCGCTCCGACCGCTCCTTGTGCGACCGCGGCTCGCCGGTGCGCTGCCATCAATGTTTTCCCGAAATCGCACCCGAGATGTTCTTCGCGCGTGCCGAATGGTTCCGCCGGCATCTGAGCGTGGTGGATGCGTTCACCGTGCCGAGCCGGTTCATGATCGACCGCTATGTCGAATGGGGGATTCCCGCCGGGAAGATCGTGCATATCCCGAACGGGCAGCGGAATTACGCAGCCGGCGTCCAGGCCGAGCCCAAGCGCGGAAAGCGCAATCGCTTCGGCTTTTTCGGCCAGCTTGTGGATGGCAAGGGGATGAACGTGCTGCTGCGCGCGGCGGCACTTCTGCGCGCGCAGGGGTTCGACGACTTCCTGGTGGAGATCAACGGCGACAATCTCCGCTACGCCACGCCCGCCGCGCAGTCGGAGTTCGAGCGGCTGCGCGCGGCCGAGGAGGCGTTGCCGGTGGAGGCGCAGCGCGTTCTGTTCAACGGTCCCTATCACGTGGAAAAGCTGCCGCGGCTGATGGCGCGCGTCGATTGGTGCGTGGTGCCGTCCGTGTGGTGGGAGGTATTCGGGCTGGTGATCTCGGAAGCCTGGATGTTCCGCCGTCCGGTGATCGCCTCCGATGTCGGCGGCATGGCCGAGCGCATTCGCCATGACGAGACGGGCCTGTTGTTCCCGATGGGCGATTTTCGCGCGCTTGCCGACACGCTGCGGCGGGCGGCGACCGAGAAGGGGCTGTGGGACCGGCTGGTTGCCGCGCTGCCGCCTGCGCCGACGCGCGAGACGATGGTCGAGGCCTACGCCCGCGTCTATCGCGACGGGGCGAATACGGTGCAGGCGGCGCTCGCGCGTGCGGCGGAATAGATGGCGAGGCTGCTGGGCATCGACCCCGGCCTGCGCTTCACCGGCTGGGGCATCATCGAGCAGGACGGCAATCATCTGCGCCATGTCGCCGACGGGGTGATCGCGACCGCCGCCGCCGCCGGCGTGCCGGAGCGGCTGCGGTTTTTGCACGATGCACTCGTGCGGCTGATCGGGAAGCACGCGCCCGACGAGGCGGCGATCGAGGAGACCTATGTCAACCGCAACGGCGCGGCGACCCTGAAGCTCGGCTATGCGCGCGGCGTGGCGCTGCTCGCTCCGGCGCAGGCGGGGCTGCCGGTCGCCGAATACGGCGCCATGGCGGTGAAGCTCGCGGTGGTGGGCACGGGCCGGGCGGAGAAAGCGCAGGTCGCGCTGATGGTGCGCCGCCTGCTGCCGGCGGCGGTTTTGATACGGGCCGATGCAGCCGACGCGCTGGCGGTCGCGATCTGCCACGCGCATCACCGGGCGAGCCGGCGGGCTTGGGAACGGGCGGGGTAGATACGCAGCGGCGCTTCGCTCTGAAGGCAGTGAAGCCGAACCGGGGGCGGCCTCTTCCGCAAGGCGAAAGACGCGCTTCGAGCGTGCGGCGGATCCTCACCGCGCCTGCGCGGACGCCTCGGGCTTGCGCCGCTTTCGCCGCGGCGGCTTCTGACCGGCGGCGGGGACGATGCGGGCCACCGGGCGGCCGTGGCGGGTGATCAAGAACTCGCGGCCGGTGCTGACATCATGCAGCACGGCGGCCCAGTTCTCGCGAACCAGGTGGGCGGCGAGCGGGGGCAGGACCTCGCCGTTGCCGCCCGAGGCGGCGCCGAGCCGGAGCCAGTAGCCGGCGGCCTCGGCCTCGGCGGCGGCGATCAGCATCCCGGCGAAGCGGCGGGCGCAAGCGCGCCGCGCCTCGGGCTCGGGCGGCACCGGCCAGGCATTCGGATCGGACAGCAAGTGGCGGATCAGCGGGTGGAAGGCGAGCGGCGCATCCTTGCAGGCGGCGTAGGCCGGCACCGCGGCGGCAAGCGCGGCCTCCACCTGCTCGACCACCAGCTGCCGGTAGAGCTCGATCCCCCGCCCGGCCTCGGCCGGAAGCGCATGGGTGCAGAACAGGAAGGCGCGGTGCGCGTCGGGTGCCGCGGCGGCGCTGTCGATCCAGGCGCGCAGCAGCCGCTCGAGCCGCGCCTCCGGGCCGAGCCCGTCGGCCGCCGCCTCGGCCGCTTCCACCGAGCGGGCGAGCGCCGTCAGATGCTCGCCCAGCGCCTCGGCAAGCAGGGCGGCGGTGTCGGCGTAGGCCGGGGTGCCATGCGCCACGCGTGCGGCGGCGCAAATGCGGTTCATGCTGACGCCTGGGCCAAGTGCCGCAAGCACCGGGATGCCGGCCGCCCTCATGCGCCGGCGCGCCTCCTCCCCGGCGGGCGGGCGGGGGTTCCGCACCTTGGGAGGGTTTTGGATGGCGGTGTCGGGGCCGAGGCGCATGGCAGTTAGATATGGTGACAGTCGCGGCGTGCAAGTCCGTACCGATTTCCCTGCCGGCGCGGGCCGGATCGTACGAAACCCCGGCGGGGCCTTGGGGGGTTTCGTCCGAAATTCCCGGTCGGCCGGGCGGGTTTCGGACGAAATTTCCGCGGCCCGGCGGGCCATGTGTACGCATGGCCCGGCACCCTCCGCCGCGTGGGCCGGCGCTAACGGGGGTAGTAGTAGCCGCTGGCGAGGTATTCGTCGTCGGGCACCACCGTCATGCCGATCGGCCAGAGCGCGATGCCGGCGAGCTTGAGATGGGCCCAGGCGAACGGGATGCCGACGATGGTGACGGCGAGCGCCACCGCCGAGAGGCAGTGGGCGAGCGCCAGCCACCACCCGGCCAGCACCAGCCAGACTATGTTGCCGATGAAACCTAACGGGCCGGTGCCGATGTCTTCGTAGCCCGTTACGGCATCCCGGCGCACGGCCCGGTGGCCGAACGGCAGCAGCGTGTAGCGGGCCATCACGAAGGCGGCGCGCGCCCAAGGGATGCCGACGATGGTGACGATCATCAGCAGCCCGGCGATCACCCAGGCGAGCGCCATCCATACCCCGCCCAGGATCAGCCAGAGCACGTTCAGAAACAGCCGGATCAGGCCCATTGCGGCACTCCTTCGCTCAGCCGCCGAGGTCGCGGAAGCCGCGCCGCAGCTCGAACTCGTCGGACGTGACCAGGGTTTCGATGCGCCGAATCCGCCCGTCGATGCCGCGCAGGCGGGCGGCGAGGCGGCCGAGCACGGCGGCGGGCTCGGTGCGCAGCCGCCGCCACAGCGCCTCCTGCTCGGGGCTCGCGAAGGCGGCCGGCGGCTTCGGCCTCAGGATGATGGCAAAAGCGGCATACGAAACGAGGGTGGGGACGAAGAAGAAGACGAGGAGCAGCACGGCGGCGAGCCGCACCGGCAGCGGATCGACGCCCATGTAGTCCGCGATCCCGGCGCACACCCCGGCGATCCAGCCGCGTTCGGTGTCGCGATAGACCCGGCCCGGATCGAAGCCGCGCTCGGCGCGGCGCCACTCGCGCCGCGATCGCCAGGGCGACGGGCCGGCACCCCAGCGCGGCGGCGGGGTTCCCCAATCAGGCGCGCTCATCGTGGCGCTCTCGCTCCATCGTGCGCCAGGGGCCGGCGCCCGGTCCGGGCGGCGGCCCGCCGTGGCGGTCGCGCCAGCCGGGCGCCTCGGCATCCAGGATGCGCTCCAGGTTCTCGACCCGCTCCTCGAGCCCTTGCGCGAGCTCGTGCAGCTCGGCGAGCGAGCGTTCCTGCTCGCCCGAGAGCATCCGCGCCGTGCGCCAGCGGGTGCCGTAATGGGCGACAATCCAGATCGGGGCGACGATCACCAGAAAGAGGATCGCCACCACGCCGAAGGGGATGGCGTGCATCTCAGGCGCTCCGCATGGCGGGCTGCGGTGCTGGCTGCGGCACGCGGTTGCCGAGGCGCTGCTTTAGCCTCTCAAGCTCCTCTTGGACGCCGGCTTCGGCCTCCATCTCGGCGAACTCCTGCTCGAGCGGCTTGGCGCCGCGCCCGAGGTCGAACGCTTCGACCTTTCCCTCGGCCTCGTCCAGCGCGCGCTCCACCTGCTCGAAGCGGGCGAAGGCGTCGGCGATGCGCTCGTCGTAGAGCTTGGTGCGGAGCTTCATCCGGTTGGCGGCGCTCTTGCTGCGCGCGACGATCGCGCGTTCGCGGGATTTGGCGTCGTTCAGCTTGGCTTGCAGCTTGCCGATGTCCTGGTTTTGGCGATCGAGCGCCTCGATCAAGGTGGCGAGCTGCTGCTCGGCGGCGGCGAGGTTCTGCGCGACGCGTGCCTTGGCCGAGAGCGCGCCCTTGGCGAGATCGTCGCGGCCGCGGGTGACGGCGAGCTCGGCCTTGCGCTCCCACTCCTCGGCCTCACGGCGGAGCGTGGCGATGCGGCGCTCCAGCTCCTTGCGTTCGGCGATGCTGCGGACTGCGGAGGAGCGCACCTCAACCAGCGTGTCCTCCATCTCCTGAATGATCAGCCGGATGATCTTCGCCGGTTCCTCGGCGCGGGCGAGGATGGCGTTGATATTGGAATTAACGATATCGGATAGGCGCGAGAAGATGCCCATGAGCCCTGTCCTTCTGCTCTGAACGAGCGGCAAGGCAACCGCCGTGCCAGCGGTTCGGTGGCCGGTTCTCGGGATTTCTCGCCCTCGTATGTGGCGAAATCCACCATTAACTGGCATATTTTGCCGAGTCATGGCGCATATCACTGACCCAGTGATCACCCCCCTTGGTCAGAGCCCAGCCTTCCTCGCCATGCTGGCCCATGTCTCGCGGCTGGCGCCGCTGCGCCGGCCGGTGCTGGTGGTGGGCGAGCGCGGCACCGGCAAGGAGCTGATCGCGAGCCGGCTCGCCTATCTCTCGCCGCGGTGGGACCGGCCGTTCGTGCAGCTCAACTGCGCCGCGCTGCCCGACAGCCTGCTCGATTCCGAGCTGTTCGGCCACGAGGCGGGCGCGTTCACCGGGGCGGTGCGCCGCCGCGCCGGCCGCTTCGAGCTCGCCGACAGCGGCACGCTGTTCCTGGACGAGATCGCCAACGCGAGCCTCGCCGTGCAAGAGAAAGTGCTGCGCGCCATCGAATACGGGGCCTTCACGCGCGTGGGCGGCAGCGCCACTGTGCAGGTGGATGTGCGGGTGATCGCGGCGACCAACGCCGATCTGCAGGCGCTGGCGGCGCGAGGGGCGTTCCGCGCCGATCTGCTGGATCGGCTGGCCTTCGACGTCGTGCGCCTGCCGCCTTTGCGCGAACGGGCCGGCGACGTGCGCCTCCTGGCCGAGCACTTCGCGACCCGGATGACGGCGGAGCTCGGCCACGACTACTTCCCGGGCTTCGCCCCCGAGGCGCTGGCGGCGCTGGAGGCGCATCCCTGGCCGGGCAACGTGCGCGAACTGCGGAACGCCGTGGAGCGCAGCGTCGCCCGCATGGAGCACTGGGGCCGGCCGCTTGCCGAGCTGGTGCTCGATCCGTTCGGCAGTCTGCAGGCGGTCGCTCCACCCGCGCCCGCCGCCGCCCCCGAGCCCTCGCCCGGCATCGGAAGCTTTCGGGAGCGCGTGCGCGACTTCGAGGCGGGGCTCTTGAAGGAGGCGTTGGCCGCGTCGCGCCACAATCAGCGCCGCGCGGCCGAGCGGCTCGGTCTCAGCTACGACCAGTTCCGCCACTTGCTGCGCCAGCACCCGGAGCTGCGGAGGGGCTGAGCCGCGCTCAATCAGCCGGGAACCGGCGCTCCGTCACCTGATCTGGCGTGTAGCGCAGGCCGGCGGGATCGCGCCGGGGCGTCTCGCCGTGACGAGCCAGCTCGTCGGCGGCATAAGCTGCCCGTCTTGGCCCTGCGAAACGCTCCTAATGCATCGGCGCCGGTTTGGCCTCGCGCAGCGGCGTGCCGCTTTCGGCCAGCTCGCGCAAGAGGTGCGCGGGCGCCCAGCGGTCGCCGTATTGCTGATGCCAGGCGGCGATCTGATTGTACACCTCGCGAACACCGATCTGATCGGCCCAGTACATCAGCCCGCCCCGGTAGCGCGGGAAGCCGAAGCCGTGCAGCCACATCACGTCGATGTCGCTGGCGCGGTAGGCCTTGCCTTCCTCTAGGATCTTGCAGGCTTCGTTGACCGAGGAGAACAGCAGCCGCCGCAGGATCTCCTGGTCGGTGAAGCTGCGCTGCGGCACGCCGAGCTCGGCCGCGGTCTCCTTAATGATGCGCGCCACCTCAGGATCGGGGTGCGGCGTGCGGTCGCCCTTTTCGTAGCGGTACCAGCCAGCGCCGGTCTTCTGCCCATAGCGGCCCATTTCGGCGATTTTGTCGGCGATCGGTAGCTTGCGGTAGTTGGGGTTCTCGGCGGCGCGGCGCTTGCGCGAGGCGTAGCCGATATCGAGCCCGGCCAGGTCGCCCACCGCGAAGGGGCCCATCGGATAGCCGAAATCGACCATCACCTTGTCCACCTGCTCGGGCAGGCAGCCTTCTTCGAGCAGGATCACCATCTCGGTGTTGAACGGGGCGCGCGAGCGGTTGGCGACGAACCCGTCGGTGTTGCCGGCCATCGCCGAGATTTTGCCGATGCGCCGACCCATCGCCATCACCGAAACCAATGTCTCCGGCGAGGACTTCGCGCCGCGCACCACTTCGAGCAGCTTCATCACGTTAGCCGGGCTGAAGAAGTGCGCGCCCGCCACGTCCCCCGGCCGCGACGTCTCGGCGGCCAGCACGTCGATATCGAGTGCCGAGGTGTTGGAAAGAATGAGCGCACCCGGCTTCATCGCCTTGTCGAGAGCCCGGAACACCGGCTTCTTGACATCCATCTCCTCGAACACCGCCTCGATCACGATGTCGGCGTCGGACAGGTCGTCGTAGCCGGCGACGGGGCGGATGCGCGCCAGCCGGCGGCCCATTTCGTCCTCGGCCAAGCTGCCGCGCTTTACGCTGGTGGCGTAGTTGGCGCGGATGCGCTCGAGCCCGCGCTCCAGTCCCTCCTTGCTCGCGTCCATTATCCGCACGTCATAACCATTGTCGGCGAAGGCCATGGCGATGCCGCCGCCCATCGTTCCGGCGCCGACCACGGCGGCGGAGGCGAACGGGCGCGGCTGCACGCTCGCCGGAAGGTCGGGCAGTTTGGCCACCTCGCGCTCGGCGAAGAAGGCGTAGCGCAGCGCACGCGCCTCGTCGGAGTTTTCTAGTTCCGCGAACAGCTCGGCCTCGCGCGCGATGCCCTGGTCGAACGACATCGTGCAGGCGGCCTCCACCGCGGCGACGCAGCTATAGGGCGCCTTCTGGTTGCGCGCGCGCCGCGCCATCGCCTTGCGCTGCGCCTCGAATATGCCGGGGTCGGCCTTGGCCTCTTCCAGCCGCTCCTCGCGGTCGCGCGCGCGCGGCAGCGGGCGCACATCGGCCATCTTGCGCGCGAACGCCACCGCTTCGGCGCGCAAATCGGCGTCGGCGGGCAGCACCGCGTCGAGAATGCCGAGCGTCTTCGCCTCCGGCGCGGGCACGTGGCGGCCGGAGGTGATCATCTCCAGCGCGACCTTGGGGCCGGCGAGGCGCGGCAGGCGCTGCGTGCCGCCGCCGCCGGGCAGGATGCCGATCAGCACCTCCGGCAGGCCGACCTTCGCCGAGGCGACCGCGATGCGATAGTGGCAGGCCATCGCGATCTCCAGCCCACCACCGAGCGCGAAGCCGTGGATCGCCGCGACCACCGGCTTCTCGGCCGCGTCCAGCACATCGTAGATGCGCTGCCCAAGTGGTGGACGCGGGCGGCCCTTACCGAACTGGCGGATATCGGCGCCCGCGATGAATGTGCGCCCGGCTCCGATCAGCACCAGCGCCCGGACGCCCGGATCGCCGCCCGCTTCGCGCAGCGCCGCGATGATGCCCTCCGGCACGCCGGGGCTGAGCGCGTTGACCGGGGGGTTGTTGACCACGATCACGCCGACATCGCCGGTACGCTCCAGCCTGATGAGTTGTGCGTCTGACATCCTCGGTTCCTCCGCCTTTCGCCAGCGGAGGATAGGCGGGCAGACTTTCGGCGCAATCTTCAGGGGGCGCCGCGGTAGCGGAGGGGGCTCATTCCCATCACCCGCCGGAAGCGGCGATTGAAGGTGGAGAGGTCGCCGAAGCCTGCATCGAAGGCGATGGCGGAAACCGCCTCACGGGTCCGCCGCAGCCGCACCGCGGCGCGATGCAGCTGCAGCCGCAGCACATACTGATGCGGCGTCATGCCCGCGACGGCGCGAAAGGTGCGGAGGAAATGATAGGGGCTCATCGCCGCCCTCACGGCGAGGACGCCAAGGCCGAGATTGTCGTCGAGTCGTTCCTCGATCAGCCGGATTACCTCGCCCACCCGACGCAAGTCGCGCGGGTGTGGATTCCCTGCGGCCGCGGGCTTGGCGCCGCCCATCGCTGCCGCGGCGGCGACGCGCAGCGCGAGCTCCTCCAGCGCGTCCGCGTCCGCCTCGTCGCGCGCGGCTTCCAGGCTCGCCAGCAGGCCGGTCATCGCCTCCGACGCCGGTAAGCCGGGCGCAGCGAAGAGGCCGCGCGCAGCGCCGGGAACGTCGCTCAACAGCGCATCGAAAAAGGCCGGCTGAAAGCTGAACGCGATGCAGCGGTCGCCGACGCCGTGCTCGTGGCCGCACTCGAAGCACTCGCCGGGGTTGCCGAGCAGCACCGCTCCGGGCCCAAGCAAAGCGGTGCCGCGCGCCGAACGATAGACGAAGCTGCCTGTCGTCACCGCGGCGATGGAGACCGCCTCATGCTGCTCCTCGAACGGCTTATCGCGCGGGCCGGCGGTGCAGACGACGTCGGCCACCTCCCAGCCCGGGCCGGCGGCGAGCGTGCGAGCCGACAAGGTCATGGGACGAAACTAGCAATTTCACCCAAGCCCGCTCCACCCTAGGCGGCCTAACGGGGGTGCGCCGAAGGAAAGGAGCGCACGGATGCTAGCGAACTTCGAGGCGGCGCTGCACGCGCCGGGACCGGCGCCGGAGCTGGCCGGCAAGCTCGGGCTCTATGGCCGGTTCGTCGGAAGCTGGCGCATGACCGCGACCACGTGGAGCGATGACGGCGCCGCACACCAGGGCCGGGGCGAGGTGCATTTCGGATGGGTACTCCAGGGCCGCGCCGTGCAGGACGTGTGGGTGCTGGAAGGCGTGTTCTACGGCACCACCCTCCGCATCTACGATCCCAGCCTCGACGCCTGGCACGTCATCTGGAGCGACCCGGTGCGGCAGTATTACGCCCGCCAGGTCGGCCGGGCGGAGGGGCCGGAGATCGTGCAGGAGGGCGCCAACGCCGCTGGGGCGCGTCTACGCTGGCGGTTCACGGAAATCACCGAACGGTCCTTCCGCTGGCTCGGCGCGCGTTCGCTCGACGCCGGCGCAAGCTGGCACACCCAGGCCGATTTCCGTCTCACCCGCGTGCAAGGAGAAGACTGATGCTCGACCATGTCTCGATCGGCGTGCGCGATCTCGCCGCCGCGCGCCGTTTCTACGAGGCGGCGCTGGCGCCGCTCGGCGGCAAATGCCTCTACGACTCTGATACCGTGCTCGGCTTCGGGACCGAGCGCCCGGTATTCTGGCTCAACCTGACCGAGCGGCCGGTAGCCGCCGATCCGGCGTCCGGGCTGCATGTCTGCTTCGCCGCGCCGAGCGAGGCGAGTGTCGCCGCGTTCCACCGCGCCGCGCTCGGCGCGGGCGGCAGGGACAATGGCGCGCCCGGACTGCGGCCCGACTATGGGCCGGGCTACTACGCCGCCTTTGTGGTCGACCCCGACGGCTATCGCGTCGAAGCCTATTGCGCGCTCCCGGCCAGTTAGGCTTCGTCGGGTCCAGAGGGGGCATGACGGAGCCTGAGGAGAGATTGGAGTTGCAGCTCGCCGAAGGGCGGCTCGAAGCGGGATGGTGGGGGCGACGGCCCGGGCTGCCACCCACCCTCCTCCTGCTGCACGAGGGGCTCGGCTCGCTCGGCCTTTGGCGCGATTTCCCGTCGCGGCTCGCCGCTGTCACGGGCTGCCGCGTTTTCGCGTATTCGCGCTTTGGCTACGGCCGCTCCGCGCCGGCCGCCCTACCCCGCCCGCTCGACTACATGCGGATCGAGGCGACCGGGGTGCTGCCGCGCGTCCTGGACGCGGCCGGCATCGCCGGACCGCTCGTGCTGGTCGGCCACTCCGACGGCGCTACGGTCGCCGCCTATTATGCGGCGCGTGTGCCCGACGCCCGGCTGTGCGGCCTGGTGCTCGTGGCCCCGCATTTCTTCGTCGAGCCCGTCTGCACCGGAGCGATCGCCAAAGTGTGCGCCGATTACGCGGGCGGACTGCGCGCGCGCCTCGCCCGCCATCACGACGACCCCGATGCGGCGTTTTCCGGCTGGGCGGATGCTTGGCTCGATCCTCGCTTCCCCGGCCAACTCGATCTCCGCCCCGACCTGCCCGCGATCCGCGTGCCGGTGCTGATCCTGCAAGGCACCGAAGACCCCTATGGCACCGACGCGCATGCCCGCGCGGCCGAGCGGTTCTGCGGCGGGCCGGTGCGGACAGTGCTGCTGGCTGCCGGACACGCGCCTCATCGGGAGCACGCGGCACGCACCCTGGAAGAGACGGCCCGATTCTTGCGTGGAGTTTCCGAGGGGTCCGTCGCCTAAACTAGAAAACCGAGGACGTCGGGTGACGCAGGTGCCAAAGCCTCTCGTGGGCGGCTACCAGGCTTTCCATGTTCCGCCGCCGGCTGCCGTCCGGCGTCAGCGGACGGCGGGCGAGCATCATCTCAAGCACATGCAGCAACTGCTCGGCGACCTCAAAATCGCCCTGATCGCAGGCTTGATGGAAAGCGATCATGATTTTGTCGGAGAGGCGGCGGCTATAGCGCGGAGGCGCCGAGGCGCCGGTGGACGCCGCTTCGTTGCGCCGGAGTTCTTCGTCGGTCTGGCTCACACTTGCCTCTCCGCCTCGAAGTCTTCGATGGTGAACACTTTGAAAAGTGGCAGCATCGAACAGCGGAGACGTCAAAGAGCCGCTAATAAAGCGTTATAACGACAATGTGATGCCAAGTTTTCAGCCGGCGAAGGCCTCCTCCCAGGTGCCCGTGGTCGAAGCCTTGCTGTATTCCGTCGCCCGGTTCTCGAAGAAGTTGGTGTGCTCGATCGCGTTCAGCATCTCGTCGAGCCAGGGCAGCGGGTTGCGCTCCACTTCGTAGAGAGCCGAGAGCCCGAGCTGCACCAGCCGTCGGTCGGCGATGTAGCGGATATAGGTCTTCACCTCAGCCGCGGTCAGCCCTTCCACCGGCCCCTGCTCGAATGCCAGGTCGATGAAGGCGTCCTCGTGCTCCACGATTACCGCGCAGGTCTCAGCAATCTCACGCCGCAATTCCGGCGTCCAGACATCGGGGTTCTCCTCGACGAAGGTACGGAACAGCCGGATGATCGAGTTGCAGTGCAGCGTCTCGTCGCGCACCGACCAGCTTATGATCTGGCCCATGCCCTTCATCTTCCCGAAGCGCGGAAAATTCAGAAGGATCGCGAAGCTGGCGAAGAGTTGCAGCCCCTCGGTGAAGGCGCCGAAGGCGGCGAGCGTCTTGGCGATATCGCGGCGGCTATCGACCGAGAAGCCCTGCATGTAGTCGTATTTGTCCTTCATCTCCTTGTAGCGGAGAAAGGCCTGATACTCGATCTCCGGCATCCCGATCGTATCGAGCAAATGGCTGTAGGCGGCGATGTGTACGGTTTCGATGTTGGAAAAGGCCGACAGCATCATCAGAACTTCGGTCGGTTTGAACACCCGGCTGTAGTGCTTCATGTAGCAGTTGTTCACCTCGACATCGGCCTGGGTGAAAAACCGGAATATCTGCGTCAGCAGGTTGCGCTCGGCTTCGGTCAGGTTGCGATGCCAGTCTTTCACGTCGTCGGCGAGCGGCACCTCCTCGGGCAGCCAATGGACCCGCTGCTGGACGAGCCACGCCTCGTAGGCCCAAGGGTAGCGGAACGGCTTGTACACCGGGTTGTCCGTCAGTAATCCGCTCACCGCCGGTCCCTCCCCAGCCACGCCGCCATCCATGCCGCGCTCCCCGTTCGCCCGATCATCCCCACATCTAAGGTGTCCGGGCAGCGATTCGGGAAGGTTGGAGCCCGCCCTTGCCGCATGACAGGCTAGCTTCGGGCGATTATGTAGCGCGCAAGCGAAGGAGGGTGGCGATGCGGATTCTCAGGCGCCGGGGATGGGACCTCCCGGAGCGGCTGGCGACGCCGGAGGCGGTCTTCCTGAACCGCCGCGCCCTGATCGGCGGCGCGCTGGCGCTGGCCGGGTCCGCCGCGGCCGGCCGGCGCGCGCACGCAGGCACCGTCACGCTCACCGACCCCGACCGGGCGGTGACGCCGGAAAAGGTCGTCGAAACCTACAACAACTACTACGAGTTCAGCGAGGACAAGGACTGCTGGCCGCTGGCGCAGAAGATGCGGGTTGCGCCGTGGACGGTAACCTTCGACGGGCTGGTCAAGACGCCGAAGACCGTCGGCCTCGACGACCTGCTCAAGCAGATCCCGACCGAGACCCGCACCTACCGCCACCGCTGCGTCGAGGCCTGGTCCATGGTGGTGCCCTGGACCGGTTTCCCGATGAGCAAGCTTCTTTCCTTTGCCGAGCCACTCGGGTCGGCGAAATACGTGAAGTTCACCACCGTGGAGCAGCCGGACAACATGCCCGGTCTCTCCAATCCCGTCTACCCCTGGCCCTATGTGGAAGCGGTGACGATCGAGGAGGCGGCGAACGAGGTCGCGTTCATAAGCACCGGCTTCTACGGAAAGGATTTGGCCAAACAGAGCGGTGCGCCGATCCGCATGACCTTGCCCTGGAAATATGGCTTCAAGTCAGGCAAGGCATTCGTCAAGGTGACGTTCACCGAGAAGCGTCCGGAAACCATGTGGGCGCAGATTGATCCGAGTGAGTACGGGTTCTGGGCCAACGTGAACCCGGCGGTCCCGCACCCCCGCTGGAGCCAGGCGACAGAACGTGTAATCGGCACTGACGAGCGGGTGCCGACCGTGATCTATAACGGCTACGGGGCCTACGTTGCCTCCTTGTATGCCGGGCTGAAAGACGAGAAGCTGTTCATGTGATTATCCTGCAGCGGAGCATGGCCGTCGCGGCGGCGGTATTCCTCGTCGGCGCGATCGGGCTGGCCCTGGTCGGCCCGCCCAATGTCCCGCTCGGGGCCGCGCTCTATATGCTGGACAGTCAGGCGCTCTACGCCTTGCAGGCACACGCCGCCGGCTGGATATGGGACAATCTCGCCATGCCGGTGCTGGTCCGGCCCGCTTGGTTGCTGCCGGCCTCCATCGGCATCCTGTGCGCCGGGATGTCGATCACGCTGTCGAACCTGCAGCGCCCGCAGCGGAGCCCGAGGCGGCGGCTCTGACCTACGGCCCGCCTTGGCGCGATTGACCCTCGGCAACGCGCCTCCTATAAGCCGCCCCATCGCGGGCCCCTGCTTTCGCAGGCGCGGCCCCGACCCCTGTTACAGGGCCATCCGTTCCTTTGGAGAGCGATCGTGAAGCGCACCTATCAGCCGTCCAAGCTCGTCCGCAAGCGCCGGCATGGATTCCGTGCGCGCATGGCAACGGTCGGCGGCCGGAAGGTGCTCGCCAACCGCCGGGCCAAGGGGCGCAAGCGCCTGTCCGCCTAGGTCTTCGTGCCACCTTGCCGCCGGCTCCCTCCCTGACCCTGGCCGCCAAACCGGCGCGGCTGAAGCGCCGCGCCGAGTTCCTGCGCGTCGCCGCCAAGGGCCGAAAGATCGCGACCGATGGCCTCGTGCTCCAGGTGCTGCCCCGCCCTGACAAGGCGCCCGTCCGGCTCGGCTTCACCGTCACCCGCAAGGTCGGCAACGCGGTGGTCCGCAACCGCGTCCGCCGGCGGCTGAAGCAAGCGGCGCGGTTGTTGTTGAAGGAACACCCGCTGACCGGCGCCGATCTCGTGCTTGTGGGTCGCGACGGCACCCGCACGCGGCCCTTCCCAGCGCTGCAAGACGATCTGCGGCGGGCGCTTGTCCGGGCGGGCCTGCAATGAGTCCGCTCGCCTGGGCGCTTACGTTGCTTGTGCGTGCCTATCAACTCTTCATCCGCCCGCTGATCGGGGCCAACTGCCGATTCGAGCCGCATTGCAGTGCCTACGCGATCGAGGCCCTGCGGACGCAAGGGGCGGTGCGCGGCACGGGGCTCGCCGTTTGGCGGGTGCTGCGCTGCAATCCCTGGTGTGAGGGCGGCTATGACCCGGTGCCGCCCTGCAACTGCCGCCGCGGCGCGGCCGCGCCGCACGGCGAGAGGCTGTGATGGACCAAAAAAGGCTCTTCACCGCGATCCTGATCTCGGTCGCCATCCTGCTTGGCTTTCAGCTTGTGGCGAACCGTTTTGCGCCGCCGCCGCCCAAGCCTGCGGCTCAGACCACGCAGTCCGCTCCGAACAAGACCGCCACCCCGCCCGAGGGCGGTCCCGCGGCCGGCGCGCCGGCCGGCACCCCCACCGCGGTCCCGGTGATCAACCCGGCCGAGGTGCCACACGTGACGATCGCCGCCCCGGCGATCCGCGGCGCCATCAGCCTGGTCGGCGCGCGCGTGGACCGGGTGGTGCTGAACGACTACCGCGAGACGGATGCGCCGAACTCGCCCGACGTGACTCTGCTGGAGCCGACCGGCTCCAAGCATCCCTACTTCGTGCAATACGGCTGGTCGGCGGCGGCCGGGTCGGACGTGAAAGTGCCCGATGACCAGACCCTCTGGACCGCTTCGGGCGGCGAGCTCGGCGTCAACCACCCGGTCACGCTGAGCTGGAACAACGGCCAGGGCGTGACCTACCAGCTCCACTTCTCGATCGACGAGCACTACATGTTCGCGGTCCGGCAGACGGTGAAGAACGACACCGGCAAGCCGGTCACGCTTTACCCCTGGTCGCGCATCCGCCGCGACTACACGCCCGAGACCGCCGGATACTATATCCTGTTCGAGGGCCTGCTCGGCGTCACCCATGGCACCTTGCAGGAATACAAATACGTCGCGGCGCGCGACGACGCCAAAAAGCGCGGTAATGACGTCGCCTACGAAGAGACCTCAACGGGCGGCTGGGGTGGCATCACCGACAAATACTGGCTCACCGCGCTGGTGCCCGATCAGGCGGTGCCGGAGACGCTGCGCTTCCGCTACATCCCCGGCGGCGACGGGCACTATCAGGTGGACTACGTAACCGCCGAGCCGCAGATCGTCGCCCCCGGCGCCGAAGCGAGCCTGCAGACGCATCTGTTCACCGGCGCCAAGGTGGTTTCGCTGCTCAGCCGGTACGAAAACGAGCTGCACATCCCGAACTTCACGTATGCCGTGGATTTCGGCTGGTTCTGGTTCCTCACCAAGCCGATCTTCTACTGCCTCGACTGGCTGAACGGCCTGCTCGGCAATTTCGGCTTGGCGATCATCGTGTTCACCGTGTTCGTCAAGGCGCTTTTCTTCCCGCTGGCGAACTACTCCTACCGCTCGATGAGCAAGATGCGGCTGCTAAGCCCGAAGATCGCCGCTCTGCGCGAGCGGCTGAAGGACGAGCCGCAGAAGATGCAGGCCGAGATGATGGCGCTCTACCGGGCGGAAAAGGTGAACCCGGCGAGCGGCTGCCTGCCGATGATCGTACAGATTCCGGTGTTCTTTTCGCTCTATAAGGTAATCTTCGTCACCATCGAGATGCGGCAAGCGCCGTTCTTCGGCTGGATTCACGACCTCTCGCAGGTCGACCCCACCAACGTGTTCACCCTGTTCGGCCTGATCCCGTGGGATCCGACCGCGATCTCGCCCCTGCTGCACTTGGGCGCGTGGCCGCTGATCATGGGTTTCACCATGTGGCTTCAGCAGCGGCTCAACCCGGCGCCGCCCGATCCCGCGCAGGCGAAGATGATGCAGCTCATGCCGGTCATCTTCACTTTCATGCTGGCGCGCTTTCCGGCCGGGCTGGTGATCTACTGGACTTGGAACAACCTGCTCTCGGTGGCGCAGCAATGGCTGATCATGCGGCGCACCCACCTGACACGCCCCGGCCTGGCGCGGACGTGACCCTCACCCGCCGCGCTCCGCGCGGCGCGGCGGTAGCGGCGCCGGGTAAGGACGAGCTTGAAGCCGGCCGCCTGCTGTTCGCCCGCGAATGCCGCTTCATCCACGGGGCGCAAACGCTCGACCAGCTTCCCCCGCTCGGCCCGCCGGAACTCGCCTTCGCCGGACGATCCAATGTGGGCAAGTCCTCGCTCCTGAACGCGCTCACCGGTTACGAGGCGCTCGCGCGCGTTTCACGCCAGCCGGGGCGCACGCGCCAGCTCAACTTCTTCGATCTCGGCGGACGCCTGCGGCTCGTAGACATGCCGGGCTACGGCTACGCGCAGGCCCCGAAATCGGTGAAGGCCGACTGGCAAGGGACGATGTTCGGCTATCTGCGCGGGCGGCCCAGCCTCAAGCGCGTGCTGCTGCTGCTGGATGCCCGTATCGAGACCAAGCCCGCCGACCGGGCTGTGATGGAGCTTCTCGACCGCGCGGCGGTGAGTTTCCAGCTCGTGCTGACCAAGTGCGACGGGCTAAAGCCGCCCGCGCTCGACGCCAAGCTGCGGGAGGCGGCGACGCTAGCCCGCGCCCATCCCGCCGCGCTGCACGAGGTGTTTGCTACTTCGAGCGAAACCCGCTCCGGCATCCCGGAGCTGCGGGCGGCACTCGCTGCGCTTGCTTGACCGGCCAACGACCGGCCCCTAGCACCCCGCCATGAGCCAATCCGCCCGCCCGATCGACCAAGAAGCCGCGGCCGAGCAGGCCCGTACGCTCGCCCTCGCGCTGCCCTACCTGCGCCGCTACGCAGGGGCCACGATCGTCGTGAAATACGGCGGCCACGCGATGGGCGAGGAGGCGCTCGCCCGCCAGTTCGGCGAGGACATCGCCCTTCTCAAGCAGGTCGGCATCAACCCCGTGGTGGTGCATGGCGGCGGGCCGCAGATCAACGCCATGCTCAAGCGGCTGGCGATCCAGTCTACTTTCATCGACGGGCTGCGCGTCACCGACGCGGCGATGGTGGAAGTGGTGGAAATGGTGCTCGCCGGCACCGTCAACAAACAGGTGGCCGGGCTGATCAACCAAGCGGGCGCACTCGCGGTCGGCATCTGCGGGAAGGACGGCGGCCTGATCCGTGCCCGCAAGCTCCATCGCACCCAGCGCGATCCCGACAGCAACATCGAGCGGGCGCTCGATCTCGGCTTCGTCGGTGAGCCCGAAAGGGTGGACGTGCGGGTGATCCACGCACTCACGGGGGCCGGCCTGATCCCGGTGATAGCGCCGGTGGGCATGGGTGCTGACGGGCAGACCTACAACATCAATGCCGACACCGTGGCCGGCGCGGTCGCCGGGGCGCTGAATGCGACGCGGCTGTTGATGCTGACCGACGTGCCCGGCGTGCTGGATGCCGAGAAGCGCCTGATCCCGGAAATGACGGTGGCCGACGTCGAGCGCGCCATAGCCGAGGGCGTGATCACCGGCGGCATGATCCCCAAGGTGGAGAACTGCACCTACGCCGTGCAGCAAGGCGCCAAGGGCGCGGTGATCCTGGACGGCCGCACGCCCCATGCCTGCCTGCTCGAACTATTCACCGAGGGCGGTGTCGGCACCATCATCCGCCCGTAGCCCGAGGGCGCATGGAGCGAAGCGAAATGCGCCGAAGCAGCGGCAACCGGTGATTTGCGCCGGCGGATTGCGTCCGCCCTACCTCATCCGCCCGGCGATCGCCTTCTCAACACGCGGATCGAGCATGCTCGCCCAATAGCCGGCGGCGCAGCCGAGTTCGGGCGGCAGGTTGGGGTAGTGCTCCTTTGCCGCGGCCGCCGCCACGGCGCCGCTCGACATTGGCTCCAGATACTGCCGCATCACCGCAAGCGCGATCGCTTGCGAGGAGCCCAGTGGGTGGCCGGTGGCGGTCGTGGTCAGGAACCGCTGCTCGACGGCCTTGCAGGCCGTCCCGGTGTGTTCGCTGAACAGCGGGTAGCCATAGAACACGCCGCCCGCGAGCGCCGCGCCCAGCAGCAGCTTGCCGACCACTCAGAACCCCACCCTATCGCCGCCCTTGAGGTGCAGGATCGCGCGCGCCTCGGCCGGGGTGGCGATCTCCAGGCTTAAATCCTCCAGGATGCGGCGGATTTTTGTCACCTGTTCGGCGTTCGACTTCGCGAGCTGGCCCTTGGCGATAAAAAGACTGTCCTCCAGCCCGACCCGCACATTGCCACCGAGAATCCCGGCCATCGTGGTGAACGCCATCTGATGGCGCCCCGCGGCAAGTACCGACCAGACATAGGCCGAGCCGAACAGCCGGTCGGCGGTCTCTTTCATAAAGAGTAGGTTCTGCGCCTCGGCGCCGATGCCGCCCAGGATGCCGAAAATGGTCTGAACGAACAGCGGCGGCTCGACGATCTTGCTGTCCAGGCAATAGGCCAGGTTGTACAGATGGCCGACGTCGTAGCACTCGAACTCAAACCGCGTGCCGTGCGCCTTGCCCAGCCGCTCGACGATGCCTTCGATGTCCTGGAACGTGTTGCGGAAGATGTGATCGACCGTGCGCGCCAGATAGGGTTTTTCCCAGTCGAACTTCCACTCCTTCACACGGTTTCCGGCGCGGGAGATGTTGAAGTTCATGCTGCCCATGTTGAGGCTGCACATCTCGGGCTTGGCTTGCAGCGGCGCCGCCAGCCGCTCATCGAGCGTCATGTTGAGCCCGCCGCCGGTGGTGATGTTCACCACCGCGTCCGTGTTTTGTTTGATGATCGGCAAGAAGCGCATGAATACCGCCGGATCGGGCGTCGGCGCGCCGGTTTGGGGGTCGCGCGCGTGCAGATGAATGATCGCAGCCCCCGCTTCGGCCGCCTCGATCGAGGAGCGGGCGATCTCCTCCGGGGTGATAGGCAGGTAGGGCGACATGCTCGGCGTATGGATTGCGCCCGTCACCGCGCAGCTTATGATGACCTTGGCCATGCCCGCGTCCTCCTCGTCCCGAACCGAAGCCTAGCCGGGCCGTGCGGGGCGAACAACGCGGCCCGCCAGCCGCGCGATATTGAGAGCAGAGCCATTGGCAAGCGGTTCACGGCTCCACAAATCCGCCGTGCCCGCCCGCCGCGCCCCGGAGAGCCCTTTGCCCCAACAGCCAAACCTGCCCCAAAATACGCCCCGGCCGCCCCCGTTCTCGCTCTGGTGGCTCTGGCTGATCCTGTTCGCCCTTATCGTCGGCGGGCTGGTCGCGGGGGGAAATCAGGGCCGCAACGCGCCGGACGTGATCCCGTACAGCCAGTTCCAGTCGTTACTGGACAAAAATCAGATCGAAAACGTCGTCGTTTCTGGGGATACGATCGAGGGCACGCTCAAGACCAAGCTTCCGGACGGCAAGACCGAGTTCACCACCCAGACCGTGCCGCAGGATCTCGCTACCCAGCTTGCCAACCACGGCGTCACCTATGCCGCCGCGCCGTCCGGCTCGGGCTACGGCGTGATCCTGTCCTGGATCATTCCGCCGATCCTGTTCGTCGGCATCTGGATCCTGGCGATGCGCTGGACGGGCGCCGGGGCGGGCGGGCTCGGCAATCTCATGCAGGTCGGGCGTTCGCGCGCGAAGCTCGCCGCCGAGACCGGCGTTACCACCACCTTCGCCGACGTCGCCGGCGTCGACGAGGCCAAGGAGGAGCTGCACGAGATCGTCGATTTCCTGAAACGTCCCAAGGAGTTCGGCCGGCTCGGCGCGCATATCCCGCGCGGCATCCTGCTGGTCGGGCCACCCGGTACCGGCAAGACGCTGCTCGCCCGCGCGGTCGCCGGGGAGGCCGGCGTGCCCTTCTTCTCCACCAACGGGGCCGAGTTCGTGGAGATGTTCGTGGGCGTCGGCGCCGCCCGCGTGCGGGACTTGTTCGAGAAGGCGCGCAAGAGCGCGCCCTGCATCATCTTCATCGACGAGCTTGATGCGCTCGGCCGGGCGCGCAACGCCGGGCCGGCGATGGGCCAGGACGAGAAGGAGCAGACCCTCAATCAGCTCCTCGCCGAGATGGACGGGTTCGACCGCGCCAACACCCCGATCATGGTGCTCGCCGCCACGAACCGCCCAGAGATCATGGACCCGGCCCTGCTGCGCGCCGGACGGTTCGACCGCCAGGTGCTGGTCGACCGCCCCGACCGGAAGGGCCGCATCGAGATCCTGCGCCTCCATCTGAAGGACAAGCAGTATGCCCCGGACATCCGGCTGGAGGATCTCGCCTCCATGACGCCGGGGTTCACCGGCGCCGACATCGCCAATCTCTGCAACGAGGCCGCCGTGCTCGCCACCCGCCGCGGCGCGCAGGCGATCGAGATGGCCGATTTCAGCGAGGCGATCGAGCGCATCATCGCCGGTTTGCAGAAGCGCTCGCGCATTCTGATCCCGAAGGAACGCCGCACGGTCGCCTATCACGAGATGGGCCATGCGCTGGTGGCTTTGGCGATCCCCGGCAGCGATCCGGTGGAAAAAGTGTCCATCATCCCGCGCGGCATTGGCGCGCTCGGCTACACCCTCCAGCATCCGACCGAGGACCGGTTCCTGATGAGCCGCCAGGAGCTGCTCGACAAAATGGCCGTCCTGCTCGGCGGTCGCGCCGCCGAGATGCTGGTCAACCCCGACGTCTCCACGGGCGCAGCCGACGATCTCGCCAAGGCGACCGACCTCGCCCGGGGCATCGTGCTCCGCTACGGCATGGACCCGCGGCTCGGCCCGGTGGCGTGGGATGCCGATCAGGGCAGCCAGTTCCTCGGCCCGCAATCGGTGTTTCCCAAGCCCCGCCGCTTCAGCGAGGAAACCGCGCGCGAGATCGATGTCGCGGTGCGCGGCTATGTGGAGGCGGCGCAGAAGCGGGCGCTCGCCATCCTGTCGGAGAACCGCGCCGCGCTGGAGGAAGGCGCGCAGGCCCTGCTCGAGCACGAAACCCTGCTTGGGCGCGACATCCCCCGCCCCAAGCCGGTGGCGCTGGCGGCGGAGTGAAATGCCGGTATGGACTCGTAGGGTCGCGCTTCGTCCTTGTTGACGCGCCCTGTTCCGGGGTCCCAGTTGGTCCAGACCGATGCCTTCGCAACCATGGTGGTCGGCGACTGCGGCCAATCGGACTGGCCTCATCAGAGCTGGAAGATCGGCGGGTCGCGCTGATCTTGCGGGCCAAGCAGGTGGTCGCGAGCGCCGCCGCGAGACGCCCTCAGCCCCCAAGCGGCGACCAGGCCGGATCGGTGGCGTTACCGGTGGCGGGCACCACGTGGTCGCCGAAGCCGGTGATATCCACCGACTTCAGCACCGACGAGAAGCCCGCTCCGCCGGCTCCGGCGCGGGTCTGGCTGAAATACATCATGACCCGCCCGTTGGGGGCGAAGGTCGGGCCCTCGACGTCCCAGCCCTGGGCGAGCAGCCGCTCACCGCTGCCGTCGGGGTGCATCACGCCGATATTGAACCCGCCCTCCGCGCCGCCGTAGCGGGTGAACGCGATCAGATCGCCGCGCGGCGACCAGACCGGGGTGCCGTAGCGCCCCGAACCGAAGCTGATCCGCTTCGCCCCGCCGCCCGAGGCGCCCATCACATACAGCTGCTGGTCCCCGCCGCGGTCGGAGGCGAACACGATCTGCGACCCGTCCGGGCTGTAGCAGGGGCTGACGTCGATCGAGTCCGAATGGGTCAGCCGTTCCATAGTGCGGCTGCCGATTGACACCACGACGATGTCCGAGCCGCTGCCGTGCGCGAGCGACATGATCACCCGCGAGCCGTCGGGCGAGAAGCGCGGCGCGAAGGTCATGCCCTCGAAATCGCCGAGCACGCTCTGCCGGCCGGAGCCGAGGTCGAACAGGTAAACGCGCGGGCGGTTGTTGGCGTAGCTCATGAAGGCAAGCTGGTCGCGCACCGGTGAGAAGCGCGGCGTCAGCACGGTCCAGGAACCATCGGTCAGGATGCGCTGGTTGAACCCGTCCTGGTCCATGATGGCCAGCCGGCGCACCTCGCGCCCGCGCGGGCCGGAGCCGGAGACATAGGCGATGCGGGTATCGAAATAGCCCTTCTCGCCGAGCAGCCGCTCGTAGATCACGTCGGCGATGATGTGCGCGATACGCCGCACGTTGGCTGTGGTGGTCGTGTAGGCGGTGCCCTGAAGCTGGGTCTGTGGCAGCACGTCCCACAGCCGGAACTCGACACGCAGCGTGCCGCCCGTGACCTGCACCGCGCCGGTCACGAGCGCCTGCGCGCCGATCGCCGCCCAGTTCTGGAAGGCGGGCTGTGTCGCGCCCGGCGGCTCCTGGATGAACGCGGCTTGATTGATGGGACGGAACAGGCCCGAACTCGTCAGGTCGGCCGTCACGATCTGGCTGATCTGCTGGCCGAGCGTCGCAGAGGCCGGGTCGGCGCCGGCGAGGTTGGTGATCGCGATCGGGATCGGCGCGGCACGGGCCCGATTGACGTCGATCACCGCGGTCGGCGCGCCGCCAGGCGCGGCCGGGGGCTGCTGAGCGCGCAGCGGAACGGCGGAGATCAGCGCGGCGGTCCCGGCCGCGCCGGCAAGCAGGGTGCGGCGGCCGAGCCGCGTCTTGTCCATCTCGGGCTGGGTCATGCTTCTTCCTGTGGCGAGGGGGATCGGGATCAGGGGCTGAAGCGGAAGGTGAGCCGGTTCACCTTACCGAGCATGGTGGGCGGAAGTGGCAGATTGGAGCAGGAAGGCGACAGCACCGCGCGGATCGCCCGCTCGCTGAACACCCGGAAGCGCGGATCGGCGAGCCGCGCCTGATCCTGCGGCGCGACCGAGGCTTCCCGCACGACGCCGTTCGCGTCCGTCACGACGTTGAGCAGCGCCTGCATCCGGTCGAGGTCGAGCGCCCCCGGATCGCTGGTCCAGCAGGGCCGCACGTGATCGCCGATCGCGCTGCGCTCGGCGGCCGAAAGCTGTGAGGTGTCATCGGCCGCCGGATTGCCGCCGGTATTCGGCGCGCCGCCCTGGCGCGGATTGACCCGCGCGGTCGGTGCCTGCTGCTGGCGGTTCAAGGTCCGCAGCTTCTCCAGCGTGTTCTGCAATTCGTTGCTGGCCGGCGCCGGGTTGGTGGTCGGGTTGGGCTGCGAGGTCGGGCTCGGCGGCGCGGGCGGCGGCGGCTTCGGCAGCGGCGGCGCGGGCACGGCGGGCTGGGCTTGCGGCTGCTGCTTGGGCGGCGCGGGCGCGGGCGGCGGGGGCATCGGCAGCACGGGCGTCGGGGCCGGGCTCGGCTGCGGCGGCGGCACCGGGGTCGGCGGCGTCGGGGCCGGCGCCGCGACGGTCGGCGCGGGGGGTGGCGGTGGTGGCGGTGGCGGTGGCGGCGGGACGTTGTCCTCGATCGGCTGCTGCTTGGGCGGGGTCGGCGCGGGCGGCGCGGCTAGCGGAAGCGGTGTCTGCGCCGGCGCGGGCGTGGCCGAAGGCGCCGGCGCCTTGGTCGCCGGGGCCGAATTGGGCTGGAACACCATATCCACCGCTTCCGGCTGCGGCGGTTCGGGTGGGGTGGCGAGCGGCAGCCCGATCAGGATCGCCGCCAGCACCGCAAGGTGCAGCACGAACGAGGTCGCCGCACCGCGCCGCAGCTCCGGGCTGATGCCGTGCTCGTCCCAGGTCATCGGGTGCTCAGCCGGCGGTGGCCTGCTTGCCCGGCGCGGCGGTGGAGGCGCCGGCCGGCGCTGCGCCAGGCGGAGCCGCGGCAGCCGGGGCCGCGGGCTTCGCTGGCGGTGGGGCGGCCGAAGGCGGCGTGGTCGGCGCCTCGGCCAGCAGCGCCACCTTGTTGAACCCGCCCTGGGTGATGGTGCCCATCACCTCCATGATCCGCCCGTAGGCCAAGTCCTTGTCGCCGCGCACGAAGATGCGCCGGTCCGTGTCGTTCTCCGAGATCGCCTGCAATTTGGCCACGAGCTGGCCGAGATCGACCGGCTCGTTCTGCAGGTAAATCTGCCCCTGGGCGTTGATCGAGACCGTCAGCGGCGTGCTGTCGGAAGCGAGCGGCTTGGCGTCCGTTTTCGGCAGATCGACATTGACGCCCGAGGTCATCAGGGGCGCCGTGACCATGAAGATGATGAGCAGCACCAGCATCACGTCGACCAGCGGGGTGACGTTGATGTCGGCCAGCGGCCGGTAACGCCCGCGCCTTCCGTTGCGCTGGGCGAGGGGGGAGACGGCCATTCAGCCTGCCTCCGCGGCCGGCGAACCGTCCGGGGCGGGCGGCCATGCAAAGAGGCCCTCCCCCCCTTGGGGAAGGAGGTTAGGGGAAAGGGTCGGTGCGGCAATGACGCCGAACTTGCGGACGCGAATAAGGTGGCTCGGGGCTTGCAGCCCTCCCCCGAGCCCCCTTTCCCCAACGGGAGGGGGGACGTTCATTCCGCCCTTCGGGCGCATAACCCCCATCACGCCTTCTCCTCGGTCTGGCGCGACAGAATGGCGCTGAATTCGGCGCCGAACGCCTCCAGCCGGGCGGCGAAGCGTGACAGGTCGGTACTGATCTTATTGTAGGCGAGCACGGCCGGGATCGCCGCCACGAGACCGATGGCGGTCGCGAACAGTGCCTCCGCGATGCCCGGCGCGACCACAGCGAGGTTGGTGTTGTGCATGGCCGCGATGGCCGAGAAGCTGTGCATGATGCCCCACACCGTGCCGAACAGGCCGATGAACGGGGCCGTGGCCCCGACCGAGGCCAGGAACACCATCCAGCGTTCCATCCGGTCCATCTCGCGCCCGACCGTCACACCGATCGCCCGGTCCACCCGCTCGCGCACGCTGGTATGGGTGATGTCGGCGCCCGCTACACGCGCGGTGCGCCGCCACTCGCCCATCGCCGCGCCGAACACGGCGGCCATCGGGTGCGTGGGGCGGGCGCCTTCCTGGTCGTAAAGGTCCTCCAGGCTGCCGCCGGACCAAAACCGGTCCTCGAATGCGTCGGCATCCTTGTTAGCCTTGCGGATGGTGGACCATTTCTCGAACACCACGGCCCAGACCCATACCGAGGCGAAGAGCAGGCCGATCATGACGATCTTCACCACGATGTCGGCCTGGACGAAGAGGCCCCACAGCGACAGGTCGCCGCCGGCGGCGGTGCCGAGGTTCAAGGCATCGACAGCCCGATCCATAACCCAATCCTCTCAGCCGGCGCGGTGCGCCAGCATCTGTCCAAACGCCTTCCGCCAGCGGGGCGGGATGCGCGCCGGCCGGCCGCCGTCGAGCGACACGCAGACAGGCTCGATCTCCGCGACGGAGCAGGAACCAGGCGGCCCTTAAATCTCCTGGCGCAAGATGGCCGTCGCCCGGTGCGACTCCAGCGGCTCGGTGATGACTTCGAGCGACTCGTCCAGCCGGGCGGGGCGGAGATAGTCCAGTTTGGCGCGCCGCACCACGAACATGAGGTTGCAGTTGCGTACCAGTTCGGCATGGGGGGCGCCGATGGCGCGCATGGCTTCGCTGCGGGCGCGCTCGGCGTAGCAAAGATGGTTCGTATGGTAAACGATGCCGCCGGCATCGGTGTCCTCGTCATGAACGGGCAGGACGAAGCTGTGCCGGGCCACGATTACTGAGAGCCGCCCAGAAGGTCGAGTTGCGGCGTCGCACTTTGCGGCGAGGGCGGCATCAGGCCGAGATGGCGCCAGCCCGGCTCGCCCAGCATCCGCCCGCGCGCGGTCCGCAGCACGAAGCCCTCCTGGATCAGGAAGGGTTCGATCACGTCTTCGAGCGTGTCGCGTGCCTCCGACAGCGCCGCCGCCAGCGTCTCCACACCCACCGGACCGCCCGCATGATGGTGGGCGATCCTGAGCAGATAGCGTCGGTCCATCGCATCGAGCCCGCGCGCGTCCACATCGAGCCGCCTCAGCGCCGCGTCCGCCGCCGCCCGATCGACCACTTCGATCCCGGCCACGGCGGCGATATCGCGCACCCGGCGCAACAGGCGCCCGGCGACCCGGGGCGTGCCGCGCGCCCGCCGCGCGATCTCTGCCGCCCCGTCCGGAGCCAACGCCATGCCGAGCTTCTCGGCCAGCCGCCGCACGATCAGCTCCAGCTCGGGCGCGGAGTAGAACACCAGCCGCACCGGAATGCCGAACCGGTCGCGCAGCGGCGTCGAGAGCAGCCCCGCCCGCGTGGTCGCGCCCACCAGGGTGAAGGGCGGCAAGTCGAGCTTCACCGAGCGCGCCGACGGCCCTTCGCCGATCAGCAGGTCGAGCTGGAAATCCTCCATCGCCGGATAGAGCACCTCCTCGATGGCGGGCTGCAGGCGGTGGATTTCGTCGATGAACAGCACGTCGCGCGGCTGGAGGTTGGTCAGGATCGCCGCCAGATCGCCCGCCCGCTGGATAACCGGCCCGGAGGTGGCGCGGAACCCCACCCCCAGCTCGCGCGCCACGATCTGCGCCAGCGTGGTCTTCCCGAGACCGGGCGGCCCGTGCAGCAGCACATGGTCCATCGCCTCTGCCCGCCCGCGCGCTGCGGCCACGAAGGTCGCCAGGTTCTCCCGCGCCGCCTTCTGCCCGATGAATTCGCCGAGCGTCTGCGGCCGCAGTGAGCCCTCGCCCGCATCCGCCTCCTGCCGCTCCGGCGCGATCGCCCGCTCGTTCATCCGGCATTCCTCTGGCCGAGCTCGCGCAGCGCCGCGCGCAACAGCGCGTCGAGCGGCGCCTCGCCGCCGAGCCACGTCGCCGCCTGCGCCACCGCCGCCAGCGCCTCCGGTCGCCGGTAGCCGAGATTGACCAGCGCCGAGACAGCATCCGCCTCGGCCCCGGCGGCGTCGGCTTGCGGCAGCGCCGGCACCGTGCCCGGCAGAGCGCGCAGCGCACCTGCGCGCTCGCCCAGCTCCGTGAGCAGCCGCACCGCCAGCCGCTGCCCCACCCCCTCGGCGCGGGTCAGCATGGCGCGGTCGCCGCGCGCGATGGCGGCGGCGAGCTCCGCCGGCCCGAGCGCCGACAGCACGGACAAGGCGACCTTCGGCCCCACCCCCTGCACCGTCGTCAGAAGCCGGAACCAGGCCCGCTCGGCCTGGTCGGCGAAGCCGTAGAGCAGGATCGCGTCCTCGCGCACCTGGGTGTCGACGAACAGGCGCGCCAGCGCGGGCGGCGCGGGGAGCGCGGCGATCGTGCGGGTGGAGGCGTGGACGAGGTAGCCCACGCCGCCGACGTCGATCACGCAGCTTCCCTCCTCGCGGGCCTCCACCCGCCCGGTCAGCGACGCGATCACTGGCCCTTCCGCCTGCCCAACAAGCCGACTCGCCCGTCCATCGCCGCCCTGGCTAGCACAGCGTCCCGCGCCCCGCCTTTCCAGCGGCTTTCAAAGCGGGTTACCGGGCAGTATGAAGCCCCCATGCGCGAGGACGTGCAGGCATTGAAACGGGAGCGGATCATCGCCGAGGCGGTGCGGCTCTTTTACGACCGGGGCTATACCGGCACCACGCTCGACGACGTTGCCGCCGCACTCGGCGTCACCAAGCCCTTCATTTACACGTACTTCACCGGCAAGACCGACCTTTTGGCCGCGATCTGCCAGCCGACGATCGAGCTGTCGCTGGCCGCGCTGATGATGGGCTGCGAGCACCGGGGGCCGGTCGCCGAGCGGCTCCGCCGGGCGGTTGCCGGGGTCACTCGCGTCGTGCTGGAGCGGCAGGCGCAGATTGCCGTCTTTTTCCGCGAGGAGAAGCACCTGGCGCCCGAGGCGCTGGACCGGATCAACCGGTTGCGCCGCCAATTCGACCGCACGCTCGCCGCCCTGCTGGCCGAGGGGACGGCGCTTGGCGCCTTCACCGTCGCCGATCCGGCGGTCGCGGCACTCGCCATCGGCGGCATGATTTCGTGGAGCTACACCTGGCACCGCCCGCACGGGCGGCTGAGCATCGAGGCGCTCGGGGAGCAAATGGCCGACCTCGCGGTGGGCATGGTGGGCGCCCGCACGCCGGCCGCGGCCTGATGCGCGGTGTATACCTAACCCGCGGCGGGCCGCGAATGTCGTACGATCGGCCGGTTTCGGGCACGGAGTTTCGTCCGGAACTGCGGTTCCGTCCGCGCGCGATCGTACGATCGGCGCGCCGCCGCCTCCCGCTTTCGTACCATCCGGCCTTGGCCCCGTGCGGGCCCGCCTCTAGCCTCATCTGCTCGGGAGGAAACCGGACCGCATGATCGACAAATTCGTCCCCTCCGCCGCGGCGGCGCTGGAGGGGGTCAGGGACGGCGCGACCGTTCTGATCGCCGGCTTCGGCGAGGTGGGCGTGGCCTCCCTCCTGCTCGAGGCGCTGATCGCGCACGGCGCGCGCGACCTCACCCTCGTCTGCAACTCCGGCGGGCGCGACGGCACGCCGCTCGTGCGGCTGATGGAACTGGGGCGCGTTCGCAAGCTGATCTGTTCGTTCGTCCGCCCGGCCTCGGTGGCAGGAAGGTTGCAAAAGGAAGGAAAACTCGAGACCGAAATCGTGCCTCAGGGAACGCTCGCCGAGCGCGTCCGCGCCGGCGGCGCAGGCATTGAGGGCTTCTACACGCCAACGGGCGCCGACACTGTGGTCGCCGAGGGGCGCGAGCGGCGCCAAATCGGCGGCAAAATGTGCCTCTTGGAACTGCCGATCCGTGGCGACCTCGCGCTCGTCGATGCGTGGGAGGGCGACCGCTGGGGCAACCTCACCTTCCGCGGCGCGCAGCGCAACTTCAACCCGCTGATGGCGATGGCGGCTGATCTCGCTGTCGCGCAATGCGTGCATCGCCGCGAGCTGGGCGAGATCGCGCCCGAGCATGTGCATCTGCCCGGCATGTTCGTCGATCGCGTGGTGCACTTGCCGGAAGCGGAGCGGCGCGCATGAGCACGGAAACCCCATTCAAGCCGCTCGACCGTGATGGCATGGCGCGCCGCGCGGCGGCCGACATTCCCGAAGGGTGGGTGGTCAATCTCGGCATCGGCATCCCGACCGAGGTGGCGCGCTTCGTGCCGCCCGAGCGCGAGGTGATCTTCCACTCCGAGAACGGCGTGATCGGCGCCGGCCCCACGCCCGAGACCGTCGATCCCTACCTCGTCAACGCGGGGGGGCAGCACATCACGCTGCGGCCCGGCGCGAGCCTGGTGCATCACGCCGACAGTTTCGCGATCGCACGCGGCGGGCATTTGGATTTGTCGATCCTCGGCGCCTTCGAGGTGTCAGAACAAGGCGACGTCGCCAACTTCGCCCTGCACGCGCACGACCCCGCGCGCCAGATCGGTGGCGCGATGGACTTGGCGGCGGGGGCGAAGCGGCTCTGGATCATCATGGAGCACACCACGAAGCACGGTACGCCGCGGCTCAGGCGCCAATGCCACTACCCGCTTACCGCGAAGGGCACCGTGCGCCGCGTCTACACGAACCTCGCGGTGCTCGATGTGACCCCGCGCGGCTTCGTTGTGCGCGACATCATCGAGGGTCTGAGCTTCGAGGAATTGCAAGCTCGCACCGAGGCGACGTTGCTGCGGGATTGAACGCGCCCTCGCACGGCACTGACGCGCCGAGGCGCATCCCACACCTCTCCCGCTTGTGGGAGGCAGCCTGCCCCCGCCTTGAGCGGGGGTCGCCGCGCCCGAACGGGCGCGGCGGGTGAGGGCTTGAACTAACCAGCGATCGAATCCAAAAAGCCCGTCACGTTCCGCAGCCGCCCGTCCGGTGCGGTGGTAGCGAAATCGGTTCCCTCGGCAATCATCGCGCCATCGGCGCCGCGCAAGGTCCAGCAAAAGCGCAGCCGGTCGTTGTGCGCTTCGGGCTTGCCGCGCAGCGCGAACCGCGCGCCCGCGAACCGCGCCTGCACGGCGCCGATCATCGTGCTGATCTCCTCGCGCCCCTCGCCCCGCATCAGCGGATCGACGTAGCAGGCCTCGTCGGCCCAGGCGCGCGCCAGCAGCATTGCGCGCTGTCCGGCATCCTGCTCGTTCCACGCGGCGATGTAGGCGGTGGCGATTTCGGTTGCATCGGTCATTTCGGTCTCCGTCTGCTTGCCGGACCGCGGTCCGGTGCCGCGGTGATCGCAGACCATCCGGGGGCGCGTCGATTACCGCGCGGGTAAGGACGCACGCAAAGGCGCGCGGTTGTTCCGACCAACGCGATCAGCGTTCTGTATTGCTCAGTCGTCGCTGACACGGTCCTGCCGGCGTGTTGTCGGCAACGGTGTGGCCAGCAGCGGGCCGTGCAGCGCCGAGCCGCGGCCTGAGAGCGACGGATTGGTCATGAAGTAGTCGTGCGCCGAGATCGGGCGCTTGCCGGGCTGCACGCGCCGCCAGGAGCCGTCCGGCTTCAGCTCCCAGGACTGGATAGAATCCTTGAGGTTCGTGACCATGATCTGGTCCAGCACCTGCGCGTGGACCGTCGGGTTGTGAATCGGCACCAGCGTCTCCACGCGCCAGTCCATGTTGCGGACCATCCAATCGGCGGAACTGATGTAGACCCGCGCGTGGCGGCTCGGCAGCGGGTGACCATTGCCGAATACGCAGATGCGGCTGTGCTCCAGGAACCGGCCGACGATCGATTTGATGCGGATATTCTCGGACAGGCCCGGAACGCCCGGGCGCAGGCAGCAAATGCCGCGCACGACGCCCATCACCTTCACCCCGGCGCGGGATGCGCGGTAGAGCGCGTCGATCAGCTCCTCGTCGACCAGGCTGTTCAACTTGAGCCAGATCGCGGCGGGCCGGCCGGCATGGGCGAGCGCGATCTCGCGGTCGATCAGCTCGGTCAGCACTGGCCGCAGCGTGAGCGGCGAAAAGGCTAGCGCCTCCATGCCCTCGGGTCGCGCATAGCCGGTGAGATAGTTGAACAGCCGCGCGGCGTCGCGCGTGAGCGGCGGATCGACGGTGAAGAAGCTGAGGTCGGTGTAAACGCGCGCGGTGATCGGGTGGTAGTTGCCGGTGCCGAAATGGGCGTAGCTGCGGACCGAGCCGCCTTCCCGCCGCACCACCAGCGAAAGCTTCGCGTGCGTCTTCAGGCCGGCGAAGCCGAACACCACCTGCACCCCCGCCGCTTCCAGCGTGCGGGCGAGGCGGATATTGGCTTCCTCGTCGAAGCGCGCGCGCAGCTCGACCACGGCGGTCACGGCCTTGCCCGCCTCCGCCGCTTCGATCAGCGCCTTGACGATCGGGCTGTCGCGACTGGTGCGGTAAAGCGTCTGCTTGACCGCGATGACGCTCGGATCCTGAGCGGCCTGGCGGAGGAACTGCACCACCACGTCGAAGCTCTCGAACGGGTGGTGGACGATGATGTCCTTGGCGCGGATCGCCGCGAAGCAGTCGCCGCCGAAATCGCGGATGCGCTCCGGGAAGCGCGGCGTGTAGGGCGGAAAGAGCAGGTCCGGCCGGTCGTCCACGATAAGCTGGCGCAGATCGGCGACGCCCAGAATCCCGTGCTCGACATGCACCTCCTCGGGTGAGGCGTCGAGCTCGTCGATCACCAGTGAGCGCAGCTCCTCGGGCAGTTCGGCGCTGAGGCTGAGATGGATCGCGACGCCGCGGCGCCGGCGCTTCAGCGCGGTTTCGTAGGAGCGGACCAGATCCTCTGCTTCTTCCTCGAACTCGACGTCGGTGTCGCGAATCAGACGGAACAGGCCCTTGCCGGTGACGCGAAAGCCCGGGAACAGCCGGGCGAGGAAATGCGCGACCACCGCTTCCAGCATCACGAAGCGGATGGTGCCGTGTTCGCCGGCCGGCAGGCGCACGAACCGCTCCACCTGTGAGGGCAGCGGAATGAGCGCGCGCATCCCCTGGCCGTCGCCCTCGCGGGCGAGCAGCAGCGCCATCACGAGGCCCATGTTGGGGATGAAAGGGAAGGGGTGGGCGGGATCGATCGCGAGCGGGGTCAGCACCGGGAACACCCGCTCCATAAACCAGCTCTCGAGCCGGGCAACGTCGTCGGCGTCGAGATGGTCGCAATCGAGCACCTCGATCCCGGCCGCGCTTAGATGGGCGCGCAGCTCCCGCCACACGCGCTGCTGATCGGCGAGCAGCGCCTCGGCGCGGAGCTTGATCTCAGAAAGCTGCTGTGCCGGTGTGCGCCCATCCGGCGACAGCGCGGTCACGCCCGCCTTGGCCTGTCCAATCAGCCCGGCGACGCGCACCGAGTAAAACTCATCGAGATTGGCGGCGCTGATCGAGACGAAGCGCACCCGCTCCAGCAGCGGATGGCGAGCGTTCTCGGCCTCCTCCACGACCCGGTGGTTGAAATCGAGCCAGGACAGTTCGCGGTTGATGAACCGCTCGGGACTGTCCGGTCCGATAGCGGCGGCCTCGGGGCTGGTCGCCGCCGGAGCCCGGGTCATGACGTCAGCGGTCAGCAGGCGAGTCATCGGCTCAGCATAGACGCAGGACGGATGCCGGCGCGAGGCCGGTCGGCCGGCGAAGTGCAGGAGCGGCGGCACCGGGACCGACCTGTTCTTCCAGGACGACAGCACCGCCGACCAGACGAGCTGAGCACCCTCGCCAATTTCCATACCCCCGACCCGGCGGTGATCCTTGGCGCTTCGCCGGCCGATTTCGCCGCCTCGTGGGCGGGCGAATCAAAAGGTCACGACGGTGCGGATCGATTCGCCCCGGCGCAGCAGATCGAATCCCTCGTTGATGCGCTCGAACGGCAGGACATGGGTGATCAGGTCGTCGATGTTGATGCGGCCCTCCATGTACCAGTCCACGATCCGGGGCACGTCGGTCCGTCCCCGGGCGCCGCCGAAGGCGGTGCCCTTCCACACCCGGCCGGTGACGAGCTGGAAGGGGCGGGTCGCAATCTCCTGCCCGGCGCCGGCGACCCCAATGATGATGCTCTGCCCCCAGCCGCGATGGCAGCATTCCAGCGCCTGGCGCATGACCTGCACATTGCCGATGCACTCGAAGGAATAATCCGCACCCCCCTTGGTCAGATCCACCAAATAGGGCACCAGATCGCCCGCGACCTCCGTGGGGTTGACGAAATGCGTCATGCCGAATTTCTCGGCGATCGCGCGGCGGTTCGGGTTGAGATCGACGCCGACGATCATCTCGGCGCCCACCATGCGCGCGCCCTGGATCACGTTCAGCCCGATGCCGCCCAGCCCGAACACCACTACCCGCGCGCCGGGCTCGACCTTGGCGGTATTGATCACCGCGCCGATGCCGGTGGTGACGCCGCAGCCGATATAACAGACCTTCTCGAACGGTGCGTCCGGCCTGATCTTGGCGACCGCGATCTCCGGCAGCACGGTGTAATTGGCGAAGGTGGAGGTGCCCATGTAGTGGTGCACCATCTCGCCGTTGCAGGAGAAACGGCTGGTGCCGTCCGGCATCACCCCACGCCCCTGGGTGGCGCGCAGGGTGATGCAGAGATTGGTCTTGCGGCTGAGGCAATATTCGCATTGCCGGCATTCCGGCGTGTAGAGCGGGATGACGTGATCCCCCTTCTTCACCGAGGTCACGCCGCGCCCGGTCTCCACCACGACGCCAGCGCCCTCGTGGCCGAGGATGGCGGGAAACAGCCCCTCGGGATCGGCGCCCGAGAGGGTGAACTCGTCGGTGTGGCAGATGCCCGTGGCCTTGATCTCGACCATCACCTCGAAATCGCGCGGGCCTTCCAGTCGCACCGTCTCGATCGACAATGGCTGGCCGGCCGCGCGGGCCACCGCCGCGCGTACCTCCATTCCCTTCCTCCCTCTCGGTCTCGCGCCTAGCCGGCGCGGACAGCAACGAGTTTCCAGGCCGGATCGGCAGAGCTCACATCACGCTCGAAGGTCCAGATGTCGGTAAGCTCGGTCACGGCCTCGTTGCCGGAGACAATCTGCCCCTGCCGGTCGCGCACGAAGCTCACCTGATCGGAGACGAAGCGCACCGTCACCTTGGCAAGCGTGCCCGCCAGCTCGGCATCCTCGATCGTGGCGGACGGGATCGCCCTGATCTCCACCACCTGCGTCTGCCCCGCCTTCTCGCGGGCGGCGATGCCGTCGTCGAAGGCGCCGAACACGTCGCGCGAGACGAGGGGGCGGAGCTGTTCGCGGTCGCCGCTGGCATAGGCGCGGACGATCAGGCGGAACGCGCCCTCGGCATTGGCGATGAAGCGGGCCGGGTCGAAGCCGCGGTCGGCGGCCTGGATGCGGGCGAGCTTCTGGCCGAGCGCCGAGGCGGGCTCCGGCATCGGGCGCGCCGCCTGGGCCGCCGGCGGGGCAGGCTCGGCGCGGCCCTCGATGACCGGGCCGGGCCGGGGCCGGGTGGCGCCCTGCGGCTGGAAGGGCTGCGGCGGCTGCGGCGGGCGCTCGAAGCCGGTGCGGCGCCCCAGAATGCTGCGCAGCCGCAGGACCAGGAACAACGCGATCATCCCGAACAGGATCAGATCAACCGGAAAGCCGCTTGTCAGGCCCATGTCGCCCCTCGCTCCGCGCGACTGACATAAGGTGAGGGCCGGGGAAGCACAAATCTTTCCCGCCGGGCGGGTTGAAGGCCGGGGGAGCGGCCGATATGGCTGCGCCATGATCCTGCTGCGGCACGGCCAGAGCGAATTCAACCTGCATTTCACCGCCACCCGCAGGGATCCTGGCATCAAGGACGCGGCCCTGACCAAGCTCGGCTGCGAACAGGCCGAGGCCGCCGCCCGTGCGCTGGCCGGGGAACCGATCCGGCGGATCATCGTCTCGCCCTACACGCGCGCCTTGCAGACCGCCGCCCCGGTCGCCGCCGCACTCGGCGTGCCGGTGCTGGTCAACCCGATCGTCGGCGAACGCTGCGCCTTTGCCTGCGATATCGGCACGCCGCGCACCGAACTGGCGCTCGCGTGGCCGGAAGTCGATTTCTCCCATATCGAGGAAGTGTGGTGGCCGGCGATGCCCGAACCGGCCGATCAGGTGGTGGCGCGCGCCAATCGCTTCCGCGGCGAGATGGCCGCCCTGCCCGACTGGGCCGACACGCTGGTCGTGACCCATTGGGGCTTCATCATGTCGCTCACCGGCCGCAGCGTGCCGAACGGCGAGTGGATGCGCTTCGACCCCACCCTGCCGGCGCCGTCCGTCATCCCCTGGCGGCCCTGATCACCAGTTCGGACCGTCCTTCATCACCTTGCGCGCGAGGCTCCAGCGATGCACCTCGCTCGGGCCGTCATAGATGCGGAAGCCGCGCACCTCGCGGAAGATGCGCTCGACCAGCGTCTCGCCGGTCACGCCTTGGCCGCCCATGATCTGCACGCACCGATCCGCCACGCGCCAGATCGCCTCCGAGCAGACCACCTTCGCCATCGAGGATTCGGTGCCGCCGCGCCCGCCCTGATCAAGCACCCAGGCGCAGTGCCAGATGGCAAGGCGGGCGATGCGGATATCCATCTCATTGTCGGCGAGCATGAAGCCCACGCCCTCGTGCTCGCCCAGCACGCGGCCGAACACCTCGCGCTTGCGCGCATAGGCGGCGGCGATCTCGTGCGCGCGCCGCGCGGCACCGAGCCAGCGCATGCAGTGGGTCAGGCGCGCCGGCGCGAGCCGCACCTGGGCGTAGCGAAATCCCTTGCCTGGCTCGCCGAGGATCGCCTCGGCGGGCAGGCGGAGCCCGTCGAAGCGCACGACGCAATGCCCGCCGGGAAAGCCCTGGTCGAGGCTCTCCATCGTCCGCACGACCTCGATGCCGTTCTCCGTCATGTCGGAGAGGAACATGGTCGCCTGGCCCGCCTCGTCGGCGGCCATGATGATCGCGAAGGCGGCGCCGTGGGCGCCGGTGATGAACCATTTATCGCCGCTGATGACCCAGTGGTTGCCGTCCCTAACGGCGCGGGTTTTCAGCGCGGACGGATCGGACCCGGCGCCCGGTGCCGGTTCGGTCATGCAGAAGCAGGAGCGCACCTCGCCGCGCGCGAGCGGGCGCAGGAACCGCTCCTTCTGCGCGGGCGATGCGACATGCTCTAGCAGGTGCATGTTCCCCTCGTCGGGGGCGGCGATGTTCATCGCCAGCGGCCCGAGCAGCGAAAAGCCCGCTTCCTCGAACACGATCGCCTTGCCGACGTGGTTCAGGCCGAGGCCGCCCCACTCGGCGCCGACATGCGGCGCGAGCAGCCCCTCGGCCGCGGCGAGCGCGTTCAGTTCGCGGCGGAAGGCATCGGTAGGGCCATGCCGCGTCTGCCGCGGATCGGCCTCGAGCGGCATGACCTTCTCGCGGATGAATCGGCGCGTGCGCTGCTGGAGGTCAGACAGTTCGGGGGAGAGGGCGAAATCCATGCGTTCAGCCTGCCTCCTGCGTCCTGCCCTGCCGCCCGCGCGGCCCGAGCTCGGCAGGATTGCCCCGCCGTCGCGATCAGGCAACCGCCCGAAGCGCCGCCACCGTGCAATTTTGGACAACTCCGACGCCGGCCCGCCCGGCCCCGGGCGCAAGTGTCAACGTGACCGCCGGCTGGACCGCCCCCAGGCGCCGCTTTAGCCTGTTGCCAACCCGAGGAGACCCCGATGCACATCCGTCGTCGTCACCTGCTCGAACTGGCTGGCGCCTCGCTGCTCTCGTCTCCCGCCGGTGCCGCTGACTTCGATTGGAAGCGCTTTGCCGGAAAACAGCTGCGTTTCATGGTTTCGGTCCATCCATGGACGCAATGGGCGCAGTCGCAGCTGCCCGCGCTGGAGCGCGACACCGGGATCCGGGTGAACTGGGAAATCCTTTATGAAGACCAATTGCGTCAGAAATTACCTCTCACCCTCCGTTCCGATCCCGGTGCCGTCGATGGCTTCTTCACCCTCCCCTCTTGGGACGCCGCCGCCTTCAGCCGGGCCGGCTGGTACCAGCCTCTGGACCGGCTCATCCAATCGGACCTCACCGCGCCAGACTATGACTACGCCGATTTCTTCCGGAACATCCTCAAGATCCAGGAATATGACGCAGTCCAGATCGGCATCCCCATCACCATCGAGCTGCAGGCCCTGTTCGTGAACAAGGCGCTGCTCCAGGCAAAGGGGCTTGTCATTCCTACCACCCTCGAGCAGCTGATGGTCGCGGCCCGCTCGCTCAAGGATTCCGCGAATGACGTCGCCGGGATCGTTACGCGCGGCGACGGCGTGCAGGCAGTCTATACCTTCGCACCGTTCCTGTTCGCTTTCGGTGGTCGCTGGCAGGACGAAAAGGGCAATCCGGAACTGGCGACACAACCCGCCATCAAAGCCCTGCAATATTACGGCGATCTTTTGCGCGCCGCTGGCCCGCCCAACATCCTGGGGATGCAATGGAAGACCACCTATCCGCTCTTCCAGCAGGCACATGCCGCCATGTTCATAGATGCAACAAATTTCCTCGCCTATTTCAAGGACCCTTCGCAATCCCGGGTCGTGGACCAGGTCGCCGTCGGCGCGCTGCCCGCCGGTCCCGCCGGCGAGCACAGCACCGTCATCTCATGGGGACCCGCCATCGCTTCCTCTTCTCGCAACAAGGAGGCGACCTGGATCGTCATTCAATACCTCACGTCGAAGGCGGCCATGGCAGCCTCCACCAGGGCGACGCATCTGCCGCCATCCCGGCAGTCGGTCTATAACAGCGACATCTACGCCGCCTCCGTTCCGCCGGACATGATCGCGGTGACCAAGGCAGAAATCCCGAACGCGATTCCCAACGGCGCCAACCCCCTCGTGATTCCCGTGCCGGAAGTCCGCGCCGCCATCGGCGAGGCCATCACCGCCGTCCTGGAAGGCAGGAACGCGACGGAAGCGGCGAACAAGATGCAAAAAGAAGTCACCCAGATCCTGAATGGCTGACTACCGGTTCTCTTTAGCGAACCCTGACGCCCCCGCGCGGTCGGCTCCGCTCGCTCATCGGCGGCGGCGATTACATTCACTTCGGCATCGTGACTGGACCCCCGATCTGCTTACCGCCCCGGCCCTGATCGCCATGGCCGCCGTAATGGGCTTCCCGCTGCTCTACCTCGGCTACATGAGCCTCCATCGCTGGTCGTTGATCGGCTTCGCTCCTCCCCGGTTTGTCGCCGCCGGCAATTTCACCGCCCTCGCCGCCGATGACCGTTTCGTTAACTCGCTTTGGCGCACGCTTTATTTCACCGCGCTTGGACTCGCCTCCAACCTTCCCCTCGGCCTCGCCATCGCCCTCCTATTCGATCAGCGCTTCCCCACCCGGAACCTGCTGCGTGCCCTGATGATCCTGCCGATGGTCGCCACACCCGCGGCAATGGGCCTGGTCTGGGTTGTCATGCTGGATCCGTCACTTGGTATCGTCCGTTACCTATTCCGCATCGTCGGGATCGCCAATCCGCCGCTGTGGCTGTCCAACCCGGGCTGGGTCATCCCAACGCTCGTCGGCGTCGATGCCTGGATGTGGACGCCGATGGTCGCGCTCATCTGCATGGCGGGTCTTGCCGCCCTGCCGGCGGAACCGTTCGAGGCCGCGCGGGTCGATGGCGCCAGCGCCTGGCAGCGGTTCCGCTTCATAACCTTCCCGCTGCTCGCGCCCACCTTGCTGATCGCCGCCATGCTGCGCGTGATGGACCTGCTGAAAGTCATCGACATCGTCTATGTCATGACCGGCGGTGGTCCCGGCCATGCATCCGAAACCATCAATCTATACAACTACCTGGTGGCACTCTCCTATGACCGGATCGGCTATGGCTCTTCGGTCGCTCTGGTGCTGTTCGCGCTGGTGCTGGTCTGCACTGTTGCGCTCATCCGCTTTCGCCGCGCCTTCGCATGAGGCGCCGCGTCCTGCGCCAGGCGTCCCTGGTGATCGTTGGCTGGCTCATCACGGGCGCCTTCCTGGCTCCGCTCGTCTGGATGCTGCTGGGCTCGTTCAAGACGACCGTGGACTTCCTCGCCTACCCGCCCGCCTGGCTCTTTCGCCCCACGCTTGCCAACTACGCCCAGGTGTTCGCGGACAACAATTTCCCCCGCTACATCATCAACAGCACCGTCGTCGCGGCCGGAGCCACGCTGATCGGCTTACTCTTCGGTCTGCCCGCCGCCTATGCGCTGGCGCGATGGCGCCGTAGCGCCATCGGCGTGCTCCTGCTGGCCGCGCGCATGGCCCCGGGCATCGCCTTCCTCATCCCGTTATTCGTCATGTTCCTGTCGCTGCATCTCGTCGGCGGCTACATCAGCCTGATCGCCAGCCATCTCATTTTCACCCTGCCGCTCACGGTCTGGATGATGGTCGGCTTCATCGAGTCAGTGCCGCGCGAAATCGAACAGGCGGCGCTCATCGACGGATGCTCGGTCATGGGCGTGCTGGCCCGAATCGTCACCCCGCTTACTGCCCCGGGAATCGCTGCCACCGCCATCCTGGCGTTCATCGCCTCGTGGAACAACTTCCTGTTCGCCCTTGTGCTTTCGAACGATCGCACCAAAACGCTTCCCGTCGCCGTACTCGGCTACATCGGATACAACTCCATTCAGTGGGGCACGCTGATGGCTGCCGCCACTCTGATTACACTCCCGGTGCTCGTTCTCGCTCTGTCGGTTCAGCGTTACATCGTACGCGGTTTGGTCGCTGGAGCGGTCTCCGGTTGATCCATTGGCGCTGGTTCTAAAGCGCGCGCGTTCCGATGCGCTGAGCCTGTGGATTGTTGCCAGCCGCCTGGCTCCGCCGCCAGCCTTCGCCATCCCCTATTTCATCGCCTACCGCAGTCTGCATTTGCTTGATACTCGCTTTGGCCTCGTGGTGATCTATCTGACCTTCAATATCTCGCTGGTGATCTGGCTGATGCGGCCGTATTTTGAGAAAACCCCGCGGGCCCTGGAAGAAGCGGCGTGGATCGACGGCGCCGGGTTCGCGCAGGCGATGCTCCGCGTGGTTTTGCCGGTGGCGGCGCCGGGCCTGGCCGCCACCGCGATCTTGTGTTTCGTGTTTTCCTGGAACGACTTTTTCTTTGCCCTGATCCTGACCCGCGCCAACGCGATGACCGCCCCCGTCGCCGTGGTGAACTTCATGAACTATGCCGGCTGGGAGTGGGGTCGCATCGCCGCGGGCGGCGCGATGGTCATGCTGCCGGTGCTGGTGTTCTCGCTCGCGGTGCGCAAATTCCTGGTCAATGGCCTGACGGCGGGCGCGGTGAAGGGCTAGCTGCGCTGTCCATGTCCCTGGAGCACAAATCCGCCCGGCCTAAAACGCCCGCCCCCGCGCAATATCGTGCGTGAACGCCACGATCCCCGTGCCGATCCCCGAAAACGGCGCGTAGCGCGCATCCGTCGTGGTCCCCTGCCGCCAGCGCAGGCCGAGCTGGAGGAAGATTACGCCCAGCTTGTACATCGACAGCACGCGGTGAAACAAAAAGTCCGACATGTCGCGCCCGATCAGCCGCGCATAGGCCGCCACCGCCTCGGTGCGCGGCGGAAAGCCGAGCTCCACGCACGGCGTCTGCCGCATGTCGAACATCGCCGGCGGGTCACCCGGCTCGGTCCAGTAGGAAAGCGCGGTGCCGAAATCGAACAGCGGATCACCGCGCGTGCCCTGGTCCCAATCCAGCACCGCCACCGCCGACAGATCCGCCGGGTCCAGGATGATGTTGTCGAGCTTGAAATCGTTGTGCAGCAGCGCCGGCGGACCGTCGGGAACCGCGTGCTGCTCGAGCCACGCGCCGATCTCGGCGTGCAGCGCGTCGGTGCCCTCTTCGCGCGCCGCCCAGCCGCGCTTGCGCCAGCCCGCCACTGCGCGCGTCAGAAACCCCTCGGGCCGGCCGAGATCATCGAGCCCGATCGCCCCGGTGTCCACCGCGTGGATCGAAGCGAGCGTCGTCAGCACGACCTCGGAAAGCCGCGCGCCGAGGCCTGGCCGGTCCTTCAGATCGGCCGGCACGCGCTCGCGGATCACCCGGCCCGCACGGTATTCCAGGATCTGGAACGGCGCGCCGATCACGCTGGGATCGGTGCAAAGAAAAATGCTGCGCGGCGCCACTGCCAGCGCGCCGGCGAGCCGCGAAAGGATCCGATGCTCGCGCGCCATGTCGTGGCTGCCGGCCGGCAACTCGCCGAGCGGGGGGCGGCGCAGCACATACGGCTTGCCGCCGATATGCACATAGTAATTGAGGTTGGCGAGCCCGCCCGCGAACTGGCGCGGCGGCGGGTCGGCATCGAGCGAAAGCCCGTGCGCCGCCAGCTCGGCCCGCACGCGCGTCCAGTCCACCGGGACGCTTTCCTCGACGGAGCGGAGTTCGGGCCCCGCGCTCATCCGGCGAACCGCGGCATCACCTTGGTCCAGAGCAGCTCGAGCGTCTTCATCAGCACCTTATGCGGCAGCAGCGCGTTATATGTATAGCAGAACAGCCAATCAACTTTCTGGCGCTGCATGTTGCGCTCCAGCGCGCGCGTGACGGTATCGAGCGTGCCGACCAGCGCGTAGCCGGCCTCGATCGCCTCCTCCGAAGTGGGGAAGGAGCCCGTCTTCGGGTCCATCAGCCCCTTGCGGAAGCCGAAGGGCTCGAACCAGGCGCGGCCGGAGAACTGGCCCGAATCACGCCACAGTGCGCGTGCCTCCTCGTCGGTGTCGGCGATGATGATGTCGCGCAACAGGCCCGTGCCCTGGCCGCGCGGCCGGCCCGAAACCTCGGCATAAAGATCATAGAGCCGGCTTTCCCATTCGGGATGCAGGGGCGGGAGGATCGCCGTCACGCCCTCGCGCGCCGCCCAGCTGATCGAGTTCTCGGACGAAGCGAACGGCAGAAAGAGCGGCGGATGCGGCTTCTGCAACGGCTTCGGCACCACGCCGACCGCCTTCAGCATTCCATCCTCCACCCCCTTGCCCCATTTCGCGGTGGTATCGAGCGGCCACGGCACGTCTGCCGGCGGGATCTTCCAGAACTTGCCCTCGAAACTCAGCATCTCCTCGGTCCAGCACTTCTTGATGATGCGGAAGTGCTCTTCGAAGGCTTCGCGATTGGCGGCGTCGATCGCGTCGTGCTGGCCGGGCAGCGCGCCGTGCACGCCGTGCGTCTGCTGCGCCATCACGTCCACCCAGCGGCGTTGATAGCCGCGCGCGAAGCCGGCGCAGGCGCGCCCGGCGGTCATGTGATCGAGCATCGCAATGTCCTCGGCGACACGGATCGGATTGGCCGCCGGCAGCACGATCCCCAACTGGCCCACGCGGATGCGCTTGGTTTGCATGGCGAAGTAGAGATCGAGCAGCACCGGGTTGTTGGATAGCTCGAACCCCTCTATGTGGAAATGATGCTCGGTGAAGCTGACGGAATCGTAGCCGAGCTCGTCGGCGAGCCTGATTTGCTCGGAGAGTTCGCGCAGCATCCGTTGGTACAGGTCGGCGCGCATCCCCGCCATGCCTTGCTCGATCTCGGCGCGGCTACCGATGCTGGGCAGATAGAAAACCGAGGCTTTCATCGGCGCTCCCCTATGGATGCGGCAGGCGGTGATAGCTTCGCCCGTAATAGATCAGCACCTCGCGCACATCGCCGACCCGCACGGCTTCGACGAGGCAGAAGAACACGTCGTGCGTGCCGACCTCGACGATCCGGTCGATGCGGCAGTCGAACGCCACCGCGGCGTCGGTCAGCAGCGGAGCGCCGGTCGCGAGCGTGCTCCAATTGCCGACCGCGAAGCGCGTTTCGGGCGAGTGCCCGGTCAGCCCGGCGAAGATCGGCGAAAGATCCTCGTGCACGCCGGTCAGCGTGTTGACGCAAAGCACGCCGTTTGCCTTGAATGCCGGATAAGAATCGTTCGTGCGGTTGGCGCACACGAGCAGGGTAGGGGGCGAATCCGTCACGCTGCACACTGCGGAGGCGGTGAATCCCGCCTTGCCGCCCGGACCGTCGGTCGTGATCACGTTCACGGCGGCGCCGAGGCGCGCCATTGCCTCGCGATAGCTCTGCTTGTCCACGGGCACGCGCTGATGTCCCCTTCATCCTACCTGGCAGTATGCGCCTCGACGCGGCGAAGCCAAGCCGGGCCGCTGTCAACTCGCGCCGCGTTCGCTGCATGACCCTCGCCCGCGACCGCGCCAACGCCGCTCAGCGGCTGGGCTCCGACCCCACGCTTTCCGCCTTCGTCGGCGCCTCCGCCGGCTCGGGGAAAACCAAGCTGCTAACCGACCGGCTGCTGCGCCTGATGCTCGCCGGCGTGCGGCCCGAGCGCATCCAGTGCCTCACTTTCACCAAGGCGGCGGCCGCGGAGATGGCGGTGCGCCTCAATCAGCGGCTCGGGCGCTGGGTGACGCTTCCCGACGCCGCGCTTGCCGCGGAGCTGAAGGCGCTGAGCGTGGTGCCGTCGGCCGAGACGATGCGGCGTGCCCGCAAATTGTTCGCCACCGTGCTCGATCTGCCGGGCGGAATGCGGATCGGCACCATCCACGCCTTCTGCCAGTCGCTCCTGCGCCGTTTCCCGCTCGAGGCGGCGCTCTCGCCGCACTTCGCGGTCGCCGATGAGCGCGAGACCGCCGATGTGCTCACCGAGGCGCGCGAGGACATGCTGGCCGCCGCCAACGACCCGGCCGCCCGCGCCGCCTTGGCGCTGCTGGCAGCTCACACTTTGCCCGGCGATTTCCACTCCCTGATCGGGGCCATGCTGAGCGAGCGCGAGAAGCTCGCGCCTGCCCTGGCGCTCGGCGCGGAGCTGGCCGCGGCCCAGCGGCGCGTGCTGGGCGCCGCGCTGACGAGCCGGGACGAAGCCATTGCCGCGGCGGCCGACTGCCCGGAATTGCACGATCTGCGGCCGGTGCTGGCGATCCTCGCGCGCGAGGGGTCGGCAAAGGTCAGCGCGAAAGCTGCGGAACTGCTGGCATGGCTCGATCGCGAGCCGGCCGTGCGCGCGGGGGCCTGGCATGTCTGGGAGAGCGCCTTCCTGACCGAAAAGGGCGTTCCCCGCGCGCCGCGGGTCAACATCGAACTCGCCCGCCGCGCGCCCGCGGTGCTGCAGGCGATGTGCGCCGAGGCCGAGCGCGTTCACGCCGTCGCCGAATCGTGCCGGGCACTCGATCTCGCGGCACTTTCCAACGCGCTCGTCACGCTGGCCGCGCCCGTGCTGCGCCTCTACGCGCGGCGGAAGGACGAGGCGGGGCTTCTTGACTACGACGATCTGATCACCCGCAGCGCCGCCCTGCTGGTCGATCCCGGCGCCGCCTGGGTGCTGTACAAGCTCGACGGCGGGCTCGACCATTTGTTGCTCGACGAGGTGCAGGACACCGCGCCCGCGCAATGGCGAATCGTTGCCGCGCTGACCGGGGAGTTCTTCGCCGGCGCCGGCGCCGCCGCGACCAAGCGTACGGTGTTCGCGGTCGGCGATCGCAAACAGTCGATTTTTTCCTTCCAGGGCGCGGACGTGAGCACGTTTGACGCCGCGCGCGCCGCCCTCGGCCGCCGGGTGCGCGCGGCGGGCGAGCGCTGGGCGGAGCCCTCGCTCGACGTCTCGTTCCGCTCCTCCCCGCCCGTGCTGGCGCTGGTGGATGCGGTGTTCGCCCAGCCGCCCGCCGCCGCCGGCGTCGCCGCGCCGGGCGTACCCCTGCGCCACGAGAGCGACCGCGCCGGCCATGCCGGGCGGGTGGAGCTCTGGCCGCTCGCACCCGCCCCGCCGGCGGAACCCGATCCGCCGCCTCCGGTTCCCGACCGCAACCGCATCCTTCGCTCAGCACGGCAGGTACTCGCCGAGGCGCTGGCCGACTGGATCGCCCGGGAAACCTCGGGCGACGTCGCCCTGGAAAGCCGCTTCCGTCCGCTGCGGCCGGGCGACGTGATGGTGCTGTTGCGCCGCCGCGACGCTTTCGCGCGCGCGCTGGTGCGCGAGCTGAAATCTCGCGCCGTGCCGGTGGCGGGGCTCGACCGCCTCCTGCTCACCGATCAGCCGGCGGTGCAGGATTTGCTCGCGCTTTGCGACGTGCTTCTGCTGCCGCAGGACGACCTTCAGCTCGCTTGCGTGCTCACGAGTCCGCTCGGCGGCCTATCCGACGACAGCCTGATGGAGCTCGCGCTTGGCCGCCCCGGCACGCTGTGGGAGGCGCTGCGCGCCCGCGCCCCCGAACGCCCAGAATGGGCGCGGGCGGCGGGCATGATCGCCGCCCTGCTCGGCCGCGTGGACTATGCCGGCCCCTACGCGCTGCTCGCCGAGGCGCTCGGCCCGATGGGCGGGAGAGCGCGCCTCTTCGCCCGGCTCGGCCCGGAAGCGGGCGAGGCGATCGACGAGCTGCTCAATGCGGCCCTCGCCTATGCGCGGATGCATCCGCCCTCCTTGCAAGGGTTTCTGCATTGGCTCCGCCGCTCGGCGGCCGAGGTGAAGCGCGAGCAGGAAGGGACGGGCGACGCGGTGCGCGTTCTCACGGTCCATGGCGCCAAGGGGTTGCAGGCGCCGCTCGTGATCCTGCCCGACACGACCGCGCTGCCGCCGACCTCTCCCCACACCGTGCTGTGGGCACAAGATCCGCAGACCGGCGTGGAGGTGCCGCTCTGGGCACCGCGCGCCGACCTTCACTGCGCGCAGTTCCGCGCGCTTCGGGACGCGGTGAAGCAGCGTGCCCTCGAGGAGCACAACCGCCTGCTCTACGTCGCGCTCACCCGTGCGGAGGACCGGCTGGTCGTCTGCGGCTGGGAGCCGGGGCGATCGGCGCCGGCCGAGACGTGCTGGTACCGGCTGGTGGAAGCCGGAATGCGGGCGCTCGGCGCGGAGCGAACCAAGTTCGCTGCCTGGGACGGCGAGGTGATGAGCTTCGGCGCCCCGCAGACCGCTCCGGTGCCCGAGCCGGAGGCTGCGCCCGCCCAGGCGCTGGTCCCGCTGCCCGGCTGGGCCGGCGCGGCGCCGGACTGGCGACCCGCTCCGCCGCCGCCCGAGCCGCCGCGCCCAGTTCCCCTGGCGCCCAGCCGGCCCGAGGGCATCGCGTTCGGCCCGGTGCCAGCGGCGGAGTCCCCCCTCAGCGGCACGCGGCGCGGCGCGATCGCGCGCGGGCGGCTGATCCATGCGCTCTTGCAGCACCTTCCGTCGATCGAGCCGGGGCGCCGCGCCGCCGCCGCCCGCGCGTGGATCGCCCGCCAGGGCGGGGCGATCGGCCCCGAGGAGGCCGCGCGCGCGGCGTCGCAAGTCACCGAGCTGTTAGATCGCCCCGACCTCGCCCCGCTATTCGGCCCGGGCAGCCGGGCCGAGGTGCCGATTTCCGGGCTCGTGGGCGATCAGGTGGTGGGCGGGCTCGTCGATCGCCTCGCGGTGCTGCCCGGCCGGGTGCTGATCGCCGACTACAAGACGAACCGCCGCCCGCCCGCGCGGCCGGAGGCGACGCCCGTGCTCTACCTCCGCCAGATAGCGGCCTACCGCGCCGTGCTGCGCCAGGTGTTTCCCGGGCGCGTCGTCGATTGCGCGCTGATCTGGACCGAGGCGGGCCGGGCGGACTGGCTCGACGCATCCCTGCTCGACCGCCACGCGCCTTGATCGCCCGCCGCCCGGGGGCCACCTTGACCGCACGCATTACAAGGAATCGGCGGCAATGAGCGGGAATACCAAGCCGGTCAGCGACCAGAGCTTCGAACAGGACGTGCTGAAATCGTCCGGCCCGGTGCTGGTGGATTTCTGGGCCGAGTGGTGCGGCCCCTGCAAGATGATCGCCCCGGCCTTGGAGGAACTGGCCGACGAGTTCCAGGGCAAGCTGACCGTCGCCAAGGTCAACATCGACGAGAACCCGATGACGCCGACGCGCTATGCGGTGCGCGGCATTCCCACCCTGATGCTGTTCAAGGACGGCCAGCCCGCCGCGACGCAAGTCGGCGCCCTGCCGAAGAGCCGGCTCAAGGACTGGGTGCAGGCGAATTTGTAGGCGTACAACTGCCATCGTGATGCCGGGCTTGGCATCTTTCGTCATGCCGGGCCAAGCCCGGCCATGAGGTTGAAAGCAACACCGGAGTACTCTGAATCGGGACGGCGATACGCAGGAACGACCCTATCCCACCCTTACCCACAGCGCCGCTAGCCCGTTAAACACCGGAGCGCGCTTGTGCTCCACCGGATGGGCCTCATCGAGGCCGAGCGCCGCGAACCGCTCCAGCAAAAGCGCGAGCGCGATCTGCGCCTCGGCGCGTGCCAGCGGCGCGCCGAGGCAGAAATGCGCGCCGCCGCCGAAAGCGAAGTGGCTCGTGTCGGCGCGGGTGATGTCGAAGCGGTGCGGATCGGCGTGCACCGCCGGATCACGCCCGGCCGCGAGCAGCGACGCGTTGAGCGAATCACCCTGGCGCACCTCGGCGCTCCCGATCATCATCGGTTCGAGCGCGAGCCGGCTCGTCTGCGCGACCGGCGGATCGTAGCGCAGCGCCTCCTCGACCGCGTTGCGGACAAGCTCGGGCTGGCGGCGCAGGAGCGCGAGCTGGTCGGGATTTCGCAGCAGCGCCAGCACCGCGTTGCCGATCAGGTCGGTGGTGGTCACGTTGCCGGCCACCAGCAGCAAGTTGCAGGTGCTGATGATCTCGCGCTCGCTCAGCCGGTCGCCATCCTCCTCGGCCGCCACGAGTGCGCTCACGAGGTCGCTGCCGCGCTGGCGTCGCCGCGCTTCGATCGCGTTCTGGAAATAACCGATCAGCCCCGCTGCCGCCGCGCTGAGCTCGGCATCCTGCTCGGGCGTGCGCTGCGGGTTGAACGTGTGCGCAAGCGCGTCCGACCAGCGTTTGAACTGCGCCTGATCGGCGGGATCGACGCCCAGCATCTCGGCGATGACGATGGTCGGCAGCGGCGCGGCATATTCCGCGATCAGGTCGAACGAGACGCGGCTCTCCACCGCGTCGAGCAATTCGCTCGCGATGGCGCGGATGCGCGGGCGGAACGCCTCCACCGAACGCTGGTTGAATGCCTGCGAGACCAGTCCCCGGATGCGCTTATGGTCGGGATCGTCGAGGTGCAGCATCGAGGGCTGGAAATCCTGGTCGGCGCCCAGCACGATCCGCCGGTGATAGGAGCCGGGCGGCGCCTTGCGCGGATCGACGAACAGGTTGCGATTTGAAACGACAGCCTTGACGTCTTCGAAGCGCGTGAAGAACACCCGGTTGAGCATGGTGTCGCGATGCGCCGGGTCTTCGGCGCGCAGCCGGTCCAAATACTCGTGCGGACGCTCGCGGAACACCGGATCGAGCGGTGTCAGCCGCAGACCGGACGGCAGATCGCCCTTGCCGCCGCTCATTGGCCCTTCACCGCGCGCGCGATCACTTCGCGGATCGGCGACGGCGTACCCGGATCCCAGGCGTTGCGCGGCCCGATAGTCAGGCCGCCATCCACCACGAGGTGCGTGCCGGTGACGAATTCCGCCTCGTCGCTCGCCAGGAACACCGCCGCGTCCGCGATATGCCGTGGCGAGCCCTCGGTCCTCACCGGCTGTATATGCGGAGCGAGCTTGGCAAGCTCCGACTTCACTCGCTCCGCCGTCTCGCCTGCAATGCCGGTGCTCGCGGTGAAGATGTTCGTAAGGATATAACCCGGGCAGATCGCGTTCACGCGGATCGCGTAGCGCGCCAGCTCGGCGGCGGCGACCTTGGTCAGATGGATCACGCCCGCCTTCGCGACCGCATATGCGATCGGCGAATAGCCCGCCTGCAATCCGGCGATCGAGGCGGTGTTGACGATCGCCCCGCGCCCGCGCGCCTTCATGTGCGTCGTGGCATGGCGGATGCCGAGTGCGACCGACCGCAGCAAGAGCGCCTGCGTGCGGTCCCACTCCTCGCCGGTGATCTCGTCGATCGGCGCCCGCGCTCCGCCGGCGCCGGCGTTGTTGAAGACGATATCGAGCCCACCCCAGTGATCGGCCGCCGTCGCCATCACCGCCGCGATGTCGGTTTCGTGCGTCACATCGCAGCGGTGGAACCGCACATGCCCCTGATAGGTCCGCGCCAGCTCATGTCCGGCCTCCTCCTGGATATCGGCCACCAGCACGCGCGCGCCTTCCTCGACGAAGCGCCCCACCGCGGCGCGCCCGATGCCCGAGCAGCCGCCGGTGATGACGGCCACTTTGCCGCTGAGCCTGTCCATGTCCGCCCTCCTGCCCGCGCGCGCTTCCTATAGCAGACCGCGCCCCCGGTCCGAACCACGGGCTCACCGCCGCGGTATGGGGCGCTGGGTCGTTCTACCTGATCCGCTTCCTGCTCGGATTGGCCGAAGCCGGATTCTCTCCCGGCATCATCCTTTATCCGACTCTCTGGCCCATCGGGCCGCTGGTGATGGCGGGTCGGCCACGCTCGGGGAGATGGCACTCTACCCCCCGCCCAGGCCGAACAGGCCGCGTAGGAAGCCGGGCGTCAGGGCGCTCAGCGGGTTCACGCCGATCTCGGGATTATCGAGAGGCCCGGTGGCGGTGTAGCGCGCCGCCATCAGCCCGCCGCCCTTCTCGGGGCTAAACAGGCGGCCGATCAGCGGGATGCGGCCAGGCAGCGTGTTCAGGTAGTAGGCCGGCACGATCGTGCCTTGCAGCCGCATCCGCTTGGTCGCCAGGTCGATCGTGCCCTCGGCGGTCAGCCCAAGCGAGGGGTTGAACGCCCGCGCATCCTGCAACCGCAGCGTGTCACCCGCATACACGAACGGCACGACGAGATGGGTAAACGCCGTCCCTGGCCCGTCGAGCGCCTGCACGAGTCCGTATAAAGAGGCGCCCTGGAGGATCTTGGCGACCACCGGGGCGCCGCGTAGACGAAAATCGTCAAGCTCGGCGGTGCCGGCCAGCGGATGGTCGGCCCGGGAATCGTCGTAGCGGGCGGCGATGCTCAGCCGCCCGCCCTCGATACTGTCGATGATGCCGAGCCCGCGCAGCAGCATCCCGCCGTCGGTGGCGCCGACGCGTAGGGCGCGGCCAGACCGCTCGGGTGTTATGGTGGCCTCCATCCGCTCGCCCCGGCTCGTTTCTGCCCGCAGCCGCAGGCTGCGCGTCAGCGCGCCGGTTCCGTCTGCCTCGAGCGTCAGCCCGCTCGCCGTGCGCCCTTGCAAGAGAAGTGCGCGGGCGAAGCGGGCATTGAGGGCCCAGCTGTCGCGGGCGTCGCCTGCGTGTTGCGGCCCGCCATCCCCTCGCAGGCGCGGGCCGAGATCGACCACCGGCCCGCTGAGGTCGGCCCGCACGTCGTGCCCGCCGTCACCGAGGGTGATCGTTCCGTGCGCCTCGGTGGCGCCGAGCATGATGCGCTCGAAACTCAGCGTCGCCGGCCCGGCCGCGTGAAAGCGCACCCCGCCGCGCAAGGCGAAGCCCTCGCCCTCGCCATCGAGCCCGTCGATGCGCGTGATCCGGCCGTCCGAGCCGAGGATGAGTTCTCCGCCGAGGTGCGCCGGAACTCCCGGCGGCTTGCTCCAGCCCAGCGGATCGAGCCGCAGGGCCGCCCCGGTCAGATCGGCGCGGACCAAGACGGTTTGTGCTCCATCCCGTTGCTGCTCGGCGACCGCCTCCAGCTCGGCGGGGCCGGTGGCGAGGTCGCCGGGATCGACGCCGAACTGGCTGAGCGCCTTCAAGTCGGTCCGGGCCTGCGCCTCGATCCGCTGCACAATTTGCGACGGCGGGCCGGCGCGGAAATCGAGCACCCCCTCGAACTGCCCGGCGATGCTGCCGAGCTGCCCGCTGCCGTTGAACGCCAGCCCCTCGGTGTCCGCGGTCAGCCGGATGCTGCCGTTGCTGAACGGCAGCCCGGCCGCGGCGTTGGTCATCGCGACGCGCCGTAACTGGGCCGCGGCGGCGATCCTTACGTCGTCCATCGTGTCGCGCGCATCGAGCGGCAAGGTGACGGTGATATCGGCCACCGCGTCGCCCGTCGGGTTGTGCAGACCGATCGGATGGTCGGAGAGCAGGTGCAGCCGGCGGTGCGACAGCAGCGCGACGGCGGACGGCACGGAGCCGGTGATGTGCGCCTGCACGTCGCCGACCTGCCTTGTCTGCGTCAGGCCCGTGATCAGCAGATGGCCTTGCTGAACAAGCAGCGGTGGCAGCCCGGGCGCGGCCTGTTCCTGGCCGTTGCCGAAATCGACCCGCACCCGGTCCGAGTCGAGGATAACGAGCGTCGCCCCTGCATGCTCCACGGGCGGCACGGGCGGCAGCCAATGCACCGTCAGGTCGGAGCCGGTCCCGCCCCCCGCGATGGACTGCACAACCAGATTGCTGCCGTCGCCGTCGATGGCGCCCCGCGCATCTACAGCGAACGCACTCGCGACGCCAGTCGTCACGTTCTGCGTGAGCCAGGTGCGAAGATCGCGCGCCACGCCCTCCGGCCACACCCGGCCAAGATCAGCGAAGGCGATGCGATCGAGGCTTACAGCCCCGTGTACGGTGAAGCGGTGTGCCCCGGGCGGCGCCGCCGCTGCCTCCATCGCGGCGTGCAGATGCGTGAGCGGCGCCGCATCCCCCGGCCGCAGCGCGACATCGAGCACCGACGCCACTCCGCCATGCGGCGAGAAGGCAGCGGAGAGGCTGGCGGCGGCGAGCGGCACGGGCGCGGCGGCGAGCGTGATCCGTCCGGCCGCAGCGCGCGCTAGCAGCTCCACCGCGAGCGGGCGTCCATCGGCATCGAACGCCGCCGAGAGGCGCAGCGACAGCGGCGCGTCGAGCCGCGCCAGCGGCGCAAGGCCGGGCGCGAGCGAAGCGAGGTCGGCGGGACGGGCGCTCCAGGCCGCGCTTAGCCGCAGCGTGCCGTCCCGCTCGGGGGTGGCGGCGGCGCCGAGGTCCGCGGCGAGCACGGTCGGCCCCAGCGCGAGGCGCGCGTCATCGATCGTCAGCGCCCGCAGCGAGCGCACCCAAGGTGGGCGCTCGAACGGCAAGGGCCGGCCGAGCAAGGCGCTGAGGTCGGCCGGAACGTGGTTCGGTCCGCCGTCAGCGGGCAGGGGAGCGAGCACGAGAGAGGCGTGCTCGACGCGCACCGTGCGCGGGCGCAGGACGCCGTGCAGCAGCGGCAAAATCTCGAAATCGACCGCAACCGCTTTGGCGGCGAACCGCTCCACCCCGGGCAGCCGCGCCGCGACGTCGGTCAGCCGGATCGCGAACGGGTTGGCGTCGCCCGTGTGAAACCCGTCCCAGCCGACGGCCGCTTCGCCGATCCGCACGCTGCCCGGGCCGAGTGCCTGATCGGCGGCAAGCTGGATGCGCTCGGCGAGCCACGGCACGGCGATCGGATGCGCGCCGAGCCACCAGCCGAGCGCGGCGATGGCAATGACCGAAACCACCAGCGTCGCAAGCAGGACGCCGAGCAGATGCCGGACGGCTTGACCCCCGAGCCGCCTCACCGCCAGCGTACCGCACGATGCACGCGCCCGACCTTGCCGATGCAAGCTGGCCGCCGCCCTTCGATGCGGGGGCGGCCGAGCGGCTGATCGAGCGCGTGACGGAGGCGGCGCCGGAGATAGGGGCCGACGCGCGGGCCGCGCCGCTCCTGCGCGCGCTCGGCGGTCACAGCCCGTTCCTGGCCGACCTCGCGGTGCGCGAAGCGGGCTCGCTGGCGACCTTCCTTCGCGAAGGCCCAGAGGCGGCGATGGCTGCGGCCATGGCGACGGTGCGGGCCATCGACCCCGCCATGGCGCGCCCGCAGGTGGCGGCGGCGCTGCGTGAGGCCAAGCGGATCGCCGCGCTCGCCGTGGCGCTGGCCGATATCGGCGGGCTCTGGGATCTCGATCAAGTCACCGGCGCGCTGTCGGATTTCGCCGAGGCGGCGCTCGATCGCGCGGTGGCCCATCTGCTGCGCGGCGCCCACGACGCGGGCGAGCTTCGCCTGCGCGACCCGGCCGAACCCGGCCCGGGCAGCGGTTTCATCGTCCTCGGCATGGGCAAGCTCGGCGCGCGCGAGCTGAACTACTCCAGCGATATCGACCTCATCCTGATCTACGATCCCGCGAGCGGCATATACACCCCCCGCACGGAAGGCGATGTTCTGCGCGCCTTCGCCTCCCGCCTCGCGCGCGATCTCGTCGCCCTGATGGAGACACGGGACGGCAACGGCTACGTGTTCCGTACCGATCTGCGCCTGCGGCCTGATCCGGCGGTAACGCCGCCAGCCGTCTCGCTGCCCGCAGCCATCGCCTATTACGAAAGCATGGGCCTGAATTGGGAGCGCGCCGCGCTCAGCAAGGCGCGCCCCGTTGCCGGCGACCGCGCAGCGGGTCACGCCTTCCTGCAAGAGATACGGCCCTTCATCTGGCGGCGCGGGCTCGATTTCGCGGCGGTCGCCGACATCGAGGCGATGAAGCGGCGCATCGACCAGCACAAAGGCGGCGCGCTGCCATCCGGCACGGCGCCCGAGGCGATCATCGCCGGGCACGACGTGAAGCTCGGCGAGGGCGGCATCCGGGAAATCGAGTTCCTGGCGCAGACCTTGCAGCTCGTCTGGGGCGGGCGCGATCCGGCGCTGCGCGATCCGACCACGCTCGGCGCGCTCGCGGGCCTCGCGCGCGCGGGCCAGCTTGGCGCGGATGCGGCGGCGGAGCTCGCCGAGGCGTACCGTTTCCTGCGCCGCGTCGAGCACCGGCTGCAAATGATCGCCGACCGGCAGACGCACCGAATTCCGGAGAAACCGGCGGAGCTTGCGCGCGTGGCAAGTTTCCTCGGCTACGCGTCGCCGCGCGCCTTCGCTGGGGCGCTGCTCGCCCACATGCACGCCGTGCGGCGGCGCTATCGCGAGATGTTCGAGGCCGCCGCCGGCGAGCGGTCGGCGCACGGCGAGCTTGATTTCCGCGGCGACGATCCGCGCCCGCCCGGCACCGTCGCCGCCCTTGCCGCGCTGGGCTTCGCCGAGCCCGAGCACGTGATCGCTGCCGTGCGCGGCTGGCAGGCCGGGCGTCTGCGCGCGCTCCGCAGCCAGCGCGCGCGCGAGCTTCTGGATACGCTGCTGCCGGAGATTCTCGGCGCGCTCGCCACGCAGAAGGAGCCCGATCTCGCCTTCCGCCGCTTCGACGAATTTCTCGCGCGCCTGCCGGCCGGCGTGCAGATTCTCTCACTCTTTCAGCACAACCGGCACCTGATCGCGCGCGTCGCCGCCGTGCTCGGCGCGGCACCCAGCCTCTCGGATCACCTCGCGCAATTCCCAGCCGCACTCGACGGGCTGCTGAGCCCCGAGGCGGCGCCGGACCCCGTGCCGGTGCTGCACCGCCGCCTGCGCGACTCCCGCACGCTTGAGGACACGATCGCCATTGTGCGCCGCACGGTGCGTGAGGAGGATTTCGCGATCTCGGTCGCGACGCTTGAAGGGCGGCTCGATGCCGACGCCGCCGGCCTGCGCCGCTCGGTTCTGGCCGACGCCGCGCTTGGCGTGCTGCTGCCCGCTGTGAAGGACGATTTCGCCGCCCGCTACGGAAGCGTGCCGGGCGGGGAGATGGCGGTCGTGCTGCTCGGCAAAGCCGGGGGGCGCGAGATGATGGCCGGCTCCGATCTCGACCTGATGCTGATCTACGACCACCCGGAGGACGCGACGGAGTCAACGGGCGGCGCGCGCTCGCTGCCGGCGGCGCAGTGGTTCGTGCGCGCCTGCCACAGCTTCGTCGCGGCGCTGACGGCGCGCGGGCCGGACGGCGCGCTCTACGAGGTGGACATGCGGCTGCGCCCGTCCGGCAACAAGGGGCCGGTGGCGGTCTCGCTCGGCGCGTTCCGCCGCTATCATGCCGAGTCCGCCTGGACCTGGGAGCGGATGGCACTGACCCGCGCCCGCCCCGCCGCCGGCCCGCCCGCGCTGCGCGAGAAGGCGGCGCGGGCGATCGCCGCGGCGATCCGCGCCGCCGGGCCGCCCGAGCAGGTGCGCGCCGACGCAAGCGCGATGCGCGCGCGGATGCTGCGCGAGCTGCCGCCCGCGGGGCCGTGGGACGTGAAGCTGCGCCCGGGCGGCCTCGTGGAGGTGGAGTTCATCGCCCAGGCGCTGAGCCTGATCCACGCCGCCGCGCTGCCACCCGCCGACAACGATACCTCGACGCGCGGCGCCTTCCGCCGGCTGGCGGCGGCGGGGCTGCTCGCGGCGGGCGACGCGTCGCTGCTGATCGGCGCCGATCATTTCTGGCGCACGGTGCAGGAGCTTCTGCGCCTTACGCTCGGCCGCGCGCGGCCCGATGTCCTGCCCGAGGCGTCGCTTCGCCCGATCCTGCGTGCGACGGGCGCAGCCGACCTTGCGGCGCTCGATCGGCGCATACATGAAACGGCGGATGCCGTGCGGGCGGCGTTCGTCCGGCTGTTGGGGGAGATCGAACCATGAGCGTTGATGAGGGCGCGGCGGCGCCCGCGTTCGACATGCCGGCCACGGGGGGCCGGCGCGTCAGCCTGAAGGCGATGCAGGGCAAGCCGGTCGTGCTCTATTTCTATCCCAAGGCCGACACGCCCGGCTGCACCAAGGAAGCCTGCGCCTTCCAGGAGGCGCTGCCCGCGCTCGGCAAGCTCGGCGTCGACGTGATCGGCGTCTCCCGCGACAAGATGCCGGCGCTCGAGAAATTCGCCGCCAAATACAAGCTTACGTTCCCGCTCGCCTCCGACGAGGCGGGCGCGGTGTCGGAGGCGTACGGCACCTGGGTGGAGAAATCCATATACGGCCGCAAGTATATGGGAATGGAGCGCAGCACGTTCCTGATCGACAAGCACGGCAAGATCGCGAAGGCGTGGCGCAAGGTAAGCGTGCCGAAGCACGCCGCCGAGGTGATGGAGGCGGTGAAGGCGCTGGGGTAGCGCGATTACACAAGGCGTATCACGATGCGCGGCCCGCTGGCGCGCAACCCGAATTACAAGCGTCAGCGGGCAGCGTCTGGGCCGCTACCGGCAGGAACAGCGAGCGGTGCCGGAACTCGGCCCGGTCCGAGCCGTTCGCGACCTGCTGCTTGCTCGGGCTCCACTCGATCAGCCGATGAAGCCGTTTACCGGCGCCGCTCAGCCGTCCTCACGTCCTCACGTCGTAGAGCTCCGCCTCCCACCCCGCCGCCGTCAGCGGGAAGGATTTCAGCACATCGCGCACGGCGAACTGATAGATCGGTTGGAACAACACGAGCAGGCTCGCCTGGTCGATCATCGCCTTCTGATACTCCACGTACATCGACGTGCGCTTGGCCATATCCTGCTCGGCGGCCGCATCGGTCACCAGCTTCGAAAGCTCGGGCGCGGGCGTCCAGTGGATCCGCTTGGCGACCCGCAGCACGCTCGCCGAGGCCCATTGATCGGTTTCCACCCCCGATGGATTCCAGAACGTCAGCACGCCGCCCTGCGACTTGCCGGTGGTGTACTGCGTCCTCAGATTGACCTGGTCCATCGGATCGAGCGTCACCTTGATGCCGACGCGGGCGAGATCCGATTGCAGCTTCTGCGCCAGCACCGCGTAGGAAAGCCCTGAGACGGCGGCGTCGCCATAGCTGATCTTGAACTCGAATCCGTTCGGGAAACCGGCCTTCTGCAGAAGCTGGCGGGCGCGGTCGAGGTCCTGGTGGTAGCCGATCTCCTTCGTCGTCGTCTCGGTCGATCCGATCAGCCCGATCGGGATGAAGCTCGCGCAACGCATCGCCTTGCCGCCGAGCAGATCGTTGATGATGCCGTCGTAGTCGATCGCCCAGGCGATCGCCTGCCGCGCCTCCTTCACCGCCAGCGCCTTGTTGAAGGCGGGCTCGTTGGTCAGCGCCATGTAGACGAAATCGAGGCTCCGCAGCCCCTCCACGCGCACGTGGTGATCGTCCTTCAGCGTGACGATTTGCTCGGGAATCAGGTTGAACGCCGCGTCCACGTCGCCGCGCTTGATCGCGAGCAACTGCGTCGCGCTGTCGCCCATGTGGCGGATGATCACATGCTCGAACTCGGCCTGCCCGCGAAAGTAATGCGGGTTGCGCGTCAGCAGGATTTGCGCGTTGCGGGTCCAGCCGACCAGCGTATAGGGGCCCGCGCCCGCCGAATGCTGGTTGAGCCAGTTGGTCGCCTTGTCCGCGCTCGGCGCGTCTGCGCCCGCCGTGCCGCCCTGCGCCTCCACCGCCTTGCGCTCGGTGATGCCGAAATTGACGCCCGAAAGGATCGTCAGCAGCGGCTGCGTTGGGTCTTTCAGGATCAGATCGACCGTGCGCGGATCGACCACGTTCACCGCGGTGACGTTCGTCACGTATTGCGAGGGCTGGTCCTTGAGGTTGATCAGCCGGTCGAAGGTCCATTTCACGTCGTCGGCCGTTACCGGGTTGCCGCTGTTGAACTTCGCCTCCGCCAGCGTGAACCTCCAGCCCTTGCCGTCCGGCGTGCGGGCAAAGCTTTTGGCGAGCGCCGGCTTCACGTTCAGATAATCGCCCGGCGTCATCGTGATCAGCGACTCGTAGGCGGCGCGCATCGTCAGCGGTGCGGTGTATTGCGCCTCGCGCGCGGGATCGAAGGTGATGGAATCGCTGATATCCAGCCCGAGCACGAGGGTCGTTTTGCTCGCCGTCGCGTGCACGCGTTCGGGCAGCCCTGCCGCCATCGCGGCCGCTCCGGCGCCGAGCAGCCGCAGCGCCGCGCGTCGGCCGATCCAGCCGATCTCCCGCATCGTTTCCTCCCTGGCTTATCGCGCCAGCCGTACCATGAGCCGCGGCCCGCCGGCAATCTCGCGTTTCCCCCGCCGCGCCGCTATCCTTGCCGCCATTGGGGAGGAACGAAGCCGCATTGGCCCGCTATGTCGTCTCGCGCCTGCTGGTCGCCGCGGTGATGGTGCTGCTGGCGACGCTGGTGATTTTCCTGATCGCAAACGCCGTGCCGGGCGACCCGGTGCTCACGCAGCTCGGCGACGTTGCCGCCAACAACCCCGCGATCGTCGCCGCCTATCGCCATAAATGGGGCCTCGACCTGCCGCTCTGGGACCGTTACTGGATTTTCCTCACCGGCCTGCTGCACGGCGATCTCGGCGTCTCGATCTCCTCCCAACGCCCGGTGCTGGAGGACATTGCGCAATACGCGCCCGCGACCGTGGAGCTGTCCACCGCCGCCTTCCTGCTGTCGCTGCTGGTCGGCCTGCCGCTCGGCGTGATCGCGGCGGTGAAGCGGGATTCCTGGGTCGATCATCTGGCGCGCGGCGTGTCGCTGATCGGCGTCTCGTCGCCGACCTTTTGGCTCGCCTTCATCATGCTCGCGGTCTTCTATGGCTGGCTCGGCTGGGCGCCGGGTCCCGGGCAGATCAGCGCCGACCAGTTCCCGCCGCCCGCCGTGACCGGCTTTATGCTGATCGATGCGCCGCTCGCCGGACAATGGGACACCTTCTGGGACGCGCTCGGCCATCTGGTGCTGCCGGCCGTTGTGCTGGCCGCTGCGACGCTTGGCCTGATCACGCGCACCACGCGTGCGGCGATGCTGGAGACCTTGTTGCAGGATTATATCCGCGTCGCCCGCGCCAAGGGCCTGTGGCCACGCGCGATCATGCTGGGCCACGCGCTGCCGAACGCGCTCCTGCCGGTGGTGACGCTGGGTGGGCTCGCCTACGCGCAGCTCCTCACCGGAACGGTTCTCACCGAAACGATCTTCTCCTGGCCGGGGCTCGGCCGCTACACGTTCCAGAGCGCTGTTATTCTGGACTTCCCGGCGATCATGGGCATCACGCTCGTCGTCGCGGTGGTCTATGTGGTCGTGAACCTGCTGATCGATATCTCCTACGCGCTGCTCGATCCCAGGGTGATGCGCCGGTGAGCGGAGTCGGCGTGGAAGTGGCGCTCGCCGCGGCGGGCCTGGAAACCGGCCTCGCCGCCCGCCGCCGCCGCTGGGCGCGCCGCTACGGGCTCGCCGCCGCCGGTGGGGCGGTGATCCTGACCTGGGCGCTGCTCGCCACCTTCGCGCCCTGGGTGACGCCGTACAAGCCGGACGTGGTGAATGTGGCGGGCCGGCTCGCCGGTCCTTCGGCCGCGCACTGGCTCGGCACCGACGAGCTTGGTCGCGACGTGCTGACGCGCGTGATCTACGGCGCGCGCACCTCGCTTGCGGTCGGGTTCGTGGTCGTGTTGCTGGGCGGCGCGTTCGGCACGCTGCTCGGCGCGGTCGCGGCCTATGCGCGCGGCTGGCTCGAGGAGGTGCTGATGCGCGCCACCGACCTGATGTTCTGCTTTCCGCCGATCATCCTGGCGATGGCGATCGCCGCCGCGCTCGGCATCGGCACCGCCAACACGGTGATCGCCATGCTGGTCGTGTGGTGGCCGAAATTCGCGCGGCTGTCGCGCAGCTTGGTCGTCGGCCAGCGCAACCAGGAATATGTCATCGCCGCGCAGACGATCGGTTTCGGCCCGCTGCACATACTCGGCCGCCAGATCGTGCCGAACGCGCTGGGGCCGCTGATCGTGCTGCTGACGCTCGATCTCGGCAACGCGATCCTGGTGTTCGCCGGGCTTTCGTTCCTCGGCCTCGGCGTCGTGCCGCCGACGCCCGAATGGGGCTCGATGGTCTCCGAGGGGCGCGAGCTCGTGTCGCAATGGTGGGTCGCGACCTTCCCCGGCATCGCCATCCTGACAGTGGTGATGGGATTCAACTTTGTGGGCGACGGCCTGCGCGACTGGCTCGATCCCCATGCCAGACGGCGCTGACGAACCGCTGCTGCAGGTCGAGAACCTGCACACTTGGTTCTTCACCGATGCGGGCGTGGTGCGCGCGGTCGATGGCGTCAGCTTTGCCCTGGCGCGCGGCGAGACGCTCGGCATCGTCGGCGAATCCGGTTCCGGCAAGAGCGTCACCGCGAAGTCGGTGATGCGACTGCTGGAGGAGCCGGCGCGCATCGTGGAGGGTTCGATCCGCTTTCGCGGGCGCGAACTCACGCGGCTTTCGGAAGACGAGATGCGCGCCATCCGCGGCGCCGAGATCGCGATGGTTTTTCAGGACCCGATGACCTCGCTTAATCCGGTGCTGCGGATCGGCCGCCAGCTTGTGGAGACGATGACCGCGCACGGGCGCTTCCTCCCCGCCGCCGCCCGCGGCCGCGCCGCCGCGCTGCTCGGGCGCATGGGCATTCCAAGCCCGGAGCGCGCGCTCAATTCCTGGCCGCATCAGTTTTCCGGCGGAATGCGCCAGCGGGCGATGCTGGCGATGAGTTTCTCCAACCAGCCCGCGCTGATCCTGGCCGACGAGCCCACCACTGCGCTGGATGTGACGATCCAGGCGCAGATTCTCGATCTGCTGCGCGGCCTCAACGTCGACCTCGGCACGGCGGTCCTCCTCATCAGCCACGATCTCGGCGTGATCGCCAATCTCTGCCGCCGCGTGCTGGTGATGTACGCGGGCGAGGTGGTGGAGGAAGGCCGTCCGGAGGATCTGCTCTCCGATCCCCGCCATCCGTACACCTGGGCCTTGCTGCACGCGGCGCCGCGCCTCGACGCGCCCGATGCGGGCGACCGCCGCCTCGCGACCATCGAAGGCCAGCCGCCCGATGCCCGCGCCTGGCCCGAGGGCTGCCGCTTCCGCGCCCGCTGCCCGTTCGCGGCGGCGGCCTGCGCGCGCCATCCTGCGCTGCTGCAAATCGCCGAGGGCCGCGCCGCGCGGTGCTGGGTGACGCAGGCGGGCGCGCGTCTGGAGCCACCGCGCCCGCACGCCGCCGCAGCCGCGCCGCGCCCTGAAGCCGCGCCGCGCCCGCTCCTCGAGATACGCGGCCTCGTGAAGCATTTCGTGCTGCCGCGCGACAGCTTCCTGGAAAAGCACCGCGTCCTGCGCGCGCTCGATGGCGTCGATCTCGACGTGTTTGCGGGCGAAACTGTCGGGCTCGTCGGCGAATCCGGCTCCGGCAAGTCCACGCTGGCGCGTGTGGTGATGCGGGTGGAGGAACCGACCGCGGGAAGCATCCGCTTCGACGGCTGGGACATCTCGCATCTGTCGCAGGCGCGCATCCGCCCGCTGCGGCGGCGGATGCAGATGATTTTTCAGGATCCCTATGCCTCGCTCAATCCGCGCATGACGGTGGGCGAGATCCTGTCCGGCCCGCTGCGCCTGCACCGCCTCACCGCCGACGAATCGGCGACGCGCGCCCGCGTCGGCGCGTTACTCGACATGGTGGGGCTGCCGGCGACGGCGGCGGCGCGCTTCCCGCACGAATTCTCGGGCGGCCAGCGCCAGCGCGTCTCGATCGCCCGCGCCCTGGCGATGGAGCCGGTGTTCATCGTCGGCGACGAGCCGATCTCGGCGCTCGATGTAAACATCCAGGCGCAGATCATCAATCTGATGATCGATCTGCAGGAACGGCTGGGCCTGACCTACCTCTTCATCGCGCACGACCTCGCCGTGGTGCGCCACATCTCCGACCGGATCGTGGTGCTTTACTTGGGACAGGTGGTGGAAATCGCGCCCTCCGCCGCGCTGTTCGCCCGCCCGCTGCACCCTTACACCGCCACCCTGATGTCCGCCGTCCCGGTGCCCGACGCGGTGGCCGAGCGCGCCCGGCGGCGGATCATCCTGCGCGGCGAAATCCCGAGCCCCACCGATCCCCCCACCGCCTGTCGCTTCCGCACCCGCTGCCCAGCCGCCGCTGCCCGCTGCGCCGAGGAGGTGCCGCCGCTCGCCGAAGCGTCCCCGGGGCATTTCGTCGCGTGCCATTTCCCGGGAGCAGTCGGCTAGGTCGGGTTTGCGACGAAGGGTGTTCCTGTCGCCATGGCTGGGCGTGGCCCGGCCACGCGCGACCTTGCCGCGCGCCGCAAGAAAACTCGTGGGTGCCCGGGCCATCCCCGGGCAGGCGGGGACGGGCATGACGGAAGAAGTTACGGCATCTACTTGCAACTCGATCGGACAGCAATCAGCGACGGATCAGCCGCAATACCGTGCCCGCAGCCTCTCCTTCTCCGCCGCGCCGATGCCGAGGTGCACCGCCGCGTAGCGGTCGAAACCGCCGAATTCCCCGATGGCGGCGAACGCCCCATCCAGCAGTTCCGCGTGCACGCTGAGCAGCACCGACGCCATCGCCGGCGGCAGGCCGGCAGCGACTTCGGGGTCGGCCTGCCACAGGCGGTTGGTGGCGAGGTAATCCTCGCGCACCGCATCATAGGGCACGCCAAGCAGGGTCAGGATCACCGCGGCGGCGAAGCCGGTGCGGTCCTTGCCGGCGGAACAATGAAACATCAGCGGCACCGCGCCGGGATCGAGCAGCAAGCCGAACAGCGCGCGGTAGCGGTGCGCCCAGTCGAACGCGTAGGCTACATAGGCGCGGCGCATCACGTCCATCACGTTCTCGCCCGTGGCCTGTCCGGTCTCGGCGAGATCGCGCAGGGAGGCGCCAACCGAGGGCTCGATCGGCAGATGGTGCGCGCGTACCCCGGGCAGATCGCCGAGCGCCGAGGGCGCCGCAGCCGCCTCGCGCACCCCGCGCAGATCGACCACCGAGCGCAGCCCGGTGGCCGCAAGCGTCGCGATGTCGTTCCCAGTGAGGCGGCTCAGCGCCGCGGCGCGGAACACGAGACCGGTGCGGACGCTGCCGCCGCCCTCCGTCGGCCAACCGCCGAGGTCGCGCACATTGCTCGCACCTTCGAGCGGCAGGACGCGCGGCATCATAGGCGAAGCACCGCCTTGGTGAGTATCTCCTTCTGGATTTCGTTGGTGCCGCCGTAGATCGTGCAGGCGCGCAGGAACAAATATTCGCGGGTGGCGTTCTCGGCGGCCTCGGCGAACTCGTCCGGCTCGTTGGCGAAGGCCGTTAGCTCGCGCGCCCAGATCGGCATGGCGCGCGGACCGCCCGCGTCCATCGCGAGCTCCGTGCTCGCCTGCAACAGCTCGGTGCCGCGCACCTTCAAGACCGACGACAAGGGATCGGGCCGTCCGTCCGATTGCCGCGCCGCCGCCGAGACCATGCGATACTGCATGATCTCCAGCGCCTTGATATCGACCTCGATCTGCGCCGTGCGGGTGCGGAACTCCGATCCCGCGATCAGCGGCGCGCCGCCCGCGCGCGCGGCGCGGGCGAGCGTCTTGGCGGCGCCGACGCGCTCCTTGCTTTTGCCCAACTGGGCGATGCCGACGCGCTCGTTGCCGAGCAAGAACTTCGCCACGTCCCAGCCGCGGTTTTCCCGATGCACGAGATTGGCCGCCGGAACCCGCACGTCGTCGAAGAACACCTCGTTCAGATGATGATCCGCGTCGATGGAGACGATCGGGCGGATGGTGATGCCGGGCGTCTTCATGTCGACGAGCAGGAACGAGATGCCCTCCTGCTTCTTCGCCGCCTGCGGATTGGTGCGGACGAGCAGGAAACACCAGTCGGCCTCGTGCGCGTACGAGGTCCAGATTTTCGAGCCGCTGACGACGTACTCCTCGCCCTCGCGGCGCGCGGCGCATTTGAGCGCGGCGAGATCGGAGCCGGCGCCGGGCTCGGAGAAGCCCTGGCACCACCAGTCGTCCAGATTGGCGGCGCGGGCGAGGAATCGCGCGCGCTGCTCCGGTGTGCCGAACTGGATCAGCACCGGCCCCAGCATGTTGATGTTGAAAGGCGACAGTTCGGGCGCCGGGCCGAGCGCGTTCTCGTCGAGGAAGATCATGCGCTGCACCGGCGTCCAGCCCGGGCCCCCATACTCCTTTGGCCAGGAGTAGGCGGCCCATCCCTTGCGGTTCAGGATGCGCTGCCACGTCACGATGTCCTGCTTGCGGGCTGGGTGCCCGAGGCGCATCCGCTCGCGGATGTCGGCGGGAAGGTTATCGTGGATGAAGGAACGGACCGCGGCCTTGAAGGCGGTTTCCTGCTCCGTGAAGCGCAAATCCATCTCCGGCCCTCCTGCGCGCTGGCGCGAGCATGGCGAGCGCCGCCCGGCTTCACAAGCCCGAGAGGCACCCGAGCGTTCCGTTGCGCCTGGGACGCGGCGGCTTTCTCTCATGGGAGGCGAATGGGGGACTAGGTGAAGCTGCTCTGCGTGCATCCCGGGCCGCTCATGTACACCAAGGTGTTCCTCACCCTGGAGCCGCTCGGGCTCGAACTGGTCGCCGCCGCGGCGTTGCGCGACGGACACGACGTGCGGCTGCTCGATCTTCAGGTCGAATCGCACACCGATTATTTTGCCGAACTCGCCGCCTTCCGCCCCGACATGGTGGCGTTCTCCTGCAACTACCTGGCGAACGTGCCCGAGGTCGTCGACCTGTCGATTGAAACCAAGCGGCGTCTGCCGGGCTGCGTGGTCGTGGTGGGCGGTCATTCCGTCTCGTTCACTGCGCGCGCGATGCTAGAACACGCGGGCGGCGCGATCGATTGCGTGCTGCGCGGGGAAGGCGAGGCGGCGCTGCCGGCGCTGCTCGCGGCGCTGGCGGCCGGGCGCGATCCGGCAAGCGTCGCGGGCGCCGTGACGGCCGCGGGCGAGGGGCCGCCGCCCGTGTTCGCCGACGATCTCGACGCGCTGCAGCCGGCACGGCATTTGCTGCGGCACCGGCGGCGCTATTTCATCGGCACGCTCGATCCCGCCGCCTCGATCGAGTTCTCCCGCGGCTGCCCCTGGGACTGCGCCTTCTGCTCGGCCTGGACCTTTTACGGGCGCAGCTATCGGCTCCGCAGTCCGCGGGCGATCGCCGAGGACATGGCGGCGATCCAGGAGCCCGGCGTGTTCATCGTCGATGACGTGGCCTTCGTGCGCGGGGAGCACGGCATGGCGATCGCCGACGAGCTGGAGCGGCGGCGCATCCGCAAGACCTATTACCTGGAAACCCGCGCCGACGTGCTGCTGCGCCACAAGGAGGTGTTTGCGCGCTGGAAGCGGCTCGGGCTCAAGGTGATGTTCCTCGGTCTGGAGGCGATCGACGCCGAGGGGCTGAAGAAGTTCCGCAAGCGGATAATGCTCGATCAGAGTTTCGAGGCGCTGGAGCACGCGCGCTCGCTCGGGATTAACGTCGCCATCAACATCATCGCCGACCCCGACTGGGACCATGCGCGCTTCGCCGCCGTGCGCGAGTGGTGCCTGGAAATCCCGCATGTGGTGAACGTCAGCGTCAACACGCCCTATCCCGGCACCGAGACCTGGATGACGGAAGCGCGCCGGCTCACCACGCGCGACTACCGTCTATTCGACATCCAGCATTGCGTGTTGCCGACGCGCCTGCCGCTGGCCGAGTTTTATGAGGAACTGGTGCAGACCCAGCAGGTGTTGAACCGCAAGCATCTCGGCTGGCGCACCATGATCGAAGCGGCGCCGGTGTTCGTCCGCCTGCTGGCGCGGGGGCAGACCAATTTCATCCGCAGCATGTTCGCCTTCCGCAGGGTGTACAACGCCGCAGCATTGCTCGCTGATCATGCGCTGCCGGTCGTCTACGCAATCCCGCCGCCGCCGCCGGCGCGGGAGACGGTGCGGAACCGTGCGGAGCTCTACGTGCACGCCGCGCCGGCGCGCGTCAGGGCGTAGGCGCCGTTGCGCGCCAGGGTAGGCGGCGCACAAAGTGCGGTATGGAGAGTGCCGAGGACTTCGTCTGCGCGAATACGGTGCTCGCGCGCGCTCCGCTGGTGCCGGAGATCGCCTTGCACCTGGCGAGCGAGATCACGCCGATCTGGCAGGCGACCGAGGAATGGCTCGCGTCGCGCAACGTGGAGGCACCGTTCTGGGCCTTCGCCTGGCCGGGCGGGCAGGCGCTGGCCCGCTATGTGCTCGATAACAGGGCGCTGGTCGTGGGCAAGCGCGTGCTCGATTTTGCCGCCGGCTGCGGCATAGCCGCCATCGCCTCGGCGTTCGCGGGCGCGGTGCGTGTGGAAGCGGCGGAAATCGACGCGCTCGCAGCGGCGGCGATCAGGCTGAACGCGGCGGCGAACGGCGTGCGGGTGGACGCGGTGCAGGCGGATATGGTGGGTGCCACGTGCCGCTGGGATCTGATCCTGTGCGGCGATATTTGCTACGAGGCGCCGATGACGGCGCATGTGCTGCCCTGGCTGCGGCGCATGGCGCGCGAGGCCGAGATTTGGCTCGCCGATCCGGGGCGCGCCTATTTGCCGGGATCGGGGCTGGCGGCGTTCGCGGAATACGCGGTGCCGACCACGGTGGAGCTGGAGGACCGGACCGAGCGGCGGGTGAGGTTGTACCGGATGGCTGCCGGGTCCTTGTAGGGGCGCGCTTGGTTTTTCTTGTCACCACTTGCCTCGTGGGCGACTAAGTCGTGGGTGGCCGGGCCATCCCCGCGCCGGCGGGACCGGCCATGACGATGAAGATGGCGGCGCGCCTCGTTTACAACGCCGCCTTTGCCGGCTGCCGCACCCTCCGCACCGGCCGTGCCAGCTCGCCACGCGCGGGGCCCCCCCGGTCACTTGCCGCCGCGCCTGGCCCGGTCATTTCTCGAGCGAGGGAACGAGCGTGGACAGCACCTCCCTCGCGGTGTCCTTCACCACCGCCGTCATCTCGGGATCCTGCGGCAGCGAGGTGGCGAAAGCCTTGGCGTTGGCGATTGCGGGCGGGCGCGGTCCCGGTGGCGGGCTAACGCGGGGCCGCGCCGGCCATTGCCGAGCTTTGCCGCGCACAGGGATTTGCAGGCGCCGCTCACGAACGCTCGCATTGGCGAACTGTTAGCCCCGGCGAGCCGCCGCGCGGAGCCGGGGCGGGCCGGCAATCAAACAAAACGGAGCGAGCTGACGATGAAGAACAGCATCAACGACCTGTTCCTGACCTTCCTTCAGGACATGTACTACGCGGAGCGGCAGATCCTGAAGGCGTTGCCGAAGATGGCAAAGGCGGCGCAGAACGAGGAGCTGAAGCAGGGGCTGATGCAGCACCGCGAGGAGACGCAGCATCAGGTTGAGCGGCTGCAGCAGGTGTTCGAGCAAATCGGCAAGCGCGCGCGCGGCCAGACTTGCGAGGCGCTGAACGGCATCGTGGAGGAAGGCGAGGAGGTTATTGAGGAGTTCGAGGCCGGGCCGGTGCGAGATGCCGGCATTCTCGCCAACGCTCAGGCCGTCGAGCACTACGAGATGGCCCGCTACGGCACGATGATCGCGTGGGCGAAAGCGTGCGGGATGAACGACGCGGCGACGCTTTTGGAGGAGACGCTGGCCGAGGAGAAGAGGGCCGACCAGCTTCTGACCCAGATCGCCGGCAAGGCGGTGAACAAGGGGGCGCTGCGGGCGGCGTAGCGGGGTTCCCCCACCTCTCCCTATTCCTCTCCGCCCGCAGGGGCGGGGAGGGGATTGGTTACAGGAGGAAATGCATATGGCTCGGCATCAGTCGCCCGCACAGCAGGAGACGATCGAGCGCGTCATGCACGAGTTCAAGCATGGCGATCTGAAACGTGGTCGCGGCGGGAAGGTGCGGAACCCGAAGCAGGCCATCGCGATCGCCTTATCGGAAGCGGGCGCGTCGAACCGGCAATCGCCGAAGGAAAACCGGCAGCGTTTGCGCGCCACCAAGCGCAAGGAGGCGGCCGGGCGCACCGGCGCGGGTAAACGGCCGACACGCCAGGAGCTTTACCGCCAAGCGCAGCGCAAGGGCGTTGCCGGGCGGTCGAAGATGAGCAAGGCGGAGCTGGCGCGGGCGGTGCGGCGGTAGGGCGCCTCCCGTCTCACCCCGACCCTCTCCGCCCCCAATGGGACGGGGAGGAAGTAATGGGTGTCCTCACTCGGGGTGGACCCCGAAAATCCGCGCAAACCGCTCCGCGTAGCGCGGCCAAACCTCCGGATTGACCAGCCGGGGTGGGCGCTGCCCGTCCAGCGCGGCGATGATCTGCTCGGCGGCGAAGCGGCCCATGTTCGCGCGCGATTCATGCGTCACACCCGCCGTGTGCGGGCTCGCGAGCACGTTATCGAACCCGAGCAGCGGATGATCGGGTCGCGGCGGCTCCTTCGCCCACACGTCCAGTCCTGCACCGGCCAGGCGCTTGGCGGCTAGTGCCTGAGCGAGCGCCGCCTCGTCGTGGATGCCGCCGCGGGCGGTGGTGATGAAATAGGCGGTCGGCTTCATGAGCGCGTACTCGCGCGCGCCGATCATGCCGAGCGTCTCCTTGGTGCGGGGGCAGTTCACGGAGACGAAATCCGCCTCGCGCAAAAGCGTGTCGAGCGCGACCTTTTCCGCACCGCGGGCGGCGAACTGCTCGTCGGTGAGATAGGGGTCATAGGCGAGCACGCGCATCCGGAACAGGGTCCGGCAAAGCTCGGCGACGCGGCTGCCCACATTTCCGAGCCCGATGATGCCGACCGTCATGCCGAGTATGTCGTGCCCCATGAAGGCGGTGCGCGAAATGTCGGGCTTGGCGCGCATGTAGCGATCCGTCTCGCCGATGCGCTTGGAGAGCGCCAGCATTAGCCCCAGCACGTGCTCGGCCACGCCCTCCTTGTTGCCACCCGTCTGATTGACGACGGCGACTCCGGCCGCCGTGCAGGCATCGACATCCACCGTGTCGTAGCCGGCGCCGTTCGAGGAGACGAGCAGAAGGTTGGGCGCCTGCGCGAGCAGCGCCGGAGTGCCATGGAAGCGGGGGGCGAGTTCATCGCGCGTGGCGCCGATCTGATAAGCGTGCGCGTGGGCGAGGACCGTCTCGGAGTCGGCATTGCTGCTGTCGTTTGTCAGGCGATCCACGCGGATGTCCGGCCGCTGCGCCAGGATGTCGAGGAATATCTGGTGCGCGACGTGGTTGACGTAGAAGACGCGCTTGGCGTTGGGAGCCATATCGATTGCAGTCCTTATGCCCGAAGGGGGTCATTGCGCGTGCCGCGTGAGCCACCGCAGGGGGTTCCCCCGCCGCCGCGGGGCCGCTGCGGGGATCACGCAATGACGGGGTGGCGATTGGGAATCTACGCCCGCTGGATCAGCTCGATCTTGTAGCCATCCGGGTCTTCGACGAAAGCGATCACCGTGGTGCCGAACTTCACCGGGCCCGGCTCGCGAGTCACCTTACCGCCGCCCTTCCGCACCGTCTCGCACGCCGCCGCGACGTCCGGCACGCCGACCGCAAGATGGCCGAACGCGGTGCCCTGCTCGTATTTCGTGACGCCATAATTGTAGGTGAGCTCGATCACGGCGTGGCTTTCCTCTGGCCCGTAGCCGACGAAGGCGAGCGTGTATTTCCCGTCCGGCACGTCGCGCCGGCGCAGCTCCTTCATGCCCAGGAGCTCGGTATAAAACTTCACGCTTCGATCGAGATCGCCGACCCGGATCATTGTGTGCAGGAAGCGGCTCATGCAGGGCTCTCCTTCAAAAAGGCGGCGGGATCGAGGCCGAGCAGGAACAGCCCCGCCTCGTCCGCCGCCGCGATCGTCGCTTGACGCCCGGCCAGCATGACCCCTCCGGCCTCGAAGGCAATCCCCCTCAGTCCCGCCTGGGCGGCGGCGGTGACGGTCGCCGGGCCGATGGTCGGCAGGTCGGCGCGCCGCTCCTGCCCTGGCTTGACGAGCTTTACCAGCACGCCGCCCGGGCCGGGTCGCGCCAGCCCAGCGGCGCGGGCGAGCATGGCATCGGTGCCCTCGATCGCCTCCACGGCGAGCACGAGCCCCTGCTGCACGACGCAGCCCTGGCCCACGTCGGCCGCGCCGAGCGCCCTCGCCACCGCCACCCCGCGCCTTGTGTCGCCCTCCGCCAATTCGTCGGGGCGGCACTTCGTCAGTACGCCCGCGGGCGCCAGCGCGTCGGCGAGCACGGTGTCGGCGCCGATCACCCGGAAGCCTTCTTCCTCCAATACGCGCACGACGGCGGCAAGCAGGGCGTCGTCGCCACCGAAGGCGGCGCGGCCGATGCGGGCCAGCAGCCGCGCGCCCGCCGCATCCGGGCGCAGGCTCAGGATCGACGGGCGGCGCACCGCGCCGATCAGCACGACATCGCAGCAGTTCTGCTCGCGCAGCGCCCGCAGGATGCGGCCTGCTGCGCCGATCCGCGCCACGCAATGACGAAACCGCGACAGCAGGCCGAGATCGGCGGCACCCTCGAGCGCGATCACGAACACGGGGCGGCCCATTGCCTCGGCGGCGGCGGCCACCCGGGCGGGCAGCTCGCCGCCGCCCGCGAGAATGCCGAGGGGGGCGCCTGTCATCGCCGGCACCCTAGCGGCGGGCGTAACCCGGTTGAAGACGCCCGGCTCGGGTCACTTTGCCAAGAGCTGCCCCGCGCCGGGCGCCGTCCCGCCGGCGGGTGCGTTCCCGAGTAACCAGGGTTTCATCTATGCCCGGCAGGAATCTTTAGCCGCCCGCGCCCTTGTTGGTTGCATTCGTCAAGCCCCTCCGCGGTCCGCCGCGGTCACCACGAGGAGCAATGCAAATGACCGAACCGAACACCGACCGGCGCCGGCCCCGGCTTCGCCGCACGCTTGCGGCCGCACTGCTGGCCAGCACGACGCTCGGCGGCTTGGCCGCCATCCCGGTGCTGCGCGCGACGGCCGAAGCGCAGGCGCAGACCCAGGCGGCACCCGAGACCGCGCAGCAGAAGGACCTACCGCCGATCGCCGCACCCGGTCCGAGTACCAACGGGCAGGCTCCGGTGAACGAAGGCAGCGCCATGCGCGAGCGGGTGCCGAACTTCGTCGCGCTGGTTAAGCAGGTGAAGCCTGCGGTGGTGACGGTCACCAATTACCTTAAGAACGGCGCCGCCGAGGACGAGGGGAGCGACGGCAACGGCCCGCAGCAACTGCCGTTCCCATTCAACCAGTTCCCGTTCAACCAGATGCCCTTCGGCCAGGGTCCCTTCGGCCAGCAGATGCCGCACCGCGCGGTCGAGGCGCGCGGCTCGGGCTTCATCATCAACCCCGACGGCCTGATCGTGACCAACTTCCACGTCGTCAAGGACGAAGCGCGGCTGGAGGTGACGCTCGCCGACGGCTCGAAATATCCGGCGAAGATCGTCGGCACCGACCCGCGCACCGACATCGCCGTGATCCGCATCGACGCGCACCACCCGCTGCCTTATCTGCAGCTCGGCGACTCGCAGGACGTGGAGCCCGGCCAGTGGGTGATCGCGATCGGCAACCCGTTCGGGCTTTCCGAGACGGTGACGGCGGGCATTGTCTCGGCAGTCGGGCGCAATATCGGCGCCGGCCCCTATGACAGCTTCATCCAGGTGGATGCGCCGATCAACCGCGGCAACTCCGGTGGGCCACTGATCACGCAGGATGGCAAGGTGGTCGGGATGAACACCGCGATCCTCTCGCCTACCGGCGGGTCGGTCGGCATCGGCTTCGCAATTCCGTCGGACACGATCCAGCGCATCGCGAGCGACCTCGAGCACACGGGCCACGTAACGCGCGGCTATCTGGGTGTCGAGGCGCAGAGCGTGTCGGATGCGATGTCGAAGGCGCTCGGGCTGCCGAATGTCGGCGGCGCGCTGATCGCCTCCGTACAGCCCGACACGCCGGCGGCGCACGCCGGCCTGCAGCCGGGCGACGTGATCGAGAAGGTGAACGGCAAGGAGATCAAGGATCCCTCGCAGCTCGCGCTGGCGATCTCCGGAATCCGGCCGGGCCATGACGCGACGCTCGATATCATGCGCGACGGGCATCAGGAGACGCTGAACGTGCGCGTCGCCGAGATGCCGAGCGAGCAGCAGACGGCGAGCAACCAGGGATCCGGACAGCGCCAGGAAGGTCGGCTCGGCCTCGCCCTGGGGCCGGTCTCGCCGGATATAGCGAGCCAGCTCAATCTGCCGGACGGCACGCGCGGCGCCGTGGTGCAGCAAGTGCAGCCGGGCTCGCCCGCCGAGATCGCCGGGCTACAGCCGGGCGACGTGATCGTCGGCGTCGGCACCCACAAGGTGAACAGCCCGCAGCAGGCGACGGCGGCGATCCGCGACGCGCTGCAGCACGATCCTAACGCGCTGGCGCTCAGGATCATCCGCGACGGCCAGCCGGCGTTCGTGGCGATCAACCTCAATAACCCGAACGAGCAGCAGTCGGGGAATGGGTAGCGGACGGCACTCACGTTATGCGCGGGCGTCGGCCCGCGCATAAACGCACGAGCGCGACGTGGCGGGGCGTCAAAACCAGTTCGCCTTGTCTACCACGTTCCGCAGCGGCGCACCGGCCGCGAAGGCGCGGCAATTGTCGCGGATGATTGCGTAGCGGCGCTCGTCGAGTTCCGGCCCGTAGCCGGCGGTGTGCGGCGTAATGAGAACGCCCGGCATGGTCCATAGGCGGTGATCGGCGGGCAGGGGCTCGGTTTCGAACACGTCGAGCCCGGCGCCGGCGATCTCGCCCGCCGCGAGCGCGTCCGCCAGATCATCGAGCTTGGTCGTCTTGCCGCGGCCGATATTGATGAAGAACGCGCCGCGCTTCATGCGGCGGAACCGCTCGCGGTGCATGAAGCCTTCGGTCGCGGGCGTGTGCGGTACGGTGAGGATCACGAAATCGGCTTGCGGCAGCAACGCGTCGAGCATGTCCGGGCCATGCAGTTCGGCGACACCGGGCGGCGGTTCGGTGCGCCGCGCGTCGGTCGCGATGACGCGCATCCCGAAGGCAGCGCAAAGTCGCGCCGCCTCGGCGCCGATGCCGCCGGCGCCGACGATCAGCGCGGTTGCGGCGGGAAGGTGCACGACGCCGGTATCGAGCGGCTTTGGTTTCCACTCGCGGCGCCATTGCTGCGGCAGGTAGGTGTGGAAGTCGCGCGCGAAGGCGAGCACAAATCCCATAATGTGCGCGCCGATATGGTCGTTGTAGATCTCGCGCATATTCGTCACGACCACCGGGTGCGCGATCAGTTCGGGGTAGTAGTAGCCGGCCGGCGGCGCTGCCTGCGGCGATTGCAGCCAGTGCAGGCGCGTGGCGCGCGCGAGCAGTTCCTTCGGCAGCACCCCATAGGCCGCCTCGGCCTCGGCGATCGCGGTCGCGGCGTCCGCCTCGGTTTCCGCGACCAGCACCTGCGCCTCCGGCACCTCACGTTCCAGCCGGCGCGCCCATTCGCGCGCGATATCGGTCTGCGGCGGCAGCATCAGGAGGCGGAAACCCATCGGACGTGCACCTTTCCTTAACCGCTCTGGCTTAGGCTCCGCGTCGGCACAGTCAACGGAGGCCCGTTATACGTCGCCGTGGCTTTGTGATGGGACTGGCGGCTGCGGCTCTGCCGCTCGGACCGCGCCCGGCGAGGGCCGGCAATGAGCTGTGCGTGATCGTGCCCGAACTGCCGACCGATCCGGGTGGTATCGCGCTGCGCGTGCTTGCGCCCGAACTGGAAGCGGCGCTCGGGCGGCCGGTAGTGGTGGATTTCCGCCCCGGGGCGGGCGGTATTGTTGGCCTGATGGCGGGCGCGAGCGCGGCGCCGGACGGGCTGACCTTAACCGTGCTGACCCCGGCGGTGACGCTCGCCCCCTGGCTCAGCCGGCGGATGGATTGCACGCCGGCCGATTTCGCGCCGCTTGGGCGGATCAGCTTCGCGCCGAGCCTGTTGCTGGTGGGCGCGGCCTCACCCTGGCGGAGTCTGGACGACCTGCTGGGCGCAGCCCGCGCGGGGCGGCGGGTCGTGGTGCCGGCACCCTGGGACTGGCGGCCAGCGGAGGTGGCGCAGGCGATGTTCCTGGCGCGCACTGGCTTGCCGCATGTGACCGCGCTCGGGGCGGAAACGGGGGGCGAGCGGCTAGCGCAGCTTGCGCGCGGCGAGGTCGATCTCGCCTTCGCGGCGGCCGAGCCGACGCGGTTGGGGGCGCTCGCGGGTGTGCGGGTGCTTGCGGTAGCGGGACCGGCGCGGCTGCCCGGGCTCGACGCGCCCACACTCGCCGAAGCGGGTGTAGATCTTACCCTCGGTCCGTGGCGGATGCTCGCCGTGCCGAGTCAGGTGCCGGAACGGCTGCGCGCGCCGCTCCAGGCAGCGCTCCGAGGTGCCCTCGCCGAGACCCCTCTGCGCGCCGCGCTCGCACGAGCCGGGATCGCGCCGTCCTGGATAGGGCCGGCCGGGGCAGCGGATCAGCTCGCGGAGGAATGCCGGCAGGCGGGCGCCCTGTTCAGCGCGCTCGGCCTGAACGTGCGTGCCGGGGCGGGCGCGGCGATGCGGTCCTAGCGCAGAGTGCAGGACGGATTCTCGATCCGCCCGCGCGAGTGCTCCCGACGCAGCCTATCGTCCCCGCGGCGGCTTGTGCGGACCCTCCTGGCGTGCCGGATAGCGAGGTCGGCTGGATGGCGCTCGCGCGCCATCACCGCTTGCCGACGGCCTGCCCGACTGGACGATGAGCCCGATGGTCGCCATCCGATTCGCCGCCGCCGGCTGCGACGGGGTCGGGATGCAGCTTGGCTGGTACTAGCAGCTTGGCTGGTACTATTCGCAAGCGCAGCCGCGAGGATCAGGCGAGTTGCAGCAATTGTGCCTTGAGATAGGCGGTCTCCGGCAGGTGCGGATGCACCGGATGGTCCGCTCCGGCGCCCGTGGTGGCGAGCACGCGCGCCTCGCGCCGGGCGCGCCAGAGGCCCCAGGCGATCTGCGCTGACCACTCCGGAAGGGGCGCGTGATGGCTGCATGAGGCGGTGAAAAGGAATCCGCCCCGGCGCCGTCACGGCGGCGGCGAGGCGGGTGAGCTTGCCGTAGGCGCGCAGTCCGGCGGCGGCGTCCTTGCGGGATTTGGCGAAGGCGGGTGGATCGCACACGACGAGATCGAACCGTTCCCCAGCGGCGGCCAATTCTTCCAGCAGATCGAACGCATCGGCGCGGCGCGTGCGGACGCCGGCAAGCCCGTTGAGAGCGGCGGCCTGCTCGGCGGCGGCAAGCGCGGGGGCGCTGCTGTCGGCGAGCAGCACCGAGGCGGCGCCGGCGGCAGCGCAGCGCAGGCCAAAAGCGCCGGTGTGGCAGAAAAGATCGAGCACGCGCGCGCCCGCGGCGAGGCCGGCGACGAGATCGCGGTTCGGCCGCTGGTCATAGTACCAGCCGGTCTTCTGCCCGCCCAGCAGATCGACGGGGAAGCGCAGGCCGGCTTCCACCACCTCCGCGTCCCCGTCGGTGCCGCGTAGCTGGGTGGTTTCCTCCGGCAGTGATTCGAGACGGCGGGCGGAGGAATCGTTGCGAGCGACAATGACAGAGAAATCGAGCGCCTCGAGAATGAGCGACGTGAGCCGCTGCATCCCGGCGGTGTTCGCTTGAACAACCGCCGCGTCGCCGAAGCGGTCGATGATCAGCCCCGGCAGCCGGTCGCCCTCGGCATGGACGAGGCGATGAAATTCGGGATCGCAGAGCCGGGCGCGCAGCGCCGCTGCCTCCTCGATGCGGGCGCGCATCCAGGCCGCGTCGATCACCGCGTCGGCATCGCGCTCCAGCACGCGCGCGGCGATCAGGCTGTGCGGATTGAACAGGGCGAGACCGAAACGCACGCCGTCATCCCCCTCCAGCCGCACGAGGCTGCCGGGGGCAAGGGCGCGCGCCTCGGGAGTCATCGCGATCTCGTTGCTGAAAGCCCAGGGCGCGCCGGCACGCAGCCGCCGGCCTTCCTTAGGCCGCAGGCGGACGAGCGGATAAGGGGTCAAGCCGCGCGGCGCTGCGCGGGCCGCAGGATGGCGACGAGCGCGGCGACGAGCCGATCCATCATGGCGTCGCTGTGCAGCGGCGTCGGCGTGAGGCGGAGGCGCTCGGCCCCACGCGGCACGGTGGGATAGTTGATCGGCGTCGCGTAGATGCCGAACTCATCGAGCAGCCGGCGGCTGATCTCGGTGCAGCGCGAGGCCTCGCCGACATGCAGCGGCACGATGTGGCTTTCGGATTCGATGCGCGGCAGGCCGGCCGCATCCAGCTTGCGCTTCAGCGTCTCGGCGCGCTCGAACAGGCGGGCACGCAGCGCATGATCGCCACGCACGTGCCGGACGCTGGCAAGCGCGGCCGCGGCCACCATCGGCGGCATCGAGGTGGTGAAGATGAAGCCCGGCGCGGTGGAGCGCAGATAGTCGATCACCTCGGCATCGCCCGCCACGTAGCCGCCCTGCACGCCGAACCCCTTGGCGAGCGTGCCCTCGATCAGATCGACGCGATGCGCCACGCCGTCCCGCTCGGCGACGCCGCCGCCCGTGGGGCCGTAGAGGCCGACCGCGTGCACCTCGTCGAGATAGGTCATCGCGCCGAAACGTTCCGCGAGATCGCAGATCGCGCTGATCGGCGAAATGTCGGCGTCCATCGAATAGACGGATTCGAACGCGATCAGCTTCGGCGCGGCGGCGGGGGCGGCGGCCAGCAGTTCCTCCAGGTGCGCGAAGTCGTTGTGGCGGAAGATCCGCACCTCCGCCCCTTTCGCGCCCTTGAGGCCGGCGATCATGGAGGCGTGGTTCTTCTCGTCGGAGAAGGCGACCCAGCCGGGCATCGAATTGAGAAGCGTCGAGAGCGCCGCCTGGTTGGAGACAAACCCCGAGGTGAACAGCAGCGCCCGCTCCTTGCCGTGCAAGCGGGCAAGCTCGGCCTCCAGCGCATCATGCACGGGGCTCGTGCCGCTGATGTTGCGCGTGCCCCCGGCCCCGGCGCCCATCTGCCGCGCCGCCGTGCAGGCGGCTTCGATTACCGCTTGGTGGTTGCCCATCCCGAGATAGTCGTTGGAGGAGAAGACCAGCACCTCCGACCCGTCGGGCCGTGCGTAGTAGGGAAAGCGCGCCGCCTGCTTGGCGAGCGGAGTGAACCGGCGATACCGGCCCTGAGCCTGGATGTCGGCCAGCGCGCGGCGGCAATGATCCTGGAACGGGTGCATGGCGGATCGGACTTCTAGCGCGCCGGCGCGCGGCGGCAAATGCGTAGCATTACGGACAATGGTTCATGAACGGGCGGCGAGGCCGACGCCGGTCAACGTGATCGCGAGCGCCACGAGCTGCCGCGGGCCGAGCGGGTCGCCGAGCAAGAGGGCGGAACTCAGCACGCCGACCAGCGGCGAGAGGAGCACCGAGGTGGCGGCGATCGAGGCGGGAAGCAGCCGCAGCGCGCGGAACCAGGTCAGGTAGGCGACCGTCATCGGCATAATGGCGATGTAGGCGAAGCAGAGCCATGCGACCGGGGTGAGGCGGCTGAAATCCGGGTGCTCCAGCAAGGCGGCGAGCAGGACGGTCGGGATGAACCCGAGCCCGATCTGCCAGACGACCCCGGCCACGGGCGGCATCCGCAGCGGCTGGCGCTTGATCACCACGGTGCCGAGGCCGAACAGGAAGGCGGCCAGGAAGCCGCAGGCGACGCCCGGCAGGAGGCGGGCGCTGAAGCGCATCTCCTCAGCGCCGACCAGTGCCGCCACGCCGGCGAGTGCGAGCACCATGCCGGCCACCCGCCTGGGCGTCGGGCGCTCGCCCAGCATCGGCCAGGCGAGCAGTGCCGCCCATACGGGCAGGGTGTAGGTGATGACCACCGCCTCGCTCGAGCGCAGCCACCAGAGCGAGAGTGCGGTGAAGACGCCGAACAGGCCGTAATTGAGCAGCGAGAACAGGAGCAAGTTGCCTGCTTGCTCGCGCGGGAAGCGCAGGCTCTCGCCCCGCCCGAGCGCGAGCGCGAGGGCGAAGGCGAGGCCGCCCACGAACGAGACCGAGCGCATCGTGAAGGGAGGAAGTTCCGACATCAGGAACTTCATCAGGGGCCAGTTGAGCCCCCAGGAGCAGGCGGTGATTGCGAGCAACGCGAGCCCTTCGGCGCGGCCGCCCCGCCACGAGCCGCGCGCGGCGGTGGCCGGGACTGTCTGCTCGGCACCTGACGGCATCGTGGCCCCGTTTCTGCTACCGAAGCCCGTATGGCACAGTCGGCACGCTGGCCTAAGCGGTGCGGGGGGACGGGCAGATATGCGGCTGTTCGATTTGCGCGGGAAGGTCGCCATCGTGACCGGCGGCAACGGCGGCATCGGGCTCGGCATGGCGGAGGGACTGGCAGAGGCGGGCGCCGCCTTGCTGCTCGTCGGGCGCGACGCGACGAAGGCCGAGGGGGCGCTCGCGCATCTGCACAAGGCGGGCGCCAAGGCGGATTTCTTCGCCGCCGACGTGACGAAACGGGAATCGTGCCGGGCGATGGTGGCCGAGGCACTCGCCGCGCACGGGCGGCTCGACATCCTCGTCAATAACGCCGGCACCTCGATCCGCAAGATGCCGCAGGACTACACCGAGGAAGAGTGGCATCAGGTGATGGACACCAACCTGACAAGCGCGTTCCTCTGCGCGCAGGCCGCCTATCCCGCGATGAAGCAAGCGGGCGGCGGCAAGATCATCAATATCGGTTCGATGATGTCGCTGTTCGGCGCGCCCTATGCGACGCCGTATGCGGCGAGCAAGGGCGGCATCGTGCAGATGACGCGCGCGCTCGCCACCGCCTGGGCGGCGGACAATATTCAGGTCAACGCGGTGCTGCCCGGCTGGATCGACACCGAGCTGACGCGCCGCGCCCGCGCGCAGGTGGCGGGATTGCAGGAGCGGGTGCAGGAGCGCACGCCTGCGGGACGCTGGGGCGTGCCGGCGGACATGGCCGGCGTGGCGGTGTTCCTCGCAGGCAGCGGATCGGATTTCGTCACCGGGGCGGCGATCCCGGTGGATGGGGGATTCTCGGTTACGACCTGAACGCCGTTCGGCCCGAAGGGCGGGGGCGGGTTGCGCCCTATCGCACAGCGGGCGGAAGCAGCAAGCCGGCGGGCCAGGGCGCGTTCGGCCAGGACGTAAGTCCGAGTGGACCGACGACGTTGTGCTGCAGGATGGCGCCATAACTGCCGAGCGCGCTCGCGAGTGCCGCGCGCCAGTCCGGGCGCAGGCCGGGGATGGCGGAGGTGACGGGCAGCGCCGCGGCGCCTTGCGCGTGCCAGCCGCTTGCAGGCGTGTCCTTCAGGATCAAAGCATCCAGCACCCAGGCGACGAGCGCGGTCCAGCGGGCGTCTTCGTTCGGGGTAGCGGCAAAGACGGGTTCGAGCGCGAGCGGCGGATCGAGCAGCATGTCACCGGGACGGCGCGCGGCGGCGAGGTCGGTGGCGCGGCCCGCTTCGGCGGCGCAGCGGCCGGCGCGGAACCCGTCCTGCATCTCGCCTGCCTCCTGGAAGGGGAGCGGCGCGAAGCCGATGCCGGCCGCTTCCATCGCCTGCTGCAAGGCGCGCTGGCCGGGATCGCCGATCAGCACGCAGATTACCTTGGCTTGCAGATCGCGCAGGCTGTGCGCACTTGCGCCGGCAGGAAAGAGCAGCGTCACCGGATCGATGAACGCGACCGGACCAGGCACGATGCGGGGCGCGAGACGCTGCTCGGCGATGGCATCTGCGGTCAGGAATGCCACGTCGTCCTGCCCAGCCCGTACCGGAGCAAAGTCGCGCGGCGCTGCATAGAGATGAAACGCCACCTTGCCCGCCGGGCCGAGCGCGGCGAGCGCGAAGGCGCGGCAGAGATCGAGCGCCATGCCGCCCTTCTCGTCGGCAAAGCCGGACCGCGGCTCGGCGCCGCAGCGAACCGTGCCCGATGCGCGGACGGCTTCGAGGGTGCGTGCGTGCGCCGCGGGCGCGCCGAGCGCGAATGCCGCCAGGAGCGCGAGGCCGAAGCGAAGGCGCACCGGCACTAATTGTACTGCGGCAGGGTCGCGGGTAGAGTGTTGAATCCGTCCGGCACCTTTGTCTCGATATGCAGGGCGGCGTCGGTCGGCGTGATGCCGAGCACCGCGCAGCCCTTGCCGCCGAGATGCGGCAGTGTCGCGATCTCGCGCGCCGGGGTGAGCGCGAGCGAAGGCGGCAGCGGCGGGGCGCGGCCTGTCAGGCGCGCCGGATCGAAGGCCGAGAGCAGATCGTCCGTTTCGGGCGTGTTGATGTCGCGCGGGCCGAGATAGTGCTGCACAAAACCGTCCGGGCCGTTGAAGCGGGGATCAGCGCCAGCGAGCAGCGCCTGTTTCTCGTCGGGCAGCGTCGCGAGGGGCGGCAGGTCGAAAATCGCCTCGATGGTTTCGATGACCGCATTGTGGTCGCCCTCGGCATGCGAAACCGCGTGTGCGCGCGCATAGGGCGAGATCACCATCGTCGGGATACGCACGCCGCGCGCGAGCGGCAATCCGTCTGGCCCGTAGGAGAGAATGCGCGGCGGCACGTGGTCGTAGAAGCCGTCGGATTCGTCGTAGGTGATGATGATCGCGCTTTGCGACCAGAGCGCCGGGCGGCTGGCGATGGCGTTGATCACCTGAGCGGCCATCGCCTCGCTGATCTGCCGGTCGCTGTAAGCGGGATGGTCGTCGTTGCCGTTCTTCACCTTGTCGATTGCCGCGATGTCGGACTCCGTCAGGCCGGAGGTGGCGGGGAAGCCGCGGTTCTGGATCGGCGGCTTCAAGCCGTCGAGGTTGCCGAAGCCGCCGCGAATATAGAACACGCCGCCGCCCGCGGGGATGTTGCCGGCATCGACATCGGTGAAGAAATCTCCGAGGCCGCGCAGGTTGCGCGACATCTGCGGATTGTTGGCGATGTAGCCAAAATACTGCGCGCCGTTGTGGTGGCTAACGTAATCGTTGTGGGTGGCGACGGGCGAGGGGTCGGTCGGCTCGTGGTCGTAGCCGGCCTCGTACCAGCGCCAGGGAACCGGCTGCCCGTGGCGCGACGCGATCGCCGCGATGTCCTGGCTGACATCCGCGAGGTCGGACTCCGGCGCGCGGTCTGTTGCCATCATCTCGTTCACCAAGGCGCCGGTGAAGGCGAGCGGCAGGGTGGCGAAGGTGAAATTGGAGGCGATGTTGTTGTTGGCGTAGTTCTCGATCGGAGAGCCACGCGGCTCGCGGTCGTTCTGCGTCGGGTCGAACTGCGAGCCCCAAAAGGGCTGGGCGTCCGTGACCATCGGCGGCCCCACAGTGGTCGCGGCAACACCATTGGCGCTGACGCTTTGGCCCTGCGGCCCGTGCTTGACCCACTGCGTCTCGCCGGCTTGGCCGGCGATCATAGCGATGGCATTGGGCGCGGAGGGCGAGTCCTCGGTCGCGAAAATATTGTCGAAGAGCGTGAAGTTGCTGGCCCAGCGCCAGAAGAACGGGATGGTGTCGCAGTCGATGTGGCTCATCACGAGCCGTGCGTATTGCGTGCCCATCGCGGCGTTCTTGGGGCCGCCCTTAGAGGCGAAACGTTCATACTCCTCTGCGGCGAAACCATCCATGCGCGCAACGCCACGAACGACGTCGATCTTCTTGGCGAGTCCGACATGGCTGTGATCGACGCTATCGACGAAGGTCGCGTTCTGCGCCGGGCCGATGCGGAACGGGGTGACGGTGACTTCCTTGCCATCCACGTCCCTGTAGTGCTGGACGAAGCCTGGCGTGCGCGCCGGATCGCGCCGGGCCGCGCCGTCCATGTAAAGGCCGTTGGCGCCGGGGAAGGTGCCGTACTCGTTGTCGAACGAGTGGTTCTCGTTGAAAATCACGAATACGTAGCGGACCTTGGCGCGGAGCGCGCGGATAAGCTCGGCGCGGCTTAGGCGCGGCTCGGCCTCGTGCCGGACGAAGGGGGCGATTTCTTTCGGCGGATTCGGTTGCGGCGTGACGAGCGGGTGGGCGGGGGCCTGAGCGTGCGCCGCGATGCCGGCGAGCGAGGCGAGGAGCGCGAAAGAGCCGAAGCGTATCCGCATCACTGTCCTTTCTTGGCCGCGACCGGTTTCAGCACGCATTGGGGCGGGGGAAAAGTGACGGTTGGGTGACGGCGTTCAGCTTCCGTAAACGGCGGTCGGCAGCCACATCGTGAGCCACGGGACGTAGGTGATGATGCCGAGCACGATCAGAAGCAGGATCAGGAACGGCAGGATCCCGCGGATCACCTCGCCCACGGGCGCGCTGGAGACGGTGGAGAGCACGAACAGATTGAGCCCGACCGGCGGATGGACGAGGCCGATCTCCATGTTATGGGTGAAGATGATCGAGAAATGCACCGGATCGACGCCGAGCGGCTTCAGCACCGGGGCGAGGATCGGCAGCACCAGCAGAAGGGTGGCCGTGACTTCGAGGAAGCAGCCGAGCACCAGCAGCAGCACGTTGATCGCGAGCAGGAATTCCCAGGTCGCGAAGTGATGCGCCACCGTCCACTGCACGAGGCGCGCGGGCAAGCCGGATTCCGTCATCCAGTGGCCGAAGGCGAGCGCGGTGGCGACGATCAGCATGATGGCGCCGGCGCTGCGCAGCCCGTCGGCGATCACGTTCAGTGTGCGCGTCCAGCGAAAGCCCCGGTAGAAGACGAGGCTGACGAAGAGCGATACGCTGGCGGCGATGGCGGCGGCCTCGGTGACGGTGACGAGCCCGCCATAGATGCCGACCAGCACGATCGCCGGCACGAGCAAGGCTGGTAAGGCGCCCCAGGTGACACGGACTTTCTCGGCAAGCCGCATCGGCGGCTCCTTGGGGAAGTCGTGGCGGCGCGCATACCACCACACCCAGCCGAAAAACGCAGCCGCTTGCAGGATGCCGGGAAGGATGCCGGCGAGAAACAGGCGCGGCACGGACTGCTCGGCGACGATGCCATAGAGGATCAGCGCGAGGCTCGGCGGAATGACGATGCCGATGGTGCCGGAGGCGCCGACCACGCCGAGCGCGAAGCTGCGCGGGTAGCCGCGTTCGATCATCGCCGGCAGCAGGATCGTGCCCATCGCCAGCGCGGTCGCCACCGAGGAGCCGCAGATCGCGGCGAACAGCGTGCAGGCGACCACCGTGACAAGGCCAAGCGAGCCGCGGATCGAGCCGAGCCAGGCGGTGGCCAGATCGACAAGCGCCTTGGCGACGCCACCCTGACGCATGAAAGTAGCCGCCATGACGAACAGAGGCAGGGACATCAGCGTCGGCGAATTGAGGTCGTCGAGGATGTTCTGCGCGACGCCGATCAGCGGCTGGCCGGAGACGTAGTAAAGCACGGCCGCGCAGGCGCCGAGGACGAGGAAGATCGGCATCCCCGCCGCGAGCAGGCCGAAAAAGAGTAGCAGGAATTCGACGGCGGCCATCTTTACTCGCCGAACGCGCCGGCGTCGTAGGACGCGGGCAGCTCATTCGCCGGAATGTGCCCGACATGCATCGTCGCCGGGTCGAAGGCGAACAGGTAGCGGCCGAGGCGGACCAGGTATCGCACGATCATCAGCAAGCCCGCCGTGGGCAGGCTGGCGTAATAAATCCACATCGGAAAGGCGAGGGCGCTCGAGCTGCGTTCGTCGATGGCGAGCGAGGTGCTGACGATCTGCCAGCCGAGCCAGAGCATTCCGGCGGAGAAGATGAGTGCCACCAGGCAGTTGAACACTTCGAGCCAACGCTGACACTGTGGGGGCAAAATCCGCAGCAGCACGTCGGGACGCACATGGCCGTCGGTGCGGACGAGCTGGCTGGAAATGATGAGCACGCCCCAAACGACGAAATAGACGATCACCTCCTCGGCCCAGGAGATCGCATGCTGCGGAAACAGGTAGCGGCCGAGCACTTGGATGAGCGCCACCACCATCGCCGCCGCGCCGAGCAGCCCGACGATGACGCGTTCGAGGCGGTCCCAAAGCGTGTCCCTCTGCGTCACTCGCCCTCACCCGGCGGGCTGGCGCCCGGCGGCCTCTCGCGCAGAGCGGGAGAGGCGAACCTTGCGGCGCGTGCTTTTGTCACCTCTCCCGCTTGGCGGGAGAGGTCGGCGCGCGCCAGCGCGCCGGGTGAGGGCGGAGCGGCTCTCAAGCCGAGGAACCGATCGACTCTTGAACCAGCTTCACCAAATCGGGCGAGATGTTGGTGTCCTTGATCATCCCGTCCTGCTGCGCCAGCATCTTCTTTCGACTCTCCGCAAGCTCGGCCGCCGAGGGGTCCGTGACCTTGATGTTGTTCGCCTCCAGCGCCTTGCGCGCGTTGGCCTGCGAGGCGAAGGCGGCGGCGCGGTAGCCGCCGATGTTCTGCGCCCAGATGTCTGTCAGCATCTTCTGCTGATCCGGCGAGAGTTTGCCCCAGAAGGCATCGGTGAACATCGGTACGTACTGGCCCATAAACTGATGGTCGGCATAGGAGTAGCGCACGCCGGCATCCCAGAGCTTGGCGCTATTGACGCTCTCGTCGGTGCTGACCAGCGCGTCGAACGTGCCCTGCGAAAGTGCGAGCGGCACGTTGGGCCAGGGCGTCACGTTGGGCAGCCCGCCGAAAAACTTGATCCGCCAGGAGATCGCCGCGCCGCCGGGGCTGCGGATCTTCAGGCCCTTGAACGAATCTGGGCCGGTAAGCGGGGTCTTGGTCGAGTACCAGTTCTGATAGCCGAGATCCATCCAGGGGCCGGGAATGTGCACGCGCAGCTTCTTCTCGAGCTGGGCGGCGACGTACTGGCCGGGCTTGCCGTCGGTGGCGCGGTGCGTGACCTCGGCGGGCTGGCCGTAGAACAGCGGGAGCTGCACGAAATCGGTATCGGGGACGATGCCGGTGAGCACCCAAAGGCCGGGCACCGCCATCTCCACCTGCCCTTGCAGCAGCGCTTTCGAGACGTTGATGTCGGCGAAAAGCTGGCCGGAGTGGAACACCTCCCCGGTGATCTTGCCGCCCGAGGCCGCCTCTACCTTCTTCAGGTAGTCGACCACGCCCTGGTTGCGCGGATGGCTCGGCGCGGTGTCGAGCGAGCAGCGAATTTTCAGGACATCGTCGGCCCGCGCGGTCTTGAGGATTGCGGGCGCGGCCAGCGCACCAAGGGCCGCGCGGCCGAGCGCGCGGCGGGTCAGGTCGTTCGGCATCGCGTTACCTCCCTGAAAACCGGAGTTTCCGGGGGTCATGGCGGCGGGCAGGGGCGAAGTCAAGGAAGCCTGCCGCGGGCAGGTCAGCTTGCGGGAACAGGCGTCCCCTGCTCTTCGCGCAGCAACCCACCGGCGGCTCTGGGGCGTCATCTTTCATCCCCTCGAAGCCTTTCAGAAGCTGGCCGTCGAAGCGCCGCTGCCCGTTGATCTCGCGCAGCACCGAAGCGGCGTCGGGCTCGGCGACCGTGCCCCTGACCGGACAGTCCCAGGTGCCCAGGGGCTCGCGCCAGTGCGCGCGGCCAGGTCGCCCTTGCCCGGGGCCGGGAAACAGCCGAGCGTTCCCGCAAGGCGGCGCGAGGCAGGGGCGATATGAATTTCGATTTTCCCGAAGATCTGAAGCAGTTGCGCGACGAGGCGCGGCGGTTCCTGGCCGCTCGCTGCCCGCCCGCCGTGACGCGAAGCGTTCTCGAATCCGATGAGCCGTTCGACCGCCCGTTGTGGAGCGCGCTCGCCGGACTCGGCTGGACCGGCGCGGCGATCCCGGAGGAATACGGGGGTTCCGGTCTCGGCGCGCTCGGGCTGTGCGTGCTGGCCGAGGAAATGGGCCGCGCGGCGGCGCCGGTGCCGTTCGCCTCCTCGGTCTGCGCCGCGTCCGAGGCGCTGCTCGCGTTCGGCGACGAGACGCAGAAGCGGCGCTTCCTGCCGCGGCTTGCTGCGGGAGAAACCATCGGCACGCTCGCCTACGCCGAGCGGCCCGGCATTTCCGATCCGCGCCGGCTGGGCGCGCGCGCCGAAGGCGGGCGCCTGCACGGCAGCAAGTACGCGGTGCCGGACGGGATGGCAGCGGAGTTCGCCATCGTCGCCGTGAACGGCGGGCGCGGGCCGTGGCTCTATCTCGCCGAGCTTGCGGGCGCTGCGCGCGAGCCGGTGGCGACCATCGATCCGAGCCGCAAGCACGCGCGCATCGTCTTCGACGGCGTCGCGGCCGAGCCGCTGGCGCGCGCGGACAGCGCCGAACAGGTGCGGCGCCTGCTCGACCGGCTCGCCGTGCTGATGGCGTTCGAGCAACTGGGGCTTGCCGAGCGGGCGATGGAGATGGCGCGCGACTACGCGCTGCAGCGGTATGCCTTCGGCCGGCCGATCGGTTCGTTCCAGGCGATCAAGCACAAGCTGGCCGAGGTCTATATCGCGGTCGAGCTGGCGCGCTCCAACGCCTATTACGGCGCCTGGGCGTTATCGACCGATGCGGCGGAGCTACCGATCGCCGCTTCGGTCGCGCGCATCGCCGCCTGCGAGGCGGGCTGGATCGCCACCAAGGAGAACATCCAGACGCACGGCGGCATGGGTTTCACCTGGCAGTTCGATTGCCACCTCTATTATCGCCGCGCCAAGATGCTCGGGCTCGCGCTCGGCTCGGCGCGCGAGTGGAAGCACCGGCTGATCGACCAACTGCGCGCGCGAAACGTCGCCGAGATGGCGACCGACTGAGGGGAGAGCGGGAATGGATTTCGACGACACGCCGGAGGAGGCCGCCTTCCGCGCCCGTGCCCGCGCGTTCCTCGATGCCAATGCGGAGCGGCGCAAGCCGGGGCATGTGGAGGGCTACCGGCGCGGGCAGGACAAGCCGGGCGCGCTTGCGGCGGCGAAGGATTTCCAGCGCCGCAAGGCCGCAGCCGGGTTCGCCGGAATCGCGTGGCCCAGGGAGTGGGGCGGGCAGGGCGGCACGGCGATCCAGGAGGTGATCTACGCGCAGGAGGAATCGAAATACGAGGTGCTGACCGGCATTTTCGGCATCGGCCTCGGCATGGCGATCCCGACGATCTGCACGCACGGCACGCCCGCGCAGCGCGACCGCTACGCGCCGCCCGCGCTGCGCGGCGAGGAGGTGTGGTGCCAGTTGTTCTCCGAACCGGCGGGCGGTTCGGATTTGGCGGCGTTGCGCACCCGCGGCGTGCGCGACGGCAACGAGTGGGTGATCAACGGCCAGAAAATTTGGACTTCGGGGGCGCATTACTGCCAGTTCGGCGTGCTGGTGGCGCGCACCGATTTCGACGCGCCGAAGCACAAGGGCCTGACCTATTTCATCATGCCGATGAATTCGCCGGGGCTGGAAATAAGGCCGATCCGGCAGATGACCGGCTCGTCGCATTTCAACGAGGTGTTCTTCAACGACGTGCGCATCCCCGATGCCAACCGCGTCGGCGAGGTGGGCGAGGGCTGGCGCGTCGCTCTGACCACCTTGATGCGCGAACGCTACGGGATGCGCGAGGCGCCGGGGCCGGATTTCGCCGAGGTGTTCGAACTGGCGCGCAACCTGGAGCTGGAGGACGGCCCCGCGCTCGACAACGCGGCGGTGAAGGAGAAGCTGGCGGAATGGTTCACCCGCACCCAAGGGCTTCGTTTCACGCGCTACCGCACCATGACGGCGCTCTCGCGCGGGCAGACGCCGGGGCCGGAATCCTCGATCACCAAGGTGACGGCATCGAACAAGCTGCAGGAGATCGCCTCCTACGGGCTCGATCTGCTCGGCATGGCGGGCGCGGAGGCGACGGCCGACATGCCGCTCGAAGGTCTGTTCGAGGAGGCCCTGCTTTATTCGCCGGCGCTCAGGATCGCCGGAGGGACCGACGAGATCCTACGCAACATCATCGCCGAGCGCGTGCTCGGGCTCCCGGGCGACGTGCGGGCGGACAAGGACGTGCCGTTCAAGGAGATACCGACCGGACCGAGGTGAACGACGGGGGATTGGGGAGAAACAATGATTCACGAATTGCGCACCTACACGCTGCATCCTGGCAAGCTGCCGGCGTTTCTCGATCTGGCGGCGAACGTGTCGCGCCCCGTGCGGGGCGATGCCTATGGCAAGCTGCACGGCTACTGGGTCTCGGAGTTCGGCACGCTCAACCAGGTCTGGCACCTTTGGGAGTATGCAAGCCTGGACGAGCGGGCGCGGCTGCGTCTGGCGCTGGCCGCCAACGAACGCTGGCGGACGGAATATGTGGCGAAGGTGCAGCCCTTGATGGTGCGCCAGGACATCCGGCTGCTGGAGCCCGTGCGTCCGGTGCAGCCGCCCGACGGCGCCGGGCATCTCTACGAGGTACGCATCTATCGCGCCAATGTGGGCAAGGCGCGGCCCTGGGCTAATCTGTTCAACGCCATCATGCCGGTGCGGGAACGCTATTCGCGCAATGTCGGCATCTGGATGGGCGAGGCGCCGCAGCCGAACGAGATCGTGCATATGTGGGCCTATCCCGACCTCAACATCCGCGCCAAGACGCGCGCCGAGGTGGCGGCCGACCCGAAATGGCAGGAGTTCTTGCGCGAGGCCGGCGGGATGCTGGCCGAGATGCAAAACACGCTGCTGCTGCCGACGGCGTTCTCGCCGATGAAGTAGGGCGCCCCTGCGCTACGGCAGGGCTTGTTCCAGCACCCGCACCGAGTGGATTGCCTCGCGGCCCCCGAGGTCGCGGATCTGATGGCGGCAGGAGGTGCCGTCGGCGACAATAAGATCGTCCGCGCCGGCGGTGCGCACCGCCGGGATGAGCGACAGCTCGGCCATCGCGCGGGAGGCGTCCTGCGTCTCGGCCTGATAGCCGAAGCTGCCGGCCATCCCGCAGCAGGAGGAAGCGATCGGCTTCACCGTGAGCCCCGGGATGCGGCGGAGCGCCGCCAGCACGGCGGGGAAGGCGCCGAGCGATTTTTGGTGGCAATGTCCGTGCACATGCGCGGTGCGGGCGCGCGCGCGCAGGTGCAGGGCAGGTTTCGTCTGCTCCAAATATTCGGAAAGCAGGTAGGCACGCTCCGCCAGCGCATCGGTCTGCGCGCCGGGCAACAGCGCACGGAACTCGTCGCGCAGCGTGAGGAGGCAGGAGGGTTCCAGGCCGACCACGGGCAGTCCGCCGGCGAGTGCCGCGAGCGTGCGCCGCGCCTCGGCGCGGGCGCGCTCCACCAGCCCGGCGGAGAGGTAGGTCCGCCCGCAGCAAAGGGGGCGCCCGCCGCCATCGGGGACGCGCGGGCGCAGCCCGGCCGCCTCCAGCACGCGCAGGGCGGCGCGCAGGTTCTCTGGCTCGAAGAAGCGGTTGAAGCAGTCGGCGAACAGCAGCACGTCGCCCGACCCGGCCCCCGCCTCATTGTTACGGAAGAAATCGCGTCGCGGCGCGGGCAGTGCGCGCTCCGCCGCGAAGCCCAGCCGGGCCGCGATCCGCCGCGCCGGGAGCGAGCCTGCGAGCCAGGGGGCACGCGCTGCCAGCGGTGCCCAGCGCGGCAGTTCGGCGATCAGGCGCTCGCGCGCAGGCACGCCGCGCCGTGCGGCGCGCGCGGCCAGCACCTCGATCTTCATCTTCGCCATATCGACGCCCGTCGGGCACTCGCGGCGGCACGCCTTGCAGGAGACGCAGAGCTTCAGCGCGTCGAACACCGGGTCGGAGGCAAGCGCATCGGCGCCGAGCTGGCCCGAAAGTGCCAGGCGTAGCGTGTTGGCCCGCCCGCGCGTGACGTGCTGCTCGTCGCGGGTGACGCGGAAGCTCGGGCACATCACGCCGGCATCGAAGGCGCGGCACTGGCCGTTGTTGTTGCACATCTCGGCTGCGCCCAGCATCCGGCCGGGATGCTCCGACCAGTCGAGCTTGGGCGTGAACGGCAGCTTGCCGTAGCCGGGCGGGTAGCGGAACAGCGTGCGGTCGTCCATGCGCGGCGGGCGGACGATGCGGCCGGGATTCAGAAGCCCCGCCGGGTCGAAACTGTCCTTCACCGCCTCGAAGGCGCGCACGATCCGTTCGCCGAACATCGGCCGGTGGAACTCGCTGCGCACGATGCCGTCGCCATGCTCGCCGCTGTGGCTTCCTTTGTATTCGCGCACGAGCGCGAACGCCTCCTCGGCGACGGCGCGCATCGTCGCCACGTCCGCCGGGTCTTTCATGTTGAGCACCGGCCGCACATGCAGGCAGCCGACGGAGGCGTGCGCGTACCAGGTGCCCTTGGTGCCGTGACGGGCGAACACGGCGTTCAGCCGCTCGGTGAAATCGGCGAGGTGTTCGAGCCGCACCGCGCAATCCTCGATGAAGGAGACGGGTTTGCCGTCGCCCTTCATGCTCATCATGATGTTGAGGCCGCCTTCGCGGACAGCGGCGATCTCCGCCTGGAAGGCCGGGTCGGTCGCACGCACGACGTTCGGGTGGCCGAGATCGCCCATCAACGCTTCGAGCTCGCCGAGCTTGGCGAGCAACGGTGCGTCCTCGTGACCGTGGAACTCGACGATCAGCAAACTGTCGGGCTCGCCGATCAGCATCCGCTCGATGGTGGCGCGATAGATCGGAATGTCGCGCCCGAGCTCGATCATGGTGCGATCGACCAGTTCGACCGCCTCGGGGTCGAGTGCCACGATGTGCCGCGCTGCCTCCATCGCCGCGCGGAAGGTGGGGAACTGGCAAATGCCGAGCATCTTGCGCGGCTTGATCGGCGACAGCGCCAGCTCGATCGCCGCCGAAATCGCCAGCGTGCCTTCGGAGCCGACCAGCAGGCGGGCGAGATTCTCGCGGCCCGTGGCGCGCACCGCCGGTGTCAGCACGTCGATATTGTAACCGCCGACCCGGCGCAGCACTTTGGGGAACCGTGCCTCGATCTCCTCGGCATCCGCCGCGCCGAGCGCGCGCAGCCGCTGCGCGAGCGCCGCGAGCTGCGGATCCTCGCCCAGATTGTCGCCCACCGGGCCGAAGCGGTGGCGCGAGCCGTCGGCGAGCAGGGCGTCGATCGCGCGCACATTGTCGGCCATCAGCCCGTAGCGGATCGACTTCGACCCGCAGGAATTGTTGCCCGCCATGCCGCCGATCGTGCAGCGCGCATGGGTGGAGGGGTCGACGGGGAAGAAGAGGCCGTGCGGACGCAGCGCCGCGTTGAGGTCGGCGAGCACGAGCCCGGGCTCCACCAGTGCGGTGCGCGCCGCCGGGTCGATCGCCAGCACGCGGCGGAGGTGCTTGGAGAAATCGAGCACGATCGCGCGGTTGACGGTCTGCCCGCACTGGCTCGTGCCGCCGCCGCGTGCCAGCACCGGCGCGCCTTCCTCGCGCGCGATGGCGAGCGTGGCGCCGACATCCTCGATCGTCTCCGGCACGACCACGCCGAGCGGCTCGACCTGGTAGATCGAGGCGTCGGTCGCGTAGCGGCCGCGGCTTGCTTGATCGAACAGGACGGCGCCCCGAACCTCGCGCCTAAGCCGGGCGGCGAGGGCGGGCGCGCCGGGCGCCAGGGCGGTCAACTTGCGGTCGCTTCCGTGCCGGTGCTGTAACTCGCCTTGCTCTAGCACATCACGCGGTCCCGCACATGCCCGAGACAAAGCGCCATCCAGCCGGCCGGCATTTCCTGCAAATCCCGGGACCGACCAACGTGCCCGACCGCGTGCTGCGGGCGATCGACCGGCCCACCATCGACCATCGGGGGCCGGAGTTCGGCGCGCTCGGGCGCGCGCTGCTCGCCAACCTGCGGAAAGTGTTTCAGACCTCGGGGCCGGTGATCGTCTATCCGGCCTCCGGCACCGGGGCGTGGGAGGCGGCGCTGACCAACACGCTCTCGCCCGGCGAGCGGGTGCTGATGTGCCGCACCGGCTGGTTCGCCACGCTCTGGCAGGAAATGGCGGAGCGGCTTGGGCTCGACCCGCAGTTCATCGACACCGACTGGCGGCGCGGCGCGGATGTGCCCGCGATCGAGGAGGCGCTCACCGCCGACCGCCAGCACCGGATCAAGGCCGTGTGCGTCGTGCACAACGAAACGTCCACCGGGTGCGCGAGCCGGATCGACGAGGTGCGCGCGGCGATGGACGCGGCGAAACACCCGGCGCTGTTGATGGTCGATACGATCTCCTCGCTCGCCTCCATCGACTACCGCCATGACGAGTGGCGGGTGGATGTGACTGTGGCGGGATCGCAGAAGGGGCTGATGCTGCCGCCGGGCCTGAGCTTCAACGCAGTCAGCGCCAAGGCGCTGAAGGCAGCGGAAACCGCGAAGCTGCCGCGCAGCTACTGGGACTGGCGGCCGATGCTGGCGGCGAACGAAAGCGGCTACTTTCCCTACACGCCCGGCACCAACCTGCTCTACGGGCTGCACGAGGCCGTGGCGATGCTGCTGGAGGAGGGGCTTCCCAATGTATTCGCCCGCCACGACCGCTTCGCCGAGGCGACGCGGCGGGCGGTGCGCGCCTGGGGCCTGGACATCCAGTGCGCCGAGCCGCGCCACTACTCGTCTTCGCTGACGGCGGTGCGGGTGCCGGAGGGACATTCGGCGGATGCGCTGCGGGCGGTGATCCTGGAGCGGCACAACATGAGCCTCGGCAACGGGCTCGGCATCCTGAAGGACCGGGTGTTCCGTATCGGTCATCTGGGCGATTTCGGCGACTTGCAGCTCATCGGCGCATTGGGCGGGGTGGAGATGGGGCTGCGCGAGGCGGGGGTTCCGCACAGCCCGGGCGGGGTGCAGGCGGCGATCGACTACCTCGCGGGCAATCGCTGAGTGGCGATCCGGCTTGACCGGGGCCGAGCGCCTCCCCATGGTCGGTTGCATGGGCATGGGCTACAGGTCCGCGCGAATTAGCTGCCCGGCGGCTTGCACGAGCGCCGGGACCGAACGCGCCTGACCACCCCATGAGAGCGGCCCAGCGCCGCCCGGATCACCGATGAGAGATGCCCAACGCGATTACCGCGATACCGTGTTCCTGCCGCGCACGACCTTTCCGATGCGCGGCGACCTGCCCAAGAAGGAGCCCCGCATCCTCGCCCGCTGGGAGGAGATGGGGCTATGGAAGAAGCTACGCGAACAAAGCCACGGCCGTCCGCCCTTCATCCTGCATGACGGGCCGCCGTACGCGAATGGCAACATCCATATCGGCACGGCGCTGAACAAGATCCTCAAGGATTTCATCAACCGCTCGCGCCAGATGGGCGGCTACGACGCCGACTACATCCCCGGCTGGGACTGCCACGGCCTGCCGATCGAGTGGCGGATCGAGGAGAAATACCGCGCCGAGGGGCGCGACAAGGACGCCGTTCCTGTTCTGCAGTTCCGCGCCGAGTGCCGGGAGTACGCGGCGCACTGGATGGCGGTGCAGCGCACCGAGTTCCGCCGCCTCGGGGTGGAGGGTGACTGGGACGGGCGCTATGCAACGATGGACCTGGCCTCAGAGGCGGCGATCGCCGCCGAGATCGGCAAGTTCCTGCTGAACGGCGCGCTCTATCGCGGGTTGCGGCCGGTGATGTGGTCGCCGGTGGAAAAGACGGCGCTCGCCGAGGCCGAGATCGAGTACCACGACCATAAATCGACGCAGATCTGGGTGCGGTTCCCGATCGTTACCGCGCGCGACGCCAGGCTGCGCGGCGCGTCGGTGGTGATCTGGACCACCACCCCCTGGACCATGCCCGGCAACCGCGCCGTCGCGGCGGGGCCCGAGTTCGACTACGCGCTGATCCAGGTGGACGCGGCGGACGACGGCGCGCTGGTGCGCGCGGGCGACCGTCTGCTGGTGGCGCTGGCGCTGCTGCCGCAGTTCCTCAAGGACACGCGCATCGCGACGCATCACGTGCTGCACGTGCTGAAGGGTGCCGATCTTGCGGGCACCGTGTGCGCGCATCCGCTGCGCGGGCGCGGCTACGACCATGACGTGCCGGTGCTGTTCGGCGACTTCGTGACCACCGAGGCGGGCACCGGGTTCGTGCATATCGCGCCCGGCCACGGCGAGGAGGATTTCGAGCTCGGCCGGGCGAACGGGCTTGAGGTGCCGGAGACAGTCGGCGACGACGGCACGTTCAATTCCTGGGTACCGCTGTTCGCCGGCGTGCACGTGTACAAGGCGGCCGATCCGGTCTGCGCGGCGCTAGCGGAGGCGGGCGGGCTTCTGGGGCGCGGCACGCTGGTTCATTCCTATCCACACTCCTGGCGGTCCAAGGCGCCGCTGATCTTTCGTGCCACGCCGCAATGGTTCATCCGCATGGACGGCCCCGAACGCATCCGCGAGAAGGCGCTGGAAGCGATCGCGGCGACGCACTTCGTCCCGGAGTCCGGACGCAACCGCATCGGCAGCATGGTTGCCGCGCGCCCCGACTGGTGCATCAGCCGCCAGCGCGCGTGGGGCGTGCCGATCGCGGTGTTCGTGGAGAAACGCACCGGCGAGCCCTTGCGCGATCCGGCGGTGGTGCAGCGGATCGTGGAGGCGTTCACCAAGGAAGGTGCGGACGCCTGGTACTCCTCGCCGCCTTCGCGTTTTCTTGGCAACGACCGCAACCCGGAAGACTACGAGCAGGTGACGGACATCGTGGATGTGTGGTTCGAGTCCGGCTCGACCCACGCTTTCGTGCTGGAAGGGCGGGGCCTGCCGTGGCCGGCCGACCTTTACCTCGAAGGCTCCGATCAGCATCGCGGCTGGTTTCATTCCTCCCTGCTCGAATCGGTCGGTACGCGCGGCCGGGCGCCGTTCAAGGCGGTGCTGACGCACGGCTTCGTCAATGACGAGCAGGGCCGGAAAATGTCGAAGTCGCTCGGCAACACCACCGCGCCCGAGGCAGTGCTGGCGCAGTATGGCGCCGACATATTGCGGCTCTGGGTGATGATGTCGGACACCACCGACGACCTGCGGATCGGGCCGGAAATCCTGAAGCAGCAGGCAGAGCTTTATCGCCGGCTTCGGAATACGTTGCGCTGGCTGCTCGGCAGCCTCGATGGTTTCACCGAACATGAGCGTGTGGAGCCGGTTGGGATGCCGGAGCTCGAACGCTGGGTGCTGCACCGGCTGACCGAGCTCGATGCGCGCATCCGTGCCGCGGTGGAAACCTACGACTGGACAGGCGTCTATCCCGAGCTTCATGCGTTCTGCGCGACTGATCTCAGCGCCTTCTATTTCGACATCCGCAAGGACGCGATCTACTGCGACCGGCCGGACAGTGTGCGCCGGCGCGCCGCGCGCACGGTGCTCGATCATTTGCATCGCTGCATGACGACGTGGCTGGCGCCCGTGCTCTGCTTCACCGCCGAGGAAGCATGGTGGGCGCGCTTCGGCGAGCAAGCGAGCGTGCATCTCGAGGTGTTCCCGACGCTGCCCGGGACATGGAGCGACGCCGCGCTCGGCGCGAAATGGGCGCGCATCCGCGATTTGCGGCGGCTCGTCACGGTGCCGCTCGAGGAGGCGCGGCAGGCCGGACGAATTCGCTCGTCGCTGGAGGCGGCGGTGCGGCTTGGGCTGACCGCCGAGGACCGGGCGTTGCTGAGCGATGCCGAATGGGCGGAAATCTGCATTGTATCGCGCCTCGAAACGGAGCCGGCCTCTGCGGAACCGCTGGCCGCCATCGCCGCCGCGCCCGGCGAGAAATGCGCCCGCTGCTGGCGGGTGCTTGAGGAAGTGGGACACCAACCGGACCATCCCGCGCTCTGCGCCCGCTGCGCGGATGCCGTGGAATCCGGGCTCGTGTGCAAGGCGGCGGCCGAGTGAGGACCGCGCGCGGCCGGGTGTGGCTGGGGCTGACGACCGCGGCCGTGGTGCTTGCCGCCGACCAGGTAAGCAAATGGTGGATCCTGAACGGGCTCGACCTGCCGCGGATCGGCCAGGTGCGGCTGCTGCCGGTGCTCGATCTGACGATGGTGTGGAACCGCGGCGTGACGTTCGGGATGCTGAACGGTCTCGGCGCCTGGTCCGGCCCGGCGATCGCGCTGGTGGCGCTGGTGATCGTCGCCGTCCTGTTCCTTTGGCTCCGGCGCACGACCTCCGCCGTGACCGCAATCGCGATAGGCGCGGTGGCCGGCGGGGCGATCGGCAACGTGATGGACCGGCTGCGGCACGGCGCGGTGGTGGACTTCATCCATGCCCACATCGGGCAATGGTCCTGGTACGTCTTCAACGTGGGCGACGCGGCGATCGTCTGCGGCGTGATCGCGCTGCTGATCGAAAGCCAGTTCGGGCGGGAGCCGAAGCGGCGGGATGGTCCCACGCCCGACTTGCCCGACCCGGCCTCGCGCGGCTAGAGGCGAGCCATGCTGCGTTTTTTCACTCGTGTCGCCCCGGTTCTGGTAGCCGGCGGCGCGTGCCTGCTGCTGTCCGCCTGCGGCGGTAACGATCTTGCGCGCACGATGGGCTTCGTCCGCGACGCGCCGGACGAGTTCACGGTGACGACGCAGGCGCCGCTTTCCATGCCGCCCGATTTCGCCTTGCGCCCGCCGCGCCCCGGCGCGCCGCGCCCGCAGGACCGCAGCACCACCGTTGCTGCCGAGCAGGCGCTGGCGCCGCAAACGGCGCTCAGCACCCCCGCCGACACCGGTCTGAGCCCGGGGCAGCAGGCGCTGATCGCGCAGGCCGGGCCGGCGCCGGCCAATGTTGCCGCCCAAGTGGACAAGCAGGCGGAACTCACCAAGCCGAGCCCCGGCTTCATCGACCGGCTGATGTTCTGGCGCAGCCCGGCGCAGCCTGGCGACGTGGTGGACGCGCAGCAGGAAGCCGAGCGGCTGCGGAAGAATGCCGCGCTCGGACAGTCGCCGGCGACCGGCCCAACGCCGATCATTCAGAGCAAGCCGAAGGGCTTGCTCGAAGGCTTGTTCTAGCGCACCGCCGGCAGCGCGATTTGCCAACACGCCACGTGGCAATTCGCGTTGACCTGACTCGCCCTCTCGCCTTATCCACGCGCCCCTTTTCAGCCAAATGGAGAGTCGCGATGGCGCTGGATGCGGTCGGTAAGGGCGGGGCGGCAGCCGGAGGCATCGCGGCGGACCGGCTGCGCTCGCTGGTCGAACGCATCGAGCGGCTGGAGGAGGAGCGCAAGGCGCTCGCCGGCGACATCAAGGACATCTACGCCGAGGCGAAGTCGGCCGGGTTCGACGTGAAGGTGATGCGCCAGCTCATCCGCATCCGCCGCCAGGAGCCCGCCGAGGTCGAGGAGCAGGAGAGCCTGCTCGACGTATACCGCCGCGCGCTCGGGATGTAGCTTCGCCCGCACCATGCGGGAGCCCCGAGAATGAGCCGGATCGCCTATGTGAATGGCCGCTACGTCGCGCAGCGCGAGGCGTGCGTGAACGTGGAGGACCGCGGCTACCAGTTCGCCGACGGCATCTACGAGGTGGTATGCGTCGCGGGCGGGCGGCTGATCGACGAGGCGCTGCATCTCGATCGGCTGGAGCGCAGCATGCGCGAGCTGCGACTCTCCCCGCCGATGGGCCGCGCCGCGCTCCGCCATGTGATGCGCGAGCTCGTGGCCCGGAACCGCATCGCCGACGGGCTAATCTACATGCAGATCACGCGCGGGGTGGCGCGGCGCGACCATGCCTTCCCGGCGACGCCAGTGAAGCCGTCGCTCGTGCTGACGGCGCGGCATACCGGGCCCTATCCAAGCGACATCGACAAATGGGCGGCGGCGGCGATCACCCAGCCCGACCTGCGCTGGGCGCGCTGCGACATCAAGACGGTGGGGCTGACGGCCAATGTGCTGGCGAAGCAGGCGGCGCGCGAGCGGGGCGCCGTGGAGGCGCTGCTGATCGACCGCGAGGGGTTTCTGACCGAGGGTGCCTCAACCACCGTGTGGGTAGTGGATGCGAACGGCAAGCTGCGGACGCGGCATCTCGATCACGCGGTGCTTCCGGGCTGCACGCGCGGGGCGCTGATCGCGGAAATGCGCGCGGCCGGGATCGGGTTCGAGGAGCGGCGCGTTTCCGAGGCCGAGCTGCGCGGCGCGTGCGAAATATTTCTTACGAGCGCAACTAGTTTCGTGCGCCCGATCGTGCAGCTGGACGGCAAGCCGGTCGCAGACGGGAAGCCGGGTCCGCTGACGCGGCGGCTGTTCGATTTGTTCGCGCTGCATGTGCGCGGTCTGCCCAACGACGCCCCGGCGGCGCGGGCGGCGTGACGCCGAGGTTGCGTTCGGAACAGGTTGCGTTCGGGCGGGACATGCGGTCGAGAAGACTCGAACTTCCACGGGGTTTCCCCCACAAGCACCTCAAGCTTGCGCGTCTACCATTCCGCCACGACCGCACTGGGCAGGCGGCGGGGTATAGCGGATGACCCTGGCGGGTTCAATCGGCCCCGAATGGCGGAGTGACGCGGGGCTGACGGCGTATCCGTCGGCGCTCGCCGCCATGCAGGAGCGGGTGGCCGCGATCCGGGAAGGGCGGGCGGCCGAGCTGGTTTGGCTCGTGGAGCACCCGCCGCTCTACACCGCCGGCACCTCCGCCAAGCAAGCCGACCTCACCGACCCGCACCGCTTCCCCACCTTCGCGGCGGGCCGCGGCGGCGAGTGGACCTATCACGGGCCGGGTCAGCGCACCGTCTATGTGATGCTCGATCTCACGCGCCCTCACGGCACGGTGCCGGCACGCGACGTGCGCTGCTTCGTGCACGGGCTCGAGGAATGGCTGATCCGCGCGCTGGCGCGCTTCCACGTGCAGGGCGAGCGGCGCGCAGGCCGCATCGGCATTTGGGTCGCTGGCCCGCGGGCGGGCGAGGAGGCGAAGATCGCGGCGATCGGCGTGCGCGTGACGCGCTGGGTTTCCTGGCACGGGGTGGCGCTGAATGTCGATCCCGACCTGTCCCATTTCGGCGGGATCGTGCCCTGTGGGATCAAGGAGCACGGGGTGACGAGCCTGCACGCGCTCGGCGTGACGGCGACGATGCAGGAGGCGGATATGGCGTTGCGCCAGGCGTGGGGTGAGGTTTTCGGGGCGAGCGCCGGTTGAGTTGCCAATCGCGCCGAGTTCCTTACGATCCGGGCTGATAACGCTCATCCGCAACGTTGCCGGAAGAAACAAATGCCTCAAAAGCCCGCCCGATGCATCTCCGACCGCCTCGCTCGTAGCGTCATCGTTCCCGTCCTGCTCGCCGCCGGCCTTGCCGCGGCGCGCGCCGACACCCCGTCGCTGCTCGACTCCATCCCCAAGGCCGGCATACTGCGTGTCGGGCTGACCGAGGATTACCGGCCGTTTTCGATCGCCGACTCGTCCGGCAAGGTGGAGGGGATTGACGTCGACATGGCGAACAACCTCGCCCAGTCGCTCGGCGTGAAGCTGGAAATCGTAAAGACGAGCTGGCCGACGCTGAAATCCGATCTCGAGGCCGGCAAGTTCGATATCGCGATGGGCGGCATTACCATCACGCTCGACCGCCAGAGGGTCGGCCTGTTCTCATCGCCCGTGTTCTCCAGCGGCAAGACGCCGATCACGCACTGCGGCGACGAGGCGAAATACGCCACGCTCGCCGAGATCGACCAGCCGGGCGTGCGCGTGATCGTCAATCCGGGCGGCACCAACGAACGCTTCGACAAGGCGCACTTGCAGAAGGCGACGATCGTACCCTGGCCGGACAACGCGACCATCTTCGATGCGTTGGCACAGGGGAAGGCCGACCTGATGATCACCGATTCGGTGGAGACGCGGCTGCAAGCGAAGCTGCACCAGGGCGTGCTCTGCCCCGTGCATCCCGACGCGCCGTTCGATCATTCGCAACTCGGCTACTGGATGCCGCGCGACATGATCTTCGCCGCCTATGTCGATCAGTGGCTCAATCTGCTCGATCTCAGCGGCGAGCATCAGGCGATCCTCGCCCGCTGGCTGCAGTGATCCTTACGCCGCGCGCGGTAACGCGGCGACTTCCCTGATCTTGCGGGCCATCGCGGCGATGCCGTTGCCGCGATTGGTCGAGAGCGCCTCGATAAGTCCGAGATCCTTCAGGAACGCGGGATCGGTCGCCGCGATCTCCGCCGGCGTGCGGCCCGAATAAACGCGCAGGAGCAGTGCGACGAGTCCCGAGACGATCGCCGCATCGGAGGCGCCGGCGAAGAACACCCTGCCGCCGCGCTGCACGCCTTCCATCCACACCTTGCTCTGGCAGCCGGGAACGCGGTGCGCGTCGTCCATCCAGGTCTCGGGAAAGGGCGGCAGCTTGCGGCCGAGCTCAATGATGAACTGATAGCGGTCCATCCAATCGTCGAAGACCCCAAGTTCCTCGCCGATGGCGGCGATCGCCGCGGCAGCAGTAGGCTCCTCGGGGACGACGAACGGATCGGTCATGCGCTGCATGTGCGAAGCGCGGCGCGCTTCGTCAACCGGCGTCGAGCAGCGCCCCATAGCCGAGCCGGCGCATCTGCCCGCTGCAGATATGGCGGAACATCCAGGTCTCCTCGGCGGTCCAACCCGCCTCAGCCAGCGTCATCCGCCGGCTCGGGTCGTGGCTCGAGAGCTGATCCGCGCGCGGAGCGGCGAACCCGGCACCGATCTCTGCGGCGTAATCGGCGATGTCCAGGAACGCGCAGAGCCGTTCCGCCGTGCGGGCCGGCTCGTTCGCTATCTCGAACTGGTCGATTTGCAGATACTCGCCCACGTCCTCATGCAGCCGCTCGGCGGCGCGGTATGGGTCCGCCCAGATGTGGCAGGCGTGTTCGTGCGAGGTGGCGAACTTGCGCTGGATCGAGGCGACCGCCTCGATCCCGTTTCGGACGGTGAGCACGAAGCGCGCATTGGGGAAGGTCTCGCGGGCGAGCGCCGCCGCCGCGATCGCCTCGGCGCCCGGCGTCTTGTCCACCCAAGCACCCGGAAACAGCGTGCGCGCATAGAAGGCGCGCAGATGCTCCATCACCACCTTGCGGAAGGCGGCGGCATCGAGGGCGTGCGCCAGCGTCTCGGCCGGAGCCGACGCGACATACGCAGCGTGTTCGCGCAGCAGCCGCGCGTAGAGGGGCATCACGTGGCCCTCGCCGAGCCCCGGCAGGCGCACCACCTGATTGAGTACCGAGAACAGTACCGACGTGCCTGTGCGCGGCGCGCCGAGCACGAAAACCTCGACCATGAGGCGCTAGTGGATTTCCCCGGCGCGGCGGATTGCCTCGCGCAGCTTGGCCGGGGTGAAGGCCGGATCGCGGCAGACATCGAGGATCACCTGCTCGCGCCGCGCGATCAGTTCGATCGCCGCCGGCAGCTTTTTCACGGCTTCGGCTGGGATCACCACCGCGCCGTGCCGGTCGGCGTGCACCACGTCATCGTGGCCGACATTCATGCCGTGCACGTTTACCGGGCGGCCGAAATCGACCAGGTGCACATGCGCGTGGCTCGGGCACACCATGCCGCCGATGATCTGAAAGCCCTCGGCCCAGGCGTCGATATCGCGATAGGAGCCATTGGTCACGCAGCCGAGCGCGCCGAGCGCCTTGTGGACGGTTGAGTGCACCTCGCCCCAGAACGCCCCGTAACCGGGGGTGTCATCGAGGTCCTGCAGCACGACGATGGTCGGCAGGTCGGCGTCCGCCACATAGTCGTACCAATCCACGCGGTTCGCCACCTTGCCGCGCGGCGGCTCCTTGGCGCGGATCGTGCCGACGCGGGCGAGGCCGACGATCGGCGGCAGCTTCGGTTCGATCGGCACCAGCGGCTGGGTGGTGAAGCCGATCGCGCGCCGCTCCGGCACGACGAGCTCGAGCCCGTTGCAGATCGTGGGCGTGTCCCACTGTTTCAGCACGTCAAGATCCGCCTGGGTAAATGCCCGCTCCGCCATCGTTGTCTCCCGTTCCTACCGAAGTCGCGCTAGCGTTGCGCCGGCAAGATGCCAGAGGCGTTCAGCCCAACTCCTTGCCGGCAACTCTAGCCGCCTGAGCCATCCCCCACCAAAGGGGTGACGGGTCCTCCCTTGAACACGTTACCGGAAAGCTGGGCGGGCGTCGCGGTGACGTTCCGCACGAAGATCGTCGTGTGCCCGGTGTCGTTCGTCAGCACGTTGTCCTTGACGATGATCGCCGGCGTCGGCTGGGTCGCGCCTTCGTCGCCGATGGAGATCGCCGCCGACCAATTCTCCGCGTGCGGTCCCTTCTCCATGCGATTGTTGGCGATCAGCACGTTGCCGCCGTTTGGCACCTGCACCAGGTAACTCGAATTGCCCTGCGGGCCGTCCTCGATGACATTGTTTATGACGGTCGTATCGAATGCGCGCGACTTAATCATGTGGCCCGAGTGGGTGTTCGTGAAATGCGAGTTCTCCACGATCAGGTGGCCGATATGGTTGACGTAGATGCCGTGCGCGCAGCAGCGCGTGCACTTGCCGTTGTCGTCGAACGTGCTGCCGATGATGCGGATGGTCGCACGGGGGTTGCTGGCGGTGAGAATGCCGTTCTCGTTGCTCAGGAAGCGGGTGTTCTCTACGGTGAGGTTTCCGCCCTCGGCGCGGATGCCGGCGCCGTTCTGGTCGGGCACGCGCGCCCGCTCCAAGGTCAGGTTGCGCACCGTGACATTGTTGCCGTCGATCACGAGAATCGCCTTGCGGGCGCAGGTCGTGTCGCGCAGCACGACTCCGGGCCCGACGCCTTCGATGGTGAGGTCGCTGCGCCGTACGATGGCGCAGCTATAATACTCCCCGGGGTAGATCCGCACCGTATCGCCGCTGCCGGCGGCGGCGATGGCCTTGCCGGGATCGCTGAACTGCTTGCCGGGGCCGACCTCCAGGGTGGCGGCTCCGGTGAGCCCGGTGCAGCCGGTAAGAAGCAGCAGCGCAAGCGCAGATGATCGAAACATCAAGTGCATACCTGTTGGTTGGTGGCGCAAGCTAAATCCTGCCGCCTGGCGATGCTAGCGGAACCGGCGCGGCGCATAGGGCACGGGGTCGATCCCAGGCGTGCGGGCGGCGACCAGGTCGGCGACCAGCCGGGCGGTGGCCGCTCCCGCCGCCAGCCCGACATGGCCGTGGCCGAAGGCGTGGACGATGTCCGGGCAGCCGGATGCCGGGCCGATCACGGGCAGGCCGTCAGGCAGCGAGGGCCGGTGCCCCATCCAGAAGCGCACGCGATCGGCGGGTAGGTCGCGCGGCAGCCCCGGAAACAGAAGCAGCGCGAAGTCGCGCAAAATCTCCGCCCGGCGCCAATTGGGTTCGGCTTCCAGTCCGGCGAGTTCCACCTGTCCCGCGATCCTGAGGCCGCCCGCCATGTGCGTGACCGACATCTTGCCGTCGCTCGGCATCAGCGGCGTGCGCGGGCCGACTTCCGGTGCCGCGATCAGGGCGTGATAGCCGCGCTCGGTTTCCAGCGGCACGCGGTCGCCGGCGGTGGCGGCGAGCGCGCGCGAGCGGGCGCCGGCCGCGATCACCGCCGCCTGCACGGCGATTTCGCCGGCATCGGTGCGCACCGCGCGCAGGCGACCGCTTTCGATGCGGAAGCCGGTCGCGCGGACCTTCCGCAGCGTCGCACCTTGCGCGACGGCGTAGCGGACCAAAGCGGCCACATAGGCGCCGGGATCGACGCAATGTCCGCCTTCCTCGACGAGGACGCCGAAGCGGTAGCGCCGATCGAGCGCCGGTTCGCGCTGACGCAGCTCGTTCTCGGACAGCTCGACCCAGCGCACGCCGTTGTCGCGGCGCAGCCGCCACGCCAGCGCCTCGGCCTCGAAATCGGCGCGGGAGGGGAAAATGTAGAGCAGGCCGGTGCGCTGGATGAGCGCGCCGACGCCGGCTTCTTCGGCCAAGCGAAGATGCCGTTCCGGCGCATCGGCAACGAGCGCGCGCAGCGGCCGCGCGGTCGCTTCGAGCCGCGCCTCAGTGGCACCGGCGACGAGGAAACGCACAAGCCAGGGCGCCAGCCGGGGCAGGTAGCGCCAGCGGATCGTCAGCGGGCCGAGCGGATCGGCAAGCCAACCCGGCACCTTGCGCCAGATGCCGGGTGCCGACATCGGCACGACCGAGCCGGGCGAGAGCCAGCAGCCGTTGCCGTAGCTCGCCGCTTGCTCGCCGCCCGGCTCGCCCGGATCGAGGATCGTGACGCGATGGCCGTCGCGCAGCAGCTCGATCGCGCTCGCGGCGCCGACGATGCCGGCGCCGATCACCGCGACTTGGCGGGGTGTGGTCACGGGGCGTGGGCCAGCATGCGCGGCTCCTCGTGGCTCAGAACAGGCCGGGAATCAGACGATATGTGTGGGCGCGATAGGCGTCGTAGTGCTGGCCGAATTCCGAGCGCAGCAGCGCCTCCTCGGCGCGGATGCGTCCCAGCAGCGGCAGGATCAGCAGCGCAGTCAGCAGCAAGCCGATGCCGGCACGAAAGGCGAGGCCCCAGCCGAGCGTGAGAACGAGCGCGCCCAGGTAACTCGGATGGCGGATCACGCGGTATGGGCCGTCAGTCACCAGCCTGTGTCCCGGCTGGATCGCAGCGAGGCCGCTGAACCGGGGGCCGAGGACGAACACCGGCCAGAGCCGTAATGCACCGCCGACCGCATAGAGCACGACGCCGAGCCAGCGGATCGCGCTGCCGTCGATCGTCCAGAAGCCGATCCGATCGGTGTAGGACGGCAGGTAGGCGTCGAACAGTCCGATCACGCCAAAAGCCGGGAGCACCCAGCGGTTCGCGCGGTCCTCGCGCAATCCGGAGCTGAAATTGGCCCGCGCGAACAGCGCCGTGACCATCATCGCGAGCGTCGCGATGGCGACCGCGATCAGCGCCGGTTGCGAGAAGAATGAGCGAAACCCACCACGCCCGATGATCGCGAGGCCAAGAAAGATCAGCGTGCCAGCGATCGCGGCGAGGGCCATCCACGCCCGGTGGTTCATCGCCGCGCGCCGGCTATTTGATCTTGCCGATGGCGCGCAGCTTGTTCTCCATCTCGCCCATGATCGTCCGCAGCGGGTGGGCGTGCGACAGATCGGTCACGGTCGCGAAGGCGTCGGCGAACATCTCGAGCGTCACCGGCTGGTCGGGGTCGAACTGCACGCCGTCGGTTTCGAAATACTGCAAGCGCGTGAATCCGCCGGCCTGCGCGAACACGATCTCGCCCGAGACGGTGCAGGCCTCGCTCGCGAGCCACACGGCGGCGGGCGAGACGAGTTCCGGCTTCATGTAGGGGGCGACGGCGGGGTTCATGAGGTTCTCGGTCATCCGCGTATAGGCGGCGGGCGAGAGCACGTTGACCATGATGTTGTATTTGGCGCCCTCGAAGCGCAGGCAGTTCGCCAGCCCGCAGACGCCCGCCTTGGCGGCGCCATAGTTCGACTGGCCGAAATTGCCGAAAATGCCGGAAGTGGAGGTGGTCATCACCACCCGGCCGTATTTTTGCTCGCGCATGATCGGCCAGGCCGCTTTGGTGCAGTAGGCGCTGCCCAGCAGGTGCACCTGCACCACCGCCTCGAAATCCTCGACCGGCATGTTGTGGAACGCCTTGTCGCGCAGGATGCCGGCGTTGTTGATCAGCGCATCGACGCGGCCCCATTTGTCCATCGCCGTCTTGACGATGTTCTGCGCGCCTTCCCAGGTGCCGACTGAATCGTAGTTGGCGACCGCCTCGCCGCCCTTGGCGCGGATCTCCGCCACCACCTTGTCGGCGACCGCGCCCGACCCGCCGCGCCCATCGACCGATCCGCCCGGATCGTTGACCACCACCTTCGCCCCGCGCTCGGCGAGCAGCAGCGCGTGCGCGCGACCGAGCCCGGCGCCAGCGCCGGTGACGATGGCGACACGGTTATCGAAGCGGATGCTCATGCGCGTCGGTCCTCTGTTCTGCCGCGAGAACCGATAGCCCGCCCGCCGCCCGCGCGAAAGACGCTTGCCGCCTCCGCCGCCATGGCGGATCGTGGCGCGCCGGGGAGGGAGAGACGCCGCATGGCGCTATTCGACGGACTGAAGGTGATCGAGTGCGCGACCTACATCGCGGGCCCTTCGGCGGCCTCGGTGCTGGCCGAGTTCGGGGCCGACGTGGTGAAGATCGAGGCGCCGGGCGGCGATCCCTATCGCGCTCGCTCGATCCCGCCGACCAGCGGATACGTGCACCCGCGCAACCCCGGCTTCATGCTAGACGGGCGGAGCCGGCGAAGCATCGTGCTCGATCTGGCGCGCGCCGAAGGGCAGGCGGTGCTGCGGCGCCTGATCGCCCAAGTCGACGTGTTCATCACCAATTCGCCCCCCGATGTGCGCCGCAAGCTTGGCGTGACGTACGAGGCGCTGGGGCCGGAGAACCCAAGGCTGATCTATGCCGCGTTCACGGGCTATGGCGAGCGCGGGCCGGACAGGAACCGGCCGGGCTTCGACGTCACCGCATGGTGGGCGCGGTCGGGCATGATGCATCTCGTGCGCGCGGCCGATGCGGTGCCGGCACGCTCGCTCGGCGGCATGGGGGATCATCCGTCCGGCATGGCGCTTTACGCCGCCATCGCAACCGCGCTCTATCAGCGCGAGCGCACCGGGCGCGGCATGGCGGTCGGGTCCTCGCTGCTTGCCAACGGTTTGTGGGCGAACGCGAGCCAGGTGCAGGCGCGGCTGTTGGGCGAGGATGTGGCGGTGCAGCCGCCGCGCGCGCAGTCGCGCCATCCGCTGCGGAATCACTATCGCTGCGCCGACGGGAAGTGGCTCATCCTGTCGATCGTGCCCGATCAGCGGCGATGGGAGGTGTTCAAGCGCGCGGTGGCGAGTCCAATGCTGGATGATCCGCTGTTCGCGACGGTCGCTTCGCGCACCGAGCACGCGCTGGTGCTGACGGAGGTGCTGGATGTGGTGTTCGCCGCCGCGCCGCGCGCGGACTGGGTGGCGGCGCTCGAGCGGAGCGGGATCGTGTTCGGGATCGTCGCCGAGATGGAGGACATCCCCGATCCGCAGATGACCGAGAGCGGGGCGCTGGTGCCGTTCGCCGATGACGCGCTGCTGACGGTCAGCGCACCGTTCTGGGTGGAGGGCGTGGAGAAGGTGGCGCCGACGCACGCCCCCGAAGCGGGTGCGGACAGCGAGGCGGTGCTGCGCGAGGCGGGATTCGCGGCGGGCGAGATCGAGGCCTTGATCGCGGCCGGGGTGGTGGGAGCGAGGCGATGAGCGAATACCGATTTTGCCGCGTGGCGGACGAGGGGCGGGTGCGGATCGTCACCTTGAACCGTCCCGAGGTGATGAACGCGCTGCACAGCGAGGCGCATCACGAGCTGGAGCGCGTGTGGGACGAGTTCGCCACCAACGACGATCTTTGGGTCGGCATCGTGACGGGCGCCGGGCCGCGCGCCTTCTCGGCGGGCAACGATCTGAAGGTGCAGGCGGCGGGGCGGCGCGGGCCGCCCGCGCGCACCGGCTTCGCGGGGCTGACGCTGCGCTTCGATCTGAACAAGCCGCTGATCGCGGCGGTGAACGGGATCGCGATGGGCGGCGGGTTCGAGATCGCGCTCGCCTGCGACATCATCGTCGCCGCCGAGAACGCCGTGTTCGCTTTGCCCGAGCCGCGCGTCGGGCTGATCGCCGGCGCGGGCGGCGTGCACCGGCTGCCGCGCATGATCCCGCAGAAGCAGGCGCTCGGGATGATCCTGACCGGGCGGCGGGTTTCCGCGCGCGAGGGCAAGGAACTCGGCTTCGTCAACGAGGTGGTGGCGGAGGGAGCGGCGCTGGAGGCGGCGCGGCGCTGGGCGGCGCTCATTCTGGAATGCTCGCCGAAAGCGGTGCGGGCGTCCAAGCAGGCGGTGTATCGGGGGCTCGATCAGCCGACGGTCGAGGCGGCGATCCGCACCATCTATCCGGCGCAGAAGGAGAATCTGGAGAGCGAGGATTACATCGAAGGGCCGCGCGCGTTCGCGGAGAAGCGGAAGCCCGTTTGGAAGAATCGGTGAGCCCGCACGCCCTCAGCCTCGCGGCTTTGCCGCGCAACCTCTCCCGCTGCGCAGGAGCGGTGCACGGGACGCCCCGCCCGCTTGCGGGAGAGGCCGGCACGCAGCGCCGGGTGAGGGTGTAACGGTGCTGTCTTTCGACCTGCTGGGCAACGCGCTCGTCTCCGGGCTGCTGCTCGGCGGGTTCTATGCGGCGGTGACGATCGGGGTGTCGATCTCGTTCGGGATGCTCGACATCGTCAACATCGCGCATCCGGCGTTCATCGTGCTCGGCTCCTATTGCGCGTGGCTGCTCAACACGTGGATCGGGCTCGATCCGATCCTCGCGAGCGTGCTGCTGGCGCCGCTCTTCTATCTGCTCGGCGCGGCGATCTATCAGACCTACCATGTTTCGTTCGAGCGGCGCGGCGATCAGAGCCTGCGCGGCCTCGCCTTTTTTTTCGGTCTGCTGTTCATCACCGAGGTCGGGCTCGTGCTGGTGTTCGGCGTCGATTACCGGCTGGTGCAGGCCGCCTATGTCGGCACCACGCTGCATTTCGGGGTGATCGACGTGCCACTGCGGCTGCTCGTGCCGTGCCTTGTGTCGCTCGTGCTGATCGCGCTTCTATATCAGTTCCTCTCCCGCACCTTCATCGGGCGCGCCGTGCAGGCGGTGGCGCAGGATCCGCTCGCGCTACGGCTGATGGCGGCCGATCCGGTGCGGCTGAAGCGCATCGCCTTCGGCATCTCGATCGCCACCGCCTCGATCGCCGGCGCGATCCTGATCGTGATCCAGCCGGTCGAGCCGTCGGTCGCGCGCGACTATATCGGCCGCGTGTTCGCGATCTGCGTGCTGGGCGGCCTCGGCAGTTTCGCCGGCACCGTGCTCGCCGCCATCGGGCTCGGCATCATGGAGAGCCTGACCGCGACCTTCTATGGCCCGTCCTGGGCCCCGGCGGTGGCGTTCGGGTTCCTGCTCGGCACGCTCGCGCTGCGGCCGGCCGGATTGTTTGGGCGCGGATGAGCAATACGCGGTTTCTCGGCTGCGCGGTGCTGGTCGCGGCGCTGGCCTACGGCGCGGCGGTGGCGGTGCACAATTCCTACGTGTTCTTCGCCGGCTACGTGGTGCTGCAATACATCGTGCTGGCGACGGCCTGGAACGTCCTCGGCGGCTACACGGGCTACGTGAATTTCGGCGTCGCCGGCTTCTTCGCGCTCGGGGCCTATTGCTCGGTGGCGCTGGTGAAGCTGCTGCCCGGGCTGCCGATTCCGGCGATGATGCTCGCCGGCGCGTTCGTCTCCGGCGTGGTCGGGCTCGGGATGGGATGGCTGACGTTGCGACTGCGCGGGGCGTATTTCTCGATCGCCACCCTGGCGATGGCGGTGGTGCTGCAAACGCTCATGGTGAACTGGGAATATGTGGGCGGTTCGGGCGGCGCCTACACGATGCGCCCGCAGCGCGCCCCGTTCTTCGGGCTCGATTACATCCAGTATCTGTTCCTGCTGATGCTGGCGCTGGCTGTGAGCGCGGTGTGCATCGCGCGCACGATCGAACGCTCCCGCCTCGGTCGCGGGTTGGCGGCGATCCGCGACGACGAGCTGGCGGCGGAAGCCTCGGGCGTGCCGTCCCTCCGGCTCAAGCTCGCGGCGACCGCGCTCTCGGGAGCGCTGATGGGCATGGCCGGCGCGCCGCTGCCCTTCTATGTCACCTATCTCGATCCGACCTCGGCGTTCAGCCTGAGCTATGCGGTCAACAGCATCGCCATGCCGCTGATCGGCGGGACGGCGAGCTGGGCGGGGCCGGTCATCGGCGCGGTGCTGCTGGGGACATTGCAGCAGGTGGCGACCGTCACCATTTCGTCGGCGCTCAACCTGTTGATCGTCGGCGTGCTGTTGGTGGTGTTCGTGGTGGCGGCGCCGAACGGGATCATCGGGCTCAGCGGCAGGCGCGCCACCGCGCCGCGCTTGCGGCGGTTCCTGGCGCCGGGGCGGCCGTGACGGCGCTGCTCGAGGTGCGCGGCCTGAGCAAGCGGTTCGGCGGCTTCGTCGCGCTCGGCGACATCGACCTCGATGTGGCGGAGGGCGAGCGCGTCGGGCTGATCGGCCCCAACGGGTCGGGCAAGAGCACGCTCGTGAACTGCGTCTGCGGCACGCTGCGCCATGAGGGCGGTACGGTGCGGTTCGCCGGCCACGCGCTGAATGGGCTGCCGCCTTACCGGCGCACGCGGCTCGGCGTTGCGCGGAGCTTCCAGTTGCCGCGCCCGTTCGTCGGCATGAGTCTGGCCGACAATCTGCGCATCCCGCTCGAATACGCGCTTCGGCATCGCGGCGGCGAGGCGGCGATCGCGGCACGCTGCCATGCGCTGCTGGCTTCGGTCGGATTGGAAGGAAAGGCGGCGCAGCGCCCGGCCGAGCTAACGCAGATCGAGATGCGGAAGCTCGAGCTTGCCCGCGCGATGGCGGCCGAGCCGCGGCTGCTGATCGCCGACGAGGCGATGGCCGGGCTTTCGCATCAGGAGGTAGACGAAATCCTGGCGCTGCTGCTGCGGCTCAATCAGCAAGGGGTCACGGTGATCATGATCGAGCACATCATGCGCGCGGTGATGCAGTTCTCGCAAAGGCTCGTCGTGCTGGTGGCCGGGCGCAAGATCGCCGATGGCGAGCCTGATTTGGTGATTCGCGATCCAGAGGTGGAGCGCGCCTACCTTGGCGAATAGTCTCGCCATCGAGGAGCTGTCGGCGGGCTATGGCTCGGTACGGGTGCTGCACGGCGTCTCGGTATCGGTTGCGCACGGCGAGACGGTGGCGCTGCTGGGGACGAACGGCAACGGCAAGTCGACGCTAATGAAGTGCGTCATGGGCATGGTGCGACCGAGCGGCGGACGCATCAGCGCTGAGATCGAGGGCGAGCAGCACGATCTGACCGCGCTTTCCACCGAGGAAATCGTCGATCGCGGCATCGCGTTCGTGCCCGAGGGAAGGCGGCTGTTTCCGCGCCTGAGCGTGACCGAGAATCTCCTGATGGGCGCGTTCCGGGCCGCCGCGCGTCCCGCGATCACCCGCAATCTCGATTTCTGCTTCGAGCTGTTCCCGCGCCTGAAGGAACGTCGGCGGCAGATGGCGGGCTCGATGAGCGGAGGCGAGCAGCAGATGCTGGCGCTCGGCCGGGCGCTGATGTCGGCGCCAAAGATATTGTTGGTGGACGAGCCGTCGGTCGGGCTCGCGCCGGTGCTGGTGCGGCGCACCATCGACAAGATCGCCGAGCTGAAATCGGGCTTCGGGCTCACGGTCCTGATGGCCGAGCAGAATTTCAGCCAGGCGATCCGCATCGCCGACCGGGGTTACGTGATCGTGCACGGAAGGATCGAGTTCGCCGGCGACTCAGCAGCGGAGTTGAATGATAACGAGCTGATCAGGAAGTTTTACCTGGGGATGTAGGCGTATCCCCGCTTACGAGCCGCCGGCAAGCGCGAGCTGGTAGCTGATATGGCGGTGCAGACGGCGCGCCGCTTCCGCTGCCTCGAGGACCAGCTTGCGGTGAGGCTCGGCCGGCACCCGCACCACGAAGTTGCCTGAAATGCTGCGCTCGTCGATCGGCGGCGGGATCGGTTCCTGGTTCGGCCGCCTGTCCTCCACCACCTCGCGCATGACGTGCCTGATACCCGGCAACGCCTGCACATCGTCCTCGGCCAAAGGACAAACTCGACAACTGCCCCAGTTATCGAGCCGCCGGTCGTGCAGCCAGTACTCATTGGCCGACGTCAGCTCGTAACGGAGCGCATCGTTCAAATAGCCGATGAACTTCGGGTCGCCCTTGATGCCGGCCCGCCTTCAGCGCATCGCACTGACGGCGATGCTCGCGCAGCCGAAACCGCGAGGATCGCCGTCGCGCGCTATTTCCGCGCGGCGTCCAGCGCGGCGCGCACCTTGGGCGGCGACATCGGCAAATCGCGCAGCCGGAGGCCCGTCGCGGCGCGAATCGCGTTGCCGACGGCGGCCATCGGCGGGACGATCGGTACCTCGCCGACGCCGCGTGCGCCGAACGGATGGCGCGGATTGGGCACCTCCACCAGCACCGCCTCGATGCGCGGCAGGTCGGAGGCCACCGGCACGCGGTAGTCGAGGAAGCCCGGGTTCTCCATCCGGCCCTGCGAATCGTAGATGTATTCCTCGTTCAGCGCCCAGCCGATGCCCTGCGCGGCACCGCCCTGGATTTGGCCCTCCACATAGGCGGGATGGATCGCCTTGCCGACGTCCTGCACCGCCGTGTAGCGCAGGATCTTCACCGCGCCGGTTTCGGGATCGACCTCCACGTCGCAGATATGGCACCCGAAGCCGGGCCCGGCGCCTTGCGCGTTGAGCGAGACCTCCGAGCTGATCGGGCCGCCGGTGCGGGCGGCCTTGAGCGCGATGTCGGCGAGCGACAGCGGCTCGAAGCCCCCGGCGTTCGAACCGGCGGGGTAGGCCGCGCCGTCCTTCCACTCCACCGCCTCGGCGGGGATTTCCCAGATCTGCGCGGCGCGCGCCTTGAGCTGCTCGACCACCTTCTCGGCGGCTTGCGTCACCGCCATGCCGGTCGCGAAGGTGACGCGCGAGCCGCCCGTGAGGTGCGTGAAGCCGATCGAGGCGGTGTCGCCGACGATCGGGCGCACCTTTTCCACCGGAATGCCGAGCACCTCGGCCGCCATCATCGCCATCGAGGCGCGCGAGCCGCCGATATCGGGATTGCCGGAAACCACCGTCGCCGTGCCGTCCTCGTTGATGTGCACGGCCGCCGAGGACTCGCCGCCGATATTGAACCAGAAGCCACAGGCAACGCCGCGCCCCTGATTCTTGCCGAGCGGGGCAGTGTAGTGCGGATGGGCGCGCGCGGCGCGGATCGTTTCCAGGAAACCGATGTCGCGGAAGCTCGGCCCGTAATGGGTCTTGCTGCCGTCGCGCACTGCGTTCTTCTCGCGCAGCGCGATCGGGTCCATCTCGAGCTTGCGCGCCAGCTCGTCGAGCGCGCTTTCCACCGCCCAGGACGAGATGGGCGCGCCGGGGGCGCGATACGCGGCGACCTTCGGGCGGTTGGAGACGACGTCGAAGCCCTCCACCTCCACGTTCGGCAGGTCATACATGGCGAAGCCGCACATGCAGCCGGGGCCGACCGGCGAACCGGGGAAAGCGCCCGCCTGATACTTGAGCACCTGCTGAGCGGCGACGATGGTGCCGTCCTTCCTGGCGCCGATCTTCACCTCGACCACGGCGCCCGAGGTGGGGCCGGAGGCGCGGAACACCTCCTCGCGTGTCATCACGATCTTCACCGGGCGGCCGGATTTCTTGGAAAGGGCGAGCGCCAGCGGCTCCAGGTAAACCAGCGTCTTGCCGCCGAAGCCGCCGCCGATCTCGAGCGGCACGGCACGGATATTGGCGATGTCCCAGCCGAGCAGCTTGGCGCAGTAGGCGCGCACCATGAACTGGCCCTGCGAGGAGCTGTAGATCTGCGCCTGCCCGTCGGCGGCGACCGCGCACAGGGCGGCGTGGGGCTCGATATAGGCCTGATGCACGGGCTGGGTGGTGTAGCGGCCTTCGACAATCACCTCGGCCTCACGGAACCCGGCCGCCACGTCGCCCTTCTTAAAGTGCAGGCGCTTGGCGATGTTGGAGGGCTTGGTCGGCTTCGGTTCGACGCCTTGCGTGAACAGGTCCTCGTGCAGTATCGGCGCGTCGGGGCGCATCGCCTCCTCCACGTCGATCACGTGCGGCAGCACCTCGTATGTCACGTCGATCAGCGCCAGCGCCGCGTCGGCGACCGACTGCGAGATGGCGGCGACCGCGGCGACGGCGTGGCCCTCGTAAAGCGCCTTGTCGCGCGCCATGCAGTTGCGCGAGAGGTCGCGGAAGTTCATCGGCCCTTCGCCGACGAACGCTTCTTCGGAGGCGATGTCGGGGAAATCCTTGGCGGTGACGACCGCTTTCACGCCAGGCAGCTTCTCGGCCTTCGAGGTGTCGATGCCGAGGATGCGTGCATGGGCGTGCGGGCTGCGCAGAACCTTGCCCCACAACATGCCGGGCAGCACCATGTCGGCGCCGAACTGGGCGCGTCCGGTAACTTTATCGACGCCATCCGGGCGCACCGGGCGGGTGCCGACGACCTTCAGCTCGGGCTTGGAGACGATGTAGTTCATGCCGCGCTCCTCTCTCCGCGCATCTCGGCCGCCGCATCGAGCACGGCCGCGATTATCTTGTCATAGCCGGTGCACCGGCAGAGGTTGCCGGCGAGCCAGTAGCGCGCCTCCTCCTCGGTCGGGTTCGGGTTCTCGTCCAGCAGCGCCTTAGAGGCGACGATCAGGCCCGGCGTGCAGAACCCGCATTGCAAGGCGGCGTGCTCCAGGAACTTGCGCTGCACCGGATGCAGCGTGTCGCCCTCGGCGACGCCCTCCACCGTGACGATGCTGCGGCCTTCCGCCTCCACGCCCAACATCAGGCAGGAGCAGACGAGCTTGCCATCGCAGATCACGCTGCACGCGCCGCAATCGCCGGAGGCGCAGCCTTCCTTACTGCCGGTCAGGTTGAGCGTGTTGCGGAGCACGTCGAGCATCGTCTCCTGCGTCTCGCAGAGAAACTCGACCGGCTCGCCGTTGATGGTGGTGGTGACGTGATGCTTGCTCATTGCGTGTCCTTCAGCCGCGCGCCTTGGCGCGCTCGTAAGCGATGGCGGCGGTGCGGCGGGCGAGCACGCCCGCGACTTTGGTGCGGTATTCGATCGTCCCGCGTTTGTCGTTGATCGGCTTGCAGACGGACTGCGCTGCCCGGTCGAGCTTGGCGAGTGCCGCCTCGTCGAGCGTGGAGCCGACCAGCGCGGCCGCAGCCTCCGGCGCCAACACCGGGGTCGGCGCGACGGCGCCGAGGCACACCCGGGCGGCGATGATCTTGCCCCCCGCATCGAGCGTCAGGCTGACGCCGCAGCCGACCACGGCGATGTCCATCTCGGTGCGCGGGATGAAGCGCAGATAGGCATCGCCCGTGCGCGGCGCGGGTTTCTGCAGGCGGAAGGCGACTATGAACTCGCCGCGCCCGAGCGAGGTGCGGCCGGGGCCGGTTGGGATCTGTTCGACCGGCACCTCGCGCTGGCCGTTGGGCCCCGCGATGACCGCGATGGCTCCGGCGGCGATCATCGCCGGCACGCTGTCGGCGGCCGGCGAGGCGTTGCAGAGATTGCCGGCGAGCGTGGCCCGGCCCTGGATTTGCTGGGAGCCGATCAGGTCCATCGCCTCCACGACGCCGGGGAAGGCGCGCTTCAGCCCCTCATGCGCTTCCACCACGGCGCCCGGCGTGGCGGCGCCGATGACGAACGCGCCGCTCTCCTCGCTTATGCCGATAAGGCCGGGGATGCGTTTCGTATCCACGATCAGGTCGGGTCGCACCCGGCCCGAGCGAAGCTGGACCAGAAGGTCGGTGCCGCCCGAGAGCACCTTCGCGGTGCCGGATGCGCCGGCGAGCAGGGCGACGGCCTCTTTCACCGTGGTCGGCGCGGCATAGTTCAACGCTGGCATGTTCGCTCCTGTCGTCGCGCGCCGGGGCGCGCGCGTTACTCTCCCCGCTCGCGGGTCGCTGGATCGCAATTACTCTACCGCGCAGTAGGCCGCCCGGGTCAAGGCGAGGCGGGCGAAGATTGCCTGCCCGCACAGGCCGACAAATCCTATGGCGGGGCCGGAACAGGCTGATTATACGGGCTCCTAACTGCGTGATTGTGACCGTGATGGGGTTTCTCGTCGTTCTGCCCTTGCTGTTGGCGCTCGCGGCCTGTGCCGGGGCGGGCGCGACCGCCGCCGATGATGCGGCGCCGCCGGTCGGCATCTTTGCCCGCCAGCAGCAGGTGGATCGCGACGTGCAGGCGATCCTGCAGGGCATGAGCGCAGCCCGCGCCCAGGCCGACGCGGTGGCGCGCGCCCGCACGCCCTGAGCACCGGCGCGGTTCCCGGCGCCGGCCGCGGCGCCTATGTGAGGACCCCCAACGCGCAGAGAGCCGAATGACGCACATCCCGCTGCTGTTCCAGCCGGTCAGCTTCCGTTCCGTCACCGCGCGCAACCGCATCGTGGTCTCGCCCATGTGCCAATACAGCGCCGAAGACGGTCTGGGGAACGACTGGCACATCCAGAATCTCGGCGCCAAGGCTGCCGGCGGGGCGGGCATCGTGTTCGTCGAGGCGACCCACGTTTCGGCGCCGGGCCGGATCACGCATCACTGCCTCGGGCTGTGGAACGAGGCGCACCAGGCATTCCTGGCGCGGATCGCCGCCCTGATCGGCGGGCTCGGCGCGGTGCCGGCGATTCAGCTCGCCCATGCCGGGCGCAAGGGCTCGAGCAAGCGGCCCTGGGAGGGCGGGGGCGTGATCCTGCCCGATCAGGGGGGCTGGGTGCCGCTGGCGCCGAGTCCGATCCCGTTCCACGACGAAGGGGTCGCGCCGCACGAGCTGAGCAAGGCCGAGATCGCGGAGGTGGTGGCGCAGTTCGCCCGCGCCGCGCGGAGGGCGCGAGAGGCAGGGTTCCGCATCATCGAATTGCATGCCGCGCACGGCTACCTGATCCACGAGTTCCTCTCGCCGATCGCCAACCGGCGCACCGATGCCTATGGCGGCGATCTGGCGCGCCGGGCGCGCTTCCTCATGGAGACGATCTCCGCCGTGCGGGCCGAGTGGCCCGACGATTTGCCGCTGTTCGTACGGCTTTCCTGCACCGACTGGATGCCGGGCGGACTGACGGTCGAGGACGCGGTGGAACTCAGCCGCTGGCTCGCCGAGCGGGGGGATGTCGACCTGATCGATTGCTCATCGGGCGGAATTGCGCTCGCGCAAGAAATCCCCTCCCTGCATCCGGGCTATCAAGTGCCGTTCGCCGAGGCGGTGCGCGCCGGGGCGGGGATCGCCACGGGGGCGGTAGGGCTTATCACCGAGCCCACCCATGCCGCCGAGATCGTCGCCAATGGCCGTGCCGACCTCGTGCTCCTGGCCCGCGCGCTACTGGCCGACCCGGCGTGGCCGCTGCGGGCGGCCAAGGCGCTTGGCGTAAAACCCGAGCTGCCGGCGCAGTACTTGCGCGCGGCCGTATAAACAAAAGTTGGAACAGGCCTAAAGTTCAGCAAGCCGCCGCAACGCACTACAACGTCACCAACGACCAGACGAAGAACAACAACAACGGCAACGGCGGCAACAACCACAACGGCTCACGCCTTGCGTGGCGAGCGTCAGGTGCCGGGGCCGCCCGTTCTTTTGTAGAACAGCACCGTCGCGCGCAGGCTGCCGTCGGCCTGGACGGCGTAATCCGGGAACCGTCCGGCCTCGGTCCAGCCGAGGGCGCGGTAGAGCCGCTCGGCGTCGTCGGCTTCGTTCGTGTCGAGCGTCAGCAGCGTCCGTCCGGCCGCTGCGGCTTCCTGCTCCAGCAGCTCCATCAGGGCGCGGCCGAGGCCGCGGCGGCGGGCGGCGGGATGCACGAGCAGCTTTTGCACGTCGGCGCGGTGCGGCTGGTTCTGCGGCGTGTCGAGGCCGAGCGTCACGACCCCGCGCAGCACGCCGTCGGCCCATGCGGCGAGGATGATCCGCTTGCCGCCAGCGACCTCGGCGGCGTAGCGGCGCCAGAAGGTGCGCGCCGTCCCGAGCGGCAGCGGCGGCAGGAAAGAAACGGAGGCGCCCGCTTCCACGCAGGCGCACAGCACCTCCGCCAGCGGCCGCTCGGCCGATGCGGCGGCCGCAGCATCCAGCCGCTCGATGCCGTGCACGGGCTTGGCGTAGTGAAACTCGATCGAGTTGGAGCGGTCGTTGAGCGCGCGGATGGGGCCGGTGCGGACATAGCTTCGCCGCTCGTAGAATCGGTGCGCGCGCTCGAAGCGCGTGTCGCTCCATAGTTGCAGCCGCGCCGCCCCGGCGGCGATCGCATGGGCTTCCGCCCTGTCGAGCAGCGCATCGGCGAGGCCGGTGCCGCGCTCTGCTCGGGCGACATACATGCGCCCGATCTCCCAAATTCCCGGCTCCTCGGGCCAGGCGGCGATCACGCCGACGATGCGGCCCGCCTCCTCGGCGCTCCACAGCGCGCCGCCCTTGCCGGCGTAATGGGAGGCGAGCGCGCGCAATTCCGGCACCTCGCCGTCCACGTCCATGACGCAGCCGGGGTACTCCGCCCAGCAGCCCCCGATCAGCGCGATGAACCCCGCGGCGTCGGCATCCCGCCCGGGGCGGATCATGCGAGGGCCGCGCAGAATCTCTGGATGCGCCGGCAGCCCTCCACGAGCACCGCCTCGTCGGCGGCGGTGCTGACGCGCACATAGGGGCTCATGCCGTAGGAAGCGCCGGGCACCAGCGCCACATACGCCTCTTCCAAGAGCGCGAGCGCGAAATCGGTGTCGGACTTGATGCGCCGCCCACCCGGCGTGGTGCGGTCAAGGCACCCGGCGACGTTCGGGAACACGTAGAATGCGCCTTCGGGCTTGTGGCAGGAGAGGCCGCGGCAGGCGTTCAGCATTTCCACCGCGAGGTCGCGGCGGCGCTGATAGGCCGCCACCATCTCGCCCACGCTCTCCTGCGGCCCGTCGAGCGCCGCCGCCGCCGCCGCCTGGCCGACGGTGGACACGCCCGCCGTCACCTGGCCCTGCATGTTGACCATCGCCTTGATCAAGGCACGCGGACCGGCGGCGAAGCCGATGCGCCAGCCGGTCATCGCATAGGTCTTGGAGACGCCGCTGATCGTCAGCACGCGGTCGCGCAGGTCGGGCGCGACGGCGGCCATGGTGGCGTGGCGGAATCCGTCGAACACCAGATGCTCGTACATGTCGTCCGACATGATCCACACGCCGGGATGGCGGCGCAGCACGGCGGCGATTGCCGCCAGTTCGTCGGCCGAGCAGGCGGCGCCCGAGGGGTTGTTGGGATTGTTGAGGATCAGCCACTTGCTGCGCGGGGTCAGCGCCGCCTCGATGTCCTCGGCGCGAGGCTTGAAGCCGTTGTTCTGCGGGCAGGCGACGAACACCGGGCGGCCGTCGAGGAAGTTCGTCATCAGCGGATAGGCGTTCCAGGATGGCACCGGGATCACCACCTCGTCGCCCGGATCGACGGTGGCGGCGAGCGCGTTGAAGATCGACTGCTTGCCGCCGTTGGAGACCGAGATTTCGTCGAGCGCGAAGTCGAGCCCGCTGTCGCGCTTGAACTTGCGCTGGATCGCCTGCTTCAGCGCCGGGACGCCGTCCTGCGGCGGGTATTTGGTCTCGCCGCGCCGCGCCGCCTCCAGTCCGGCCTCGATCGCGTGGCGCGGAGTGGCAAAAGCGGGCTCGCCCAAGGTCAGTGCGACCACGTCCTTGCCCGCCGCGCGCAGTTCGCGCGCGCGCACCGTCATCGTGGTGCTGGCCGCGACCTGCACGCGGCCGAGGCGCTGCGCGAGCGCGGGCATCAGCTTAGCCCGTGGCAGAAGCGGCGGATGCGGCGCATCGCCTCTTGCAGCTGCTCGGTCGAGGTCGCGTAGCTGATGCGGAAATGGCCCGGATAGCAGAAGGCGGCGCCGTGCACGGTGGCGACCCCCTCCTCGTCGAGAAGTGCCGTGACGAACGCCTCGTCGTCCACGATCTTCGCCCCGCCCGCGCTCGTCTTGCCGATGCAGCCGTGGATCGAGGGATAGACGTAGAAGGCGCCTTCCGGCTGGTGGCAATTCAGGCCCTTGGCGCGATTGAGTTCGCGCACCACCAGATCGCGTCGCGCCTGATAGACCTGCCGCATCGCCTCGACCGAGTCCTGCGGGCCCGTCAGCGCCTCCAGCGCGGCGGCCTGGCTGATCGAGGAGGGGTTGGCGGTCGACTGGCTTTGCAGCTTGTCCATCGCCTTGATGAGCGCCACCGGCGCGCCCGCGAAGCCGATGCGCCAGCCGGTCATGGCCCAGGACTTGGAGCAGCCGTTCATCGTGACGGTGCGCTCGCGCAGGCGCGGCTCCACCTCCAGGATGGTCGCCGGCTTCATCCCGTCATAGGCAAGCTTCTCGTAGATGTCGTCGGTGAACACCCAGACGTCCGGGTGGCGCATCAGCACGTCGGTGATCGGCTTCAGCTCGGCCGCGCTGTACGCCGCGCCGGTCGGGTTGCACGGGTTGTTCAGCATGAACCAGCGCGTACGAGGCGTGATCGCCGCCTCCAGATCCTCGGCGCGCAGCTTGAAGCCCTGGTTCTGACCGCAGGGGATCAGCACCGGCTTGCCGTCCGCGAGCGAGACGATATCGGGGTAGCTCACCCAGCAGGGGCTCGGGATGATCACCTCGTCGCCCGCGTTCAGGGTGGCGAGCATGCAATTGAAGATCACCTGCTTGCCGCCGGTGGAGATGATGATCTCCTCGGGCCGGTAGTCGATGCCGGAATCGCGCAGGAACTTGGCGGCGACCGCCTGGCGTAGCGCGGGCGTGCCGGAGACATCGGTGTATTTGGTCTCGCCCGCCTCGATCGCGCGGATGGCGGCGTCCTTGATGTTGCGCGGCGTGTCGAAATCGGGCTCCCCGGCGGAGAGCGAGATCACGTCGCGCCCGGCGGCCTGGAGCGCGCGCGCCTTGGTGGCGACGGCGATGGTCAGGCTCGGGCTGATCCGGTCGAGGCGGTCGGCGGTCAGGCGCATTGTAAAGGGGTATCCCGGGGAGGTTCGGCGGCGGCGGAACCTAGTCAAGCGGGGGAGTGGGCGCAAATGCCCTGCAGGCAGGCCGCGTATGCGGGAAGGCGCGGCTCATCGGGGAGGCCGAGGGGCGGCGCGATGACGCCCGCGAAGCCCTGGGCCGGGTCCGGGCGCTCCGAACTTGCGCACCTTTTCCTGGCCGCGCTCGGTCGCGGCCAGCGCGCGGTCGATGCTGGCGAGCCGTGCCCCGAGAGCGATCGCGGTATCGAGCACTAGTTGCGTCCCGGTATCATGCCGCGCCGACCTTACGGTGCTTCTGCCTGACGACCCGAAAATAGCCGTCAATGGGCGCGTTGCATTGATCTTCCGGCCACGCCCGCCTACGATTTGCAACCGATTCAACCGCTTGCGCGCGGCGGAACAAGGGTCGGCGGGTCGGGGAGGGAAATCATGGACGAGATCGGTCCCGCGGCCGATCTGACGCGGCCGATGGAGGACGAGGCACGGAGCGCCGCGGCGCTCGCCCGCTCCTATGCCGACGGCGCGCCGTTCGATCATGTCCAGTACATGGAAGCCAAGCTGATCCTGAAACCCGAGCCCTTCACCTCGGTGCAGAGCTTCCGCGATTTCGGCAAGCTCGTGCGGCGCACCGCCAAGCGCGTCGGCGTCGGCTTCATCGAGGACGCGAAGGCCGCGCTCCGCCCCGAAATCAGGGAGGTGACGTTCTTCGACACCCCCGATTTCGTGCTCTACAACAACGCCTTCATCCTGCGCCGGCGCGTGTCGTACGTGGACGGGTTTCCCGTCGGCGATCCCGAGATCGTCTGCAAGTTCCGCCACCCCGACGCAGAGCGCGCCGCCGCGATGGACATGCGTCCGAGCATCCGGGGCAAATACCAAATCAAGTTCAAGGCCGAGGCGCTGCCGCTGAAAGACCGCGTCGGCGGCTGGCGGCTGCTGTTTTCGCACAACTGCCAGTTCGGCCTCAGCCAAACCTTCGACGGCGAGAAGACCTCGATCGCGACGCTCGGGGGCTTGTTTCCGGCCTTGCGCGCGCTGGCCGGGCACGGCGAAGACCGTGTGAAGCTGGTCAACGACGGCATCGTGGAAGAGGTGCTGCTGCGCCTCGGGCGGCTCGATTTCGGCAAGGGGATGGTCGGCAAGTGCGACGTGTCGCTCTGGCGCACGCGTGGCGAGCACCGCTCGCTGGTCGGCGAGTTCGCCTTCCAGCTTAGGTTCGACCGCCGCGAGGCGGTTGCGGCGGCGCCGCGCAAGCTCGGCGCGCGGTTCTATGTCGCGCTGCAGGAGGAGGTGCAGGATTGGCTGGCGCTCGGCGTCACCAAGACGGCGATGGTCTACCGGCTGAACGGCAACGCGCCGCAAAGCCATGAATGAGGGAGGCAGGGCGGCCCCGGTGCCGCTCGGGCGGATCTTCCTGCAATTCCTGATCATCGGCGGCACGAGCTTCGGCGGCGCGGTGCCCTATCTGCGCGGCAGCCTCGTGACCAAGCTCGGCTGGCTCGACGACAAGGAGTTCGTCGAGCTGCTCTCGATCAGCCAAAGCCTGCCCGGCCTGAACGCGACCAATCTGGCGATTTTGGTGGGCGACCGGCTGCGCGGCGCGCTTGGTGCCGCCGCCGCCCTGCTCGGGATGTGTTTGCCTGGCGGGCTGCTGATGTTCGCGGTGGGCTTGGTTTACCGCCAGCACGGCGATGCGGCCTGGGTGAACGGGGCGCTCAAGGGCGTGGCCGCCGCCGCCGTGGGCCTCGTGCTTGCGACCGTGGTGCAGCTCAGCCAGCGGTCGCTGGAGCGGCACTTCGACCTCGTCTTCATCGCGCTGACGGTGCTGGCGGTGAACCGGTTTCACCTGTCAGTGCTGACCGCCCTCGTGGGCGTGGGCGCGCTGGCCATCCTCTGGCACCGCCCGTGTCGCCCCCCCGCATGAGCCAGCTTCCGGCCTTGGTGCGGGTGTTCGCCTATCTCTCGCTGCTGACGGTGGGCGGCGGGATGGCGGCGTTCCCGGAGCTGACGACGCTCACGGTGGACGTGCATCACTGGCTGAGCTTCACGCAGTTGATCCACCTTTACAGCCTGGGCCAGCTCGCGCCCGGGCCGAACATGATGATGATCGTCCCGATCGGCGACTGGGCGGGCGGCGCGCTCGGCGCCGTGGTCGTGCTGTTGGCGTTCTTCGGCCCGACCGCGCTGCTGACCTTCGCCGCCGGCCGCCTGTGGGAACGGCTGGAGGCATGGCCCTGGCGCACCTCGATCCAGCGCGGCCTCGCCCCGGTTTCGGTGGGCCTGCTGCTCGCGGGCTGCTTCACGATGGCAAAGGGCGCCGTCACCGGCGTGGAGACGGCGGCGATTGCAGCCGGCGTGCTGCTGGTGCTGCTGACGTTCAGGATCAACCCGGCGCTCTTGGTGGTGGGCGGAGCGGTGGTGGGGGTGTTGTCGTTTTGAGGGGGGAGTGCGCTCTGTAGTGTCGCCGGTGGCTTGTGGGCGAGCATTGGTGCGTTTCGGAGGGACGATCCAATGGCCAAGCCGGCTGTTCTTGCAGATGAGGAAAAGCGTGCAGAAATGGCGCTCCTCGCGCAGGGAATGCGGAATCAGGATAGTCCGGTACTGTCCTGATTTGAGACGTGGTGTCCTGAGTTGATCGCGGGAGTGTCCTAAGTTTCCTGCGCGTCTAACCGCCAGAGTTCGTGCCCCGACGGGCCAAACAAGATCGCGTAACTGCTATCGTCAAACGGCGGAAACTGGGCATTCTTCGCCCTCTCGGTCGCTTCTCCGTCTGTCGCGCCTTCGATAGGGATTGTCTGAACCCACTCGTCGATCGACTTGTTTGATGCCCCGCGCTTTTAGAGGCGTAACTCGTAGCGTGGCGTTTACTCAACCCTCCGTCTCAGCAAGGATTTCTTTGTCTAGCTCTAGCTTGCGGATTAGGCGCTCAATCTCCTTCTCCCCCACCTTCCCGCTAACGATCAGCCGGAAGCTGGCACCCTTGGACAGCAGCCCAGTCGTCAATTCGCGCTCGCCTTCCATGAGTGGCACCTTCTCAGCTGCGAGAGGGATCGCCATACGGGGCTTGGCCGGCGGCGATTGAAGGAGGTCTTGCTCTCCGTCATCGATACGGTCTGCCTCGGTGGCGTCCTCCGAATCAGGAATTTTATCCGATTCCCCTAGCCGTGCAAAGCTGATAGTGGCATCATAGACCTTGAGGAAATCTCGTGCCCCCCCGGCGCTAAATCCGTTATTCAGAGTTAGTTCATCCAGGCAAGCTGCATCGGTCGGCCGATCCCGGCCCCATTTGTCCCAGAACTTGGCGATTTGCTTGGGCCGCAGCGCCGCCTCTCGGACGATCTCGCGCTTGACCTCATCTTGCTGGGCGCGCAAGTACTTTCGACCCATATCCGAGACAGTGATCGTGCGTTCAGCCCCCTGGCCCTGATAGTCCAGGAGACCGAAATATCGTAGCCCTGCAGCGATTCGGTCGGCGTAACCCTTATTGACGCCCCAAGCCTCGCCAACCTTCTCGGACCGGGCCGCTATCCGCTTGAAATGGTTTTCGAATTCTTCCAGCCGCTTGAGCGCCTCTCCCAATGGGATCACTGGGAAGGCTGGGCTGCGATCCCGCTGCGCTGCCTCCAACATAACGCCCTCCTTTAAGCCATAATGGCATATAGCGGGAAAGCGCGACTATCAAGAGGCGAATTTATCGAGGTATAGGCTTGACGTATGGAGTGCAAGATGCCATAAGGAATCGCATTAAACGGAGGTGTACATGACCCACAGAGTCGCAAGCCCCTACGTTCACCGGCCGGCGTAGGGCGCTATAAGAGATAGGCGGGGCCGCTTCCCGCCGGGTTGGCGAGTAGAACGGTGGGAAGCGGCCCTCAACCGGACCTTCTGGTATTCCCCTGTGGTGTAACGTTGCCGGCACGTCGGGAGTTACGTCCAGGAGAACCAAGTCCAAGCCCTGGCACGGGAACCAGGAACAAGGCGGAGCCGGAAGCTGTTGGAGCAGCCCCCGTCCCCTAAACCACATCCGGGATTGGCCCCCGTCATGGTCTGCATAGATATAGCGAAGTTGGAGCTTCGTTTCCAGCTCAGCGATCTGGGGCCGGCCCACCTTCATGGATTGGCCCTATGAATATACTCCCCCGCGATCGGCAGGTTGCCGTCATCGCCGCCCTTGCTGGGGGCAATAGCATCCGCTCTGCCGAGCTGGAGTAGCCCCCATCAAACCGGACACCGGGGTGGTTGTGATTGGCTTTGAATGAACTCCCTCGGGGAGCGCATTCGCAAGCCGCGATGGGGATGGTTTTCCGTTATAGTCCTCGATCCAGGTGGGAAGCTGCTGCAGGACGGTGAGGGCGTCCGGGCGGGGCTGGATGCGGGCATAATCGCGCTTGAGGGTTTTGACGAATGCCTCGCTGACGCCGTTGCTCTCCGGACTGCGCACCGGGGTAAAGCAGGGGACGAGGTGGAGGGCGGCCGCGATGTCAAGCGTGTCGCGGGCGGTGAAGGCGGAGCCATTGTCGGCCAGCCATTGCACGGGATGGGGCGCCCGCAGGACCCTGAAGCGGGCCTCGACACAGGCGAGCATCAGGTCGCGCACCATTTGGCCGCTGATGCCGCCGGAACTGGCCTGCCAGGCGATGATCTCCCGGTCATGGTATCGATGGCGAAGGCGATGCGCACGACCTCGCCGTTCCAGCAGCCACCTCCAGCACGTTGGAGGACCAGCGCAGGTTGGACGCCAGGGCGATGACGCTGCCCTCGTGCGTAGGGACGGGGCGATGGCCGACATGGGGCTGGAGCAGCAGCCCGGCCTGCGCCATGAGGCGGAAGACGCGTTTGTGGTTGACCGCCGGATCACCGGCGGCCCGGCGTGCCCGGTTGAGCAAGGCGGTGATCCGCCGGTAGCCGTAGGTCGGTCGGGCATCGGTGATCTGGCGGATGGCGGCGAGCAGCTCGTCATCGCCCTGGCGCCGGTATCGGCCGCGCGGCCTGGTCCTGACGTGCACCTGCTCGACCAGCTTGGAGCGGGCGACGCCGAGCGTGTCGGCCACGGTCTTCACCGGGAAGCGTCCCGTGGGCGACGGCAACTGCCAGGCGGGCTTTTCTTCCCGGGCGGCGGCAAGCGCCTCCTTGAGGACCCCGACCTCCAGCGTCTTGCGGCCGAGCAGGCGCTGCAGTTCGCGGACACGCTGTTCGAGATCGCGGACCCGGCTAGCCGCGGCCACGTCCTCGTCGGCTTTGACCGCGACCCGGCCGCCTTGCGCCATCAGTTGCCTCCACTTGAACAGCAGGCTCGGCGAGACGCCCCGCAGCCGCGCGACGGCTGAGACCGTCATGCCGGGCTGCATGGTTTCCTCGACCATGGCGAGCTTCTGTTCGGCACTGTAGCGCCGTCGGCGCTCCCCCGCCGGTGATGATCTCGACGCGCGTCGGCTCGTTCGGCATAGGCGCATGCCTAGGCGTAAACATAGGCCCTCACGGTTGCGCCGCCTGTCCGGTCGAAATAGGGGCCGCTCCAGGGATTCCTCAAGACGATCGCGGGCGATTGGTTAGCGCTCCCGACAAACTCGGGCGAACGGCTGTTCGTACACAATATCGCTGGTCCTGCGTGCCGATCGTACGAAATCGCCGGCGCTGAACCGCCCGATCGTACGAAACTCCAGTGGCGGATCGCGCCGGTCGTACCAAGTTTCGCGGGCCAAAAGGGCTAGGTGTACACAAGCTACGCCCAGGACCATCCGCACGCCGCCAGCGCGGCCTGCATGTGCGCCGGCACCGAAGCCGTCGCCTCCACCGGCGGCTCAAGCGCGAGCCGCAGCGCCCGGGCGAGCAAGTGCAACGGCCCCGGCCCGCCGCCATACACCGCGTCCCCCAGCACCGGGCAGCCGAGCGCGGCGCAATGGGCGCGCAGCTGGTGGGTGCGGCCGGTGCGCGGGCGGAGTTCGAGCCAGGCGGCCCCATTCCCGAGGCCGAGGACGCGCCACTCCGTGACCGCAGGCTCCCCGTCCGGGCGCACCGCCATGCGCCAGAGCCGGCCCGTCTGCTCGCGGGCGAGCGGGGCGCCGATCGTGCCGTGCTCGGCCTCGGGCCGGCCGCGGACCACGGCCCAGTAGGTCTTGGCGGCGCGGCCGGCGGCGAATTCGGCCTGCGCGGCGCGCAGCGCGGAGCGGCGCAGCGCGAACAGCAGGCACCCTGCCGTGTCGGCGTCCAGCCGGTGCACGAGCCACGGCCCCGCCTTCGCGCCCAGCCACGCCTGCACCGTGTCCTCGGCGTTCGGCGCGCCGCGCCGGTTGGCGTGCGCGGGCATCCCGGCCGGCTTGTCGATCACCAGGAAGCGGCGGTCCTGGAACAGCACGGGCAGGGGTGGCAGGGTCGGGCGATGCGTATCCATGTGCAGAACCCCCCGGACGATCCGCTCGGCCCCATCACGCCCGCGCTTTGGGCCGAGGTGGCGGCCCGCTGCAAGGAGCCGCCGCACGACGTGACCTTCGCCGACGACAGGGCGGGCTATGCGGCTTTGATCCCCCAAGCCGAGGCGCTGGTGACGGACAAGGACGTGCTGCCGACCCTGCTGCCGCTCGAAGCGCCGCGCCTCAAGCTCGTCTTCGTCGCCAATGCCGGGCTCGACAATCTGGCGCCGTTCGACTGGCTGCCCGAGGGGGTGATGCTGCTCAACAACCGCGGGGCGCACGCGGCCAAGGCGGGCGAGTTCGGCATCATGGCGGTGCTGATGCTCGCCAACCGCGTGCCCGAGATGGTGACACACCAGCGGGCGGGGCATTGGCAGAAGCTGTGGGGCTCGGTGCTGGCGGGGCGGCGGCTGACCCTGGTCGGGCTCGGCGGCCTGGGCGGCGCGATCGCTGCGCACGCGGCGCATTTCGGGATGCGGATCACCGGCGTGCGTGCCTCGGGGGCCCCGCACCCGGCCTGCGAGCGCGTCGTGGCGCCCGAGACGCTGGACCTCGTGCTGCCGGAGAGCGAGTTCCTGCTGCTCGCCTGCCCCCTCACGCCGCGCACGCGCGGCCTGATGGACCGGCGCCGGCTGGGCCTGCTGCCCCAGGGGGCGGGGGTGGTGAATATCGGCCGGGGGCCGCTGATGGATCAGGCGGCGCTCTGCGATCTGCTGCAATCGGGGCATCTCGGCGGGGCGGTGCTGGACGTGTTCGAGCAGGAGCCCGTCCCGCCCGAAGACCGGATATGGCGCGTGCCCAACCTGATCGTCAGCCCGCATACCGCCGCCGACGATCCCGCCACCTACTACGCGCGCAGCCTTGAATGCCTGTTCGCCGATCTGCGGGCGCTTCGGGCGGGGGAGCGGCCCCCCACTTTGTTCGACATAGCGGCGGGTTACTGAGGCGGCCCGCGCGAAATCAGCGCGCTCCGGGCGGCCGTTCCGATTTCGGTTGAACCGGCCCCCGGTTTGGCGCGACAACGAGCCGCCTCGTTCTGGCCTCGAGCTATGCACCTGCCGACCCGGCCCGGTCCCCTACCCGCGCGCTCCCTCTGTTTCTGGAGTGGCGCCGTTGCGGCCGGTGTGCTGCTCGCCTTGCTGGCCGGCTGCGCCGGCCCGGGCGGGCAGAACGCGCCGCGCTATACGGCTGTGCATCATCGCTATCCGCCGCCGGGACCGCCGGGCGATCCGTGGGGCCCCTATATCCGCGAGGCCTCGCTCCGCTTCGGCGTGCCGGAGGAGTGGGTGCGCGCGGTGATGCGCCAAGAGTCGGGTGGGCGCGACGACGCGGTCTCCTCGGCCGGTGCGATCGGGCTGATGCAGGTGATGCCCGATACCTACGCCATGCTGCGCGCCCGCTACGGCCTCGGCGACGACCCCTACGAGCCGCACGACAACATCATGGCCGGCACCGCCTACATCCGCGAGCTTTACGACCAGTACGGGGCGCCCGGGTTCTTGGCCGCCTACAATGCCGGACCGCGCCGGCTCGACGCCTACCTCGCCAACGGCACCCCGCTGCCCGACGAGACGGTGGGCTACCTCTCCAATATCGCCCCGCATCTCGGCACCCGCACAGCGATGACCGGGCCGCTCGCAGTCTATGCGGGTCCGGTCGGCGCCGAGGCGCCGGCGGCGCCGTTGCCGCCCGCGCAGCCGCCGGTGATGCTGGCGAGGGCCGGGGCGGGCGCCTGCGACCCGGACGCCGCCTATGACCCGGACCGGCCCTGCACCCCTACGCAGGCCGCCGCGCCGGTTCCGGCGCCTTCTTCCGCTCCCGCTCCCGCCCCGGCCTACGCGGTCGCGGCGCTGCCGCCGCCTCCAAGCTACGTGCAGCCAGCACCACAGCCGGTCTATGCCGCGCAGCCCGCCGCGCCGGTTTACGCGGCGGCACCGCCTGGCCGCGCCATATTACCGCCGCTCGTCTATTCGAGCGCCCCGGCGGTGCGGCCGCAGGCGCAACTTGCCAGCCTCGCTCCCGCCGCGCCGGGCTCCTGGGCGATCCAGGTCGGCGCGTTCTCCAGCCAAGCCGGCGCCCATGCGGCGGCCGAGCAGGTGCGCGCGGCCATGCCCGATCTACTCGGTGCCGGATCGGTAGCCGCGCCGCCCACCACCCCGTTCGGCGGCACGGTGCTCTACCGCGCGCGCATCGTGGCGCTGAGCGAATCGACCGCCGCCTCGGCCTGCGCCCGCCTCTCCGCCCGGGGCACGGCCTGCATGACGGTGCCGCCGGGACGGTAGCAACGCCTCATGGCCCTCCTCGCCGACGCGGGGATCGGCCATCCACGGCTTACTGCGGCTGGCAGCACGACGTAGGTGTCCGGGCCAAGCCCGGGCATGACGAAACGAGGGTTCGGGACGGCGGACGCGATTGGCGCGTCACCTACTCCGCCGCGCGCGCGCTCTGCTGCATCGCCAGGCGCAGGTTCTCGTCGAGCTTGGTCAGAAAATCCTGCGTGTTCAGCCATTTCTGCTCGGGACTGATGAGGATGGCCAAGTCCTTCGTCATGTAGCCCGATTCCACCGTCTCCACGCAGACCCGCTCCAAGGTCTCGGCGAAGCGCGTCACGTCCGGGGTGTTGTCGAACCGGCCCCGGTAGGCCAGCCCGCGCGTCCAGGCGAAGATGGAGGCGATCGGGTTGGTGGAGGTCTCCTTGCCCTGCTGGTGCTGGCGGTAGTGCCGCGTCACCGTGCCGTGCGCCGCCTCGCTCTCCACCGTCTTGCCGTCCGGGCTCATCAAGACCGAGGTCATCAGGCCGAGCGAACCGAAGCCCTGCGCCACCGTGTCGCTCTGCACGTCGCCGTCGTAGTTCTTGCAGGCCCACACATAGCCGCCGTTCCACTTGAGCGAGGCGGCCACCATGTCGTCGATCAGCCGATGCTCGTAGGTAAGGCCCCGCTTCTGGAACTCGGCCTTGAACTCGCGGTCGTAGATTTCCTGAAAGAGGTCCTTGAAGAACCCGTCATAGGCTTTGAGGATCGTGTTCTTGGTCGAGAGATAGACCGGGTAGTTCCGCAGCAGGCCGTAATTGAAGCTCGCCCGCGCGAAGCCCTCGATTGAGGCGCGGGTGTTGTGCATCCCCATCGCTACTCCGCCGTCCGGGCCGAAATCGTGCACCTCCAGCACCTGGGCGGGGCCGCCGCCGGCCGGCTGATAGGTCAGCGTCACCTTGCCCGCGCCGGGCACCTTGAGCTCGGTCGCGCGGTAAATGTCGCCATAGGCATGGCGGCCGATAACGATCGGCTGCGTCCAGTGCGGCACCAGCCGCGGCACGTTCTTGCAAATGATCGGCTCGCGGAAGATGGTGCCGTCGAGGATGTTGCGGATCGTCCCGTTCGGGCTGCGGTACATCCGCTTCAGCCCGAATTCCTTCACCCGCGCCTCGTCGGGGGTAATCGTCGCGCACTTCACGCCGACGCCGTATTGCTTGATCGCCTTCGCCGCATCGACCGTCACCTGATCGTCGGTCCGATCACGGTACTCGATCCCCAGGTCGTAATATTTCAGGTCGATGTCGAGATAGGGCAGGATCAGCTTTTCCTTGATGAACCCCCAGATGATGCGGGTCATCTCATCCCCGTCGAGCTCGACCACCGGGGTTTTCACCTTGATCTTGGCCATTCGGTCCTCGCGGCATTGAGGGAGCGCGCCCGGTCGGGCCTCGAGGCGCGCCGGCGCCGGCCTTTTGGCATCGCGGCAACGGGCGGGCAAGGAGGGAGCCGGGCGTGCGGGCCGAACCAAGCGGGCATTGTCGGCGCCCCTTTTTTTCTCGCGCCGCGAGTGTTTCCGATGTAATGAACTTGGCGTGGCGTCGTTCCGCATGGCGGTGTAGGCAGGCGTTATGAGCCAATTTGTGAAGGCGCAAACGACTCGACGCTGGGGCGGCGCTGTATTCCGGGCCGCGGACCGGCTCCGCGATGCGCGGCGAACGCAGCCGAGGGCGGCAGCGCAATGAGCCTGGCGAGCGGACCGTCCGAGGAGCCGGCAATGCGGAACGGCCGGCTGGAGCTGGCGGACTACGTCACGCTAGCGCAGTTCCGGGAGGCGGTGCGCCGGCTCTGCCGGGAGAGCGAGGGAGCCGCGCGGCGTCGCGGCCTGACCCCGCAGCAGCACCAGGCGCTGCTGTCGATCAAGGCGACGGAGGGCGGCGAGGCGCTCAGCATCGGGCGCCTGGCCGAGCGGCTCGGGATCAGGCCGCACTCCACGGTTGAGCTGGTGGACCGGCTGGTGCAGCTCAGGCTGGTGGAGCGGCGGCCCGACACGCTGGACCATCGCCGGGTGCGCGTGTTCCTCACGCAGCGGGCGCAGAGCGTGCTCGACGGGCTGGCCGAGGTGCACCTGCGCGAGCTGCGCGACATCCGCCCGGCGCTCGAGGTGATGCTCCCCCGGGTCGAGCGCCTGAGCGGCGCGGCGGACGGCGCGGCCACGAAGCTGGCGGACCGCGCGGAGTAGCAGCGCCTCAGCCGGGCAGTTTCCAGCCGAGCCATTCGCAGACGCCGCGGCCCATCACCCACTCCTTCGCCTCGCTCGTGAGGAACGGCAGCTCCTCGGTGAACATCGTGACCGCCTGCCGGTAGGTGCAGGGCAGGCGCGTGAGATCGGTGCCCCAAAAGAACCGGCGCGGTCCGAACTCGTCGAAGGCGCGGCGGATGAAGCCGTGGATGTTGCGATAGGGATAGGGCTGGCTGCTGTAGCAGGGCAATGCGGTCGCCTTCACTGCCACGTTCGGGTGCAAGGCGAGCTTCAGGAGCTGGTCGAAATCGACGAAGGCGTCGGCGTCCTTGGCGCGACGCAGTTCCATGTGGTCGAGCACGAGCCTGAGGCCCGGATGGTTTCCCGCCAGCCTGGCAAGGCCCGGAAGCTGGCCGGGGGCGAAGATCATCACCGGCAGTCCGAGCCGCTCGCAGTCCTCCCACAGCCATTCGGCGCTGTCGTCCTTCAGCCAGGTCATCTCCGGGCGATAAACGAACCGCAGCCCGAGCATCCCGGGCTGGTCGCGCCAGCGGGGCAGCTGGTCGCGGTTGGCCTGGTCGATGGTGAACCGACCCATCACCGCGAAGCGGTCTGGGTGCCGCTTCGCGGCGGCGAGGGCGAGGTCGTTGCGGTCGCCCTCCCACGAGGGCGGCACGATCACCGCGCGGTCGACCCTGGCGGCATCCATCTCGCGCAACAGGTCGTCCTCGGTGAAGGGGACGGGCCGGTGCTCGTTGCCGGGGCCGTAAGCGGGCCAGGGCCGGTCGGGAGTGTTCGCGCCCCAAATGTGCACCTGGGCGTCGGCGATCAGCATCTCAGAACCCCTCCTGGATCACCTCGCGGGCGAAGTAGCTGAGGATCAGATCGGCCCCGGCACGCTTGAAGGCGGAAAGCGACTCCCGTACCACCGCTTGCTCGTCGATCGCGCCGGCTGCGGCGGCGAAGCGGATCATCGCGTATTCCCCGCTCACCTGATAGGCGGCGAGCGGCAGCAGCGTGCGCTCGCGCAGCCGCGCCAGCACGTCGAGGTACGGCAGGCCCGGCTTGACCATCAGGATATCGGCCCCTTCGGCCTCGTCCTGCATTGACTCGCGCAGCGCCTCGCGCCCGTTCGCCGGATCCATTTGGTAGGTTTTGCGGTCGCCCTTCAGCTCGCAGCCGGCGGCGGCGCGGAACGGCCCGTAGAAGGACGAGGCGAACTTGGACGAATAGGCCATGATCGGCACGTTCGAATGCCCGGCGGCGTCGAGCGCGTGGCGGATCGCGGCGATCTGCCCGTCCATCATCGCTGAGGGCGCGATCAGATCGGCCCCGGCATCCGCCGCCACCACCGCCTGCCGGCCCAGATTTTCGATGGTGATGTCGTTATGTACATGCCCGTCGTCGATCACGCCGCAATGGCCGTGGTCGGTGTATTCGCAGAAGCAGGTGTCGGGGATCACCACGAGTTCGGGCACGGCGTCCTTGGCGGCGCGGACCATGCGCGCGACCAGCCCGTCCTTGCGCCAGGCATCGCTGCCGGCCGCGTCCTTGCTGTGTGAGACGCCGAACAGCATCAGCGCCCGCACGCCATCGCGGGCGATCGCCTCGACCTCGCGCGGCAAGTGGCGCTCGGGGATGCGTTCGACACCGGGCATACTGTCCACCGGCAGCGGACGGTCGATCCCCTCTTCGACGAAGATCGGCAAGATCAAGTCGTCGGCCGTCACCCGGTTCTCGCGCACGAGGTCGCGCAGCGCCGTGGTGGCGCGCAGCCGCCTCAGGCGCGTGGTGGGGAAGGGGGCGGCATGCATAGGGTGCCTCCGCGATGGCGCAGCCAGGAGTTTCGCATAGGCCGGGCCAGGATCGCTGCCAAGTCCGCGCTATGCGGGCCCGTCGCGATTGACGGGGCGCAAGGGACCCTTTTTGATCGGACAAAATCACCGGGGGAAACGATGAAGTCCGACCCAGGAATTTCGCGGCGCGCCATGTTGGCGGGCGCCGCCGTCGGCCTGTCGGCGCTCGCCGCACCGGCGATCGCGCAGGGCACCCGCGTCTTCACATTCGCCCACGACGAGCCGCACGACACCGGCTATGGCTTCCTCGCCGACACCTTCAACGCCAAGCTCAAGGAGCTGAGTGGCGGCAAGTTCTCGATTAAAGAGTTCCCCGGCGCCCAGCTCGGCCAGGAGCCGGAGCTCGCCCAGAAGGTCCGCAGCGGAGATATCGACTTCGTCATCAACTCGACCGCCAACACCTCCACCGTGGCGCCGCAATCGGGCGTGTTTTCGCTGCACTTCGTGTTCCGCGACGAGCCGCACCTGGTGAAGTGTATGCTCGATCCGGGTGTGAATGCCCTCTTTATCGAGATGATCGCCGCCAGCACCACCGGCGCCCGCTCGCTCGGGCTCGGGACGCTCGGTTTCCGCAAGTTCTACGCGAAGAACGAGATCAAGAGCATCGCCGATGTGAAGGGCCGCAAGGTGCGGGTGCAGGCGACGAAGACCGAGGATCGCTTCTTTAGCGCCTATGGGGCGGTGCCTGTGCACATGCCGATCGGGCAGGTGTACACCTCGATGGAAACCGGCTTGGTCGAAATCGCCGAGAACGGCGCTGACATCTACCGCGCGCAGAAGCACTACGAGGTGGCGCCGGTGCTGTCTGGCTCCGACCACGAGGCCAACAACAACCATCTCTGGGTCAGCGACAAGTGCTGGAACAGCCTGACGGCGGAGGAGCAGGGCTGGGTGAAAGCGGCGCACGCCTATGCGCGCCCGCTGTTCGTGCAGAAGTCGATGGAACTTGACCATGCCGCGATCGACAGCCTGACCAAGATGGGCGTAGAGTTTTACCCGAACGTCGACCGGCAAAGCTTCATCGTCGTGGCGACCCCGATCCAGGATGAGCAAGCAGAGGCGCTCGGGCCCTATGCGGTGAAACTCTTGGAAGCGGTGCGGAAGGTTCCCGCCTGATCCGCGCGTCGATGCCCGCCGCCACCTCACCCCGCCCCTCTCCGCCCCCGAGGGCGCAGAGGGAGCAGGACCGACCGGGTAGCACCCTCTCTCCGCCCTCGGGGGCGGAGAGGGCCGCGGAGAGGTGGGAGAGACCCCGAACCACCCCCACGGAAGCCCGATGACCTACGCCGCCATCGCGGCGGCGCTGCTGTCGCGCAAGCGCCCGCAGCTCAAATGGCGGGCGCTCGACCCGCTTGAGGTCGCGCTCGTGGCGCTGTGCGGCCTGTTGCTGGCGGGTTTCCTGGTGAGCGAGATCGGTGACGTGGCCTTCCGCATCCTGCGCCGCCCCTGGCTGGAGGCGCAGGAGTTCTCGCTCGGATTCTTCGTTTGGGGCGTGTTCATGGGCGGCGCCGTGGGGGTGCGGCGCAACGACCATTTCCGCCTCGCCGCCAGCGCCGAACTGTTCACGGGCGGCATCCGCACGGCCATCGAGTGCTTCCAGCAGGCGGTGATGGTCCTGGTCGCCGCCGCCATGGTCTGGTTCGGCTACAAGAATTTCCTCACCGGGTTCGGCAGCTATCTGATGCCGTCGCTGACCCCGGTGGCGGTGCTGTATGCGGCGATCCCGCTCGGCGGGGCGCTGATCGGCCTCTTTTCGCTGGAAAAGCTGGTCAACGGGCTTGTGCGCGGGTTCCCCGATCCGCGGCCGGAACTCCCGGGCGGGCTGGAGGACTTTGTCGCCCAGGAAGCAATCGACGAATGACGAGCAACGAGACCGCCATCGTCGTGATGTGCGGGATCTTTCTCGCCCTCGGCTATGCCGGGCTGCCGGTCGCCTTCGCGCTGATCGCGGCGGTGGTGGTGGTCGCGGGCCTGTTCACCGACCTCACGATTGGCTCGCTCATGGGCCAGCTTTTCAACGGCATCAACGAGCTCGCCCTGCTCGCCATCCCGTTCTTCCTCCTGGTGGGCGAGATCATGACGGCGGCGCGGATCACGCCCCGGCTGATCGCGCTCACCCAGGCGATGGTCGGGCACCTGCGCAGCGGGCTCGCGCACGTGGTCGCCGTCTCCTGCATGATCTTCGGCGGCATCTCCGGCTCCTCGACCGCCGACACGGTGGCGATCGGCACCATCCTGATGCCGGCGATGACGGAGGAGGGCTACGCGCCGGAGTTTTCCGCCGCCCTGATCGCCGCCGGAGCCTCGATCGCCAGCATGGTGCCGCCTTCGATCATGGCGATCGTCTACGGCGCGGTGGGTGACGCCTCCGTGGGCGGACTGTTCCTCGGCGGCGCCGTGCCCGGGCTCATGGTCTGCATCGGGCTCATGATCTATAGCTACTTCTTCGGCGCGCCCGGTGTGGCGAAGCGGCGGGCGAGCCTGTTCGAGTTCGCCGCTTCGGTGCGCGGCGCGGCGCTGCCGCTCATGATTCCGGTCATCATCATCGGCAGCATCCTGGGCGGCGTGATCACGCCGGCCGAGGCGGGCATGGCGGCGGTCGTCTACACGCTGATCGTGCTGCTGCCCGCGATCAACCGCACCCACTACCGGCGGCTGCCGCGCGACATCGCCATGGCGGCGGTGATGTATGCGATCCCGCTGACCGCGGTAGCCGGCGCCTCGGCCTTCGGCTGGATGCTCGCCTATCTCGGCGGCGCCGACATCATCATGGGCTGGGTGCGGCTGCTCGGCACCACGGATGCCCGCGCAATCCTGTTCTTCGTCGCGGTGCTGTTTCTGATCGTCGGCGACTTTTTGGACGGGCTGCCCGCAATAATCATCCTGATGCCAGTTATTCTGTCGCTCGAGAAACTTGGCCACATAAACTCCGTCCATATGGGCGTCGTGGTGATCGTCACGCTTGCCTTCGGGCTGATCACCCCGCCCTGCGGCATCATCCTGCTCCTCTCCTCCTCGCTCGCCGGGGTGCCGTTCTCGCGCGCGCTCCGCCGGTCGCTGCCGATTTACGTGGTCTTCGCGATCGTGATCTCCATCATCATATTGCTGCCCGACACGGTGCTGTTCTTACCGCGTCACTTCCTCCCGCGCGCTGTGGGCTGCTTCCCACGGCCGCATGGCGGCGGCTGGATCTGCCCGTAACGGAGTGATGCTAGCATGACGATCTACACCGGACCCGTGTTCGAAATGGCGCGGGACCAGTTCAATGTCATCGCCGACTACCTAGAGATCCCGGCGGACCAGCGGGACCGCCTGCTCTTTCCCAAGCGCGCGATCGCCGTGGCCTGCCCGATCCACCGCTCCGACGGCACGCTCGCGGTGTTCCACGGCTATCGCGTGCAGCACCATTTGACGCTCGGGCCGACCAAGGGGGGCACGCGCTACTCGCCCACTCTCGACATCGGCGAGGTGGCGGCACTGGCGATCTGGATGAGCTGGAAATGCGCCCTGGCCGGGCTGCCCTATGGCGGCGCGAAGGGCGGTGTCCGGGTCGATCCCTACAAGCTCACCCGCCACGAGCTCGAGTCCGTCTCGCGCCGCTACATGCAGGAAATGATTCCCTTCGTCGGCCCGCATACCGACGTGATGGCCCCCGACATGGGGACGAACGAGCAGGTGATGGCGTGGTTCATGGACACCTACTCCATGTATCAGGGCAAAACCGTCACCGAGATCGTCACCGGCAAGCCGGTCGCCTCTGGCGGCACGCTGGGCCGGCGCGAGGCCACCGGGCGCGGGGTCGCCCATCTCGTCGATCGCGCGATGGAGCGGCTCGGCATGGCCCCTGTGGGCGCCACCGCGATCGTGCAGGGGTTCGGCAACGTGGGCAGCGTCGCCGCGCAGTCGCTTGCCGAGCGCGGGATCAAGGTGATCGGCGTCAGCGACCACACCGCCTGCTATTTCGACCCCAAAGGACTCGACGTGCCGGGGCTGATCCGCCACGCCGCCGACAAGGGGGTGCTCGCGGGCTATTCGAACCAGCTTGCCGCCGACCCCGCCACGCTCCTGCTCCAGCGGTGTGACGTGCTCGTGCCGGCGGCGACCGAGCGGGTGATCGGCGCCGAGGTCGCGCAAAAGTTGCAATGCCGGGTTCTGGCCGAGGCCGCCAACGGTCCCACCACCCCCGATGCCGACGCGGTGCTGGCGGAACGTCCGGAGATTTTCGTAATCCCCGACATCCTCTGCAATGCGGGCGGCGTGGTGGTGAGCTATTTCGAGTGGGTGCAGGACCTTCAGCAGTTCTTCTGGGACGAGCCGGAAGTGATGAGCAAGCTCTACCACGTGCTCGACCGCGCCTTCGCCCAGGTGCTCGGGCGGGCCGACCGCGACCGCGTGCCCTACCGCACGGCGGCGATGGCCATCGGCGTGGAGAAGGTGCGCGGTGCCAAGCAGGTGCGCGGGCTGTTCCCGTAGGGCGCCGGGGGTTGCTAGAACCGGGCGTCCCAGAGGAGCGCCCGATGAGCAAGATAATCCGCACGGAGCCGAACAAGATCCTGGCCAAGGCTGTGGAGTATCACGGCTTCGTCTATCTCCAGGGTGTCACCGCCCGGAACCCGGCCGGCGACATCCGCGCCCAGACGCGCGAGTGCCTGGAGCAGATCGACGAACTTCTGGAGCGGCACGGCACCGACAACACCCGCATCTTGCAGGCGCAAATCTGGGTCAAGGACATCCGAGACCGTGAGGCGATGAACGAGCTCTGGACCGCCTGGCTGCCGGAGGGCGCGGCGCCGGCCCGGGCCTGCGTCGAAGCCTCGCTCGCCGATCCGCGCCTTTTGGTGGAGATCATGGTGACTGCCTGCAAATAGCGGCAGGGGAGCCGCCGCGCGCGCCGCTTAGGCGCAGTTCAGGCCGTAGGTAGGTCGTTCCGTCATGTCCGGGCATGGCCGGGCCAAGCCCGGCCATGACGATGAGACGCAAATCGCCAAGAATTCGGAACTAGGACGTAATGGTCGCCGTCGCGTGCAGCCGAATTCGCGCGCCTACGCGCGTTCGTCACCCCCGACGCCGAAACCGACCCGTGCCCGGATTGATCTGCTGCAGCGGTCGGTTTCGGTGCTGCGCGAGGCCGCGATCCATAGGAATTTCGGCTTAAGACGGCGACTTATCCACAGCCCCAATCACGAAAAGATAGCCGCCGCCTTTCGTCGCGTGACGTTTCCGGGTTGCCAACCACGCAAAGCTGACGTTACCGCCTGACATAGAAGTCAAGGCGGATTCGAGAACGGAGGCGATCGGAATGCACGCACGGGCAACCGGCGGCAAATGGCTATTTCTGTGCTCTTTCATCGGCTTAGGCGGGTTGGTGATCCCCGCCGCAGCCTCGGCGGCTCCTCACTCGCAGCAAAGCTCCTATACAAGAACGACGCACGGAACGCACCACGGTTCCAGCAAATTCGCAACAGCGTTGCACAATCACCACAGTGGCCACGTTTCCGTTATTTCCTGCGTGCCGTTCGCGCGCATGGAGTCGGGGATCGACGTCAGCGGCAACGCCTGGGAGTGGTGGGAGAACGCGGCTGGCGTCTATGAGCGCGGCAGCCAGCCGCAGCCGGGGTCCGTGCTGGTGTTCCAGTCCAACCGGCATATGCGGCTCGGCCATGTCGCCGTGGTGGCGCGCGTGCTCGGCCCGCGCGAGATCGAGGTCGACCAGGCGAACTGGCCGCATGGCGGCATCGAGCGCGACGTCTCGGTGATCGACGTGTCGCCCGGCAATGACTGGACGGCGGTGCGGGTCGAGCTTGGCCGCGGCGGGAACTACGGCAGCATCTATCCCACCTACGGCTTCATTTACGACCGGGTGGACCGTGGTCGCGGCGAGATCGTCACCGCATCGCTGCGGCCAACGCCGATCCCGGTGCTGAACCCCGCGCCGAACGATCTGCGCCAGGTGGGTTACGACGAGGAGCTGGCCGAGGCGCCTGCGGTGCCGTTGCGGACACACCACCGCGCCCGGAAGGGGGTGCATCACGCGAACGCCCGCCACACCCACCGCGTCCGGACGAGCGTGCAGGGCTAGAGCCGGGTTCAGCTAGGGCGGCGCTTCCGGCGCCGCCGGAAGCCGTACACATGGCCCGAGCCCCGGGCCAGCAGGGCGGGGGCGAGCGCGAGCGGGTGCAGGAGCGTCTTCTGATGTCCGTTGCGCGGCGCGCGCCGTAGCGCGCGCACCTCGTCCCGCGCGGGCTCGGTGCGGGTAACGTCGATCCGCTCGGGGCCGTGATTCTCCGGACGGGGTAGACTGAGCGCCTCCAGCAGATCGGGGGCGGCCGCGGCGCGCGGGGTCGGCTCTGGCCCGAGGCCGAACAGGCGGCATAAGGTGGCGATCAGGCTCGTATGGTCGAAGGGCGGCCCGTCCTGCGGCGGCCGAATCACCGCGCCGGCGGGAATCCAGGGCGAAGCGAGTATTGCCGGCACGCGCGGGCCGTAGCGGTCGAAGCGGAACCCGTCCACGTAAGGCCCGCCGGGCTCCACAGCCGCGGGCGGCGGCGCGTGATCGTAGCAGCCGCCGTGCTCGTCGGCGAGGATCACGAGCAGCGTGCGCTCCCAGGCCGGCGAGGCGCGCAGCGCATTGTAGGTATCGGCCACTAGCATCTCGCTGTAGCCGACATCGTGCGGCGGATGGGCGTCGTTCGGCACCCGCTTGTGCAGGAAGCCGGGCAGATAGCGGGGCTCGATGAAGCTGTAGGCCGGCAGGCGCCCGGCGGCGGCATCGGCCGCGAACTCCTTCTCGAACAGCCGGAACCTGCGGAACAGCGAGGGCCAGAGATCGACGAACGAGGCGGTCTGCGGCAGATCGTGGAAATAGACGCGCCAGTCGAGCCCGTGCCGCCGCAATCGCGGGTAGATCGTGCGCGCGAAGAACGGATGCGGCAGGGCCGTGTTGTTCACCCGGCCCCGGCCGTTGCCGCCCGTATGCACGAACAGCCGGTTCGGCCAAGTCTGGCACGGGGCGGAAGCGAACCAGCGATCCGACACCCCGAACGCGCGCGCGAGCGCGAAGGTCGCCGGCAGTTCGGCTGCGGTGAAGTAGTGCATCACCGCGCGCGGATCGGGCGCTTTGTCGGCAGCCGGCTGGCGCATGTAATTGTCCACGAACCCGCTCATCGGCGGCGGTCCGGCGCACGGCCTGCCGCCCAGGCCGAAGAGCTGCTCGTTGATGTCCTCGAACAGCTCGCCCGGATCGGGGTCGGGGATGCGGGCGACGTCGGGGTCGGCCCGTCCCGCGTTCCACACGCCGATCTGCCTGACGGAGCCGTCCCGCTCGTGCAGCGGGTTCCACTCATCCCCGGTCAGCGCGTCGAAGCCGGGCCCCGCGGGGTAGAGCTTACCCAGGAAGTTATCGAACGAGCGGTTCTCGAGCATGAGAACGACGAGGTGCGCGATCTTCGCCATTGGCCCGTCCGCCTGCTTCTACTGCGGGGCTCGGTAAACGGCGGGCCGCGCCGGGCCGTTTCGCGCCCGCCCGCTCAGAGCGCGGCGAGCGTCGCCCTCAGCCCGTCGGCGAGCGCGGTCCGCGCCTCCCAGCCGAGCGAAGCGGCGGCGCGCGTCGGGTCGCCGAGCGAGGCGCGGATGTCGCCGGGGCGGGGCGGCGCGAATCGCAAGTCGGGCGCGATGCCGAGCACCGCGCCCATCGCCGCCGCCAGCGCCCGCACGCTGGTCGGCCGGCCGGTGCAGATGTTGAACACGGGGGCCTCGGCGCTCGCCGCATCCAAGGCGGCGAGCAGCGCCTGCACCACGTCTGCGACATAGACGAAATCCCGCACCTGCTCGCCATCGCCGAATACGATCAGCGGCAATCCCCGCCGGAGGCGCCCGCCGAAAATCGAGATCACGCCCGAGTAGGGCGAGTGCGGATCCTGGCGCGGGCCGTACACGTTGAAGAACCGCAGCCCAGCGGTCCTGAGCCCGTGCACCCGTCCGCCCGCCCGCGCGTGCAGCTCGCAGCCGAGCTTGTCGGCGCCGTAAGCCGACAGCGGGCGCAGCGCCGCGTCCTCGGCGAACGGCGGCTCTGGATTGTCACCGAACACGGCGGCCGAGGAGGCGTAGACCACCGGCACGCCGCGCCGCCGCGCCGCCTCGAACACGGTGATGGTCCCGGTGAGATTCACGCGGTGCGCCGCAAGCCATTCATTGTTGCCGCGCTCGACCGAGGCGATGGCCGCGAGGTGGAAGCACCCGTCGGCGTCCGCAAGCGCGGCGGCGACGGTGGCTTCATCGGCCACGTCGCCCCTTATCAGCTCCGTGCCGCTGGGCACGTTCCGCCACTGCCCGCTCGAAAAATCGTCGAGGATGCGGACCCGATGGCCTTGCGCGAGAAGCGCGTCGGCGAGGTGGGAACCGATGAACCCGGCGCCGCCGGTAACGAGAAGGCATGACATCGCCCAGCTATAGACGCCGCTGGCGCGCCGGCGCCACCGGCCCGGCCCTTTCCCTTGCCCGTGAGCCGGCTCTAGGCTCGAGCGGCAAAGAACGGGAGGAAGCGATGCCGCTGCCGGCGGATACCGACGCCACCACGCCCAGGTTCCTGCGCGACAAATACGCGATCGTCGGCGTGGGCGAGACCACCTACACGCGCGGTTCGGGCATGACCACGCGCGCGCTCGGCACTTGGGCGGTGCGGAACGCCATGCAGGACGCGGGGCTCAAGAACACCGAGATCGACGGGATGCTGTCCTATTCGGGCAACGACTCCACGTTCAGCCCGATGATCGCCGGCGATCTCGGCATTCGGCTCAACTTCTACATGGACGTGTTCGGCGGTGGCAGCTCCACCGAGGCGCTGATCGGCATCGCCATCGGCGTGATCGAGGCGGGGCTTTGCAAGACGGTGGCGATCTTCCGCTCGATGAACGGCTATTCCGAGGTGCGGATCGGCGGCACGGGCGCGCGCTCGGCCCCGCCCGTAGTCGGCGACATGCTGCACAGCCGCGCCTATGGCTGGCAGAGTGCCGGGCAGATGTTCGCCCCCACTTTCCTGCGCCACATGTACGATTACGGCACCAAGCCCGAGCAGGTGGCGATGGTGAAGGTGATCCACTCCGAGCACGCCTCCAACAACCCGAAGGCGCTCTATCCGAAGCGGCTGACGGTGGAGGACGTGCTCTCCAGCCGAATCATCTGCAAACCGCTCCACTTGCTCGATTGCTGCGTGGAGACCGACAACGCCACCTGCATCATCGTCACGAGCGCCGCACGCGCGCGCGACCTGCGCCATACGCCGGCACTGATCCGCGGGGTGGTGGGCCGATGCAACAAACCGCGCATGGACATGCATTATCAGGCGGGCCCGATTTCTACCGTCGCCGGCCACTGGGCCAAGGACATTCTCTGGCCCAATTCGGGCGTGGGACCTGAGGACATCGACGTGACCGGCGCCTACGACGCCTTCACCTTCACGACCATGCTCCAGCTCGAAGACTACGGCTTCTGCAAGAAGGGCGAGGGCGGGGAGTATGTCGCCTCCGGCATAATGCGGCTCGGCGGCAAGCGGCCGAACAACACCGCGGGCGGGCACCTCTGCGAGGGCTACACTCACGGCATGAACATGGTGATCGAGAACGTCCGCCAGCTTCGCCACGACGTGGACGATTCCTGCCCAATCGGGGCCGACGGCAAGCGCCGCCACACCTACGACTACCGCGAGGGCGGCTGCCGTCAGGTCAAGGACGTGGAAGTGACGGCCAATCTGGGCTGGGCCATGCCGGGCACCGGCTCGGCCATGGTCATGCGGCGCGGCTGAGCTCGGAGGGACGGAACATGGCCATCAGCGCCGAATATCTCGGCATGTCGCTGCGGCTTAGCGACCTCGACCGGGAGAATCTGGAATTCTTCGCCCATTGCGCCCGGCACAAATTCCACCTCCAGCGATGCGGGGAGTGCCGGCTGCTGCGCTATCCGCCGACCACCGCCTGCCCCTGGTGCGCGAGCCCGAAGGCCGACTGGGTGCCGGTGGAGGGCAAGGGCGTGGTGCATTCCTACACGGAGGTGCACCACGCGATTCAGCCGCAGTTCAAGCCGTTCACGCCGTATATGGTCCTGCTCGTCGATCTCGACACGCAGAAGGGGGAGCCCAGCGAGACCGAGGCGATCCGCGTGGTCGGCAATCTCTGCACCGATGACGGCAAGCTCGCACCGCCCGAGCAGGTGCGCCGGGTCGGGATCGGAACGCGGGTGCGGATGGTGTTCACCGACGTCGCCGAGGGCCTGTCGCTGCCGCAATGGGCAATCGACGAGGCGGCCACGCAGCCGCCCGCGCCCTGGCGCTATCCACAGGAGTAGGGGGATGGCACGCCCTCACCCGGCGCTCTGCACCGGCCTTTCCCGCAAGCGGGCGAAGCGGATCGATCACCTCTCCGGCGCGCTTTGCGCGCCGGGTGACGAGGAGCAACGCCAGTGACGCAGCCCGTCCAAGCCCGCGCCTGGATCGTCGCGGCGATGCTCTTCCTCTTCATGCTGATCAACTTCGCCGACAAGGCCGTGCTCGGCCTGTCGGCGGTGCCGATCATGCAGGAGCTCAACCTCTCCCACACCCAGTTCGGCGCGATCGGCAGCAGCTTCTTCGCCTTCTTCTCGCTCGCCGCGATCCTGTGCGGGTTCCTGGTCAACCGCGTGCCGGCGACTCGCGTGCTGCTGCTTATGGCGCTGATCTGGGCGCTTTGCCAGTTGCCAATGCTGCTGCCCGTGGGCTTCGCCGCACTCGTCGCCAACCGCGTCGTGCTCGGCCTGGGCGAGGGGCCGGCCTATCCGGTGGCGCTGCACGCGCTCTTCAAATGGTTCCCCAACGAGCGCAGGCCGGTGGCGACCAGCCTCGTCGCGATCGGCGGCGCGGTCGGGGCGGGCGTGGTCGCGCCCTTCATCATGCAGATCATCGTGCACGTGTCCTGGCACGCCGCCTTCTTCGTGCTCGGCGTGGCGGGCATCGTCTGGTGCCTCGCGTGGCTTGTCCTCGGCCGCGAGGGGCCGCTCGCCGCCGAGCCGACGCTGGCCGAGGTGGCCGGCGGGGAAGGCCGCATCCCCTACGCGCGCCTCCTGTTCTCCCGCACCTTCGTAGGCGGCTGGCTCTGCGGCTTCTCGGCCTACTGGATGCTGACGACCGCGCTCACCTGGTCCACCGCCTACATGATCAAGGGCATCGGCTTCACGCCGACCCAGGCCGGCTGGATCGCCGCCCTTCCGGCGCTTTGCCAGATCGTCGGGATGCCGGCGCTCTGCCGCGCCTCGGAGGTGCTGAAGCGGCGCGGCCTCTCCAGCCGGGTTTCGCGCGGCCTGTTCTCTGGCGGCTGCGTGGCCTTCTCCGGGCTGATGATGCTCGGCCTGTCGATGGCAACCGGGAAGGTGCTGCCGGTCGTGTTCTCCTGCCTCGCGCTCTCGGTCAGCGCGGTCCACTACAGCCTGGGCCATGTGATGGTGGCGGAGATCACGCCCGTCTCGCAGCGCGGCGCGATGCTCGGCCTCAACAACGCGCTCGCGACTATGGCCGGTCCGTTCGCGCCGGTGCTCATGGGCCTCGTGATCGACGTCGGTGCCGACCCGATCGCCGGCTACCGGCACGGCTTCTTCCTGCTCGGCCTGTTCGTAGTCGCCTGCGGGCTAGTCGGCGCCGTGCTGATGGATCCGGAGGCCGACCGCCGCCGTTTCGCGCGTGCGTCAGGGCCGGTTTTGGCTGCGGCGGCTGACTAGAGCGCAAGCCGATTGCGGCGCGGGCGCGCGTCATGGCAGACAGCGCCGCCATGATTGCTCGCCGCCGGTTGATCGCCGCGATTCCCGCTACGCTGCTCGCGGGCAAAGCCCTCTCCGCGCAGGCAGAGGATTTCACCGCGTTCGTCGCCTCCCTGCGCGCGCAGGCGCGGCGGAAGGGGATTTCGGCCGGCACCATCCAGCGCGCCTTCGCGGGTATCGCGGTGAACGAGGCGATCCTCGGCAAGCTGCATCACCCGCCCGAATCGACGCTCACCTGGGCGCAGTACCGACAGCTTCTCCTGACCGACCAGCGGATCGCGGAAGGCCGCGCCGCCTATCGCCGCAACTACGCCCTGTTCCGCGACGTGCAGGCCCGCTTCGGCGTTTCGGCCGGCATCATTGCCGGCATCTGGGGCCTCGAATCGAGCTACGGCGCCAAGACGGGCGATTACCGGGTCGTCGAGGCGCTCGCCAACTGCGCCTGGTCGAGCACCCGCCGCCCGTTCTTCACGTCCGAACTGATCGCCGCCTTGCAGATCATCGACGCGGGCGACGTGGCGCCCGCCCACATGACCGGCTCCTATGCCGGGGCGATGGGCCAGCCGCAGTTCATGCCGAGCTCCTACCTCCATTACGCGATCGACCTCGAAGGGACGGGGCGGCCGAACATCTGGACCAGTGTGCCGGACGTGCTCGGCTCGATCGCCAACTACCTCGCCCGCTCTGGCTGGCGTCCGGGCGAGAGCTGGGGGATCGAGGTCCGGCTGCCCCCTTCGCTGGACGGCCACGCGCTTGGCCGCGAGGACCGCCAGCCGCTTGCCGAATGGGCAAGGCTCGGCGTGCGCGCCTTTGACGGCGGGGCGCTGCGCGGCGCGGCCGAGGCGGCTCTCATCCAGCCGGACGGCGCGGGCGGCGACGCCTTCCTCGTGTTCGCCAACTTCAACGCTATCCGCCGCTACAACCCGTCGGACTATTACGCCCTGCTGACCGGCCTGCTCGGCGACCAAGTACTGGCGTGAGGCGTGCCGCCGCTGTGGCGCTGCTCGCGCTCGTGGCCGCCGGCTGTCGCCGCGCGCCGCCGCCGCCCGTGCCCCGGCCGCATTTCGTGCTCGGCGCGCCCTATCAGGCGGGCGGCGTCTGGCGCTACCCGCGCGAGGAGTACGGCGGCAGTTTCACCGGCCTCGCCGTTATCCAGCCGGCGGATCACCCGCCGCTGACCGCCGATGGCGAGGCGTACGACCCGAAAGCGATGGAAGCCGCGCACCCGACCCTGCAATTGCCCGCCGTGGCTCGGGTCGAAAACCTGGAGACCGGGCGGGAGACGGTGGTGCGGATCAATGACCGCGGCCCCGCCGATCCTGGCCGGGTGATCGCCGTCACGCCCCGCGTCGCCGCGCTGCTCGGGATGCGCCCCGACCAGCCCGCACGGGTGCGGGTCACGCTGCTGCCCAACGAGAGCCATCGGGCGGCCGACGATCTGCCCGGCGCGCCGCGTCTTGCCATCGCAGCCGCCCCGCGCGAGCCTGTGACGGTGGCGCCGCTGGACGGCACCCATCCCGCCGCCCCGATCCCCGCGCCTGCCTCCGCACCGCAGCCTGTCCCGCCGCTGGTTCATCTGCCCGAATCGGTGACGCAGTACCGCCCCGATCCGGGCCAGCTCTTCGTCCGCCTCAGCCCTTTCACCGCCCGCCGCTACGCCTTGCGCCAAGGCCAGCAGATTGGCGGCGGGACGGCGGTGGAGCCGCTCGCGGGCGGCCTCTGGGCCGCGCGTCTCGGGCCATTTGCAACGCCGGCCGACGCCGACGCGGCGCTGGACCGGGCGATCCGCGCGGGAGTAACCGATGCGCGGATCGTGGTCGAATAGGAGACCGATTCCCCATGCTGACCCGTCGTTCCGCCCTGCTCGGCGCCGTGCTCCTGGTCGGCGCCGGAACGGCCACGGCCGCCCAGCGCACCCCGCCGCATGGCAAGGGCGGACACGCCCCCCCCGCCGACCAGCAGCCCACCGACAGCCCCGCCCAGACCCCGCTCGGCCCGGTCGATACCGTCGCCCGCTGGGCCTTCATCACCGACTTCAACACGGGCGCCGAGCTTCTGAACAAGAACGCCGACGAGGAGATGCCGCCCTCCTCGATGACCAAGCTGATGACGCTCTACATCGTCTATTCCCGCCTCAAGGAAGGGCGGATGAAGCTCGACGACCAGCTTCTCGTCTCCGAACGCGCCTGGCGGATGGGCGGGTCGAAAATGTTCGTGCAGATCGGCACCGAGGTCCGCGTCGAGGATCTGTTGCGCGGCATCGAGGTCGATTCCGGCAACGACGCCTGCATCGTGCTAGCCGAGGCGATCTCGGGCTCCGAGGAGCAGTTCGCCGAACTGATGAATGAGACCGCGAAGAAGCTCGGCCTGACGCACTCGCACTTCGCCAACAGCACCGGCTGGCCCGCGGAAAACCACTACATGAGCGCCCGCGACATCGCGACGCTCGCCGCCGCGATCATCCGCACCTTCCCCGAATACTACCACTTCGCCTCGGAAAAGACCTTCAAATACAACAACATCGAGCAGCAGAACCGGAACCCGCTGGTGCAGCGCGGCACAGCCGACGGGCTCAAGACTGGGCATACCGAGGCGGGCGGCTATGGCCTGGTCGCCAGCACGCTGCGCGGCAACCGGCGGGTGATCCTGGTGCTGAACGGCCTCGAGACCATGCGCGAGCGGGCCGAGGAGGGCGAGCGGCTGATGGACTGGGCCTTCGCCAATTTCGAGGACGTGACGCTGTTCGCCGCCGCCCAGCCGGTCGAGCAGGTGCCGGTCTGGCTCGGCGAGTCTCGCACCGTGCCGCTCGTGCCCGCCGCGGACGGCGGGATCGTCGTGACGATGCCGCGCAACTGGCGCAAGACTGCTTCGGTGCGGGTCGATTACGACGCGCCGGTGCGGGCCCCGGTCAAGCGCGGGCAGCATCTCGGCACCCTCACCTTGGCTGGGCAGGGGGTGCCGAACATGCAGATGCCGCTGGTCGCCGGGGCGGATGTGCCGCGGCTCGGCCTGCCGGGGCGGGCGATGGCCGTGCTCGCCCATTTCGTGGGCGGCTGAGCCCCTGCGCGGTCGCTTTGTCACGCTCGAAGGCGGCGAGGGCGCCGGCAAGTCCACCCAGGCCCTTCTGCTCGCCGAGGCGCTGCGGGCCGAGGGGCGCGAGGTGGCGCTGACGCGCGAGCCCGGCGGCTCCCAGGGCGCCGAGGCGATTAGGGACTTGCTCCTCGGCGGCGCCACGCCGTTCATGCCGGAGGCGGAGGTGCTGCTGCACTTCGCCGCCCGTTTCGACCACGTCGCCCGCCTGATCCGCCCGGCCCTGGAGCGCGGCGCCTGGGTCATCGCCGACCGCTTCGCCGATTCCACTCTCGCCTACCAGGGCTGGGGCCTCGGCGCCGACCGGGACCTGATCGCCGATCTGACCCGCCGGCTCGGCTTCGCGCCCGACCTGACGCTGATCCTGGAGGTGCCCGAGGACGTGGCGGCGGCGCGGCTGCGCGCCCGCGACCGCCGCGACGACCGCTACGAACGCCTGGACGCGGCCTTCCACCGCCGCGTCGCCGCCGGCTTCCGCGCCATCGCCGCCGCCGAACCAGGCCGCTGCGTGCTTGTTGACGGGAACGGGGAGGTGTCGGTGGTGCACGGGCGGGTCATGGAGGCGCTGCGCCGGGCCGCCGCTAGGTTTTGAGACGCCGTCGGCTATAGGGAGGCGTGAGATTCGTGCCGCGAAGCGGAACAAGCGCACGACGGCTCGCCTAGCCGCTCCGCCCCCGAGCGCGGCGGGAAACGGGAAGCGGGGCGTTCGATGCTTGCGTCCGTTGCGCGGTGCGGCCTGCGGCTTGGGCAATGCGGCGAAAGTTTTCGACCGTCGGGCGCTGCTCGTCGGTTCTTGTCGCCAGCGTGAGCGGCGCGCGCAGCGGGGTAGGCGAGTTGATGCGCCGATAGCGCACGCCGGCCAGCCGGATTTCCTGCATCGACGCGGGCACCAGCGAAACGCCGACGCCGGCGGCGACCAGAGTGAGGTTGGTCAGCATTCGTCCGACCTCGGCCGCGACCTTCGGCTCGAAGCCGGCGGCGCGGCAGGCGAGGATCAGGTCGGCATACATGCCGGGTGCCGCGCGGCGGCGAACGAGGATGAACCGCTCCAAGGCAAGCTCTGCGAGTTTCACTGCGCCGGCGCCCTCCGCTAGAGGGTGCCCGCTCGGCAGCGCCAGCACCATCGGCTCCTCGTCCAGTTCGACGAAGGTAATCCCGAGCGGGCGGGCCACCACCGCGCGCAGCATTGCGCCGTGGACGGCGCCCGCTTCCAGCATTTCGGTGAGGTCGGCGGCGTTGCCTTCCTGGATGGCGAGGCTGACCGCCGGGTAGCGGCGCACATAGGCGCCGAGGATGCGGGCCATCATCGGCTGCAGGATTGCCGAGGTGGTGATGCCGAGGATCAATTCCCCGGTTTGTCCCGCCGCCGCCTCCACCGCGCGCGTCGCCGCACGCTCCGCGCTCGCGAGCACGGCGCGGGCTTCGGCGAGGAACACGCGGCCCGCCTCGGTCAGCGCGACGCCGCGCGGCAGGCGGTGCAGCAATGTCACGCCGAGCTCGGCCTCCAACGCCCGGATTTGCTGACTGAGGGGTGGCTGCTGCAGGCCGAGCCGCGCGGCGGCACGGGTGATGTGGCCTTCCTCAGCGACCGCGACGAAGTAGCGGAGATGGCGGAGCTCCATATGCAAAACCTATGAATGCGTGCGGTTCCGTATATTTGACATCTGCCGCACCTCTGTCACCGTGGCCCGCAACGACGAGGAGGAAACCGATGCTGCTCCGCGCCATCCCGGTTGCCCTGGCGCTCGCCGCCGCCGCTGCCACGGGCGCGATGGCCAATCCGATCGAAATCCTGTTCCTCGGCAACAGCTTCACGCACGGACGCTATGATCCGGTACGCAACTACAATGCCGGGTTCGGCGCCAACGACGTGCACGACCTGCTTTGCCCGACCGCAGCGACCTGCACCGAGCCGAGCGTGCAGGTCGATCCGGCGCTGAACCCGCCGCCCGGTGCCACGCTCGGCGCGCAACTGAATTATCTCAGCACGAACCCGAACGCGCAGTACAACGAGACCGGCCCGGAAGGCGGCATTCCCGGGATCTTCCTGCAATTCACGCGCGAGGCGGGGCTCGATTACGACGTGTCGATCCTCGCCGTCAGCAGTGCCTCGCTCACCGGCTACACCACGGGCACCTCCAAGGCTTATGCGCCGCAGATCGAAAGCGCCAAGTGGGATCATGTGGTGCTGCAGGACCAGAGCTTCGAGCCGCTACCGAATCCGATTCAGGTGAATGGCCAGAGCGTGGCGACGCGCGGCAATTTCGCCAAGTTCGAGACCGGGGTGAACCAGATCGTGGCTGGCGTCGATGCGGCCGATGCAGCGGCAGGAAAGCCGAGCGCGGCGGTGACGCTTTACGAGACCCAGCCGCTCGCCTCCTATGCCTATACGTCGAACAACCCGAATCAGCCGATCTTCGGCAGCTCCACGAGCGCGCCCGGCGGGCCGAATGCGCCCTATGTCGGCGATCCCGATCCGCTCGGCGCGATGGCGGGCGATCTGCACAACGCCTACGAAAAGGCTGCCGCCGACGAAATGTCGGCCAATCCCGCCGGCAGCCGACTCGGCGTGGCGCTGGCGGGCGATGCCTGGATCACCGCGATGAACGAGGGGATCGCGCAGCGCGATCCCTATCTCCTGAACGAGCCGGCGGGACGGGTGGATCTTTGGGACAGCGATCCGCTCGATGCCTGCTGCACGACGCCGGTCGGTTATCATCAGAGCACGTACGGCGCCTATCTCAATGCGCTCGTGCTGTTTGACGAGATCACCGGTGTCAATCCGGAGACCCTGAACGGCGAATTCGTGCCGGGTGATCCCAATTCCGCCGCCGCCGCACTCGGGATTTCGCCCGAGATCGCCCGTGCGCTGGCGCGCGCCGCCTATCGGACGGTGCAGGCAGGCGGCCCGGTGCCCGAGCCCGCCTCGCTCGCTGTGCTCGGCGCGGCGTTGGCAGCCCTTGGTGCGCTGCGTCAGGTGGTTAAGCGGCGCTGAGACGCCTCAGGCGTCCCAGGGTGACGAAACGCAACAAGGCGGGCGAGCGCGGATCGGACCATCACGCCACCCACAAGATCAAACACCGCCCGGCGACCTACCTGGGAGGTGGGGCCGCCGTTACCGACTGTCCGCTCTGGCTCGTGCCGAAACCATAAACCACGACGCTGCCGCCCGAACGCACCACCACGCTTCCCGGCGCGGGCGCGGGCAGCGGACCGTTGCTGTAAAACCCTTGCGCGTTCAGATTGCTGTTGGCACCCGCCGTGCCGCTCGGCGCGGTCGGCACGGGTGCCTCCGTCCATGTCGGCGGCAGCGGCGCCGCCGCCTGCGCAATCGCGTATGCGCCGAGGTGCAGGCCGCAAGCGGCCGCGCTCACCAGCAGCAGCGTACGCATCCGATTTCCCCTTTCGACGGCTGTGCAATGGGAGGTAGCCCGCTTACGCGCGGGGTCAAGAGAGGCTTCGGGTTGCGGCTCCTCTTGCTTCGCGATCCCCATCGGATCGCAGAGTCCGCCCGTGATCGCGATCGTGGCCGCGTCGATCGCCTCGTTCTCCAGGCCATGACCGATCAGGGCGGCGATCTCCTCCGGCTTCACCAGCCCTCCGGGTGACGCAAGCCATGATGAGCTTGCGCCGCATCGACATAGCGAGACCCGAGGCAGCGTGCGCAGTCGGACATCGTCGCGTGACGTGGGGCGCGTCAGGCTCCCCAAGGATCGATGAGCCGGACGCCGAGGTGCCGGAAATGCCGTGTGTTGCTCGTGGCAAGAGCGGCCTTCCGCGCCACCGCGATGCCGCCGATCATGGCGTCGCGGACATCCATCGGTCGCCCCGCTCGCCTCCCCTCGGCGGCGATCCGCCCGGCCGCGTCGGCGGCCGGATGATCGAGCGGCGCGATCCGGCCGGTGAAGAGCGTGCGCAGCATCGTCGCGAATGACTGCTCCAACGCCCGCCGCCGCGTCCCTTCCGCGATGCAGGCCAATCCGAACCGTATCTCGTAAACCAGCACGGCGTTGAGCCAGACATTCCCGGGGTGTTGCGCGTTCAGCCAATCCTGCACCGCCGGGTCGGCGTCCGCGCGCATCAACGCAGACACCACATTGGTGTCGAGGATGATCATTCTTCGAGGTTCGGAATCCGCATCCCCCACTCGCCGCGCAACTCAAGGCTCGCTGCCTCTTCGGCGGTGAGGCCGGCATCCTTGAACAGGCCGGCGATTTCGGTCCCGAGACCCTTCGGTTTTTCCGGTTCGGCGGCAGCGGCTTCATAAAGGATGTTGCGAACGAAAGCCTCGAGACTGCTGCCGCGCTCGGAAGCGAGGCGGCGCAGGCGTGCCTTCGTGTCCTCGTCGATGCCGCGCACCAGGATCTGGCCCATTCGTCACCTTTGCGCGTTATCATGATATCATCCTGCCCCGGCCGCAAGCTCTTCTCGACATAAGGATATCCTTATGTCATTGAGGGCCGCATGGATGCCCTCCTCGCCGCGCTGCGGGCGGCTGCCGAACCGACGCGCATCAGGCTGTTGGCGCTCGCCGCCCGCGGGGCGTTCTGCGTCACCGAATTCACGGAAATCCTCGGCCAGTCCCAGCCGCGCCTATCGCGCCACCTGAAGCTGCTCTGCGAGGCGGGACTGCTGGAGCGGGTGCGGGAAGGTGCGAATGCGTGGTTCGCCGTGCCCGCCGGGCGCGCGGGCGCGCTGTCGCGGGAGCTGATCGCGCGCTTGCCTGAACACGATCCGGTGCTCGACGCCGACCGCCGCCTGGCGGCACGGGTGCTGGCCGAGCGGGCGCGCGCGGCCTCCGAGAGCTTCCGCCGCAAGGGGGCGGACTGGGACGAGATGCGGGCGCTCGACCTGCCGGCCGCGGCGGTGGAGACGGCGCTGCTCGGCCTGCTGCCGCAGGGCGGGATCGGCCGGCTGCTCGATATCGGCACCGGCACCGGGCGCGTGCTCGAACTGCTCGGCCCGCGCGCGAGCGAGGCGGTGGGTATCGACGCAAGCACGGCGATGCTGGCGCTGGCGCGCGCCCGCCTCGCCCGTGCGGGGCTGCCGCATTGCGCGGTGCGGCAGGGCGACATGTACCGGCTCGCGTTCCCCGATGCGTCGTTCGACGCGGTAGTGCTGCAAATGGTGCTGCACCATGCCGAGGAGCCGGGCGACGTGCTGGCGGAGGCAGCGCGCGTGCTGCGGCCGGGTGGCGCGCTGGTGGTGGTCGATCTGCAACGCCATGCGCGCGCCGACCTGATCGAGCGGCTGGCGCATCGTTGGCCCGGCTTCACCGACGCCGAGATGGCGCGGCTGTTGCGCGCGGTGGGCGTGCGGCCCGGCCAGCCAGTCGGCGTGCCGGGCGCGGGCGCTCTCGAGGTGCGTCTCTGGCCTGCCGCACGCATCGCCGCGGCGGCGCGGCAAATCCCAGCGCTCGTCATGTAGGAGCCTCCGATGCCACGCCCCCACATCCTGGATGCGCTGCGCGCGCGCGTGCTGCTGGCCGACGGGGCGATGGGCACCCGCGCCCAGGCGCTGTCGCTCGATATCGAGCGCGACTACTGGGGCCACGAGAACTGCACCGACATTCTTACGCTGTCGCGCCCGGATCTCGTGCGCGAGATCCATCGCGGCTATTTCGCGGCCGGCGCTGATATGGTGGAAACCAACAGCTTCGGCGCCTCGCCGGTGACGCTCGGCGAATTCGGCATCGCCGACAAGGCGTTCGAGATCAACCAGCGCGCCGCCGAACTCGCGCGCGAGGCGGCCGAATGCTTCGCCGACGGGCGCGATCGCTTTGTGCTGGGCAGCCTCGGCCCGGGCACCAAGCTGCCGAGCCTTGGCGCCATTTCCTACGACGCACTGGAGACGGCGCTCGCGGTGCAGTGCCGCGGATTGATCGCGGGCGGGGTGGACGCGATCCTGATCGAGACCTGCCAGGACCCGTTGCAGATCAAGGCGGCGGTGAACGGCGCCAAGATCGCGCGCACCGAACTCGTGCGCGACGTGCCGGTGTTCGTCTCGGTGACGGTGGAAACCACCGGCACCTTGCTCGTCGGCCCCGACATTGCCGCCGCTGCTGCCATCGTGCGCGCGCTCGATGTGCCGCTGATCGGGCTGAATTGCGCCACTGGGCCGCAGGAAATGGCCGAACATCTGCGTTTCCTGTCGCAGAACTGGCCGGGGCTTCTGTCGGTGCTGCCGAATGCCGGGCTGCCGGAACTGGTGGACGGACGCACGCATTATCCGCTCGGCCCCGCCGAACTCGCGAGCTGGCTCGAACGCTTTGTCGCCGAGGACGGCGTGAATTTGATCGGCGGCTGCTGCGGCACCGACATTCCGCATATCCAGGCGCTCGATGCGATGCTGCGCAGGCGCGGCGAACCACGCCCGGCGCCGGTTGCGCGCAAGGCGGTGTGGGTGCCGTCGGTCGCTTCGCTCTATCAGGCGGTGCCGTTGCGCCAGGAGAATGCCTTCTTCGCCATCGGCGAACGCTGCAACGCCAACGGTTCGAAGAAATGGCGCGAGTTGCAGGAAAAGGGCGACTGGGACGGCTGCGTGGCGATGGGCCGCGAGCAGGCTGCCGAGGGCTCGCACGCGCTCGACGTGTGCACCGCGTTCGTCGGCCGCGACGAAACCGCCGAAATGAACGAGGTGATCCGCCGCTTCACCTCCGCGGTGAACGCGCCCCTGGTGATCGACAGCACCGAGACTCCGGTGATCGAGGCGGCGTTGAAGCTGCACGGCGGCAAGCCGATCATCAACTCGATCAATTTCGAGGACGGCGAGCGGCACGCCGCCGATCGCCTCGCGCTCGCGCGCCGGTTCGGCGCGGCGGTGATCGCGCTGACGATCGACGAGGAAGGGATGGCGAAGACGCCCGAGCGCAAGCTCGCGGTGGCGCGGCGGCTGGTGGATTTCGCCTGCACGAAGTTCGGGCTGCCGCAGTCCGATCTGCTGATCGATCCGCTCACCTTCACCATCGCCACCGGCAATGAGGACGACCGCAAGCTCGGCCTGTGGACCTTGGAGGGGATCAAGGCGATCCGCGAGGCATTCCCCGACATCCAGATCATCCTTGGGCTGTCCAACATCAGCTTCGGATTGAATCCTGCCGCGCGCGCCGTGCTCAATTCGGTCTTTCTCGATCATGCGGTGCGCGGCGGAATGACGGGCGCGATCGTGCACGCCTCCAAAATCCGCCCGCTGCACCAGATCGCCGCCGAGGAAGTGGCGGTCGCCGAGGATCTGATCTTCGACCGCCGCCGCGAGGGCTACGATCCGCTGCAACGGATGCTCGAATTGTTCGCCGACCGCAAGGCGGCGGAGGCGACGAAGCGCAAGCGCGCGGAGACCGCCGAGGAACGGCTGAAGGATCGCATCGTCGATGGTGACCGCAAGGGGCTGACCGAGGATCTAGACGAGGCGCTGAAAAACCTGCCGCCGCTCGACATCATCAACAACGTGCTGCTCGACGGCATGAAGGTGGTGGGCGATCTGTTCGGCGCCGGCAAGATGCAGCTTCCGTTCGTCCTCCAAAGTGCCGAGACGATGAAGGCTGCGGTCGCCTATTTGGAGCCGTTCATGGAGCGGGTGGAAGGGCAGGAGAAAGGCACGATCGTGCTGGCGACCGTGAAGGGCGACGTGCACGACATCGGCAAGAACCTGGTCGACATCATCCTCACCAACAACGGCTACCGGGTGGTCAATCTCGGCATCAAGGTGCCGCTCGCGGACATGCTGGCCGCCGCCAAGGAGAACCGGGCGCACGCGATCGGCATGTCCGGGCTGCTCGTGAAATCGACCGTGGTAATGCGCGAGAATCTGGAGGAGATGACGCGCCAGGGTCTGGAAATCCCGGTGATGCTCGGCGGCGCAGCGCTGACACGGAGTTACGTGGAGGACGATTGCGTCCGCGCCTATGCCTGCGGGCGCGTGGCCTATGCGCGCGACGCGTTCGACGGCCTGCATCTGATGGACAAGGTGATGGGCAACGGCTTCGACGACTACCTCGCCGCCGTGCAGGCCAAGCGCGCGGGCAAGGCGCGCAACACAGCCCGCACCCTGGGGCAGGCGGATGCGCGGGCGTTCCGCCCTGTGGATGTGGGCGCGGTGCAGGCCCGGCGGCGGCGGATCACGCGGGGCGTGGAAACCCCACGTCCGCCCTTCTGGGGTGCGCGGGTCATCGAGGCGGCGCCCAAGGCGATCGTTCCGTTCATCAACGAACGCAGCCTCTATCAATTCCAGTGGGGATTTCGGAAACAGGGGCGCTCACTCGACGATTTCCTCGGCTGGGCGAAGCAGGAGCTGCGGCCGGTGATGAAGCGGATGCTGACCTTGTGTGAGGCGGAGAACATCCTGCGCCCGCGCGCCGCGTACGGCTACTGGAAGGCGGCAGGGCAGGGGAACGACCTTATCCTGTTTGCCGAGGACGGCGAAACCGAAGTCGCGCGCTTCAGCCTGCCGCGCCAGCCGCGCGAGGACGGCGAATGCATCGCCGATTTCGTGCGCGACGTGGACGACGGCGAGCGCGATGTGATTGCGCTGCAAGTCGTGACGGTCGGCCAGCAGGCCTCCGAGGTGGCGCGCGAATGGTTCTCCGATAACCGTTACCAGGATTATCTCTATCTGCACGGCCTGTCAGTGGAGATGGCCGAGGCGATGGCGGAATACGTGCACAAGCGCATCCGCGCCGAGCTGGGCTTCGCCGCCGAGGACGATCGCGAGATGGAGAAGATGCTGGCGCAAGGCTATCGCGGCTCGCGCTATTCGTTCGGCTATCCCGCCTGCCCGAAGCTCGAGGACCAGGTGCCGCTGCTGCGCTTGCTGGACGCGGAGCGGATCGGGGTGTCGCTGTCAGACGAGTTTCAGTTGCACCCGGAGCAATCGACGAGCGCGATCGTTATTTTGAACCCGCGGGCGAAATATTTCTCGGTGTGACTGGTGTCATTGCACGGCCCATACGAAGTATGAGCCGAAGTGATCCCCTGCGGGCGGGAGATTGCTTCGCTTCGCTGGCGCAGCTCGCAACGACTTCAACAGCCTACTCAAGCGGCGCCACATCCAGCCGCACGGCAATTCCCTCCAACTCCGGGCGCGGCGGCTTGTAGCGCCGCATCACCTCGGGGTCGTGGCCCGGCACGATGTGCGCCATGCTCGGCGCGGCGGCGCGCAATAGGTCGAAGCCCTCCATCATCTGCCCGATATGCAGCGCGGTGGTGAACGGGCGGTAGGTCTCCATGTGCTCGTAGTAGTGCGTCACGTCGGAGGCGAGCACTACCCAGCCGCGCTGCGTGTGAATGCGGAGAAACTGGAGCCCGGCCGAATGGCCGGGAGCCGGGCGCAGCTCGATCCCCGGCGCGAGATCGAAGCGGCCGGCGAGCAGGTTCACCCGGCCGGCATAGTTCAGCCGCACGAGGCCCACCACGTCGTCCACCTCGAATGAATGGGCGAGCTGGCGGTATTTCATATAGCGTCCGACCGCGAAGTGCAGCTCGGGCTCCTGCAAATGGAAGCGCGCGTGCGGGAACAGGTGGAAGTTACCGACATGGTCGTAATGCAGATGCGTCAGCACCACGTCTTGCACGTCCTCGGGCCGCACGCCGAACAGGGCGAGCGCTTCGACTGGGCAGCGTAGGAAGGTGCGCTTGCGCTTGCGCGCGACCGGCTCAGTGAAGCCGGCGTCGATCACCACCACGCGACCCGCACCCTTGGCGAGCCAGACGAAGTAATCCATCGGCATCGGCGCGTCGTGCGGATCGCCGCCGATGAAATGATCCGCCCGCCGTGCCTCGCGCGTGGCGTAGCGGATCGCGTATAGTTCGTATTCGGGAAGGTCCGCGGTCATAGGCTGCTCTCCCGCGCCGGTGCGGGTAAAGCTTGCCAGCCTGCGGCGGCGGGGGGAAGCGGGCGCTCAGCGGCGCGACATCGCGGTGCGCGCGGCGATGCTGATGAGCAGCACCATGAACGTCACCAGGAACGCTGCCGCGTAGGCGAGCGCGTTGGCGGACGCGAACGGCTCGTTGATGAAGGCCCAGATGGCGTAAGTCAGATAGCCCAGCGGAGCGTGGGTGAACTTGCCGGTCCAGAGATAGTCCGACCAGCCGGCGGTGTAGATCAGCGGCGCGGTTTCGCCGATCGAGATCGCGAAGGCGAGCAGGATACCGGTGAGTACCCCGGGCAGCGCCGCCGGCAGCGCGATCTGGAATGCGACGCGCCCGTCCCCGGCGCCGAGCGCGTACGCCGCCTCCTTCAGCGCGTTCGGCACCTGCAAGAGCGCAAGTTCGGTCGAGCGGCAGATATAGGGCAGGCAGAGAATGCCGATCGTGATGGCGGCGGCTGCGAGCGAAAATCCCCAGCCGGCCAGCTCGACCATCGTGATATAGCCGAAATAGCCGAGCACAATGGAGGGAACGCCGACCAGCACGTCGGAGAGGAAGCGGATCGTTTTCGCCCACCAAGTATAGCTGAACAGGGCGATGTAGAGCCCCGCGCCGACGCCAAGCGGGATGGCAAGCAGCATCGAACCGACGCCGATCAGCAGCGTGCCCTCGATCGCGTTCAGCAGCCCGCCGCCCGTGCCCTGCGTGACATGGGTGAAGATTTCCGGCCGCAGCGCGGTGATGCCGCGCCAGAACACGAGCAGCAGGATCCAGAGCATGGCGACGCTGAGCAGGCCGAGTGCGAGCCCGCACAGGCCCCAGCCAATGATCCCCCGCGCCCGGCGGCGGCGCAGGCGCGCGAGCCGCGCCGGGTTCCAGCCGGAGCCACCGATTGTGCTCGGATCGCGCGCGGCGACGACCCGCTGCACGGTCAGGCCCTCGCCGTGCGCGTCTTGTAGAGCACGAAGCGGGCGGCGGAATTCACCGCGATCGAAATCACCGACAGCACGAGCGCCACTTCGGCGAGCGAGCGCACCGCCAGCCCCGACGGATCCTGCAGCGCGCTATCGAGCTGGGAGACGATGAACGCCGCCATCGTCGAAATGGGCGAGTAGATGTTGGGCGGTAGGTAATTGAGCGCGTTGCCGCTCACCATCAGCACCGCCATTGTCTCGCCGAGTGCGCGGCCGGTGGCGAGGATCGTTACGCCGATCAGTACCGCGCGCACGCCGGGCAACACGACGCGCCAGACCGTCTCGAACTTGGTGGCCCCCAGCGCGGCGGCCGATTCGCGCACCACCATCGGCTCGGCGACGATTGCATCGCGCAAGGTCGCGGCGATCAGTGGCACGATCATGAGCGAGAGAACGAGCCCCGCGGTGAGCAGGCCGTAGCCGCTGCCGTAGGGCGGCTGGAAGAACGGCACGAACCAGAGCGCGCCGGCGAACGCGGGAAACACGTAATGCCCGAGCAGCGGGATCAGCACCGCGAAACCCCAGAGCCCGAACACAACGCTCGGCACGGCGGCCAGAAGCTCGACACAGAACGAGACCCAGAGGCGCAGCCGCCCCGGCACCGCTTCGGCGAGGAACACAGCCGTGCCGATGCCGACCGGCACGGCGATGATCAGCGCGATCAAGGTGGACAAAAGCGTGCCTACGATCAGGAACAGGATGCCGTAATGCGCGCCCGGCATCACCTGTACGCCGCCCCGCGTGATCGGCTCGGCGTACAGGTTGCCGAGGCTCCAGGTGTTGCGGGTGACGAACCCCCAACCGTTGAAGCGGATCGCCGGCCAGCTATAGCTTGCAAGGAACGCCAGGATCGCGACGATGCTTGCCGGCAGCACGCCCGCGACCAGCGCGAGCCAGGTGCGAAACCTCACTGGCGCGCCTCGTCTCCGCTCCCTTGGATCTGGTTGATCAACGTGGCGCTGAGCTGCCGCACCTGCTCAGGCAAAGCCACGAAGCTCACCTGATCGAGAAATGACGCCTGATTGCCGCCGTCGGGCGCGATTGCCCAGGACAAGAACGCCTTGAGCGTCGAGGCCGCGGCCGCGTTGGACTGGCGGGACTTCACGATCGCATATTCGTAGTTGATGATCGGATACGAGTCGTCGCCCGGGGCGAAGATCAGGCTGACGCGCCCGTCCTTCGGGGTGTCGGTGATCTTACTCGCCGCCGCGGCCTGAACGGTTCTTGCCGAGGACAGCACGAACTTGCCGGCCTTGTTTTCGAGCGCCGCCTCGCCGAGCTTCTCGTCCTCGATCGCCTTCTTGAAGCTGATGCCGATATAGGCGATCGAATATTCGTTGCCCTTGAGCGCGCTGATCATGCCCTGGTTCCCGGTCGCGCCGATCGCCCCCGGGGCGGCGGGCCAGCTAATCGTGGTGCCGTAGGCGATGTCGTTCATCCAGTCGGGCGTGCTGAACGACAGATACTGCGTGAAGATGAAGGTATCGCCGCTGCCGTCGGTGCGGTGGATGGTGATGATCGGATGATCCGGCAGCTTCACGCTGGGATTGAGCTTGGCGATCGCCGCGTCGTTCCAGGTCTTGATCTTGCCTTGATAAATGCCGGCGAGTACCGGCCCGCTGAGCTTGAGATGATCGCCATTCAGGCCGGGCAGGTTGTAGTTGACCATCTGGCTCGAAATAGCGAGCGGGATGTTCAGCATGTCGGGATGCTGCTTCATCATCGCGTCGGCGAGATAGGCGTCGGAGGCGCCGATCTGCGCCAGCCCCGACACCGCCTCGGAAATTCCGGTGCCGCTGCCGGTGCTCTGCGTGGTGATCTTCACGCCGGGATGCGCCTGCGAATAAGCCGGCACCCAAAGGTTGAACAGCGGATAGAGAAGGGAGGAGCCGGTTTCGAGCAGCGTCACGTCGTCGGCGCGGGCGGGCGCGGCGGCCCCAGCCAGGCCGAGCCCGGCCGCGATTATCCCGACGGCGACGAACCGGCGTCGATTGATTGACATTCAGCATTTCCTCTGCGGACAGTCGGAGGTCCGACGGACCCCGGCGGCCGGAATGGCCCGCGGCGCCTATAGGGTCTCGGCCCGGAGGGAAGGGTTAAGTTTCCATGACGACGCGGCGGCGGGGTTCATCCCGCCGCCGCCCGCCGGGTCCCTCAGGTGATCGCGGGCGGAGTTGTTGCGAAGCGCCGTCGCTCTGGCGAGGCCGCAACAGGACCGGATCCGAGCGTCCTACCTAAGCGAGCGAATCCAGCGCCGATTGCAGGATCCAGGCGGCCGCGGCGCGGTCGGCGGCCCGCGACCGCTCTCCGCGGCTGAGGTCGGCCTCGCCGATCAGGAAGCGGTTCACCGCCGCCGAGGACAGCCGCTCGTCCCACAGCGCGCCCGGCAGGCCGGTCGCCTCGGTGAGCGCGAGCGCCCAGTCGCGCGCCGATTGCGCGGCCGGTCCGACGCTGCCGTCCATCGACAGCGGCCAGCCGAACACCAGCCCGCCCACCCCTTCCTTCGCTGCGACCGTCCCGATCGCCCGCGCCGCCGCGGCGAGCTTGCCGCGCGCCAGTACGCCGTAGGGCGTTGCGATCCGCCGCCCGACATCGGAGAGCGCGAGCCCGATGCGTTTCGTGCCCGGATCGATGCCGAGCAGGCGCTGTTGCGGTGCGAGTCGGGCGGCGAGCTCCGGCAGGTTGAACAGCGCCATAGCGGCCGTTATGGTCCGCGCCCTTCCCGCAACCAAGGACGCCCATGTCGCTCGACCTCGCGACGGTACGCCGTATTGCCGTGCTCGCCCGCATCGGCCTCGAGGAGGACGAGGCGGAGCGGCTGCGCCAGGACCTCAACACCATCCTCGGCTGGATCGAGCAACTGAACGAGGTGGACGTCGAGGGCGTCGCGCCGCTCACGGGCGCGGCGCAGATGGCGCTCAAGATGCGCGAGGATGTGGTGGCGGACGGGGGCTATCCCGAGCTTGTGCTGGCCAACGCGCCGGAGCGGATCGGCGATTATTTCGCCGTGCCGAAAGTGGTGGAATGAGCCTGACCGACCTGACGATCGCCGAGGCGCGGGCGCGGCTGCGCGCGGGCGAGATCACCGCGCGCGCACTGACCGAGGCGCATCTTGCCGCCATCGGCGCGCTCAATGCGCGGCTCAACGCTTTCATAACCGTCACCGAAGAGCAGGCGCTGGCGCAGGCCGATGCGGCGGATGCGGCGCTGGCGCGCGGCGAGCACGGCGCGCTCACGGGCATTCCGCTCGCCATCAAGGACCTGTTCTGCACCACGGGGGTCCGTACCACGGCGGGCAGCGCCATTCTCAGCCCGTTCGTGCCGCCCTACGAGAGCACCGTCACCGCCAACCTGCTGCGCGAAGGCGCAGTGTTTCTCGGCAAGACCAATCTCGACGAGTTCGCGATGGGCTCGTCCAACATGACCTCGGCCTATGGGCCGGTGGAAAACCCGTGGAAGCGGCGCCAGGACGACTCCGCGGTCCTGGTTCCGGGCGGGTCCTCGGGCGGCTCGGCCGCAGCGGTTGCGGCGCGGCTGGCGATGGGCGCCACGGGGACCGACACCGGCGGCTCGATCCGTCAGCCCGCGAGCTTCTGCGGTATCGTGGGGATGAAACCGACCTACGGGCGCTGCTCGCGCTGGGGCGTGGTGGCGTTCGCCTCCTCGCTCGACCATCCGGGGCCGTTCGCGCGCACAGTGGAGGACGCGGCGATTCTGCTCGGCGCGATGGCCGGGCACGATCCCAAGGATTCCACCAGCGCCGATGTGCCGGTGCCGGATTTCGCCGCCGCCTGCGGGCGTTCTGTGAAGGGGCTGCGCATCGGCATCCCGCGCGAATACCGCGCCGACGGGATGCCGGGCGAGATCGAGGCGCTGTGGCAGCAGGGTGTGGCGTGGCTGCGCGACGCCGGGGCCGAGGTGGTCGAGGTCTCGTTGCCGCACACCAAATACGGGCTGCCGACCTATTATATCGTCGCGCCCGCCGAGGCGTCGTCGAACCTCGCCCGCTATGACGGGGTGCGGTTCGGCCATCGCGCCGAGGGCGGCGAGGATTTGCGCGCGCTCTATCAGCGCACCCGCGCCGAAGGGTTCGGGGCGGAGGTGCGCCGGCGCGTGATGATCGGCACCTATGTGCTCTCGGCGGGCTATTACGACGCGTATTATCTGCGCGCGCAGAAGGTGCGGGCGCTCATTCTGCGTGACTTCACCGAGGCGTTCGCCAAGGTGGATGCGCTGCTCGCTCCGACCGCCCCCTCGGCCGCCTTCGCGCAGGGCGAGAATGCCGACGATCCGGTGAAGATGTACCTGAACGACGTGTTCACCGTCCCCGCCAACCTTGCCGGGGTGCCGGGGATCTCGGTCCCCGCCGGGCTCGACGCCAACGGACTGCCGCTCGGGTTGCAGGTGATCGGCAAGCCCTTCGACGAGGAGACGGTGTTTGCCGTCGGCGCGGCGCTGGAGCGGGCGGCGGGGGTCGAGGCCCTGCCGGCGCTGCGGGCAACATGACGATAGAGCGGGATGAGCGAAGCGTTCTCGCCGGCTGGGAGCGAGATGGCGGGAAACGTCCGCCTTACGGCGACCCATCCCGCCCTACGCTATACGGAGCGATCAGCGGATGACCTACACGATCGAAGGCAAGACCGGGCCGTGGGAAGTGGTGATCGGGCTCGAGGTCCATGCCCAGGTGATCTCCAAGGCCAAGCTCTTCTCCGGCGCCGCCACCGATTTCGGCGCCGAGCCCAATTCGCAAGTCAGCTTCGTCGATGCCGCCTTTCCGGGAATGCTGCCGGTGATCAACCGCGAGTGCGTGGCGCAGGCCGTTCGCACCGGCCTCGGGCTGAAGGCGCACATCAATCTGGTCAGCCGGTTCGACCGCAAGAACTACTTCTACGCCGACCTGCCGGCCGGCTATCAGATCAGCCAGTACCAGCACCCGATCGTCGGCCAGGGAAAGATCGAGATCCAGCTTGCCGACGGCACGACGAAGGAAATCGGCATCACGCGGCTGCATCTGGAGCAGGATGCGGGAAAGTCGCTGCATGATCAGCATCCCACGAAATCGCTGATCGACCTCAACCGCGCCGGGGTGGCGCTGATGGAGATCGTGAGCGAGCCCGATCTCCGTAGCCCGGAGGAGGCGGGCGCCTATCTGCGCAAGCTGCGGACGATCCTGCGCTATCTCGGCACCTGCGACGGAAACATGGAAGAAGGCTCGCTGCGGGCCGACGTGAACGTGTCGGTACGCAAGCACGGCGAGCCGTTCCGCACCCGCTGCGAAGTGAAGAACGTCAACTCCATCCGCTTCGTGATGCAGGCGATTGAGGCCGAAGCGAAGCGGCAGGTGGAGGTGTGGGAATCCGGGGGCGCGGTGGATCAGGAAACACGGCTGTTCGAGCCCGCGCGCGGCATCACTCGCTCGATGCGCTCCAAGGAGGATGCGCACGATTACCGCTATTTCCCCGATCCCGATCTGCTGCCGCTCGTCTTGGAGGAGGACTGGGTGGCGGCGCTGCGCGCGAGCCTGCCCGAACTGCCCGACGAGAAGCGGCTTCGCTTCATGCGCGATTACGGCCTCTCCGCCTACGACGCCGCGGTGTTGGTGGCGGAGAAGGAAACGGCCGCCTTTTACGAGACCGTGGCCAGGGGGCGCGATCCCAAGCTCGCGGCGAACTGGGTGATGGGCGATTTGTTCGCGGCGCTGAACGCGACCGGCCGCACGATCGCGACCAGTCCGGTGAGTGCCGACAATCTCGGCCGCCTGCTCGACCTGATCGCCGACGGCACGATCAACGGCCGCATCGCCAAAGAAGTGTTCGAGGCGATGGTGGAAACCGGGGAAGAGCCGGGCGCGATCGTGGACCGGCGCGGGTTGCGCCAGGTGACCGATACCGGGGCGATCGACGCGGCGGTGGAACAGGTGCTCGCCGCCAATGCGGACAAGGTCGCCGAATACAAGGGCGGCAAGGACAAGCTGTTTGGCTTCTTCGTCGGCCAGGTGATGAAGGCGATGGCGGGCAAGGGCAACCCGGTGCTGGTGAACGAGCGGCTCAAGGCCCGGCTTTCCTAGGCGCGCCCTCACCCGGCCCCGCGCAGCGCCGGGTGAGGGCATGCACCGCTAACCGTTCCTTCATCGGCGCCTGCTTTCCTTCGTCGACCGATGACCGAAGGCACGCCTCCGACCCGCTGCACCTTGTGCCATCGCATGTTCCGTGCGCTGGGCGATCCCATGTTCCGCCGCGCCGAGGCGGACGGGGTGCCGGTGATGGTCGTTGTCCTCGGCGATCGCCAGGCCGCGTTGCCGCTGCGCGCGGTGCAACGGGAGTTCGGCATCGCGGACGACTCGCCGGACGGACGGATGCTCACGCTGATCGCGCAGGCGCTCGACTTCGTCACCGCGCTGCGGCCGGGCGATACGCTGCCGAACGAGGTGCTGACCGGCGAGGCGAGCTGGTCGCCCGATCCGTCGCATGTCGCCATCGTGGCCGCGCGGCTCCGTTTGCAGCTTGTCGACTGGCTCACCTCCGGCGCCGAAAGCGAGCGTGCCCGGCTCGATCCTGAGACGCTGCTGCAAATCGAGGATGATCCGCATCTGCGCGCGCAGGTGCAGACGGCGCTCGCCCGCGCCGCCGAGGAGCTTCACTTGGCGAACGCCGAGGCGGTGCTCGAGAAGCTGGAGGCGCTTGCCCGCGAGCTCGGCTACATCGAGGCGCTGCGCGAGCGGCTGCTGGTCCGCGTCCGCCGCATGGCGGAGCGGGTCGAACGGCTGGCGCGCGGCTGGCGCGGCGACGCGCATCACAACGAGACGCTGACGCAAGTCCGCCGCCTCGCCGCGACGGCGGTGGCGCAGACGCAGGCGCGGTTCGACGAGCTGGACGCGCAAACCGGCGAGGTGATGGCGGCCCTCCGCAACGCCGAGAGCCAGCGTGCCTTCATCCGCACCAACCGCGATTGGCTCTATCGCAGCTTGCGCGCATGGGAGCCGCTGCTCAATCAATGGGATGAAGCACCCGCCGCGATCGACCAAGACACGATCCGGCTGATCCAGCGCACGTACCAGTTCCTCGCGCCGCGCTACATGCCAGTTCAGGAATGGCTTTCTGTCGCGGCGCTGCCTGCCGCGAGGCCGAAGCAGCTCGGCATGGTGTGGTAGCCGCCGCGCGCGGCTGCCGTTGATCTAGGTCAATGCCGCGCTGCGGCAAACAGGCGGTAAGCATGGCGGTGTCCACGGGAGAGTGCCATGTCCGCCGCACCGAGCGCATCAAGGCCCTGTTCGTTTCGCGCGAGCCGGCGCGGGTGAGACGAGTTCGCATCGATGCCTGACGCCACCGCACCGGCCGCGCCGGCGCACGCGAAATACCGCCAGCTCGTCGCGCGCGCACAGCAACTGCCGCCGGCGGTGACGGCGGTTGCCCATCCGTGCGACGAGGTTTCCCTGGAAAGCGCGGTGGAAGCGGCGCGGCTTCGCTTGATCGTGCCGATCCTTGTCGGCCCCGCCGCCCGCGTGCGCGACGTGGCGGCAGGCAACGGCATCGACATCGGCGGGCTGCGCCTCGTCGACTCCGAGCACAGCCATGACTCGGCCGCGAAGGCGGTGGCCCTCGTGCGCGCGGGCGAGGCCGAGGCCCTGATGAAAGGAAGCCTGCACACCGACGAGCTGATGGGCGCCGTGGTTTCCCGCGACAGCGGCATCCGCACGGCCCGGCGCATCAGCCATTGCTTCATCATGGATGTGCCTTCACATCCCGAGCCGCTGATCATCACCGACGCGGCGGTGAACATCGCGCCGACCTTGGAGGAGAAGGTCGATATCGTGCAGAACGCGATCGACCTCGCTCACGCGATGGGTGCGGAGGAGGTGCGCGTCGCGATCCTGAGCGCGATGGAAACCGTCAATCCGAAGGTGATCTCCACCATCGAAGCCGCGGCGCTTTGCAAGATGGCCGACCGCGGCCAGATCACGGGCGCGGTGCTCGACGGCCCGCTGGCGCTCGACAACGCCATCAACGCCGAGGCGGCAGCGATCAAGCACATCGTTTCGCCCGTGGCCGGACGCGCGAACGTGCTCGTAGTGCCCGATCTCGAAGCCGGCAACATGCTTGCCAAAAGCCTTTCGTTCCTGGCCGGTGCCGATGCGGCGGGGATCGTGCTCGGCGCGCGCGTGCCGATCATTCTCGCCAGCCGCGCCGATGCCCTGCTCACGCGGCTCGCCTCTTGCGCGGTCGCACTGCTCGTCGCCGGATCGCGCCGGACGAGTCCGGCCGCCGCGATCCGCTAGGAGAAGGACGATGATCGAACGTGCAATCGAGCCGGTCCTCGGCGGCCGCAAGGCGCTCGTCGTCGGCATCGCCAACGACCAGTCCATCGCTTGGGGCTGCGCCAAGGCGTTCCGCTTCGCCGGCGCCGATCTCGCCGTCACCTGGCTCAACGAGAAAGCCCGGCGCTTCGTCGAGCCGCTGGCGCAGGAGCTTGAGGCGCAGATCGCGATGGAGCTGGACGTGAGCGTCCCCGGCCAGCTCGAAGCGGTGTTCGACAAAATCCGCAGCCAGTGGGGAAGGCTCGATATCCTGGTCCACTCGATCGCCTTCGCCCCGAAGCAGGATTTGCAAGGCGGGCTGCTCGACTGTTCGGCGGAGGGTTTCGCGAAGGCGATGGACATTTCCTGCCATTCCTTCGTGCGGATGGCGAAGCTTGCTGCGCCGCTGATGACCGAGGGCGGGGCGATGTTCGCGATGAGCTACTACGGCGCGAACCGGGTGGTGCCTAACTACAATGTGATGGGCCCGGTGAAGGCGGCGCTGGAGGCCGCGTGCCGCTATCTCGCCTACGAGCTCGGCCATCTCGATATCCGCGTGCACGCCATCTCGCCCGGCCCGCTCAAGACCCGCGCCGCCTCCGGGCTCAAGGAATTCGAGCACCTGCTGAACGAGGCGGCGCAGAAATCCCCGCTGGGCGAGCTGGTGGATATCATGGATGTCGGCTTTGCCTGCGCCTATCTCTCCACCCCGTTCGCGCGGCGCGTGACCGGGGGCACCGTCTATGTCGATGGCGGGACCAACATCATCGCCTGACCGCACCGGAGCTTGCCGTGCCGACGAAAGCCTGTCTCGCCGTGCTCAATGCCGGCTCGTCCAGCATCAAGTTCGCGCTCTATGACCCGGCGCGGCTCGAAGCGGTGCTGTATCGCGGCCAGATCGACGGCATCGGCGTGGCTCCGAAGCTCCATGTCACGGACGGAGCGGGCAAGGTGGTCAGCGAGCGGAGCTGGGACAAAGCCGGTTTCGGCCACGCCGAGGCCACTCACGCGCTGATGGCCGAAGCGCAGACGCTGCTGCGCGGCGTCCCGGTGGTTGCCGCCGGGCACCGCGTGGTGCATGGCGGGACCGAGTTCGCCGAGCCGGTGCGCGTCACGGCGGACGTGATCGCGCGCCTCTCACGGCTCATCCCGCTCGCCCCGCTGCACGAGCCGCACAATATCGCGCCGATGCAGACCATCCTGGAGGTTGCTGGGCACGTCCCGCAGGTTGCCTGCTTCGACACCGCCTTTCACCGCCGCCAGCCGGAGCTCGCCCAGATGTTCGGCCTGCCGCGCGAGATGACGGAGCACGGCATCAGGCGCTACGGATTTCATGGACTTTCCTACGAATACATCACCTGCCGCCTGCGTGAGCAGGCGCCGGATCTGGCGGCGGGCAAGGTGGTGATCGCGCATCTCGGCAACGGCGCGAGCCTCTGCGCCGTGCGGGCGGGAAGCAGCATCGCGAGCACGATGGGATTCAGCGCCGTCGACGGGCTGATGATGGGAACCCGTTCCGGGGCGCTTGATCCCGGCGTGCTGATCTATTTGATGGACGAGCGCGGCATGGACGCGCGCGCCTTGGAAGACCTGCTCTATCGGAACTCCGGTTTGCTCGGCGTCTCGGGGATATCGTCGGACATGCGCGCGTTGCGCGCGTCGAAGGAGCCCGCGGCGGCCGAGGCGATCGCGCTGTTCGTTTACCGGATCGTACGCGAGATCGGCTCGCTCGCCGCGGCGCTCGGCGGGCTGGACGGTCTCGTCTTCACCGCCGGCATCGGCGAGCACGACGCCGCGACGCGGGCCGAAGTGGTGGCGGGCTGCGCGTGGCTCGGCTTGCGCCTCGATACCGCGCGGAACGGGAAGGGAGAGGGGCGGATCAGCGCCGATCACTCGGCCGCGCCGGTCTGGGTGATCCCGACCGACGAGGAGCGCATGATCGCGCATCACACCGCCGAACTGCTCGGGCTCTCCGCCGCCTAGACTCGCGCCGCCCGGCATCCCTCGGCCGTCGCAAGAGGAGCCGCCATGTCCCGCGTTGTCGGCATCGACCATCTCGTCATTCGGGTCAGCGACTACGAGCGCTCGAAGGAATTCTACGGCAAGCTGTTCGGCTTCCTCGGCTTCGAAATATCCGACGAATACGAGGACGCGATCGGCTGGACCAACGGCCTTACGCGATTCTGGATCGGCCCCGCCGACGCGCGCGGGCGGCGGCACAGACACCGGACCGGCGAGGTGGGCTTCCACCACTACGCCTTTCAGCTCCGCAGCCGCCGCGACGTGGACGAGCTGGAGGCGTTCTTGAAATCGATCGGCGCGGTGATCGTCGATCCTGCGGGCGAGTACTACGAGGACTATTACGCCGTGTTCTTTCTCGATCCCGACGGGCTCAAGCTCGAGGGCATGAAATACGGCGAGCTAAGCGCGAGGAGGGCCGCCGCCCCCCCTTGAAGCGGCGCGGCGGCGACCTAAGACAATAGCATCGCCGGATGCCTCGAAGAGGGTTCGGCGGGTCAGGCGCTCGTATCCATGTTGCTCGCGGAGGGTATGGTTATGAGGACGGCCAGTTCTGGCGCACGCACTTTCTCCGGCGCCCCGCTTTTGCGGCGCGTCGGGAACTGACCTCCAACGGCAGCGGGATCCGGGCAGTAGGGATTCGGCAGCAGACCGCGAATCGCCGCGTGCGATCCGCTAGCTTCTGCATTGGATGGAGGTGTGACGATGGCTTTGACTGATCTGGTTCCGTGGAGCCGCAGCCGCTCGGTGGCTGCGCCGCGCTCCGCTGACGAGGGCGATCCGTTCCTCGCGTTGCATCGCGAGATGAACCGCATGTTCGACGACTTCGCGCGCGGGTTCGGCATCGGAATGCCGGCGCGCTTCGGCGTCGGCGGCAACTGGCCAACCGTCGAGGTGAGCGAGACCGAGAACGAGGTGAAGGTGGTGGCCGAGCTGCCCGGGATGGAGCAGAAGGACATCGAGGTGTCGCTAGCGGACGGCGTGCTGACACTCAAGGGCGAGAAGAAGTCGGAAACCAACGGTGCGCTCTACAGCGAACGCTGGCACGGCCGGTTCCAGCGCGCGTTGCAGGTGGGCCCGGAAGTCGATCCCGACAAGGTGAGCGCCAGCTTCAAGAACGGCGTGCTCACCGTCACGATGCCGAAGCACGCGGAGGCGCAGAGCCGGGTGAAGCGCATCCCGATCAGCAACGGCTGAGAGCGCGCGCCGAACCCCTCCCCCCTACCCCCTCCCGCGGGGGGAGGGGCGTCTGCCTTTCAGCGGGGCTGATGAGGAGAGCGAATGTCCGACGAGCGCTGGTCCGAGGTGGACGCGTATTTCGCCGCGCGGCTCGCGCGCGATCCGGTGCTGGATGCGGTGCTGGCGGCCAATCAGGAGGCTGGGCTGCCGGCGATCGACGTCTCGCCGCTTCAAGGCCGCTTCTTGGAGATCATGGTGCGTCTCGTGCGCGCGCGGCTCGTGCTGGAGATCGGCACGCTCGGCGCCTATTCGACGATCTGGATGGCGCGTGCGCTCCCGCAGGGCGGACGGATCGTTACGCTGGAGGCCGATGGACGCCATGCCGAGGTCGCGCGGCGCAACCTCGCGCACGCCGGCGTCGCCGAGCGCGTCGATCTGCGCGTCGGAGCGGCGCTCGAGACCTTGCCGGAGGTCGCGGCCGAGGGCCTCGGGCCGTTCGATTTCGTTTTCATCGACGCCGATAAGCGCGGCAACCCGGATTATCTCAGCTGGGCGCTGCAGCTGACCCGGCCCGGTAGTCTGATCGTCGCCGACAACGTGGTGCGCGAGGGCGGGGTGATCGAGCGGGAGCGCGATCCGAACGTGGAGGGCATCCGGCGGTTCGTCGATATGGTGAGCGCCGAGCCGCGCCTGATCGCGACAGCGCTGCAAACGGTCGGTGCCAAGGGATGGGACGGGTTCGCGATGGCGCTGGTTGTCGGGGCGTAACGCGCCTCAATTCCATCGTCATGGCCTGGCTTGGCCGGCCACCCACGACTGTGCCACCCGCACGAAAGGTCGTGGGTGCCCAGGCCAAGCCCGGGCATCACGGAGGAAGCGAAGGGCTGAACTGGCAACTTGACTGAACAGCGTGGGCTTGGCCCGGTCAGGACGATCGAAAGTAGCTGCGGATCGTTCGGGATGGAACGGCGGCCAACCTACCTCACGATGATCCCCTGTCCGGTCGGCACGCTGAGGATCGCCGCGCCGTGCGCGCGGGCGAAATCGTCGAACGCGTTGCGCTGCGCGGCGTGGCTGGACCAGCCGTAGTCGTCGAGCAGGATCACGCCGCCCTTGCTCATCCGGTCCCAGAAGAAAGCAAGTGCCGCGATCTCCGGCAGCACGATGTTCATATCGACCGACAGGTAGGCGACGCGGCGATCTGCGGGGAAGGCGGCGAGCGTCTCGGGCACCGTGCCGCGCACGAGCTTGCAGCGCGGCCAGGGGGCGAAGTTGGCGCGCGCGAGCTCGTAGCATTCCTCGTAGGAATTGCGGTTGTGCCAGCCGCCGATTCCCTGCCGCTCGGCCTCGGTCATCTGTTCGTCTGGGATGCCGGCGAACGTGTCGAACAGCCAGAAATCACGGTCGAGCGTGTTGAAATCGAGCCAGTCGCAGATCGCGAGCGACAGCATTCCGGTATCGACGCCGCATTCGACGAAATCGCCTTCCGTCTGCGCGGCCTGCGACGCGGCCCAAAGCGCCACATGGGTGATCCAGCGGTTGTCGTCGATGTGCGCCGCCTTCTTGTGGCCGCTATTCCAACCGCGCGCATGGGCGCGCTTAAAGCGCGGATCGGCGAGGAAGTGCGCGGACTTGCCGAACGCACGCAGCCCGCAGCCGTTGAAGGCGTATTCGATGAGCACCGGCTTCCCGCCGGCAGGATAGACAAGCTCGCCGTTGTCGTATTGCAGCGCCACCGCGCGCGGCATCCGGTTCGTATCCATTGGCCTGATTCCTTCCTGGCCCGCCGCGGCGAGCCTTGCGCGGAAGGGTTGAGAATCCGCTAACCCCCGTCTTTCGCCTGCGCGAGGGGACGATCAGAATGAGGGCGAGGCCGGAGGGAACGGGACAATGGAGGGACTGACGCTTGCCCAGGCGGAAGCGGTGTTGAAGGGCGCGCTCGCGCACGCGCGGGCGCAGAGGATGCAGCCCTTGGCGGTCCTCGTGCTCGATGCGCGCGGGGTGCCCAAGGCCTTCGCCGCCGAAGACGGCACGAGCCTGCGGCGCTTCGAGATCGCGCACGGCAAGGCGCATGGGGCGCTGGCGATGGGCGTCAGCTCGCGCGAGCTCGGCAATCGCGCGGTCGAGCGCCCGCACTTCATCGCCGCCGTGACGCACGCGGTCGGCGGGGCGCTCGTGCCGGTGGCGGGCGGCGTGCTGATCCGCGACGCGGCGGGGGCGGTGATCGGGGCGGCGGGCGCCTCGGGCGATACATCGGACAACGACGAGGCGGCGGTGCTGGCGGGGATCGCGGCGGCCGGGCTCGGTTCGTAGTTCAGTACCGATTTCGAGGCCGCGCGGCGGGGTTTCGTACGAACTTCGCGCGCCCAAGACGGCGTTCCGTACGACATTCGCCGGGCGCGGCGCGCGTTTCGTCCGAAATTCCGTGCCCGGCGGCGGCTGCGTGTACGCCTAATGCTTTTCGCCGAGCTTCGAGAGCAGGAAGTCGCGGAACACCGAGACCCGCTTCGAGTTCCTAAGCTCCTCGGGATAGACGAAGAAGACGTCGACCTTCGGCGCCTTGAGATCGGTGAGCACCTGCACGAGGTCGGGGTTCTCGGCGATGACGTAATCGGGGAGGGCGCCGATCCCGAGCCCTGAGCGGATAGCCATCAGCATCGCGTAGGCGCTGTTGACCTCCAGGATCGAGCGGCGCGGATTGCCCGGCCGCCGCCCCGCCTCGGCCAGCCAGTTGATGTCCTGAACCGGCGGGTGATAGTCGCCGAAGGTGATCAGCCGGTGCGCGTCGAGGTCCTCGGGCCGCTGCGGCACGCCATGCGCCTTGAGGTAGGAAGGGGCGGCGCAGACGCCCCACTGGATCGACATCAGGTGCCGCTGGATCAGGTCGGGCTGGCGCGGCGGGTGCATCCTGATCGCCACGTCCGCCTCGCGCATCGCCAAATCCAGATCCATGTCGTCGAGCAGCAGGGTGACGGTGACTTCCGGGTAGAGGTCGAGGAACTGCTGCAGGCGGGGCGCGAGCCACATCGAGCCGAAGCCCGCCGTGGTCGTGACTTTCAGGCGGCCGGCCGGCTTCTCCTTGCTCTCGGTCAGCAGCGCCTCGGTGATCGCGAGCTTGGCGAACACCTCGCGTACGGTCTTGTTGAGTTGCTCGCCCTGCTCGGTCAGGATCAGCCCGCGCGCATGGCGGTGAAACAGCGGCACCTGCAACGCTTCCTCGAGCGCCGAAATTTGCCGCGAAACCGCCGACTGGCTGAGGTTCAGCGTGTCGCCCGCGTGCGTGAAGCTGCCCGCCTCGGCGACCGCGTGGAAGACGCGCAGCTTGTCCCAGTCCATCAAAGCCCAGCTCCCGCGCCGCCCCGGCCGGGCGACTCGGCTGTTATTGTTGGGTCCTATGCGCCGTTTGCATAGCCCCAAGAGGCGCCCGCGCGGAGGTTTCGCTCATGCGGGTGTCGTCGCCGGCACGGCGTGGGCCGGCAGGGCGGCGAGCCAGCGTTCGGCCTCGAGCGCGGCCATGCAGCCGGTCCCGGCGGCCGTCACCGCCTGGCGAAACACCTTGTCCTGCACATCCCCGGCGGCGAACACGCCCTCGACCGAGGTGCGGGTGCTGCCCGGCGCGGTGAGGATGTAGCCCTCCTCGTCCCTGGCCACCTGGCGCGCGAACACCGCCGTGTTCGGCACATGGCCAATGGCGACGAACAGGCCGTCGGTCTCGATCCGCCGCTCGGCGCCGGTCCGTGTATCGGCCAGGCGGAGCCCGGTGACGGTCTCGGGCACGCCGCCGCCGAGCACCTCCACGACCACCGCGTTCCAGATTACCGAGATCTTGGGGTTCGCGAACAACCGGTCCTGCAGGATTCTCTCCGCGCGCAGGGCGTCGCGCCGGTGGATCAGGGTCACGCTCGCGGCATGGTGGGTGAGGTAAAGCGCCTCCTCGACCGCCGTGTTGCCGCCACCCACCACCGCGACGCGCTTGCCGCGGAAGAAGAACCCGTCGCAGGTCGCGCAGGCCGAAACGCCGCGGCCTTGCAGCCGCTGCTCGGACGGCAGGCCGAGCCAGCGCGCCTGCGCGCCGGTGGCGATGATGACCGCATCCGCCGTATGGAGGGCGCCGCCGTCCAGCCGGCAGCGGAACGGGCGGGCGACGAAATCGACCTCGACGACGAGGTCATGGACGATCCGCGTGCCGACATGCTCGGCCTGGGCGGCCATCTGCTCCATCAGCCACGGGCCCTGTATCGCCTCGGCGAAGCCCGGATAGTTCTCGACGTCGGTCGTGATCATGAGCTGTCCGCCGGGCTGGAGGCCCGCGATCAGCGTCGGAGCAAGATTCGCGCGGGCGGCGTAGATCGCGGCCGTGTATCCGGCCGGGCCGGCGCCGAGGATCAGCACGCGGCTGTGAACGGGATCGGGCATCGGGTGGGAAATCCGTGGGCGAGCGCACCGCTATATCGGCGGCATGCCGTGCCGCGGCAAGCTCACGGGACTAGACGCGGGGCGCGCGATCCACTAAAGCCCCGCGCTTCACTCGGAGCGCGGGAGGCGCTGCGGCCGGTTTCGCTCGTCCCGGGCGAAGGCGGCCGGTGCCGTTTGCACCGCGGTCCCTTCGGCGGAAGGCGGGCCAGGGATCGATGGCGAAGAAGATCGTCGGCTACATCAAACTGCAGATTCCCGCGGGCAAGGCGAACCCCTCGCCGCCCGTTGGCCCCGCGCTCGGCCAGCGCGGGCTGAATATCATGCAGTTCGTAAAGGATTTTAATGCGGCGACTCAGAACATGGAGCCGGGAATGCCGATCCCGGTGGTGATCACTGCCTATGCCGACCGCACCTACACCTTCATCACCAAGACCCCGCCCAACAGCTATTTCCTGAAGAAGGCGGCGGGGCTTGAGAAAGGCTCGACCGCGCCGGGCAAGGGGGCGACGGTAGGGCGTGTGACCACCGCCCAGCTCCGCGAGATCGCGGCGCAGAAGATGAAGGACATGAACTGCACCGACATCGAGGCGGCGATGCGGATGCTGGCCGGCTCCGCCCGCTCCATGGGCATGACCGTGGTGGAGGGCTGAACGATGGCGAAGATCGGCAAGCGCCTCAAGGCCGCCCTGGGCACCGTGGACCGGAGCCGCGCCTATCCTCTGGAGGAGGCGATCCGGCTGGTGAAGCAGAACGCCAAGGCCAAGTTCGACGAGACGATCGAGATGTCGATGAATCTCGGCATCGACCCGCGCCACGCCGATCAGATGGTGCGCGGGCTGATCAGCCTGCCGAACGGCACCGGCAAGTCCGTGCGCGTCGGCGTGTTCGCCCGCGGGGCGAAGGCCGAGGAGGCGCAGGCCGCCGGCGCCGACGTGGTGGGGGCGGAGGATCTGGCCGAGAAGGTGCAGGCGGGGGAGATCGACTTCGACCGCTGCATCGCCACCCCGGACATGATGGGCGTGGTCGGCCGCTTGGGTAAGATTTTGGGCCCGCGCGGGCTGATGCCCAACCCGCGCCTCGGCACGGTGACAATGGACGTGCGCGGGGCGGTGCAGGCGGCCAAGGGCGGGCAGGTGGAGTTCCGCGCCGAGAAGGCCGGTATCATCCATGCCGGCATCGGCAAGGCGAGCTTCGACGAGGCGAAGCTGCTCGAAAACGCCAAGGCGCTGGCCGATGCGATCATCAAGGCCAAGCCCGCGGGCGCCAAGGGCACCTATCTGCAGAAGGCCGCGCTCAGCTCCACAATGGGGCCGGGTGTGCGGCTCGATGTGTCCACGCTGGCTTGAACGAGATACGCCCGTCCTGTGAGGGGCGGGCGGGCAGGGGGTCGCGCCGCAAGGCGGGGGCCTCCGACCTGTCCGAGACCGCACGTTTCCCGCGTAGGCGGGGATTAAGGGGCCGCGAGGCCCGCGCGCGACAGACGGGGGTGTCCGGGAGTGTTCCTGGGCGGTTCCGGCTTCTCTGGCAGGCGAACGGCCTGGAGCAACCGGGCGCCGCGGTCCACACGCGGCGGCCCTGAAGAACGGAGGCGTCATTGGACCGCGCACAGAAGCGCGAATTCGTCGCCGGCCTCGCTCAGGTGTTCGCCGCGGCGCCGATGGTCGTCGTCACCCGCAACAACGGGCTGACCGTGGCCGAGGCGACCGAGCTGCGACGCCGAATGCGGGCGGCGGGGGCGACCTACAAGGTCGCCAAGAACCGGCTGGCCTGGCGGGCGCTGGAAGGCACCGCCTACGCCGGCATTCAGCCCATGCTGCGCGGCCCGACGGCGCTCGCCTGGGCCGCGGATCCGGTCGCGGTGGCCAAGGCGGCGGTGGACTACAGCAAGGCCAACGACCGCTTCGTCCTGGTCGGCGGATCGCTCGGCACGCGCCTGCTCGACCCAGAAGGGGTCCGCGCGCTGGCCGACCTGCCGAGCCTCGACGAACTGCGCGCACGGCTGGTGGGGATGCTCGCCACCCCGGCCACGCGGGTCGCCGGCGTGCTGCAGGCTCCGGCCGGGCAGGTCGCGCGGGTTTTCGCCGCGCTGGCGCGCAAGAACGAGGAAGGCGCGGCCGAGCCGGCCGCCGCCTGACAGGACTGCAAGCAGGGCAAGCAGGGCAAGCCAAACGGCTTGAACGGAACCACTCAGGGTTTAGATTAGGGGTCACACGAATATGGCTGATCTGCAGAAGCTGGTCGACGAGCTGTCGAGCCTCACGGTGCTAGAGGCTGCGGAGCTCTCCAAGTTGCTCGAGGACAAGTGGGGCGTCTCCGCCGCCGCGCCGGTCGCGGTGGCTGCAGCGCCCGCTGCCGGGGGCGCGGCTGCTGCCGCGGCGCCGGCCGAGGAGCAGACGGAGTTCACCGTCATCCTGGCCGCCGCGGGCGACAAGAAGATCAACGTCATCAAGGAGATCCGTGCCATTACCGGACTTGGCTTGAAGGAGGCCAAGGATCTGGTCGAGGGCGCGCCGAAGACGGTGAAGGAAGGCGTGAACAAGGACGAGGCCGCCAAGATCCGCAAGCAGCTCGAGGACCAGGGCGCCAAGGTCGAGGTCAAGTAAGGCCGATTGCGCGACAACCGAGGATCCGCCGGCCCACGCGCCGGCGCCGACGGATGAACCGGGCGGCCTTCGGGCCGGGGCGGGCGGAAACCCTCGCGTTTCCGCCCGCTCACCCGTTTCCGGCGGAGCGGACATTGGCCGGAAGCACCATTCCGGCGGGACTGAGCCTTGGGCGGCCGGGGGCAGAGGGAGCGAGGGCCGCAAAGGGGAAGGGGGCTGACCCTTCCGGCAACAGGGGCGAGCAGGACGATCGATGAACGCGATTTCCGGGTCGGTGACAAGGCATAAGCGTATCCGCCGCAACTTCGGGCGCATCCCCGAGGTGGCGCCGATGCCCAACCTGATCGACGTGCAGCGCGCGAGCTATGAGGCGTTCCTGCAGAAGGACGTGAAGCCCGACAACCGGACCAACACCGGCCTTCAGGAGGTGTTCCGCTCGGTCTTCCCGATTGACGACTTCGCCGGCCGCGGCCGGCTGGAGTTCGTCGATTACGAGCTCGAGGAGCCTAAATACGACGTCGAGGAGTGCATCCAGCGCGGCCTGACCTACGCCGCGCCGCTCAAGGTGACGCTGCGCTTGATCGTCTGGGACGTCGATGAGGACATCGGCGCGCGCTCGATCCGCGACATCAAGGAACAGCCCGTCTATATGGGCGACATGCCGCTGATGACGGATAACGGCACCTTCATCATCAACGGCACCGAGCGCGTGATCGTGAGCCAGATGCACCGCTCGCCGGGCGTCTTTTTCGATCACGACAAGGGCAAGACCCACTCCTCGGGCAAGTACTTGTTCGCGGCGCGGGTGATTCCCTATCGCGGTTCCTGGCTCGATTTCGAATTCGACAGCAAGGATCTCGTCTACGTCCGCATCGACCGCAAGCGGAAGCTTCCGGTCACTACGCTCCTTTATGCGCTCGACAGCGCGGCGACCGAGCAGTTGCGCGCGGCGCGTGAAGCGCAGGGCGAGCAGATCGAGCTGGGCGAGATCCGCGGCATGGATGCCGAGGAAATCTTGTCCTACTTCTATGGCAAGGTGGTGTTCGACCGCACGCCCAAGGGCTGGGCGCGGCCGTTCGACCCCGAGGCCTTCCGCGGCGCCAAGCTGCTCGAGCCGCTGGTCGATGCGGCAACCGGCGAGGTGGTGGCGGAGGCCGACACCAAGCTGACGCCGCGCCAGGCGCGCAAGATCGCCGAGACAACGAAGGAAGTCCTGATTGGCCGCGCCGACCTGCTCGGGCGATTTGTCGCCGAGGACATCGTCAACCTGGAGACCGGCGAGATCTATGCTGAGGCCGGCGAGGAGCTGGTCGAGGCGCGGCTCACCGCGCTCGAGGACGCGGGCATCACCAGCCTGCCAACGCTCGCGATCGACCAGCAGAACGGTCCCTGGATCCGAAACACGCTGGCGGTGGACAAGAATTCCAACCGCGACGACGCGCTGATCGACATTTACCGCGTGATGCGCCCCGGCGAGCCGCCGACTCCCGAGACTGCGGAAACGCTGTTCCGCGGCCTCTTCTTCGATCCCGACCGCTATGATCTGTCGGCGGTCGGGCGCGTGAAAATGAACATGCGGCTCGGCATCAGTACCGACGAGGTGCCCGATTCCGTGCGGGTGCTCCGCAAGGACGACCTGCTGCGCACCGTTAAGACGCTGTGCGACCTCAAGGACGGCCGCGGGCAGATCGACGACATCGACAATCTCGGCAACCGCCGGGTGCGTTCGGTCGGCGAGCTGATGGAGAACCAGTACCGTGTCGGGCTATTGCGGATGGAGCGCGCCATCCGCGAGCGCATGGGTTCGGTCGACATCGACACGGTAATGCCGCATGACCTGATCAACGCCAAGCCAGCGGCGGCGGCGGTCCGGGAGTTCTTCGGCTCGTCGCAGCTTTCGCAGTTCATGGATCAGACCAATCCGCTCTCGGAGGTGACGCACAAGCGCCGCCTTTCCGCGCTCGGGCCGGGCGGGCTGACGCGCGAGCGCGCGGGCTTCGAGGTGCGCGACGTGCATCCGACGCACTACGGCCGCATCTGTCCGATCGAGACCCCCGAGGGGCCGAATATCGGCCTCATCAACTCGCTCGCGACCTTCGCCAAGGTGAACAAATACGGCTTCATCGAGACGCCGTACATGCTGGTGAAGGACGGCGTGGTACAGCGCGAACCGCGCTATCTCTCGGCCATGGAGGAGGAGCGGCTGATCGTCGCGCAGGCCGACGCGCCGATGGATCAGAGCGGCAAGTTCCTCCACGATCTGGTGTCGGTGCGCCAGCAGGGCGATTTCCGTCTGGTGCCGCCCGATCAGGTAACGGCGGTGGACGTGTCGCCGAAGCAGCTCGTCTCGGTGGCGGCGGCGCTCATCCCGTTCCTCGAGAACGACGACGCCAACCGTGCGCTAATGGGCTCCAACATGCAGCGCCAGGCGGTGCCGCTGATCCAGGCGGATGCGCCGCTGGTGGGAACCGGCATGGAGCAGGCAGTCGCGCGCGACTCGGGGGCGACCATCGTTGCTCGCCGGCCCGGCGTGGTCGATCAGATCGACGGTGCGCGCATTGTCGTGCGGGCGACCAACGACGACGGCACCACCAAGGGCGTTGATATCTACCGGCTGCGGAAGTTCATGCGGTCTAACCAGTCGACCTGCATCAATCAGCGGCCGCTGGTGAAGGTAGGCGATCGGGTGGCGGAGGGAGAGATCATCGCCGATGGACCTTCGACGGAGCTTGGCGAGCTCGCGCTCGGGCGCAACGTGCTGTGCGCCTTCATGCCCTGGAACGGCTATAACTTCGAGGACTCGATCCTGATCTCTGAGCGCATCGCGCGCGATGACGTGTTCACCTCGATCCATATCGAGGAGTTCGAGATCATGGCCCGCGACACCAAGCTCGGCCAGGAGGAGATCACGCGCGACATCCCCAACGTGGGCGAGGAGGCGCTGAAGAACCTGGACGAGGCTGGCATCGTGTATATCGGCGCCGAGGTGAACCCGGGCGACATCCTAGTGGGCAAGGTGACGCCCAAGGGCGAGAGCCCGATGACGCCGGAAGAGAAGCTCTTGCGTGCGATCTTCGGCGAGAAGGCGTCGGACGTGCGCGACACCTCGCTCCGCCTGCCGCCCGGCGTAACCGGCACGGTCGTCGATGTGCGCGTGTTCTCGCGCCGCGGCGTCGACAAAGACGAGCGCGCGATGGCGATCGAGCGCGCCGAGATCGAGCGTCTGGCGAAGGACCGCGACGACGAGAAGGCGATCCAGGAACGTTCGTTCCTGAACCGCCTGCGCGAGAAGCTACTCGGCCGCAAGGCTGCGGGCGGGTTCAAGGCGCTGCGCGCCGGGACGGTGATCACCGAGGAAATCTTGGCCGAACATCCGAGGGGATCGTGGCGGCACATCGCCGTGCAGGACGATGCGGTGATGGCCGAGATCGAGACCCTGCGGCGCGAATACGACAATGCGGTGGCGCGCCTGCAGGAGCGGTTCGACTCCAAGGTCGAGAAGCTGCAGCGCGGCGACGAGCTGCCGCCCGGCGTGATGAAGATGGTCAAGGTCTTCATCGCGGTGAAGCGCAAGCTCCAGCCCGGCGACAAGATGGCGGGCCGGCACGGCAACAAGGGCGTCGTCTCGCGCGTGGTGCCGATGGAGGACATGCCGTTCCTCGAGGACGGTACCCCGGTCGATATCGTGCTCAACCCGCTCGGCGTGCCGAGCCGAATGAACGTGGGGCAGATTCTGGAGACGCATCTCGGCTGGGCCTGCGCCAATCTCGGCCGGCAGATCGGCGAGCTCGTGGACGAGTACCAGCGCACCGGCGCCCGCCGGCAGGAGATGCTGGACAAGCTGCGCGAGGCATACGGCGAGCGCATCTTCCGCGAGGAGATCGCCACCTTGCCCGACGAGGAGCTGGTGGAACTCTGCAACAATCTCCGCAAGGGCGTGCTGATCGCGACCCCGGTGTTCGACGGGGCGCGCATGAGCGACATCGAGGAGATGCTGGCTAAAGCCGGTCTCGATACCTCGGGTCAGGTCACGCTGGTCGACGGTCGTACGGGCGAGCCGTTCGAGCGCAAGGTGACGGTGGGCTACATCTACATGCTGAAACTGCACCATCTTGTGGACGACAAGATCCACGCCCGTTCGATCGGCCCCTACTCGCTCGTCACCCAGCAGCCGCTGGGCGGCAAGGCGCAGTTCGGCGGCCAGCGGTTCGGCGAGATGGAGGTCTGGGCGCTGGAGGCGTACGGCGCTGCCTACACTTTGCAGGAGATGCTGACGGTGAAATCGGACGACGTTTCGGGCCGCACCAAGGTCTACGAAGCGATCGTACGCGAGCAGGATACGTTCGAGGCTGGCATCCCCGAGAGCTTCAACGTGCTCGTCAAGGAGCTGAAGTCGCTAGGGCTTAATGTCGATCTGGACCAGCGCGCAGCGTGAGGCTGGGACTGACTAAACCCGTCATCGCGAGCCGCCGCGCAGCGGCGGCGTGGCGATTCAGGGAGCCAGCACCGGTACTGCGGCCCTGGATTGCTTCGCCCGCACTGACGCGCGGGCTCGCAATGGCGAGGATGAGCGCTTCCGACCGGAAGTTTTCCCCTTTCAGGGTGAGATACGCATGAACGAACTCATGAAGATCCTGGGTCAGACCGGCCAGGCGCTGACTTTCGATCAAATCCGCATCGCCATCGCCAGCCCGGAGCAGATCCGAAGCTGGTCGTACGGCGAGATCAAGAAGCCTGAGACCATCAACTACCGCACGTTCAAGCCGGAGCGGGACGGACTGTTCTGCGCGCGCATCTTCGGTCCGATCAAGGACTACGAGTGCCTGTGCGGCAAATACAAGCGCATGAAGTTCCGAGGCATCATCTGCGAGAAGTGCGGCGTCGAGGTGACGCTTGCCAAGGTGCGGCGCGAGCGCATGGGCCATATCGAGCTTGCCTCGCCGGTCGCACACATCTGGTTCCTGAAGTCGCTACCGAGCCGCATCGGCCTGATGATGGACCTGACGCTCAAGGATTTGGAGAAGGTTCTCTATTTCGAGAGTTACATTGTTCTAGAACCAGGCACCACCGATCTCAGGATGCATCAGTTGCTCACCGAGGAGCAGCTGATGGCGAAGCAGGATGAGTTCGGCGACGAGGGCTTCGAGGTCGGCATCGGCGCCGAGGCGATCAAGAAGGTGCTGAGCCGCATCGACCTCGATGCCGAGAAGACGCGCCTGCGCGCCGAGCTCAAGGAAACTAACAGCGAGGCCAAGCGCAAGAAGCTGGTCAAGCGCCTCAAGCTGATCGAGAGCTTCGCCGAATCGGGCTCCAAGCCCGACTGGATGATCCTCGACGTGGTGCCGGTGATCCCGCCCGAGCTGCGCCCGCTGGTGCCGCTGGACGGCGGAAGATTCGCCACCTCCGACCTGAACGATCTTTACCGCCGCGTGATCAACCGCAACAACCGCCTGAAGCGGCTAATCGAGCTGCGCGCGCCCGACATTATCGTGCGCAACGAGAAGCGAATGTTGCAGGAGGCGGTCGACGCGCTGTTCGACAATGGCCGCCGTGGTCGCGCCATTACCGGCGCCAACAAGCGGCCGCTCAAGTCGCTGTCGGACATGCTGAAAGGCAAGCAGGGGCGGTTCCGTCAGAACCTGCTCGGCAAGCGCGTCGATTATTCGGGCCGTTCAGTGATCGTGGTGGGGCCCGAGCTGAAGCTGCATCAGTGCGGGCTGCCGAAGAAGATGGCGCTGGAACTATTCAAGCCGTTCATCTACGCCAAGCTCGAGAAATACGGGCACGCTACCACCATCAAGGCGGCCAAGCGTATGGTAGAGAAGGAGCGGCCGGAGGTGTGGGACATCCTCGACGAGGTGATCCGCGAGCACCCGGTGATGCTGAACCGCGCGCCGACCTTGCACCGCCTGGGCATCCAGGCGTTCGAGCCGGTGCTCATCGAGGGTAAGGCCATTCAGCTTCACCCGCTGGTCTGCACCGCGTTCAACGCCGACTTCGACGGCGACCAGATGGCGGTGCACGTGCCGCTCAGCCTGGAAGCGCAGCTCGAAGCGCGCGTGCTGATGATGTCCACCAACAACATCCTCAGCCCCGCCAACGGCAAGCCGATCATTGTGCCGAGCCAGGACATCGTGCTCGGGCTCTACTATCTCTCGCTGGAGACTCCGGAGTTCCGAGCGGTGCCTGATAACCAGGCGCCGATCTTCACCACGCCGGGCGAGATCGAGCACGCGCTGCACGCCGGCGCGATCCGCCTGCACAGCAAAATCCGCGCACGCTGGGAGAGCATGGATGCGAACGGCAACCCCACGCGCGAAGTGGTGGTATCCACGCCCGGGCGGATGATGATCGCGCAGATCCTACCCAAGCACCCGAACGTGCCGTTCGGCCTGATAAATAAGCAGCTCACCAAGAAGAACGTCTCCGACGTGATCGACGCCGTGTATCGCCATTGTGGGCAGAAGGAGTGCGTGATCTTCGCCGACCGGCTGATGGGGCTCGGCTTCGGTCAGGCCTGCAAGGCCGGTATCTCTTTCGGCAAGGATGACCTGATCATCCCGAAGGAAAAGGAAGAGTTGATCCGCCGTACCCAGGCTGAGGTGAAGGAGTTCGAGCAGCAGTATCAGGACGGGTTGATCACCGCCGGCGAACGCTACAACAAGGTGGTGGATGCCTGGTCGCGCTGCACCGACGAGGTCGCAGCCGCGATGATGAAGGAGATCAGCAAGCAGGAGCCAGGCAAGCCGGTCAACTCGGTCTGGATGATGAGCCATTCCGGCGCGCGCGGCTCGCCTGCGCAGATGCGTCAGCTAGCCGGGATGCGCGGGCTGATGGCGAAGCCCTCGGGCGAAATCATCGAGCAGCCGATTATCGCCAACTTCAAGGAAGGGCTGTCGGTGCTGGAGTACTTCAACTCCACGCACGGTGCCCGCAAGGGACTGGCCGACACCGCGCTCAAGACGGCGAATTCGGGCTATCTCACTCGGCGCCTCGTGGATGTGGCGCAGGACTGCATCATCGTCGATCAGGATTGCGGTACCGAGCGCGGGCTGACGGTGCGCGCAGTGATGGACGGCGGCGAGGTGGTCTCCTCGCTCGCCGAGCGCATCTTGGGCCGCACGCTTGCGCGCGATGTCGCCGACCCAGTGAGCGGGGAGGTGATCGGCACGCGCAACACGCTGGTCGAGGAGGAGCTTGCCGACCGTATCGAGAAGGCCGGCGTCGAGGCGGTGATGATCCGCTCAGTGCTGACGTGCGAAGCGCAGACCGGCGTTTGCGCGCACTGCTATGGCCGCGATCTGGCGCGCGGCACGCCGGTGAATATCGGCGAGGCGGTGGGCGTGATCGCCGCGCAGTCGATCGGCGAGCCGGGCACGCAGCTCACGATGCGAACCTTCCACATCGGCGGTGCGGCGCAGCGCGGTGCCGAGCAGTCGGCGGTCGAAGCGAGCCATGACGGCGCGGTGGCGATCAAGAACCGCAACGTGGTACTGAATTCGCAGAACGTGCCGGTGGTGATGAGCCGCAACTGCGAGATCGTGCTGACGGACGACAAGGGCGTGGAGCGCGCGCGTTTCCGCGTGCCTTACGGGGCGCGACTGCTGGTGGACGACGGGCAGACGGTCGCCCGCGCGCAGAAGCTCGCCGAGTGGGACCCGTACACGCTGCCGATCATCACCGAGCGCGCCGGCAGGGTGGAGTATCTCGACCTGATCGAAGGCGTGACCCTGGTCGAGCGGGTGGATGACGTGACGGGCCTCACCTCGCGCGTGGTGGTGGACTACAAGCAGAGCGCCAAGGGTGCCGATCTGCGCCCACGGTTGCAGCTTAAGGATGCGCGAGGTGAGGTGCTGAAACTGTCGAACGGTGGCGACGCTCGCTACTTCCTCGCGCCCGATTCGATCCTGTCGGTCGACAACGGCGCCGAGGTGCACGCGGGCGACGTGCTCGCGCGCATCCCGCGCGAGGGCAGCAAGACGCGCGACATCACGGGCGGCCTGCCGCGCGTTGCCGAGCTGTTCGAGGCGCGCCGGCCGAAGGATCACGCGATCATCGCCGAAACCGATGGCCGCGTAGAGTTCGGCAAGGACTACAAGGCGAAGCGCCGCGTCATCGTGAAGAACGACGAAACCGGCGAGGAGACCGAGTACCTGATCCCCAAGGGCAAGCACGTCTCGGTGCAGGAAGGCGACTTCGTGCGCCGCGGCGATCCGCTGGTGGACGGACCCCGCGTGCCGCACGACATCCTGAAGGTGCTCGGGGTGGAGGCGCTGTCCGATTACCTTGTCAACGAGATCCAAGACGTCTACCGGCTGCAGGGCGTCAAGATCAACGACAAGCACATCGAGGTGATCGTCCGCCAGATGCTGCAGAAGGTGGAAATCCTGGATGCGGGCGACACAACCTTCCTTGTGGGCGAGCAGGTGGATCGGCTTGAGTTCGACCACGTGAACGCCAAGCTCGGCAAAGACGATCGCCCGGCGGTGGCGATGCCGGTCTTGCAGGGCATCACCAAGGCGAGCTTGCAGACCTCGAGCTTCATCAGCGCCGCCTCCTTCCAGGAGACGACGCGGGTGCTGACCGAGGCCGCGACCGCGGGCAAGGTCGACAGCCTGATGGGGCTCAAGGAGAACGTGATCGTCGGCCGCCTGATCCCGGCAGGCACGGGGGCGGTGATGAACCGCCTGCGCGCGATCGCAGCGGGTCGCGACCAGCACCTCTTGCATCTCGGCACGGTGCCTGCGCTGCCGGAAAAGGCGGCGGCAGAGTAGGCTGCAATGGCTATTGGGGCCGGCTGCCAACCGGCGGCTGGCCCCCTTGTTTTTTGGAAGCAGCGGATGGGCGGAAATTAACCGCCGCAGGACCACTTGGCCGCGGCCTTCCAACGTAGGAGGTGCGGGCAGGACAAAGTTGGACTGGCGGCGAGCTAAGCGATCGCGTCTGCCTTTCGATGAGGACGGCCCACGCCTTCAGGTCGGCGGAGCACCGCACTGTGTGACCGACGATCCGCCGCCAGAGCTTGCTAGGCAGATAGTTCGGCAAATGCGACGTTAGCAAAAAAGGGTGCCGAGCCACTCGTTGCCGAGCACGGCGATGAAATCCGTCGGCGTTTGGTGCTGTGGCCGTTTCCGGCCTTCTGGCACCCAAGAGCACCAGCCGTCGGCGCCTCGGATTTACCAGCGGTAACCGTGATAACCCCACTACGGCCCGCCGAATACCACGAGCACGAAGATGAGCGGCCGCAGAGTAGGATGCTGTCGCCGCGCCGTCGCCATAATCGCCATAATTAGGAGCAACGGTAGCCGTAGTAGCCGACGCCGCTCAGCAGCAGCCGGATGATTACGGTCCAGAACAGGAACCAGAGCCACTCCGGCGCGCCTCGGAATAATCGTCTCCCGAGCGCGGCAACTCCCCGAACGGTTCCCCCAGCCATGCGCTGCGGGGCTTAACTCCCGGTTGACACCTCTCCGGCACGCCACTAGGTTCCGCCGCCTTGGCCGACCCCGGCGTCACCGGCGGCCGTCGTTATCGCAGGCAGCATCGCGCGCGGCGCCGCTTCCGGCAGCAAGACCGGAAGCCCAGGCCGCGGGCCAGCACCTCACCCGCAACCGCAGGCCGTTGGCCCGCGCGCGCGGGTTTCGCCCGTGGACGACGAAGCCGCCCGACCCGCCCCCCGGCACAGGGACCGAGAGTAGAGAAGACAGAGGCTCATGCCGACGATCAACCAGCTCATTGCCCACGGGCGCGAGCCGCAGAAGACGCGCAACAAGGTGCCGGCCCTGCAAGGCTGCCCGCAGAAGCGCGGCGTCTGCACGCGCGTCTATACGACGACGCCCAAGAAGCCAAACTCGGCGCTGCGCAAGGTCGCCAAGGTGCGGCTGACCAACGGCTACGAGGTGGTGAGCTACATCCCGGGGGAAGGGCATAACCTTCAGGAGCACTCGGTCGTGCTGATCCGCGGCGGACGCGTGAAGGACCTACCGGGCGTTCGCTATCACATCCTGCGCGGCGTGCTGGATACCCAGGGCATCGCCAAGCGACGCCAGCGCCGCTCGCTCTACGGCGCTAAGCGGCCGAAGTAAGGGGGACGAGGTCCAATGTCCCGCCGCCGCCGCGCCGTCAAGCGCGAGATCCTGCCGGACCCGAAGTTCGGCGACGTCGTGCTGACGCGCTTCATGAACGCGCTCATGTACGACGGCAAGAAGTCGGTTGCCGAGACGATCGTCTATTCGGCACTCGACGTGTTGCGCAAACGGGGCGGCGCTCAGGCCGACCCGGTCAGGATGTTTCACGAGGCGCTGGACAACGTGAAGCCGGCGGTGGAGGTGCGCTCGCGGCGTGTGGGTGGTGCGACCTATCAGGTGCCGGTCGAGGTGCGAGCGGAGCGGCGGCAGGCGCTGGCGATCCGCTGGATCATCGACGCGGCGCGCAAGCGTGGCGAGCACACGATGGAGGACCGGCTCTCCAACGAGCTGATGGACGCGGTGAACAACCGCGGCGCGGCCGTGAAGAAGCGGGAAGACACGCATCGCATGGCAGAGGCCAACAAGGCCTTCAGCCATTACCGGTGGTAGCGGAATCAACTGAGGGACTGCGGGTCCACGGAGAACAGTAACGATGGCCAAGGCGAAATTCGAGCGGACCAAGCCGCATTGCAACATCGGCACGATCGGGCATGTGGACCACGGCAAGACGTCGTTGACCGCTGCGATCACCAAGGTTCTGGCCAAGACCGGCGGCGCCACGTTCACCGCCTATGACCAGATCGACAAGGCGCCGGAGGAGCGCGCCCGCGGCATCACGATCGCGACCGCGCATGTCGAGTACGAGACGGCGAAGCGCCACTACGCGCATGTCGACTGCCCTGGCCACGCCGACTATGTGAAGAATATGATCACCGGCGCGGCGCAGATGGACGGCGCCATCTTGGTGGTGTCCGCCGCGGACGGCCCGATGCCGCAGACCCGCGAGCACATTCTGCTCGCCCGCCAGGTTGGCGTGCCGGCGCTGGTTGTCTATCTCAACAAGGTGGACATGGTGGACGATCCCGAGCTGCTCGAGCTCGTGGAGCTCGAGGTGCGCGAGCTCCTGTCGTCCTATCAGTTCCCCGGGGACGAGATTCCGGTGATCAAGGGCTCGGCGCTGTGCGCGCTCGAGGATCGCGAGCCGGAGCTCGGCGAGAAGTCGATCCTGGCGCTCATGGACGCGGTCGATGCCTATATCCCGCAGCCGCAGCGCGATGTTGACAAGCCTTTCCTGATGCCGATCGAGGACGTGTTCTCGATCTCCGGCCGCGGCACCGTCGTCACCGGCCGGGTGGAGCGCGGCACCATCAAGGTTGGCGAGGAGGTGGAAATCGTCGGCCTGCGCCCGACGACCAAGACCGTCGTGACGGGTGTGGAGATGTTCCGCAAGCTGCTCGACAGTGGCGAGGCGGGCGACAATATCGGCGCGCTCTTGCGCGGCACCAAGCGCGAAGAAGTGGAGCGCGGCCAGGTTCTGGCCAAGCCCGGCTCAATCACGCCGCACACCAAGTTCAAGGCCGAAGCTTATATCCTGACCAAGGAGGAGGGCGGGCGCCACACGCCGTTCTTCACCAACTACCGGCCGCAGTTCTATTTCCGCACTACTGACGTCACCGGCGTCGTGCAGCTGCCGGAGGGCACCGAGATGGTGATGCCGGGCGACAACGTTTCGATGGACGTGGAGCTGATCGCGCCGATCGCGATGGACGAGGGGCTGCGTTTCGCCATCCGCGAGGGCGGCCGGACGGTCGGCGCCGGGGTGGTTGCGAAGATCACCGCTTAGGGACTGAAGGCACGCCGGCGCTCCGCCCAACGCGGGGCGCCGGCATTGTTTTGGCTGCCTCTGGACACGCGAGACGATGGACAACCAGAATATCCGCATTCGCCTGAAGGCGTACGATCACCGCGTGCTGGACAACAGCACGAAGGAGATCGTGAACACGGCCAAGCGCACGGGCGCGCGGGTCCGGGGGCCGATCCCGCTGCCGACGCATATCGAGCGGTTCACCGTCAATCGCTCGCCGCATGTCGACAAGAAGAGCCGCGAGCAGTTTGAGATCCGCACACATCGCCGCCTGCTCGATATCGTGGAGCCGACGCCGCAGACGGTGGACGCGCTGATGAAGCTCGACCTCGCCGCCGGTGTGGATGTCGAGATCAAGATCTGAGGCCGCGACCATGCGAACCGGATTACTCGCCAGGAAGCTCGGCATGACGCGGATTTTCCGCGACGATGGCACGCATGTACCGGTCACGGTGCTGCATGTGGATGCGCTGCAGGTCATCGCCGCGCGTACGGCCGAGAAGGACGGCTACACGGCGGTCCAGCTCGGCTGGGGAAAGGCGAAGGTAAAGAACGTCAGCAAACCCAATCGCGGCCATTTCGCTAAGGCGAAGGTGGAGCCGAAAGCGAAGCTCGCCGAGTTCCGCGTCGCGGCCGATGCGCTGCTCGAGCCGGGCGCAACGCTTTCGGCGGCGCATTTCGTGGTCGGCCAGCGCGTGGACGTAGCCGGGATCACCAAGGGCAAGGGCTTCGCCGGAGCGATGAAACGCTGGAACTTCGGTGGCCTGGAGGCAAGCCACGGCGTTTCGATCAGCCATCGCAGCCACGGCTCGACCGGCAACCGCCAGGACCCGGGCAAGGTGTTCAAGAACAAGAAGATGGCTGGCCATCTCGGCGACGAGCGCGTGACGACCCTCAACCTGGAGGTTGCCGCCGTCGATGCCGAGAAGGGGCTGTTGATGCTGCGCGGCGCCGTGCCAGGTCCCAAGGGCGGGTTCGTGCTGGTCCGCGACGCGGTGAAGCGCACGCGGCCGGCGGACGCGCCCTATCCGGCCGCGCTGATCGAAGCGGCGGCATAGGGGAAGCAGGACGGATGCAGGTCGCGATCCGAACGTTGGACAACACCGAGGCCGGCACAGCTGAGCTGCCGGACGAGCTGTTCGCTGCCACGCCGCGCGCCGATATCATGGCGCGCGTCGTTCACTGGCAGCTGGCCAAGCGCCGCGCTGGTACGCACAAGGTGAAGGGGCTTTCTGAGGTACAGGGTACCACCAAGAAGCCTTATCGCCAGAAGGGCACCGGCAACGCCCGCCAGGGCAGTTTGCGCGCGCCGCAGTTCCGCAAGGGCGGTGTGGTGCACGGGCCGGTGGTGCGCTCGCACGAATACAGGCTGAACAAGAAGGTGCGACGGCTCGGGCTGATTTCCGCGCTGTCGCAGAAACAGGCCGAGGGCAAGCTGATCATTCTGGAGGCGGCGCGTGCCGCCGAGGGCGCCAAGACGCGCGAGCTAGCCCGCAAGTTGAAAGCACTTGGCTGGAAGTCGGCGCTGATCGTCGATCGCGCGGTCGATGCTGACTTCCTGCGCGCCAGCCGCAACATCCCCGGTGTGGATGTGCTGCCGACGATCGGCGCGAACGTTTACGACATATTGCGTCACGACGTGCTGGCGATAACTGTGCCTGCGATCGCGGGGCTTGCCGAGCGGTTGAACGGCGTCAAGACCGAGGCAGGGGCCGGGGAGCAGGTGCCATGAGCGAGCAGCAGGGGCAGACCGCGCGCAAATCGCGGCCGCGTCTGTCGCGCGAGACCATGTATGAGCTGATCCGCTCGCCGGTGATCACCGAAAAGGCGACGCGACTTTCAGAGCGCGGCCAGTATGTGTTCCGCGTGCCGCTGTCGGCCTCCAAACCAGAGATCAAGGCGGCAGTCGAAGGCCTGTTCGGTGTGCAGGTGACGGCGGTGAACACGCTCGTGCACAAGGGCAAGGCCAAGCGGTTCCGCGGCCGACCGGGACGGCGCTCGGATGTCAAGAAGGCGTTCGTGAAGCTCGCCGAGGGCCAGCAGATCGACCTCACAACGGGACTCGCGTGAGACAGACGACATGGCACTGAGGAATTTTAATCCGGTCACTTCGAGCTTGCGCGGCACGGTGCTGATCGACCGGTCCGAGCTCTGGAAAGGCAAGCCGGTTAAGGCGCTGACCGAGGGCAAGATCGCTACCGGCGGACGTAACAACCACGGCCGCATCACCAGCCGGTTTCGCGGCGGCGGGCACAAGCAGGCGTATCGCTATGTCGATTTCAAGCGCCGCAAGTTCGGTGTCCTGGCAACGGTAGAGCGGCTCGAATACGACCCGAATCGCACCGCCTTCATCGCGCTGGTAAAATACGCCGACGGCGAGCTCGCCTATATCCTCGCCCCACAGCGGCTGCGTGTCGGCGATGCGGTGATTTCCGGCCAGCGCGTGGATATCAAGCCCGGCAACGCAATGCCCATGAGCTCGATTCCGGTGGGGACGATCATCCACAATATCGAGATGAAGCCGGGCGCTGGCGGCAAGATCGCGCGTTCGGCCGGCACCTATGCGCAGCTCGTCGGCAAGGATGCGGGCTACGCGCAAATCAAGCTGATGTCGGGCGAGCTTCGCATCGTGCGGGCCGAGTGCATGGCTTCGGTCGGCGCGGTCTCCAACCCCGACAACATGAACCAGAAGATCGGCAAGGCCGGTCGCTCGCGCTGGCTCGGCAAGCGCCCGCACAATCGCGGCGTGGTGATGAACCCGGTCGATCATCCGCATGGCGGCGGCGAGGGCCGCACCTCGGGCGGGCGCCATCCGGTGACACCCTGGGGCAAGCCGACCAAGGGGGCGAAGACGCGCAACAACAAGCGGACGCAGCGGCTGATCATCCGCAGCCGCCATCAGGGCAAAAAGTAATGGCACGCTCCGTCTGGAAAGGCCCGTTCGTGGACGGGTATCTGCTCAACAAGGCCGATGCGGCGCGGGCTTCGGGCCGCAACGAGATCATCCGTATCTGGTCGCGCCGCTCGACGATCCTGCCGCAGTTCGTCGGCCTGACCTTTGGCGTCTATAACGGTCGCAAGTTCCTGCCGGTGCAGGTGAACGAAAACATGGTCGGTCATAAGTTTGGCGAGTTCTCGCCCACCCGCACCTTCACCGGGCACGCCGGCGACAAGCGCGCAAGGCGGGGCTGAGCCATGAGCAAGCCGAAACTGCCGCGCCTTCTCGAAGATACCGAGGCCGAGGCGATCGTGCGGAATCTGCGCGTCAGCCCGCGCAAGCTCAACCTGGTTGCGCAGATGATCCGTCGCCTTCCGGCGCAGCAGGCATTGAACGCGCTCACCTTCAGCAAGCGGCGCATCGCCCAGCAGGTCCGCAAGGGGCTGGAGAGCGCGATCGCCAATGCCGAGAACAACCACCAGCTCGATGTGGATCGGCTGGTTGTCACCACCGCCGATGTTGGCCGGGCCGTGGTGATGCGGCGCTTCCATGCGCGCGGGCGCGGGCGCGCCGCGCGGGTCGAGAAATGGTTCAGCCATCTCCGCATCGTCGTCGCCGAGCAGGAGCCGCCGGCGGGGGACGCTGATGAGAAGCGGCGTGGGCGGAGGGCGGCCTAATGGGTCACAAGGTCAATCCGATCGGGCTCCGGCTCGGCATCAACCGCACCTGGGACAGCCGCTGGTTCGCGGGCGAGGATTACGCGAACCTGCTGCACGACGACATAAAGCTGCGCGGCGCGCTGCGCCAGCGGCTGCGTAATGCTGGGGTTTCGCGGGTGGTGATCGAGCGCCCGGCGAAGAAGCCACGCGTCACCATCTACGCGGCGCGGCCCGGCGTGGTGATCGGCAAGAAGGGCCAGGACATCGAGGTTCTGAAGAAGGACCTTTCGAGGATGGCCAAGGCCGACGTGACGCTGAACATCGTCGAAATCCGCAAGCCCGAGATCGACGCGACGCTGGTCGCCGAGAACATCGCCCAGCAGCTCGAACGGCGGGTGGCGTTTCGCCGGGCGATGAAGCGGGCGGTGCAGTCGGCGATGCGGCTCGGCGCGCAGGGCATCCGCATCAATTGCGGTGGGCGGCTTGGCGGAGCGGAAATCGCGCGCGTGGAGTGGTATCGCGAGGGCCGTGTGCCGCTGCACACGCTGCGCGCGGACATCGACTTCGGCCAGGCGACCGCCAAAACGACCTATGGCACCTGCGGCGTGAAGGTTTGGGTTTTCAAGGGCGAAATCCTGGCGCACGACCCGATGGCGCAGGACCGCCGCGCCGCCGAACAAGCGCCCCAGCGATAGGACGGACGGCAAACCGCGATGCTGCAACCAAAGCGATCCAAATTCCGCAAGGCGCACAAGGGCCGCATCCATGGTGTGACGCGCGCCGGTGCGACGCTCAATTTCGGCACGTTCGGCCTGAAGGCACTAGAACCCGAGCGCGTCACCGCGCGCCAGATCGAGGCGGCGCGGCGCGCGATCACGCGCGCGATGCGCCGCGCCGGGCGCGTATGGATCCGCGTCTTTCCGGACGTGCCGGTGTCGATCAAGCCGGCCGAAGTCCGCATGGGCTCCGGCAAGGGCAGCCCGGAATACTGGGTGGTGCGGGTGCATCCGGGGCGGATCATGTTCGAGCTCGACGGCGTGACGCCCGAAGTTGCGCGTGACGCGCTGACGCTTGGCGCCGCTAAGCTGCCGATCAAGACAAAGATCGTGCAGCGGATGGGAGATGCATGATGGCAAAGGCGCCGAAGAACACGGCGAGCGATTTGCGCGCCAAGACCCCGGACGAGCTCGAGCAGCTCCTGATCGATTTGCGCAAGGAGCACTTCAATTTGCGGTTCCAGCGCGCGGCCGGGCAGACCGAGGGCGTTGCCCGCGTGCGCCAGGTGCGCCGCGAGGTGGCGCGGCTGAAAACGATCATGGGCGAGCGCGCACGCGCCGCCGCCCGCGGCTGAGGGGATAATTTCGGAATGCCGAAGCGCGTTCTCATCGGCCGGGTGACCAGCGACAAGATGGACAAGACCGTCACGGTCCTCGTCGATCGCCGCGTGATGCACCCGCTGTACAAGAAATACATCCGGCGCTCGAAGAAATACGCCGCGCACGACGAGGCCAATGTCTGCAAGGAGGGCGACGTGGTGCGGATTGAGGAGTGCCGGCCGATCAGCAAGCGTAAGACCTGGACGGTGATCGAGCGCAACGGCCAGAAGCTCGGCCCGACGGCCGCACCGGGTGAGGGAGCATCGGCATGATCTCGGTCGAATCCAATCTCGACGTGGCCGACAACTCGGGCGCGCGCCGGGTGCAGTGCATCAAGGTGCTCGGGGGTTCGAAGCGCAAGACCGCTTCGGTGGGCGATGTGATCGTCGTTTCCGTCAAGGAGGCGATCCCCCGCGGCAAGGTGAAGAAAGGCGACGTGCATCAGGCGGTGATCGTGCGGACTTCGTTCCCGGTGCGCCGCAACGACGGCAGCGCGATTCGCTTCGACCGCAATGCCGCGGTGCTGATCAACAAGCAGCAGGAGCCGATCGGCACACGCATCTTCGGCCCGGTGGTGCGCGAACTGCGCGCGCGTCGGTTTATGAAGATCATCTCGCTGGCGCCGGAGGTGATCTGATGGCCGCGCGCATCCGTAAGGGCGACACGGTCGAGGTGATCGCAGGCAACCACAAGGGCGTACGCGGAGAGGTGTTGCGCGTGTTCCCGAAGGCGAATCGCGCGCTGGTGGCGGGCGTGAACATCGCCATCAAGCACCAGAAGCCGCAGGGAGTGGGCCGGCCGGGCGGGATCGTGCGCGAGGAAGCGCCGATCCATCTGTCGAACGTGATGCTTGTCGATCCGCGCAGCGAGAAGCGCACCAAGGTCGGCTTCCGCATTCTCGGCGACGGAGGGAAGGTGCGGGTGGCGAAAGCCACCGGCGAGGTGATCGAGGGCTGAGATGAGCGGATCGAAGGGCGCCTCGAAGGGCAAGCAGGCCGCCGGCAAGGGCGGCGCGAAGGGCGTGGCCAAGGGCGGCGCTCCCAAGGGAGGGCAGCCGCAGGGCAAGGCGGCGCGCGGCGCCGCGGCGCAGCAGGGCGGCGCGCCTGCGAGGGCCGGCGCCGAGATCGAGATCGCGACCGAGGCGAAGGCGGCACCGGCGGAGGCGCCGCGCCTCTTGCGCCGCTACAACGAGGAGGTGCGCGCCAGGCTGCAACAGGAGTTCGGCTACAAGAACCCGATGCAGGTGCCGAGGCTCGAGAAGATCGTCATCAACATGGGCGTCGGTGAGGCGACCGCGGACCAGAAGGCGCTCGATGCGGCGGTGGCCGAGCTGGCGGCGATCAGCGGCCAGAAGCCGGTGAAGACCTTGGCGAAGAAGGCGATCGCCGGGTTCAAAATTCGCAAGGGCTTGCCGATCGGGTGCAAGGTCACGTTGCGCAAGGCGCGGATGTACGAGTTCCTCGACCGGCTCGTCACCATCGCGCTGCCGCGCGTGCGCGATTTCCGGGGCATTCCGGCCGGCAAGGGCTTCGACGGGCGCGGCAATTTCGCGATGGGGATGCGCGAGCAGATCATCTTCCCCGAAATCAACTACGACCGTGTCGACGCCGTGCGCGGCATGGACATCGTATTCGTCACCACGGCGCGCACCGATGCCGAGGCGAAGGCCCTGCTCAAGGCCTTCGACATTCCGTTTGCGGCATGAGGGAAGCTCCTTGTCATTCCCGCGAGAGCGGGAACTCATGCGGCATGGGCCCCCGCTTTCGCGGGGATGACAAGGAAGGGCGGATCAAGTTTGGGAAAACTGCGGCGTTCGGTGCCGAACCGAATGCCGCAAGTTCCGGAGGGTAGAGAAGACAGCATGGCCAAGACCTCTCAGGTCAACCGCAACCAGATGCGCGCGCGCATGGCCGCGCGTGACAAGGCCAAGCGCGCCGCGCTGAAGGCGGTCGTGATGGATCGTTCGCGTCCGGTGGAGGACCGCTTCGAGGCGACGCTCAAACTTGCCCAGCTTCCGCGTAACGGCGCGCAGGTGCGGGTGCGGCTGCGCTGCGAGCTGACCGGCCGCTCGCGCGGCAATTACCGCAAGTTCAAGCTCAGCCGGAACATGCTGCGCGAGCTGGCCTCGTCGGGCCAGATCCCCGGCATGACCAAGGCAAGCTGGTAGGAAGGGGGCTCCGCCATGTCCATGTCGGACCCGTTGGGTGACATGCTCACCCGCATCCGCAATGCGCAGCGCGCGCGCCACACCTCCTGCATCGCGCCGGCTTCGAAGCTGCGCGCGAACGTGCTCGATGTGCTGAAGCGTGAGGGTTATATCCGCGGCTTCTCGACCGAGGAGCTGCGGCCGGGCGTCGCCCAGCTTCGGATCGAACTCAAATACAACGAGGGCGAGCCAGTGATCAAAGAGATCCACCGCGTCTCCAAGCCCGGCCGGCGCGTCTATTCGAAGCTCCGCGAGTTGCCGCGCGTCTATGCGGGCCTCGGCGTATCGATCCTCTCCACGCCGCGCGGCGTGCTGAGCGATAACGAGGCGCGGGCGGCCAACGTGGGCGGCGAAGTGCTCTGCCGGGTGTTCTGAGGAAACCGCGATGTCACGGGTCGGCAAATATCCGGTCGAGCTGCCGCAGGGCGTGCAGGTGTCGATTGCGGGGAACGAGCTGGTTGCTAAGGGCCGGCTGGGCGAGCTTCGCATGAAGCTCACCGAGCATGTCGAAACCAAGGTCGAGGGCAACAAGGTCATGGTCGCGCCGCGCGGCAACGAGCGGCAGGCGCGGATGATGTGGGGCACCACGCGTGCCAACATCGCTAACATGGTGAAGGGCGTCTCGCAGGGCTACGCGAAGTCGATGGAGATCACCGGCACCGGCTACCGCGCGGCGGTGCAGGGCAAGAACCTCGTGCTCAATCTCGGCTTCGCGCACGACGTGCTGTTTCCGATCCCGGACGGGATCAAGATCACCTGCGAGCGGCCGACCGCGGTGAAGGTGGAGGGCGTCGATAAGCGCCTCGTCGGCCAGGTGGCCGCCGAGATCCGCGGCTGGCGTCCGCCCGAGCCCTATAAGGGCAAGGGCATCCGCTACACGGACGAGACGATCCGGCGCAAGGAAGGTAAGAAGAAGTAAGATGAGCGGGCTTCAGGATCTGCGGGACCGCCGGCGCTCGCGCCTGCGTTTCCAGCTTCGCCAGAAGGGAGCGGGACGGCCGCGGCTGTCGGTGTTCCGCTCGTCGAAGCACATCTACGCGCAGGTCATCGACGACGGCCACGGCCGCACACTCGCCGCCGCCTCCTCGCTGGAGAAGCCGCTGCGCGAGAGCCTGCGGACCGGCGCCGACAAGGACGCGGCCGCCGCCGTGGGCAAGCTGGTTGCCGAACGGGCGCTCGCCGCGGGCGTGAGGCGGGTGGTGTTCGACCGTGGCGCCTATCTTTATCACGGCCGCGTCAAGGCGCTGGCCGACGCCGCCCGCGAGGGCGGTCTCGACTTCTGAGGATTTGACCGATGGCACGTGAACCCCGCGAGGGCGGCGGCCGCCGCCGCGACCGCGAGCGCGAAGACCGCGACGACGACGGGATCATCGACAAGCTCGTCACCATCAACCGCGTCGCCAAGGTGGTGAAGGGTGGGCGGCGCTTCGCGTTCGCCGCGCTCGTGGTGGTGGGCGACCAGAAGGGCCGGGTCGGCTACGGCGCGGGCAAGGCGCGCGAAGTGCCGGAGGCGATCCGCAAGGCGACCGAGCGCGCCAAGCGCGGCATGATCCGCGTGCCGATGAAAGAAGGTCGCACGCTCCATCACGACGTGGAGGGCCGTTTCGGCGCCGGGCACGTGGTGTTGCGCACCGCCTCAGCCGGTACCGGCATCATCGCGGGCGGCCCGCTGCGCGCGGTATTCGAGAGCCTGGGTATCCACGACGTGGTGGCGAAGTCGCTCGGCAGCCGCAACTCGCACAACATGGTCAAGGCGACGTTCGAGGCGCTCGGCCGCTGCGTCTCGCCGCGCATGGTAGCGAACCGGCGCGGGAAGAAGGTATCCGACCTGCTCGGCCCGCGCCGTGACCAGGCCCAGGCGCAGCCTTCCGCCGAGGCGGAGGCGCCGGCCAATGGCTGAGGCAGCATCGGCCAAGCGAATCCGCGTGACGCAAATCGGCTCACCGATCGCGCGCAAGCCCGGCCAGCGCGAGACGCTGATCGGGCTCGGACTGAATAAGATGCACCGTTCGCGCGAGCTGGAAGACACGCCCAGCGTGCGCGGGATGGTGCGGAAGGTGGCCCACCTTCTGAAGGTGGAGGAGCTCGGCTGACATGAAGCTCAATGAAATCCGCGACAATCCGGGCGCGCGGCGGAAATCGAAGCGCCTTGGCCGCGGCATCGGGTCGGGCAAGGGCAAGACCTCGGGGAAGGGCGTGAAGGGCCAGCTCGCGCGCGCCGGCGTCGCCATGAATGGCTTCGAGGGCGGGCAGATGCCGATTTACCGGCGCCTGCCGAAGCGCGGCTTCAAGAACCCGTTCCGGAAGGAATACGCCCCGCTCAATCTCGATACGTTGCAGAAGGCGATCGAGGCCGGGCGCATCAGCGCCGAGGCGCCGATCACCGAGGAAGAGCTGCGCGCGGCCGGGCTGGTGCGGAGCGGCAAGGTGGCGGGGGTGCGGCTGCTCGCGAAGGGCGAGATCAAGCGGGCGGTGAACATCACCGTCTCCGGCGCCTCCACCGCCGCGGTGGAGGCGGTGCGGAAGGCCGGCGGGACGGTGACGACGACGGTGGTGCGTGAGGCGGCGGCGTCCGCGTGACCCTCACCCGGCGACGCATGCGCGTCGCCGCCCTCTCCTGCCCGGCGGGAGAGGTGGACGCTCTGGCGCCTCCAACCTAAAACCAACCGCCTCTCCAATTGGCGGGAGAGGCCGCCGCACGCAGCGCGGCGGGTGAGGGGTCGCCTGTAAGGAAGGACCACGATGGCCTCCGCGGCCGAACAGCTTACCTCCTCGCTTTCCCTCGGCGTGCTTTCCAAGGCGACCGAGCTCAAGAAGCGCATCTGGTTCACCCTCGGCGCGCTGGTCGTTTATCGGCTCGGCTCCTACATCCCGGTGCCGGGCGTCGATGCGTCGGTGATGACCGAGATGCTGCAGCAGCACGGCGGCGGCATTCTCGGCATGTTCAACATGTTCTCGGGCGGCGCGCTCGGGCGCATGACCGTGTTCGCGCTGAATATCATGCCCTATATCAGCGCCAGCATCATCATCCAGTTGCTGACGGCCGCCGTGCCGTCGCTCGAGGCGCTGAAGAAGGAAGGCGAGCAGGGGCGTATCCGCCTGAACCAGTATTCGCGCTACCTGACGGTGCTGATCGCCTTCTTCCAGAGCTACGGCATCGCCATCGGGCTTGAATCGATGCGCGGCAGCTTCGGTGCCGCGGTGCCAAACCCTGGGGCGATGTTCCTGTTCACCTGCGTTATCACGCTGGTCGGCGGGACGATGTTTCTGATGTGGCTCGGCGAGCAGATCACGGCGCGTGGCGTGGGCAACGGCACCTCGCTTATCATCATGGCGGGAATCGTCGCCAATTTGCCGAACGCCATCGCCTCCTTGCTTCAGCTCGGCGCCACCGGGGCGCTGTCGCCCGTGTTCGTGATCGGCTTCTTCGTGCTGGCCTTCGTGGTGATCGGCTTCATCGTGTTCATGGAGCGCGCCTATCGCCGCGTGCCGGTGCAATACCCGAAACGGCAGGTCGGCAACCGCATGTTCGGCGGCGATTCGACGCACATGCCCCTGAAGATCAACACCTCGGGCGTGATTCCGCCGATTTTCGCGAGCTCAATTCTGCTGATCCCGGCGACCATCGCCGGTTTCTCGGGCGGGGGCACCGGGTGGCTCACGTTCCTCGCCTCCCAGCTCGGTCATGGCACGCCGGCCTACATGGCGCTCTATGCGATCCTCATCATCTTCTTCGCCTATTTCTACACGGCGGTCGTGTTCAACCCGGAGGAGACCGCCGATAACCTGAAGAAATACGGCGGGTTCATACCGGGGATCCGGCCCGGCACGGCGACGGCGGAGTATTTCGACTATGTGCTGACGCGGCTGACCACGGTGGGGGGCATCTACCTCGCGGCGGTCTGCCTGCTGCCCGAGCTCCTGATCAGCAACTACAATTTGCCGTTCTATTTCGGCGGGACCTCGATCCTGATCGTCGTCTCGGTGACGATGGACACGGTGACGCAAATCCAGTCGCACCTACTCGCCCATCAATATGAGGGCCTGATCCGCAAGGCCCGGGTGAGGAACCGGCGATGAACCTGATCCTGCTCGGCCCGCCGGGCGCAGGGAAGGGGACGCAGGCGAAGCGCCTAGAAGAACGCTACGGAATCGCGCAAATCAGCACGGGCGACATGCTCCGTGCGGAGGTGGCGGCGGGCTCGCCGATCGGGCTGGAAGCCAAGGCGGTGATGGAATCCGGGGCGCTCGTCTCCGACGACATCATCATCCGGATGCTTGGCGCGCGCATCGCGCGCCCGGACTGCGCGCGGGGTTTCATCCTGGACGGGTTCCCGCGCACCGTGCCGCAGGCCGAGGCGCTGGACCGGCTGCTCGCCGAGAAGCGGCTGGAGCTCAATGCTGTTATCGAGCTTCGGGTGGACGACGCGGCGCTGATCGAACGCATCGCCGGGCGCTTCACCTGCGCCAAGTGCGGCACGGGCTACCACGATAAGTTCAAGCCGCCGCGCGTGTCGGGCGTGTGCGACGTGTGCGGCTCGATCGAATTCGTGCGCCGGGCCGACGACAACCGCGAGGCGGTGACCGTGCGGCTGGCAGCGTACCACGAGCAGACGGCGCCGATCATCCCGCATTACCAGGCGCAGGGTCGCTACTACACGGTGGACGGGATGGCGGAGATCGACGCGGTGACGCGGGAGCTGACCGCGCTTTTGGACCGCATTGCAGGGCGCGCGTGAACCCCTCCCCTTGACCCCTCTCCCGCAAAGGGAGGGGGGACTCTAAAGTGCCGAGGTTCCCGTCGAGGAGAAAAAGGGCCATGCCCAGCTACGAGCAGATCAGCGTCAGCCTGAAGGGCTTGATCGCCGAGATCGAGATCAACAACCCGCCTAACAACCATATCAACGTGCCGATGGCGGCCGAGATCGGCTCGGCGCTCGAATGGCTGGACACGCAGCACGAGTGCCGCGCTGTCGTGCTCTGTTCGGCGGGCAAGCATTTCTGTGCCGGAGCCGACTTGGTGAGCCGCATCGCTGGCGGCGGCAACCCGGCCGAGCAGGGCGGGCGGCATCTCTATAAGGAGGCGATCCGCCTCTGGCGGACGCAGAAGCCGATCGTGGCCGCGGTGCAGGGTGCGGCGGTGGGCGCGGGGCTGGGGCTCGCGGTGATGGCGGATTTCCGCGTCTCCTGCCCCGAGGCGCGGTTCTCGGCCAACTTCACCCGGCTCGGCTTTCATCCGGGCTTCGGGCTGACGGCCACGCTGCCGCGTTTGATCGGCGTGCAGCACGCCTCGCTGATGCTCTACACAGGCCGCCGCTTCACCGGCGAGCAGGCGAAGGAAATGGGGCTGATCGACCAGCTCGTGCCGCAGGAGAAGGTGCGCGCGGCGGCGCATGAACTCGCGACCGAGATCGCCCAGTCCGCCCCCCTCGCGATCGTCGCCACCCGCGAGACGCTGCGGCGCGGGCTTGCCGCCGCGGTGCAGGCGGCGACCGAGCGCGAGTACCAGGAGCAGAACTGGCTGCGTAACACCGAGGACTACAAGGAGGGCGTAAAGGCGATGTCGGAACGCCGTTTGCCGGAGTTCAAGGGTCGGTAGAGGCGCGCCCCCAGGACCGACGGCCCACTTCTGCTCCATCCGTTAACGGTGAATTAGTCACACTCTTGTACGCTGTCTTGCGAGGAACTCACTCCTGGGCATTTACGAGTTCCGTTCTTCTTCGTACCTCGTGGTTTTGAAGAACCGGCCAAAGTCTCGCCCACTTTGTTGACATCATTCGATGTGCCGGCCAAGCTCGTCTTTCGTTTTGAAACGGACGAATCGGAGGGGCAGCGCCAGTTTTATCATCGTGGTGCATTGGATCAGAGCTGGGTTGACCACGATCCGGACGGCGTTCGTCTCCGTCTGGAGAGTTGCTTCCCCTCTGAAGATTGCAAGCCTATATTCTGCTGCGGGATATTCCCTTTGGTTCGAGGTCTACGCCCGGTGCTCAACCGATCAGAGGCTCATCGCCGGTGAGGAGACGGGATTTGCATTCGAAGGGGAGGGGGCCTTTCGCACGCTCGTTCGACTAGTGATCGTGGGTTTGAAGAGCTGTACAGGGAGATGGCAGGCTTCCATTATCAGGCTTTCGTCTCCCGCTGCCATCTCCCGCCACGTCAGCAGGCGATCACCCCGCTCAGCGAAGCCTTCGTCGATGAACGCGCACGTCAAACTGGCATGGTGTTCCTCGGCGCTTATGACCGCGACGGGGTCGCCGTCGCGGAGCTTGGCCCGTCGGGCTGAAGGCGGGCGCCGCATGATCTTGCGGCTTCCTCATCAATTGGCGGGAGCCAGGGACTTCGTAACGTGGCCACGGATCGGTTCGATTCGAGCAGTGTGCATACGGTCGTCAGACGTGGAGAGCGCAATCCTCACCGAGATGGTTGACTGGACTTGAGCACAGGTCGCCCGGGCTCCTGGCGCAGTCCAATCACTGTGAGCGCGGCAAGTCCGCCGAGGAATGCCGCGCCAACCACGGCCCTGCCGCCGATGACCGTCCGCCAGGGCGGGTCGTTTTCGATGCTCAGATACCAGCCTGCCGGAAGCGCGGGCAACTTTCCAGGCTGGCGTGCTCGAACCGAATCTCGAAAGAGGCGAGCCGGCCGGGCGGATGACCGGGGTCACGGAACGACAGGAGGCAGTCGGTGCACGCTGCCGGGTATGAGACACGCGAGCGACACCCATTCGCGCAGTCTGCTCATCTTGAGGTAGAACTTCCCGCTCTATCCTTCGAATCCGTCAACCGGGGTCGGCCATTCGGACCCGTGGCCCAGTTCATAACCAACTTCGTCGACGAGGCGGTGATCCTGCCGCTGATCTTCGCGATCGCTCTGACGCTCGCGCTGCTCGGCTGGCGGCGCGGGGCGCTGGCGTGGCTCGTGGTGGCGCTAGCGACACTTGGGGCGATGCTTGCCTTCAAGCTCGCCGCCGTCGCCTGCGGGCCGCACGTGCTGCGGAGCCCGAGCGGTCACACCGCCGCCGCCGCCTTGGTACTCGGCGGGGTTGCGGTCGTCCTCGGGCGGGGACGGGGATGGCGCGCGGTGCTGCTCGTTTCGCTCGGCGGGGCGCTGCTGATCGGGCTCTCGCGCCTCTTTCTGCACGTGCATACGGCGGCAGAGGTGATGGCGGGAGCCGCCGTCGGCGTTGCCGGCGCGCTGGTTCTGGCGCGCGCGGCCGGGCCGCCGCCCTATCCGGTGCAGGTGCGCTGGCTGGCGGGCGTGGCGTTGCTGGTGGCTTTGATCTTCCACGGAGCGAATCTGAACGCGGAGCCGCTGATCGACGGCGCGGCGTTCAGGCTCGCGCACCGGCTGGGGGTCTGCGTTGCCGAGCCGCCCTTGCTCGATCCCCAGCATCTCCGCATGTTGCGCCACCCTTTCGCGCTGTGAGAGCCATGCAAGCACGTGCCAACGATCCCGCGACCGCGATCAGCGAAGCGACCAAGCGCATCGAGCCGCGGCTGATCGACATCCGCCGCGACATCCACGCCCATCCCGAGCTCGGTTTCGAGGAGGTCCGCACGGCGGGGATCGTGGCGCGCGAGCTGGAGCGACTCGGCATCCCGCACAAGACGCAGGTGGGCAAAACGGGTGTGGTCGGGCTGATCGAGGGCGGGCGGCCGGGGCCAGTTCTGGCGATCCGTGCCGACATGGACGCGCTGCCGATCGAGGAACGCACAGGGCTTCCCTGGGCAAGCCAAAACCAGGGCAAGATGCATGCCTGCGGGCACGACATCCACACCACCACGCTTCTCGGCGTGGCCGAGGTGCTGAAGGGGCTCGCGCCGCAGCTCGCCGGGACGGTGAAACTCGTGTTCCAGCCCGCCGAGGAAGGATTGGGCGGCATGGCGGCGATGATCGCCGATGGCGTGATGGAAAGCCCGAAGGTCGATTACGCACTCGGCTTCCACAACAATCCGGGCCATCCGGTCGGCCGGTTCCGCTATGTGCGCGGTCCCGCCCTGGCGGCGGCGGACGGGTTCGAGATCGTCGTGCGCGGCAAGTCGGGCCATGCGGCGCATCCGGATCATGCGGTCGATCCGATCGTCGCGGCGGCGACGCTGGTGACGCAGTTGCAGACCGTCGTTTCGCGTGAAGTGAACCCGCTGCGCCCAGCGGTAGTGACGGTCGGCATGATCCACGGCGGGGGTGCCCGCAACATCATTCCCGACGAGGTAGAGATCCGCGGCACCGTCCGGACGCTGCATCCGGAGGTGCGGGACCTGGCCGAGGCCGCGATCCGGCGGCTTGCGGCAGGCACGGGCGAGGCGATGCGGGTGCGCTGCGAGGTGACTTACCGGCGCGGCACGCCGCCGCTGCGCAACGACGACCGGGTGCTGGAACCTGCCGTCGCCGCCGTCCGCAAGCAGTTTCCCGGTGCGGCCGAGGAGGGCGGTGCCGGTGTGATTTTCGAGACCGAGCCTAGCATGGGCGGCGAGGATTTCGCGCTGATGACCGAGCTTGTCCCGGGCTTTCAGCTCGGCATCGGCTCGGGCGCGCCTGGCCGGAACGACAAGCTGCATAATTCCGACTACCAGCCGGACGAACGCTGCATCAGCTTGGGCGTGCAGGCGCTCTCGCGCGCGGCGCTGGAGCTGCTCTCCTGAATTCCGGGCTGCTCGTCCGTCTCGCTCCCACGATTCTCGGCGTGCTTGCGCTGCTGCTGTGGGAGGGGGCGGTGCGGGGGTTCGGGATTCCCTCTTACCTGTTTCCCGGCCCGCTCGCGATCGTGAGCGCGTTCCTGGCCGCCCCGGCGCTGCTGCTCGGCTCCCTGGTTTCCACGCTGATCGTGACCTTCGTCGCGTTGATGGTAGCGGCGCTGCTCGGCGTGGCGATGGCGCTGGCTGTGGAATTGAGTCCGCTCGCCCGCGCGGCGATCCAGCCCTGGGCGGTGGCGCTGCAGGTGACGCCGATCGTCGCCATCGCGCCGCTGATCGTGGTGCTCATCGGACAGCCCTTCGCGGCGCTCGCTGTGTGCGCGACCATCGTCGCGTTCTTTCCGGTGTTCGCCAACACCGCGAGCGGGCTCGCATCGGCGCCACCGGAGCTGCACGACCTGTTCCGTCTCTACGGCGCGAGCCGCTGGCAGGTGCTGCGGCTGCTGTGCGTCCCAGCCGCGCTGCCGTTTTTTCTCTCGGGCCTGCGCGTCTCGGGCGGGCTCGCACTGGTGGGCGCAGTGGTGGCAGAGTTCGTCGCCGGCTCCGGCGGGTTCGCCTCCGGGCTCGCGTACCGCATCCTGGAGGCGGGCTACCGGCTGGAAATCCCGCGCATGTTCGCCGCCCTCGTGCTGCTTGCCTTCACGGGAATTGCGATCAACCTGGGGCTCGGCGCCGTCGGGGCGCTGGTGCTGCGCTGGCAACGCGGGGGCTGAAGCGGCGCCCGGGGTTCAGTCGGCGGCGGCGCCCATCTTCTCGGCGAGTGTAGGCACATGCACGCGACTGCGCGGCGCCAGCCAATGCTGCAGCCGGTCGAGATAAAGATAGATGACCGGAGTCGTATATAGCGTAAGCACCTGCGACAGCGCGAGCCCGCCCACCATCGCGTAGCCGAGCGGCCGGCGCAGCTCCGAGCCGGCGCCATGGCCGAGCATCAGCGGCAGGCCGGAGAGCATCGCCGCCATTGTGGTCATCAGGATCGGGCGGAAGCGCAGCAGGCACGCCTGCCGGATCGCCTCGGCGGGCTCCAGGTTGTCGCGCCGTTCGGCGGTGATGGCGAAATCGACCATCATGATGCCGTTCTTCTTCACGATGCCGATCAACAGGATGATGCCGATCATAGCGATCACAGATAGGTCGGTGTTGAACAGCATCAGCATGAGCAGGGCGCCGACACCCGCCGAGGGCAAGGTGGAAAGGATGGTCAGCGGCAGGATGTAGCTTTCATAAAGAACGCCGAGGATGATGTACACGGTGATCAGCGCCGCCGCGACGAGCAGCGGCTGGCCGCGTAGCGAGCTCTGGAATGCCTGGGCGTTGCCCTGGAACGAGCCCTGCAGGGTATCCGGCACGCGCATCTGCTGCATCGCCGCGTTGATCGCATCCACCGCCTGCCCGAGTGCGACGCCCTTCGCGAGATTGAAGGAGATCGTGACGGCCGGGAACTGGCTCTGGTGGCTCACCGACAGCGGCTGCACTGGCGCGGTGGTCCATTTCACGAAGGCCGACAGCGGCACCACTGTGCCGCCGTTGCCGTGAACATAAAGACTGTTCAGCGTATCGACGTCGCTGGCTTCGCCCGGCAGCACCTCCAGTATCAGGTGATAAGAATTGATCTGCGTGAAATACTGCGTGATCTGCCGCTGGCCGAAGGCATCATAGAGAGTGTCGTCGATCGCCTGTGGCAGGATGCCGAAGCGGGCCGCCTTGTCGCGGTCGATTGTCAGCGTGGTCGTCATGCCCGACATCTGCTGATCGGTCGTGACGTCGCGCAGCAGGGGAAGCTTTTGCAGGCGCGTCAGCACCTTGGGGGCCCATTGGAAGAGCTCCGTCAGATCGGCGTCCTGAAGCGTGTACTGATACTCGGTCTTGGAAAGCCGCCCGCCGACGCGGATGTCCTGCGCGGCCTGGAGGAACAGCTTGCCCCCCTCGACGGTAGCGAGCTTGGGGCGGATGCGGTTGATGAAGTCCTGCGCGCTGCCGCCGACCCGCTGGTCCCAGGGCTTGAGAGCGATGAAGATGCGCCCGTTGTTGACGGTCTGGCCGCCGATGCCCGAGCCCACGGTTGCGTTGTAGCTGGCGACGTCGGGGTCGGCGGCGATGAGCGCGTCGAGCCGCGCCTGGATGCGCGACATTTCCTTGAACGAGACGTCCTCGGCGCCCTCGCTGATGCCGATCACGACGCCCGTATCCTGCGGCGGGAAGAAGCCTTTGGGAATGTCGATGTAGAGATAGACCGTGAGGCTGAGCGTGGCGAGGAAGGTCAGGAGCGTGAGGAACCGATGCCGGAGCGCCACGTCCAGCGTACGGCGATAGAAGGCGAGCAGGCCGACGAAGAACGACTCGACCACGCGGTAGAGCAGGCCATGGCCGCCCGTATGGTGCCGGAGAAACCGCGAGCACATCATCGGCGTGAGCGTGAGGGAGACGAAGGCCGAGACAAGCACGGCGACCGTCACCGTCATCGCGAACTCGCGGAACAGCCGTCCGACGATACCGCCCATGAGCAGCAGCGGGATGAATACAGCAACCAGCGAGAGGCTGATCGAAACGATGGTGAACCCGATCTCGCCCGCGCCCTTCAGCGCCGCCTCCATCGGCGCCATGCCCTCTTCCACGTGGCGGTAGATGTTCTCCAGCATCACGATGGCATCGTCCACCACGAAGCCGACCGCGATGGTGAGCGCCATCAGCGAGAGATTATCTAGGCTGAAGCCGAGCAGGAACATCGCCGCGAAGGTGCAGATCAGCGCCACCGGCACGGTGATCGCCGGGATGACAGTCGCCCAGAAACTGCGGAGAAAAAGAAAGATCACCATCACCACGAGGCAGACGGACAGCATCAGCGTGAACTGCACGTCCGCTACCGAGGCGCGGATGGTCAGCGTGCGATCCATCAGCACGTCCACATGGATGGCGGGCGGGATCGAAGCTTCTAGCCGCGGCAGCGCCGCCTTGATGCGCTCGACCGTGTCGATCACGTTGGCGCCCGGCTGCTTGAAGATCAGCAGGATGATGCCCCGCTCACCGTTCTGCCAGGCGGCGAGGGTGTTGTTCTCCGGTCCGTCGACGGCACGGCCGATATCGCGCACCCTCACGGGCGCGCCGTTGCGCCAGGCGACGATAACATTGTCGTATTCGGGAGCCTTGGTGAGCTGGTCGTTGGCGTAGACCGTGAACTGCCGGTGCTGGCTGTCGATCACGCCCTTCGGCGCCTCGACCGTGGCGTTGACCAGCGCGAAGCGCACGTCCTCGAGCGTCATGCCCATCGCGGCGAGCTTCGCCGGATCCACCTGCACGCGGATCGCGCGCTTCTGCTCGCCGCCGATGTAGACCTGCCCCACGCCAGCGATCTGGCTGATCTGCTGGCTCAGGATATTGTCGGCGTAATCGTCGGCCTCGATCAGCGGCACCGCGCCCGAGTGCACGCCGAGGATCATGATCGGGCTGTCGGAGGGGTTGATCTTCCAGTAGTTCGGCGTCGACGGCAGGTTCTTTGGCAGGTTGCCGTTGGCGGCGTTGATCGCCGCCTGGATGTCGCCGGCCGCGGCGTCGATGTTGCGGTCAAGGTCGAACTGCACGACGATCTGCGTCTGGCCGTTGACGCTGACCGAGGTCATCTGCGCGACACCCGGTATTTGCGAAAACTGCCGCTCCAGCGGCTGCGCGACCGAGCTCGCCATCGTCTCGGGACTTGCGCCCGGATATTTTGCGTTGACGAGGATGGTAGGGAAGTCGACGCGCGGCAGCGGCGCGACCGGCAGGAACGGATAGGCGGCAAGGCCCACGAGCACGAGCGCCGCCATGATGAGCGAGGTGCCGACCGGGCGCCGGATGAACGGCGTCGAGATGCTCATGCGGCGCGATCCACCGATTGTCCGTTGGCCGTATCACTGCTGCGCGGCGCGACATGCGTGCCGTCCTGCAATCGCGACTGGCCCGATGTCACCACCGTCGCGCCGTCCTCCAGCCCGCTGGCGATCACGGCGATGCTGCCGGTATCGACCATGACCTTAACCGGCGCCCGCCGCACGGTCGAATCGGCGGAAACGCTATAGACGTAGAGCCCGGCGGGACCGTGCTGCACGGCCACGGAAGGGACCGCGAGCACGTTCGCGAGCGTCTCCAGGTGCAGTTGCGCGGTGATGAATTGCCCTGGCCAGAGCGTCATGTCGGTGTTCGGAAATTCGGCCTTCAGCTTAATCGTGCCGCTCGATGGATCGATCGTGTTGTCGAGCGTGAGCAGTGTGCCGCGCGCGAGCAACTGTCCGCCCTCGCCGTTCAGCGCCTGAACGGCGAGCGGCCCGCCACGCATCGCCGCGGTTATGCGCGGCAGGTCCTGCTGGGGCAGGGTGAAGGTGGCGGCGATCGGCTGCATCTGAGTGATGGTTACGATGCCCCCCGGATCGGCGGCGTGAATCAGGTTGCCGGGATCGACTTGGCGCAGGCCGACGCGGCCGGTGATTGGCGAGGTGATGTAGCAGAAGCTGAGGTTGAGCTGGGCCGCCTCCACGGTGGCCACGTCGCCGGCGATTTCGGCGGTGAAGCGGGCGACGGCTGCCTGCTGGGTTTCGAGCTGCTGGCGCGATGCGAAATCCTGCCGCGCGAGCGCGGTGTAGCGTTGCAAGTCGCGTTTGGCGTTTTCGAGATCTGCCTCGTCCTGCTGCTTCTTGGCCATCGCCTGATCGAGCACGGCCTGGTACGGACGCGGATCGATCACCGCGATTAGGTCACCCTGTTTGACGGTCTGGCCTTCCCTCACCGGCACCTTGATCAGCGTGCCGTCTACCCGCGAGCGCACCAGCACCGAATTCAGCGCCTGCACGGAACCGAGGCCGGAGAGGTAAATCGGCACGTCCTGCCGGCCTGCCCTGGCCACGCTGACCGGCACGGCCTGGGGGGTGGCTGGGCTGGCAGGGGCTGCATCCTGCGCGCGCGCGGCCGGATGGGGGAAGGCGAGCGCCAGCGCCGCCAACAGCGCAAGTCGCGGCACGCACGCGCGGCCGTTCCCGCTTGCAGAATTGGGCATAAGCTGCACCCGCTTAGACGCTGGGGCCTTGCCGCCGGCACTTGGCGCAAACCCGATCCCGCTGAATGGCCCTTCCGACGCCTCTGCGTCAACCCGTCGTTACAAAACGAGAGAATCTATCCATCGGCAATGCCGAGCGCGCGGCGGAACCGGTCAGTGAGGTGCGCGCCGTCGCGTGGCGGCAGGAAGCGGGGGGCCTCGGCGGGCGAGATGCGGATCACCGCGAACAGCGGCTCGCGCCGCAGGCGCGGGCGCAGCGCCTCCACCTCCGCCATGTCGCGGGCGGTCGCGGTCGTCTCCCACCCGCACGCCGCGGCGACGGCGGCGAGATCGGTGCGGTGCGCGGTGTGGCTTTCCTGCGCGCCGGTCTCGCCGAAGCGGGCGTTATCCAGCACCCCGATTGCTAGGTTCGTCGGGCGCGCCGAGGCGATGGTGGCGAGCGCGCCCATACCCATCAGCATCTCGCCATCGCCGGTCAGCACCAGCACCCGCCGGTCGGGGCGGGCGAGCGCAAGGCCGAGGCCGATCATTGCCGCCCCGCCCATCGCGCCCCAGAGATAGAAGTTGAACGGCCGGTCGCCGGCCGCCGCGGCGTCGTAGGTGGCGGCGCCGAGCCCGGTGACCACCAGCAGATCGCCCGGCTCGCGCAGCAACGCGGCGACCACGGCGCGGCGGTCAAGCGTTCCGTCGTTCCTCATTGCACGAACACCTTGGCGCCGATCAGCCGCTGGCCGAGCAGCACCGCAACCGGCACGTGGCTGTCGAAGGCGAGTGCTGCCGCGGCGACGACCGTCTCGGCGGCTTCCTCGGCGTGGTCGGCGCGGCGCACATGCACGCCGGCCGCCTTCAGCACCTCGGGCGTGGCGGCGCCCATCGGGACCTGCCACGGGTTGAACTCGCCCCACTCGCCCCGCATGGTCACGAGGGTCAGGAACGGCATCCGGCAGTTCACCGGAATGGACAGCATATTGATCGTGTTGCCGACGCCGGAGGACTGCATGAGCAAGGCGGCACGCTGGCCGCCAAGCCAGGCACCGGCGGCGAGCGCCACACCTTCTTCCTCGGTGGTCAGCACCACGGCCTGCATCGCGGGGTCGGCGTGGGCCGCCGCGATCAGCGCCGCATGGCCCGCGTCTGGCACATAGCCGATCTGGGAGATGCGGGCGCGCTTGAGGGCGGCATAGACCTCCGCCTGCCAAGGCCTGTTGGACATCAGGGGCTCCATTGCTCGGGCCATGCTGCCGCCCGAGGGGGCGGACCGCAATTAGGCTGGCCTTCAGCCGGGGGCAACGGTTTCCCCGGGAAGCACGCCCCAGATGCCGTCGCGCTTGATCCAGCCCCGGTAATCGCTGACCTGCACGCGGCACCACTCGGAATTGGCCGGGCAGGCGTTAATCCGCCCGACCACACCTGGCTTCAGCACGGCAACCGGACGGGCAGTGTCCTGCGGTTCGGCACGCAGTGTGCGTTCCGCGCCGGTGACGACGAAATCCCGCCGCCCCATCAGCGTCGCCTCGTGTACCCACCCCTTGGTGCCGTCCGGGGCAGTGACGAGGCGCCAAACGTCGAACTCGCGCTCGATCTCCACCGGCAGCCCGCGACGCTTGTAGAGCCATTCCACCGGATAACGGTCCCCCGGCCCGGCGCGGAAGTTCACCTGATCGGCGCGCAGCGCGGCGAAGCGCGGCAGCGGCAGGCCGGTGACGGTGCCGATATGGGTGTCGGGCGGCGGCGGCGCGGGCTTGGCTGGGGCGGCGGGCTTCGCGGCCTCGGCGGCCTGCGGCTCGGGCTTCGCTGCTGCGGCGGGCTCTTTGGCGGGGGCGCGGCCGCGGACGGCCGTCCGCTCCTTCCCACTCTTACCTCTGTGGGCGGGCGCCTCGCGAACCGGCCCTTGCGGAGCGGCAACGATGTGCTGGGACGGAGCGGGAGCTGGCTGCTGCTGCGCGGCTGCGGCCGGGGCGATCAAGCAGGCGGAGAGGATCGCCGGTCGAAGAAAAGCCATTGGCGAGCAGTGCCAATCCGTGCGGACTCGGGTCAAGCAGGTTCCTCGCGGCGGAGGTTCTGCCGGACGGATCATCCGCTAGCTGAACCGGACAAATCGGCGCTCCCTCTACGGGGGGAAAAATGAGGGATTGACCGCGCGGTAGGGGCGGCCTAGATAGCCCGTCGCCGTTTCGGCGGGCCGATTGACCCGGCGGTGCGGTTCAGCTAGTATCAATGCCCCCTCGTGAAGGGGTGATGCGGAACCGAGGCGGGTCGCCGCAAGGCGGTCGCTATCGGTTACCTGTTCTTTGACTGATGAATCCGATGAAGGGATACGCGGGGAGCGCCTTTGGGTATTATGCTGTGATGGCATGATGCTGGTGGTTTGGGCATTGGGTTTGGGTTTTGTGGCCTGAGCTTGTTGGTCTGGACGAGGGTGCTTTGGCGTATCTTTGCGA
>DASRBI010000020.1:0-2095 GCA_035685165.1 Acetobacteraceae bacterium
GGCGCTGGCCTGCATGCAGCACGGCAAGCACGTGTACCTGGAGAAGCCGCTGACGCGCACGCCGTGGGAATCGCGCCTGCTGATGGAAGCCGCCGCGAAGTACAAGGTCGCGACGCAGATGGGCAATCAGGGCTTCTCGCACGAGTGCAACCGCGTGGCGGCGGAGATCGTCTGGTCGGGCGCGATCGGCGATGTGACCGAGGCGCACATTTCGACGACGCCGGGAACGCATCCCACGGGGCTGCAATCGCCGCCGCCCGAGACGGCCGTTCCGCCGACGCTCGATTGGGACCTGTGGGTCGGGGGCGCAGCCATGCGTCCGTACAGCGACTGGTACACGCCGTACAACTGGCGCGGCTTTTTCGATTTCGGCACGGGGCAGGTGGGCAACTGGGCGACCCACACCGCGGGACCGGTGCACACCGCGCTGATGCTCGGCGCTCCGACCAGCCTGGAGTGCGTGTCGCAGGTCGGGCACAGCAATCTCACGTTCCCCGAACGCGGCATCGTGCGGCTGGATTTTCCGGCGCGCGGCGAGATGCCTCCGGTGAAGGTCTTCTTCCACGATTCCACGCGGCCGGGCGATGCCGAGGCGTTCCATGTTCCCGGCATGGAGAACGAAACCATTCTGCCGCGGCCGAACAATCTGACCGATAAGGGCCGGCCGATGGGAGCGGGTCTGCGCGCGCCCGCCCAGGCGCCGCCTGCGCCGCGCAGGCCGCGCGATCCGAATGCGCCGCGGGTGGGCGCGGGCGGTCCGGGCGTTAAGGTGTTCGGCGAGCCTTCGGCGCCGCCGCAGCCCGGCATTCTGACCGGCAACGGCTCGGTGTTCATCGGGACCAAGGGCATCATGTCCACGTGCGACCGCGGCGAGGGCGTGCAGCTTCTGCCGGCCGCGCGCTGGGCGGAATACGTGCTGCCGCCGCAGCTTCTCACGCGCTCGCCCGGCCACATGCTGGATTGGATCCGCGCCTGCAAAGGCGGCGAGCCGAGCTGCTCCGATTTCTCCATCACGGCGCCGTTTGCGGAATGGCTGTCGCTGATCGGGATCGCATACCGCGTGCCGGGAAAGCTCGAGTGGGACAGCAAAAATCTGCGCTTCACCAACAGCGCGGAGGCGAACAAATATGTCAAGCCGGTGTTCCGCAAGGGTTGGGAGCTGAAGCTGTAGGTCCCGAGGAGTCAGGCGTCAGGAGTCAGGAGCCGGAATGTCTCGCACTCCTAACTCCTAACTCCTGGCTTCTACTCAAATGACCCGCGCGGAACTCTACCGGCGCTTTCACGCCCGCAAGGATGCGTGGGACATCATCGTCATCGGCGGCGGCGCCACCGGCGCGGGCATTGCGGTGGACGCCGCCAGCCGCGGCTACGCGACGCTGCTGCTCGAACAGAACGATTTCGGCAAGGGCACGTCGAGCCGATCCACCAAGCTGATCCACGGCGGCGTGCGATACCTGGGGCAGGGAAGCCTGCCGCTGGTGATGGAGGCGCTGCGGGAGCGCGGGCGGCTGCTGCGGAATGCGCCGCACCTGGTGCATCCGCTGGCGTTCGTCGTTCCGGCGTACCGGTGGTGGGAACTGCCGTATTTCGGCACGGGCCTGAAGCTGTACGGCCTGCTGGCGATGGGGCAGTCGCTCGGCTTGCCCTATCTGCTCTCGCGGAACGAGATGCTGCGGCGGTTGCCGGGCGCGCGGGCCGAGGGCCTGCGCGGCGGCATCCTTTATTTCGACGGCCAGTTCGACGATGCGCGGCTGTTGATTCACCTCGCCCTTACCGCGCTCGACCACGGCGCGGCGCTGCTGAATTACGCGCAGGTGACGGACGTTTCGCGAACCGGCGTCCGCTTCCGCGATCTCGAAACCGGCGAGGAACACGCGGCCGCGGCGCGCATCGTGATCAACGCGGCCGGGCCGTTCGCCGACGCCGTGCGGCGGCTGGCCGAGCCACGTGCGGAGCCGATTCTCAAGCCGAGCCAGGGAGTGCACCTCGTGCTCGACCGCGGATTTCTGCCCGGCGATACGGCGCTGCTGGTGCCGCGCACGCCCGATGGGCGCGTGATGTTCGCGATTCCATGGCTCGGTCACACGCTGATCGG
>DASRBI010000021.1:0-133133 GCA_035685165.1 Acetobacteraceae bacterium
CATATCACGCCGCGCCCCAAGGAGGAGCTGCTGCGGCAGCTGGCGGAGGTGCGCGCCTGGCTGCGGAGCGAGGCGGCGGCGGGGCGCCCGCCCAAGGCGGCGGACGACGGGTTTACGTGAGCGGGCGCGCTGGCGGGGCGGATTTAGGGGCGCTCATTCTGGCCAATATAATAACGTTAGATAGGTAATGGACTGCGCCGGCACGCGGCGGGCGCGAAGGAGACACGGAGGGCCACGGAGGGCCACGGAGGGTTCGGTGCTCCGCCGCTGCTCGCGCTGTCCTCGGTGTGAAACCTTTCGGCGCGCGGACCCTTCTTTTGTCCCCCCTCCGGCAAGGCGAGGGCGGCCTCTTGGTTGCCACCGCACGCATCCTCCCCGAGCGCCTCTCAGTGAGCAGGTGTTCAGCCGACCGGCTCGGCCTCTTCCAGCTCCACGCTGAGCGCGCGAAGCTCGGCGGTGTGCGGATGGCGCACCCGCCCGGCGCGCAAGTCCTCGGTGCTCACCTGCTCCACCATCTCGCCCCCCTGCATCACGCCGACCATTGGGCAGAGATGTGCGACCACCGCGAGGTTGTGGCTGACGAGCACGTAGGTCAGCCCGCGCCGCCGTTGCAGCTCGGCGAGCAGGTTCAGCACCTCGGCCTGCACGGACACGTCGAGCGCGCTGGTCGGCTCGTCGAGCAGCAGCACCTCGGGCTCGGCCATCAGTGCGCGGGCGATGGCGACGCGCTGGCGCTGACCGCCCGAGAGCTGGTGCGGGTAGCGGAACCGCACCTCCGGCGGCAGTGCCACCTCGGCCAGCGCGCGCGAGATGCGGCGGTCGATCTCGCCGAGCCGGTGCACGAGCAGGGGCTCGCAGAGCTGGCGCTCCACCGTCTGGCGCGGATGCAGCGAGCCGTACGGGTCTTGGAACACCATCTGCACGCGGCGAAAGAAGTCGCGCGTCCGGCGCGGCCCAAGTTCTTGGCCGGCAATCCGCATCCGCCCCGTCCAATTCGGATTGAGGCCCGACAACGCCCGCAGCACGGTGGATTTGCCCGACCCGCTCTCGCCCACGATCCCGAAGCTGTCACCCCGAGGCACCGCGAACGAGACGCCCCGCACCGCCTCGGTCTGCCCGAAGCGGACCCGCAGGGCCTCAACTTCGATCATCCTTGCGGCGGCCACTGGCCCGGGCCAGAGTGGATTTCGTTAATCTTGAGCATTCCTTCTGCTACCCATGACACTCTATGAGGCCGATTTCTATCTTTGAACCAGGGAATCAGGCCGAGCGCCTGCGCGATGCGCCGCGCGCGGGGGTGAACCATCCGCTTTATTGCGAGGACGTCGCCGAAGAGATCTAAGACCTGGGCAAATCGCGGTCACGCCGGAGCAAGTGCTGGACGCCGGGTTCCCGGACGAGCCGAACGCGCAGAGACCGCGAGCAGCACCGACCAGCGAGCGCCTCTCACCGGAAGAACACCAACGTCAGCAGCACGAAGACGGGCAGCAGCACCGCCGAGGCCAGCGCCGTGAACGCAAAGAATCCGGGCATCCGCACGCCGCGGTGCGCGGCGATGCCGCGCACCATCATGTTGGGCGCATTGCCGATATAGGTGAGCGCGCCGAAGAACACCGCCCCGGCCGACAGCGCCGCCAGCGTGCGCGCACCGACGCCCGTCAGCGCCGCCGGATCGGGCTGGGCAATCTTGAAAAACACGAGATAGGTCGGCGCGTTGTCGAGGAACGCCGACAGAATGCCGGCGAGCCAGAAGAAGGCGACCGGGCGCGCCGCGCCGCCCGGCCCGAGCGTCAGGCGCAGCACCGGCGCGAGCGGCCCGGAGAGGCCCTCGGCAAGCATCGCCAGCACGGGCTCGATCGTTATGAAGATCGCCACGAACAGCAGGGCGACCTCGCTCATCGGTGCCCAACTGAAGTCGTTCTGCTGCCGCACGGCGTTCGGCGTCAGCACCACCGATGCCGCCGTGACGAGCAGGAACCCCGCGACCGCGACGAGCCGCATCGCGGGCACGGCGACACCGAACACCTCCAGCGTGCCGAGCCTGACCACGTTCTGCATCACCACGATCGCGGCGGTGAGGAGAATGAGCCCGACATTCCGCCAGCCGCGCACATGCAGCCGCCTGGCCGCCGGCGCCGGCGGCTCGGCGCGGGCGAGCGCGCGGTCGGTCACATAGAAGGCGCCGAGCGTCAGCGCGGTCAGCACGGCGAGCGGTGCGATCAGGTGCTGCGCCGGCCAGGCGAACGGGACGCCCTGGAGGAAGCCGATATAGAGCGGCGGGTTGCCGAGCGGCACCAGCGCCCCCGACGCATTGGCTACCAGCACGACCAGGAACAACACGAGATGCACCTTGCGCCGCCGATGGGCATTGGCGTGCAGTAGCGGGTTGATCACGACCATCGCCGCGCCCGCCTGGCCCATCACCACGCCCATCGCCATCCCGGCCGCGAGCAGGGCAGTGTTGCCGGCCGGCGTGCCGCCGGGCCCGCCGCGCACCAGCACCCCCCCGCCCGCCGCATAGAGTGCCAGCAGCACGGTGACGAACGGCAAGTAGGACAGCAGCAGCGCATCGAGCCCGAGCCGCACCGCCGCGGCCGGCCCGTGCGCCCAGGCCCAAGGCAGCAGCAACGCGGCACTCCAGAACAGGGCGACGATGCCGAGCCGCCGGTGCCAGGCGCGCGGGGCGAGCGAGGGGCCAAGCGCGACCGAGAGCAGGACACCGAGGAACGGCGCGCCCCAGAGCAGGTTCAAGCCAGCGCCCCCCTCGGTTGCATGGTCCCTACCCTGCGACTAAGAGGGCCGGCGCGCGAAACGAGGGCCAGAACGCGATGGACATGACGGGTGAGCGGCACATCCCGGCGCCGCGCTCGATGGTGTGGGACGCCCTGAACGATCCCGAGGTCCTGAAGACCTGCATCCCAGGCTGCGAGCGGCTGGAGGCCACCTCGCCGCAGGATCTGGAGGCGACCGCCGCCGTCCGCATCGGCCCGATCGCGGCACGGTTCAGCGGCAAGGTCCACCTCTCCGATCTCGATCCGCCGAACGGCTATACGATCTCGGGCGAGGGCCAGGGCGGGGTTGCCGGCTTCGCCAAGGGTGGGGCCAAGGTGCATCTGGCGGACGAGGGCATCGGCGCGACCCTTCTCACCTACGAGGTGAATGCCCAGGTGGGGGGGAAGATCGCTCAACTCGGCGCACGGCTGATCGATTCGACCGCCAAGTCGATGGCCGACAGCTTCTTCAACAAGTTCACCGAGGTTTTGACTGAAAAGATGGGCCCCTCCCCCGACCGCGCCTTCCCCTCCGCGCCCTCCGCCGCGATCCGGCCCGTGAGCCCGGCCGCGATCCCCCGCCCCGTGAGCCTGTGGTCGATGATCCCGCCGAAGCCGATGGGCTATCCGCTCGCCGCCTGGATCGGCATCGCGCTCTGGCTCTGCATCTTCTTCCTGATCGTGGGGCCGCTGCTGTAGTGCAGAAGCTGCCGGCCACCGTCTCCGACAGCGCGCGCCTGCTGGCCGAGAACGGCTATATCGCCGACCGCGAGCTCGCCACCACCGTGCACCTGGCGCTGGCGATGCGCCGCCCGCTTTTTCTTGAGGGCGAGCCCGGCACCGGCAAGACCGAGATCGCCAAGGTGCTCGCCGCCGGGCTCGGCCGCCGCCTCGTGCGCCTGCAATGCTATGACGGCATGGACCTCGCCGCCGCCGCCTATGAGTGGGACCATGCGCGCCAGCTGATGGCGATCCGGCTCGCCGAGGCGGCCGGGGAGACCGACCGCGCGCGTCTGGAGGGCGAGATCTACACCCGCGAGTTCCTGCTGCCGCGGCCGCTTCTCTCCGCGATCGACCCCGACCAGGGCCCGGCGGTGCTGCTGATCGACGAGCTCGACCGAGCTGACGAACCCTTCGAGGCGTTTCTGCTGGAGGTGCTCGCCGACTTCCAGATCACCGTGCCCGAATATGGCACAGTGCGCCCGAAGGTGCAGCCCGTGGTCGTGCTCACCTCCAACCGCACCCGCGAGGTGCATGACGCGATCCGCCGCCGCTGCCTCTATCACTGGGTCGGCTATCCGGACGCGGTGCGCGAGCGTGCGATCCTGCGCGCCAAGGCCCCCGACGTGCCCGACCGGCTGGCCGCGCAGGTGGTGGCGTTCGTGCAGCGCCTCCGCACCGAGGACGTGTTCAAGCTTCCCGGTGTCGCCGAAACGATCGACTGGGCGGCGGCGCTGCGGCATCTCAACCAGACCGAGCTCACCCCCGCGACCGTGGACGACACGCTCGGCGTGCTGCTCAAATACCAGGACGACATCGTTAAGATGCGCGGCGCCGAGGCGGCGCGGCTGGTCGAGGAGGCGCGCCAGGCGGCGGCTTAGCCGGCGTTCCGACCCCGCACGCTCCATGAGCCGATCGGGCACGCCGCGCCGGCCAGGGGGAGGATGAACGTCATGGCCATCGTGAAGAACCGGACCAAGCACAAGCTCTACGCGGGCGAAATCGCCTACGGGTTCGGCCTCATGCATCTCCGCAGCGTCGCCGCGCCCGTCCTCGCCGCCGCCACCGGGCACGACCATTTGTTCATCGACATGGAGCACGGCGCCTTCACGATCCAGGAGGCGACGCAGCTTTGTATCGCGGCGCTCTCCGCCGGCGTCGCGCCGATCGTGCGCGTCTGCGCCGGGGCGCTCGACGAGGCGACGCGGCTGCTCGACAACGGGGCGCTCGGCATCGTCGTGCCGCATGTCGATACGCCCGCGCAGGCGCGCCGCGCCGCCGATGCTTTCCATTACCCGGCGATGGGCACGCGGAGCTGGGGCGGCCCGGCCGCATTGTTCGGCTACGTGACGCCGCATGTCGCGCAGGCGCAGAAGGCGATCAACGACGAAATCCTGACCGTGGTGATGCTGGAAAGCCCCGAGGCGATCGCCAACGCCGATGCGATCGCCGCGGTGCCGGGGGTCGATGTGCTGCTGATCGGCAGCTACGACCTCACCTCGGCGATGGGGATCGCCGGCGAGATGAGCCATCCGAAGCTCGTCGCGGCCTACGAAGCCGTCGCCGCCGCCTGCAAGAAGCACGGCAAGATCCTCGGCATGGGCGGGATCGACGACGAGGAGAACGCTGTGCGCTACATCCGCATGGGCGCGCGTTTCCTCAGCTCGGGCTCCGATCACAGCTACATCGTGGCAGGCGCGAAGGCGCGTCTCGGCTTCCTGCGCGAGGTCGCCGCCGCCGCGCGCTGAGCGGTCCCCGCGAACCGCCCGGCGCCCGCGCTCGTGCTGGCCGCGCGAGCGGAGAAGGGGACCGCGATGAAGAAAACGCTGCGCCTGCTTGCGCTCGCCGGGCTCAGCCCGTGGCCGGCGCGCGGCCGCGTTCGATCGCCTCGGCGATCAGCCTGCGCGCCTCCGCCGCATCGCCCCAGCCCTTGATCCGCGCCCACTTGCCGGGCTCCAGGTCCTTGTAGTGCTCAAAAAAGTGCCGGATCTGCTCGAGCGTGATGGTCGGCAGGTCGGTATAGTTCCGAACATGGACATAGCGCTGCGTCAGACGCGGGGCCGGCACGGCGATGATCTTCTCGTCCCCGCCAGCATCGTCCTCCATGTTCAGCACGCCGACCGGGATCACATTGAGATAGGCCCCCGGCACGATCGGCCGGGTGTTCGCCACCAGCACGTCGATCGGATCGCCGTCCTCGCCCAGCGTATGCGGCACGAAGCCGTAATTCCCGGGATAGCGCATCGGCGTGTAGAGGAAGCGATCGACGAACAGCGCGCCGGCTTGCTTGTCCATTTCGTACTTGATCGGCTCGCCGCCGATCGGGACCTCGATCACCACATTGATGTCGTGCGGCGGGTCGCTGCCGATGGGGATGGCATCGAGATTCATACGCGCCTCCGTCCTTGCAGGTGCCGGGGCGGATCGAAGCGGATGGTGGGCGCACAAGGACTCGAACCTTGGACCCGCTGATTAAGAGTCAGCTGCTCTACCAACTGAGCTATGCGCCCGCCGGGCCGTGGCGCGGCAGATAGCAAGCGCGCCCCGCCATTGGAACCCCCGCCCGGCCGGACCCTCAGGGCCACATCACCTCGGGCGGCAGGCTCATCAGGATCGCCTCCACATTGCCGCCGGTCTTCAGCCCGAACAGGGTGCCGCGGTCGTAGAGCAGGTTGAACTCCACATAGCGTCCCCGCCGGATGAGCTGGTGGCGCCGCTCTTCCTCGGTCCAGCCGCGGTCCTTCCGCCGCCGCACGATCGCCGGGTAGGCCCCGAGGAACGCAAGCCCCACGTCGCGGACGAAGGCGAAATCCGCCTCCGGGCTCCCGCTGTCCAGGTAATCAAAGAAGATGCCCCCCGCGCCGCGCGGCTCGCCCCGGTGCGGCAGGTAGAAATACTCGTCGCACCACCGCTTGAAGCGTTCGTAGTAGTCGGCCCCATGGGCGTCGCAGGCGGCGCGCAGGGCGGCGTGGAACGAAGCCGCATCGGTCCGCGACGCGGGCGACTCCGGCCACATCGGGGTCAGGTCGCCGCCGCCGCCGAACCAGCCCTTGCTCGTCACCAGTAGCCGCGTGTTCATGTGCGCCGCCGGCACGTGCGGGCTGCGCAGGTGTGCGACCAGGCTGATCCCGCTCGCCCAGAAGCGCGGATCGGCCTCGGCCCCCGGGATGCTGGCGCGGAACTCGGGGCTGAACGTGCCCCAGACCGTGGAAACATTGACCCCCACCTTCTCGAACACCCGCCCGCGCATCAGGCTCATCACCCCGCCGCCTCCGTCCGTCCCGTTCTCGGCCGAGCGCGTCCAGGCGGTGCGGACGAAGCGGCCCGCTGGCTGCCCCGCGCTCGCCGCGCCGCCTTCGTCCTCGATCGCCTCGAACTCGGCGCACAGACGGTCGCGCAGGGTCTCGAACCAGTCGCGCGCCGGGTCGCGGAGCGCCGCGTGGGCTACGGCCGCCATGCTCATTTTCCCTCACAATCCCGTTCCGGGGCGTGTTGCAGCGCGGTTGCCTGGGCTCTACAAGGGCGCCGCCCATTTCCCGGCTTCGCCGAACCGCCCGGCCTGACCTGCCGACAGGCCGCCCGCCGCAACGAGGATCCGCACAAGATGGCCGGACTACACGAGAGCGACTTCAAGAACCCGGTGCTCAACTGGATCGACGCGCGCCTGCCGCTGTTGAGCCTGATGCACAAGGAATATGCGGCATTCCCGACGCCCAAGAACTTCAACTATCTTTGGAACTTCGGTGCGATGGCCGTGGTGGCGCTGCTGGTGATGATCGCCACCGGCGTGCTGCTGGCGATGAACTACCAGCCGAACACCCAGCTCGCCTTCGACTCCGTGCAGCACATCATGCGCGACGTGAATTACGGGTGGCTGATCCGCTACATCCACCAGAACGGCGCGTCGATGTTCTTCATCGTCACCTACGTCCACATCCTGCGCGGGATGTACTACGGCTCCTATAAAAAGCCCCGCGAGCTCTTGTGGATGCTCGGCGTGGTGATCCTGCTCCTGCTGATGGCGACCGCCTTCATGGGCTACGTGCTGCCCTGGGGGCAGATGTCGTACTGGGGTGCCACCGTCATCACCAACCTCTTTTCCGCCTTCCCCGTCGTGGGCCACGGCATCGTCACGTGGCTCTGGGGCGGGTTCAGCGTGGACAACCCGACGCTCAACCGCTTCTTCGCGCTCCATTACCTGCTGCCGTTTGTGATCTTCGCGGTGGTGTTCCTGCACGTCGTCGCGCTGCACATCACCGGCTCGAACAACCCGCTCGGGATCGACCCAAAGGGCCCGGCGGACACGCTGCCCTTTCACCCCTACTACACGGTGAAGGACAGCGTCGGGCTCTGCCTGTTCCTGATCGTCTGGTCGGCCTTCGTCTTCTTCGCCCCGAACGCGCTCGGCGACCCTAACAACTTCATCCCCGCCAACCCGCTACAAACGCCGCCGGACATCGTGCCGGAATGGTACTTGCTGCCGTTCTACGCGATCCTCCGCTCGGTGCCCAACAAGCTCGGCGGGGTTTGCATCATGTTCAGCTCCATTCTGGTGCTGTTCTTCCTGCCCTGGCTCGACACGAGCCCGGTCCGCAGCGGGCGGTTCCGGCCGATCTTCCGCCAGGTGATCTGGCTCTGGGTGGCCTCGGTCGTCCTGCTCGGCGTGGTCGGTGCCAACCGGCCGGAGGGGATTTGGGTGATCCTCGGCCGCGTCTGCACGCTCTACTATTTCTTCCACTTCCTCGTGGTGCTGCCGCTGCTCGGCAAGCTGGAGCGGCCGCTGCCGCTGCCCGAAAGCATCAGCGCCGCCGTCCTGCACCGGGGCGGGGGGCCCTTGCCCGCCGGTGCCGCCGCCCGGCCGATGGAGAAGGCATGATGCGCCGCCTCGCCGCCCTGCTCGCCGCGGCCGGCCTCGGGCTGCTGGCCGCCGCCACCCCCGCCGCTGCGCAGGAGACGCCGTCGCTGCCGAACGAGAGCTGGAGCTTCAGCGGCATCTTCGGCAGCTACGACCTCGCTGCCGCGCAGCGCGGCTTCTGGGTCTATTACAAGGTCTGCTCGACCTGCCACTCGATGAAGCTGCTGCACTACCGCGACCTCGCCGGCATCGGGCTGAACGAGGCCCAGATCAAGGCGATCGCGGCTTCCGTCACCGTGCCCAAGGGCGTCAACGATCAGGGCGAGCCGATCAGCGGGCCGGCCTTGCCCGCCGATCAGTTCAAGTCGCCCTTCGCCAACGAGCAGGCCGCCTCCGCCGCGCTGGGCGCGGTGCCGCCCGACCTCTCGCTGATCGTCAACGCCCGCGAGGGCCATGCCGACTACGTCTACGGCATCCTGACCGGCTTCCGCGATCCGCCGCCGGCGGGCGTCTCCGTGCCGCCGGGCAAATACTACAACGAGTATTTCCCGGGGCACCTCATCTCCATGCCGCCGCCCTTGCACGACGACGCGGTGGAGTATGCCGACGGCACAAAGGCCACCGTGCCGCAGATGGCCCATGACGTGGTGACGTTCCTCGCATGGGCGGCCAACCCGGAGCTCGTGCAGCGCCGCCAGATCGGCGTGCGGGTGGTGCTGTTCCTGATGCTGATGACCGGGCTCACCTACGCCTCCAAGCGCAAGCTCTGGTCGAGCGTCGATCATTGAACGGGCCGGAGCCCCGCCCATGACCGATCCGGTCATCGGCATCGTCGGCGGCTCCGGCCTCTACGACATCGAAGGGCTGGAAGAGAAGGCGTGGCGCCACATCGCCACGCCCTGGGGCGAACCTTCCGACGCGCTGCTGTTCGGCCGGCTTGCCGGCGTGCGCTGCGTGTTTCTGCCGCGCCACGGGCGGGGGCATCCGCTCTCGCCGACCCACCTCAACTACCGGGCCAACATCGACGCGCTGAAGCGGGCGGGCGTGACCGACGTGATCTCGCTCTCGGCGGTGGGCAGCCTCAAGGCGGAGCTGCCACCCGGGCAATTTGTGATTGTCGATCAGTTCATCGACCGCAGCTTCGCCCGCGACAAGAGCTTCTTCGGGGACGGCGTAGTGGCGCATGTCTCGATGGCCCACCCGGTCTGCGCCCGCATCGGCGATGCGCTGGAGGCGGGCGCCCGGCGGCTCGGCCTGCCGGTCGCGCGCGGCGGCACCTATCTCGTCATGGAGGGCCCGCAATTCTCCACCAAGGCCGAGAGCGAGCTCTACCGGAGCTGGGGCTGTTCGGTGATCGGCATGACCAACATGCCGGAGGCGAAGCTCGCCCGCGAGGCCGAGCTTTGCTACGCCACCGTCGCGATGGTGACGGACTATGATTGCTGGCACCCCGAGCATGACGCGGTGACGGTGGAGGCAATCGTCAAGGTGCTGCTCGCCAACGCCGATGCGGCCCGCGCGCTGGTCCGCGAGGTGGTCCCGGGGCTCGGCCGCCGGCGCCCGCTCTGCCCCTGCGGCTGCCAGCGGGCGCTCGACAACGCCGTCATCACCGCCGCTCACATGCGTGACCCGGCGCTCGTTGCGAAGCTCCACTCGATCGCCGGCCGCGTGCTCGCGCAAGGAGGACCGTCGCCATGACCGACCGCGACCCGTCGCTGATCCACGCCTGGCACGCCCATATCTACTACGACCCCGCCGCCACCCGGCCCGTGGCCGAGCAGGTTCGCGCCGGTATTGCCGCCCGCTTCCCCACCGCCCAGCTCGGACGGATGCATGATGTGCCGGTCGGGCCGCACCCGAGCGCCATGTTCCAGGTCCTCTTTTTGCCCGACCTGTTCCCCACGCTCGTGCCCTGGCTCGCGCTCAACCGCGGGGGGCTGACCGTCCTCGTTCACCCCGAATCCGGCCGCCCGCGCGATGACCATTTGCACCACGCCCTCTGGCTCGGCGCCGTGCTGCCGCTGAATGGGTCGATCCTGCCCGAGACGGAGTAGAAAAGGGTCTCTCCTCCCCTTGCGGGCAGGCGGTCAGGAGGAGGGGGTCCGTTGCCCCAACCCGGCCCGACCTGCTAGCAACCGGGATCGTCGGAGCGTAGCGCAGTCTGGTAGCGCATCAGTCTGGGGGACTGGGGGTCGTGGGTTCAAATCCCGCCGCTCCGACCAATTCTGCCCCGCCGAGCCCGTATGCGACGGCGGCCACACACCTCGCAGCGTGACGTGCCTGGCCGGCGGCCGATGGGCTACGCGCTTCCCTCGCTATCCCGCCCTCGCCAGCGCCCGCTTCGCCATCACTCCCACGAGGTGCGCCCGGTACTCCGCACTCGCATGGATGTCGCTGTTCATATCGCCCGACGGCGTCTTCACCCCGGCAATCGCATCCGCGGACCAGTTGCCCGCCAACGCCTTCTCCATCTCGGCATGGCGGAACACCCCGTTCTGGCCCGCGCCCGTCACCGCCACCCGCGCGCCGTCTTTGGTCTTGGCCACGAACACACCCACGATCGCATAGCGCGAGGCGGGGTTGCGGAACTTCTCGTAGGCCGCCTTCTCGGGCACCGGGAAATGCACCGAAATGATCAGCTCGCCCGGCTGGAGCGCGGTCGTGAACATGCCCTGGAAGAAATCATCCGCCTTGATGCTGCGCTTGTTGGTGGTGATCGTGGCACCGAGCGCCAGCGCCGCCGCCGGATAATCGGCGGACGGGTCGTTGTTCGCCAGGCTCCCGCCGATCGTGCCGCGATGGCGCACCTGCTCGTCGCCGATCAGCCCGGCAAGCGCGGCCAGCGCCGGGATCCGCCGCCGCACCACGTCCGATTTCGCCACCGCGCCGTGCGTGGTCATGGCGCCGATCGTGATGCCATCGCCCTCCTCCTTGATCCCGGTCAGGCCGAGCTTGGCGAGATCGACCACCATGGAAGGCTTGTTCAGACGCTGCTTCAGAACCGGGATCAGCGTCATCCCGCCCGCGAGCGGCCTTGCCTCGGGATCGGCTCCAAGCAGCTTCAGGGCCTCGTCCACGCTGCCCGGCTTCTGATAGGCGAAGTCATACATCGCTTGCGTCCTTCGTCTCGTCTGATACGGGCTACTCGGCGGCCATCTTCGGCCGGCCGGCCTGAATGATCGACCAGATCTTCTCGGGTGTGGCCGGCATGTCGAGATGGCGCACGCCATATTCCTTGAGCGCGTCCACCACCGCGTTGATGATCGCGGGCGGCGAGCCGATCGCGCCCACCTCGCCGCAGCCCTTCACGCCGAGCGGGTTGTGCGTGCAGAGCGTCGTTTCGGTCCGCACGCCGATGCTCGGCAAGTCGTCCGCGCGCGGCATGGTGTAATCCATCATGGAGCCGGTGACGAGCTGGCCGCTTCGATCGTACACCGCGTGCTCCAACAGCGCCTGGCCGATGCCCTGCGCCACCCCGCCCTGCACCTGGCCTTCGACGATCATCGGGTTGATCACCCGCCCCACATCATCGACGGCGGTGAAATTCACCACTGCCACCATCCCGGTATCGGGGTCGATCTCCACCTCGGCGACATGGCAGCCGCCGGGAAAGGTGAAGTTCTTGGGATCGTAGAACGCCGTTTCCTCCAGCCCTGGCTCCAGCTCCTCGATCGGGTAATTATGCGGCACGTAGGCGGCCAAGGAGACCTCGGTCAGCGACTTCGCACGATCGGTGCCGGCGACGGTGAACTTCCCGTCCTTGAACTCCACGTCCTCCACACTCGCCTCCAGCAAGTGCGCGGCGATCTTGCGGCCCTTGGCGATGATCTTGTCCATCGCCTTCACCATCGCGCTGCCGCCGACCGCGAGCGAGCGGCTGCCGTACGTGCCCATGCCGAAGGGAATCTTCCCCGTATCCCCGTGCACCACCTCGATCTGATCGAGCGGCACGCCGAGCTGCGCGTGCACGAGCTGCGCGAAGGTCGTTTCGTGACCCTGGCCATGGCTGTGCGCGCCGGTGAACACCGTCACGCTGCCGGTTGGATGCACGCGGATATTGGCGCACTCGTAAAGCCCGGCGCGCGCGCCGAGCGAGCCCACCACCGCCGAGGGCGCAATGCCGCACGCCTCCAGGTAGGTGGAGATGCCGATGCCGCGCAGCTTGCCGGTCGCGGCGGCGGCCTTGCGGCGCGCCTCGAAGCCCGCGTAATCGGCCGCCTTCAGCGCCGCATCCAATGTCGCCTGATAGTTGCCGCTGTCATATTGCAGCGCGACCGGCGTCTGGTACGGGAAGGCGTCCGGCGGGATGAAGTTCTTCCGCCTGAGCTCCACGCGGTCCATGCCGGTGTCGTGCGCGATCACATCCACCAGCCGCTCCAGAAGGAACGTCGCCTCCGGCCGCCCGGCGCCGCGATAGGCATCAACCGGCACGGTGTTGGTAAACACCGCCTTCACCTCGGCATAGATCACGGGCGTCTTGTACACGCCCGCGAGCAGCGTCGCGTACAGATAGGTCGGCACGCAGGGTGCGAAGGTGGAGAGATAGGCGCCCATGTTGGCGAGCGTGGAAACGCGCAGCGCCAGGAACCGCCCGTCATTGTCGAGCGCCATCTCGGCGGTCGATTCATGGTCGCGCCCCTGCGCGTCGGACATGAAGCTCTCGGTGCGATCAGCGGTCCACTTCACGGGGCGCCGGACCTTGCCGGACGCCCAGGTGACGATCGCCTCCTCGGCATAGTGATAGATTTTCGAGCCGAAGCCGCCGCCCACGTCGGGAGCGACCACGCGCAGCTTGTTCTCCGGGATGTGCAGCACAAAGGCGCCCATCAGAAGCCGGATCACATGCGGGTTCTGGCTGGTCGTATAGAGCGTATAGTCGCCGCTCGACGGATCGAAATCGCCGATCGCGGCGCGCGGCTCCATCGCGTTCGGGATCAGCCGGTTGTTGGTGAGTTCGAGCTTCACCACCTTCGCGGCCTTGGCGAAGGCGGCGTCCACCACCGCCTTATCGCCAATATGCCAGTCATAGCAGAGATTGCCTGACGCCTCGTCGTGCACCAGCGGCGCGCCCGGCTTCAGCGCCTCTGCCATCGTCGCCACCGCCGGCAGATCCTCGTAATCGACCTCGATCAGCTCGGCCGCGTCCTTCGCCGCCTTGCGGCTTTCGGCGATCACAACCGCCACCGGATCGCCGACATGGCGCACCTTGCCGACCGCCAGCACCGGATGCGGCGGCTCGGCCATCGGCGAACCGTCTTTGCTGTGGATCTGCCACCCGCACGGCAGGCCGCCGATCTGCTCGGCCGCCATGTCCTCACCCGTGAACACCGCCGCCACGCCTTGCGCCGCTTTCGCCCGCGCGGTGTCGATGCGGCGGATGCGCGCGTGCGGGCGATCGGAGCGCAAAATGTGCGCGTAGAGCTGTCCCGGACGGTTGATATCGTCGGTGTAGTTGCCGCGCCCGCTCAGGAACCGCAGATCCTCCTTGCGGCGGACGGCGGCGCCGATTCCTTCGAACGGCATTGCTTGTTCCTCCCTCGCTCGCTTGGCGGCGCTATTCGGCGGCGGCCGGTATCTGCTTGCCGTGCATCAACGGCCAGGCGGCGGCGATCGCCTTGACGATGTTGTGGTAGCCGGTGCAGCGGCACAGATTGCCTTCCAGCCCCTCACGGATCTGCCGCTCCGTCAGTCCCTCGGGATGGCTCTGCACGAGGTCGATCGCGCTCATCACCATCCCCGGCGTGCAGAAGCCGCATTGCAGCGCGTGGTGCTCGCGGAACATTTCCTGCATCGGATGCAAGGTGCCGTCGGGCTTGGCCAGCCCCTCGATGGTCGTCACCTGCGTCCCCTCGGCCTGCAGCGCAAGCATGGTGCAGGACTTCACGCTCTCGCCGTTCACATGCACCACGCAGGCGCCGCACTGGCTGGTGTCGCAGCCGACATGAGTGCCGGTCAGCCCGAGCTTCTCGCGCAGCAGCTCAACCAGCAGGGTGCGCCCTTCCACCTCGACCGAATGCTGCTTTCCGTTCACCGTCAGGCTTACCTGAGGCATTGCGTCCCCCTTGTTGTCAGCCGTGCTGGCCCTCGGCCGCGACCGGGCGCGACAGGGCGGCGTGAGTGATAGGATAATCTGCGCGGGGACGCCGAGGGGTCAAGGCGGCAGGGCGGGCTCGATGTCGGTGCGAGCGAAGTCCCGACCCGTGAACAGCAGGGGCACGCCGCGCGCCCTGGCGAGCGCGTAGGCGGCGCAGTCGCCGAGATTGAGCCCCGCCGGCTGGCGCCCCTTGCCGTAGCGGAGGAAGGCGTCGCGCGCGATGAGGGCGAGATTGTTCCGGCGTCCTGGATGGACGGCGCTTCACTCCATCCTGAATGAATGCCGCCCCCGCCTCCTCCAGCACCGCCCGCACACCGTCCACTGGCGCGGCCGCGACGCGCTCCGTTCCTCCCGGCGCCTCTAGACGGCGGATCGTCGCAACGGACAGGCCGGCACGTTCGGCCAGTTCCTGCTGCTCGATCCCGAGTGGCGCCCGCGCCGCCCGGATTTGTTCCGGGGTGAGACCCGCCGGGCGTTGCAGTCGTTCCCGTACTGGAGAACCATGCGTCACAGGGAGGTCCGACCCATGCCCGACACGATGCAGAACCTTCAGCCGGCGCGCATCTGGCCGCCCGGGCTCACGCGCACGCCGTTTTGGGCCTACCAGGATCCGTCCGTGCTGGAACAGGAACAGACGCGGCTGTTTCAGGGGCCGACCTGGAACTTCCTCTGCCTGGAGGTGGACATTCCCAATCCGGGCGACTGGCGCACCACCTTCGTCGGCTTGATGCCGGTCGTCGTCGTGCGGCTGCCGGACGGCGGCATCGCCGCGTTCGAGAACCGCTGCGCGCATCGCGGCTCACTGATCTGTTTCGACGAGTGCGGTACGCGCGCCAAGGACTTCACCTGCGTCTATCACGCTTGGCGCTACGATCTGGAAGGCACGCTGCGCTCGGTCGCGTTCCAGCGCGGCGTGAACGGCGTCGGCGGCATGGCGCCCGATTTCCGCCCCGAACGGTACGGCCCCCGCAAGCTGCGCGTCACCAGCCTGCACGGGCTCGTGTTCGGCACGCTGTCGGCGGAAACCAAGCCGCTCGCGGACTATCTCGGCCCGGATGTGGCGCGCTTCATGGCGGTCGCCGCCGGCCGCAAGCTGGAGGTGATCGGCCGCTTCACCGAGGCGCTGCCGAACAACTGGAAGCTGTACGCGGAAAACGTGCGCGACACCTATCACGCCAGCCTGCTGCACGTGTTCTTCGCCACCTTCAAGATCACTCGGCTCAGCCAGCGCGGCGGCGTGTTCGTCAGCCCCGACGGCGGCTGCCACGCCTCCACCACGATCGGCTCGGCCGAGATCATGGACAAGGCTTACGAGGGCATCCGCTCGGTCGATGACGAGCTGCGGCTCGCGGATCCCTCGCTGCTCGAATGGGAGGACGAGCACGGCGATCAGATCCAGCAGCAGATTTTGTCGGTGTTCCCGACGATGGTCTTTCAGCGCACCCGCAACATCATGTCGGTGCGCCACTTCCTGCCGCGCGGGAAGGACCAAACCGACCTGCACTGGATCTTCCTCGGCTACGCCGACGACACCGAGGCGCAGCGCCGCCGCCGCCTGCGCCAGATCAATCTGACCGGCCCCGCAGGATATGTGTCTTTGGAAGATGGCTGCATCGGCAATTTCGTCGAGCGCGGCGCCGCGGCGGCGGGCGATCAGGAGGCGATGCTCGAAATGGGCGGGGCCGGGACCGAAAGCCAGGAAAGCCGCGCCAGCGAAACGGCGGTACGCGGCTTCTGGAAGCAATGGCGCGCGGCGATGGGAATTTGACGCCCGTGGAGACGCTGCTGCGCCTCGCCGCGCTGAATGCCGACTACGCCGCCGCGATCGACGAGGACCGGTTGGAGGACTGGCCCGGCTTCTTCCTCGACCCGTGCCTCTACAAGATCACCAGCGCCGAGAACGTGCGCGCCAACCTGGCGGCCGGGATGGTCTATGCGGACAGCCGGGGGATGTTGCACGACCGCGTCATGGCGCTCCGCCGCGCCAACATCTACGAGCGCCAGGCCTACCGCCACATTCTCGGCCTGCCGCGGATCATCGCCGAGGACGCCGATGCCGTCGCGGCTGAGACCCCGTTTCTCGTGGTCCGCATCATGCGGGACGGAAGAACCGACCTGTTCGCCACCGGCGCCTATCGCGACCGGCTGCGCGCCGAAGCGGGCGCGCTGCGCTTCGCCGAACGGATCGTGGTCTGCGACAGCTCACGGATCGACACCTTGCTGGCGATCCCGCTGTAGCGCGGTTCCTGCCGGGCCCGTATCGTCCGCCGGCGCGCTGCGGGGGGATCGCCGACGTGTTCGGGCTATCGGGTCAGGCTGAAATCGCCATCGGCGTGTTCACCGCCGTGATCCTTGCGATCGCCTCGAACCGGCTGCATCTCACCGTGGCCGCCCTCCTCGGCACGATCGTTCTGCTGCTGACGGGCGTGCTGTCGGCGCAGGAAGCGAGCGCCAGCATCAATCCGGCCGAGGCAACCATCGCGCTGTTCTTCGGGGGCATGGTGGTGGCGCGCACCCTCGTCCCGACTGGGGTGTTCGACTATCTCGGCGCGCTGGCGCAGCGGGTTATCGGCGGCGACGGGCGGCGGCTGCTTGCGGTAATCATTGTGCTGGCCGCGCCGATCTGCGCGTTCCTGCCGAACGCGACCGTGGTGATCATGCTGGGGCCGCTCGTGATCAACATCTGCAACCGCCTGCGGCTCGATTTCACCCAGCCAGTTTTGCTGCTCGTGTTCATCGCCAACAGCGCCGGGCTGCTGACGCTGGTGGGCGATCCCGCCACGTTCATCGTCGGCAATGCGATCCGGCTCTCGTTCGCGGACTATCTCTCCCTGCTGAGCGCCGGCGGGTTGCTGGCGATCCTCGCCGTCGCGGCGCTGCTACCACTGGTGTTCCGCCTCACTTGGCGCGAACGCCAGCCCGAACGCGAGACGGTCGCCCTCCCGCCCATCACGCGGCCGTTCGCACTCGCCGCCTGCTCCGCCGTGCTGGCGGTTATGATCGCCCTGTTCATGTTCGGCGAATCGATCGACCCGCCGGTCTCGCCGCCGGCGGTGGCGGTGATCGGCTCAGGGTTCGTGCTGCTGATCGCCTTCACGACCAAGCTCGATTCCGTCCGCGAAATCCTGCGCGACGTGGACTGGGAAACGCTGCTATTTTTCATCTGTATTTTCGTGCTGGTCGGCGCGCTCGACAGAACCGGCGTCATTGGCGCGCTCGGCAACTCGATGGGAAGCTGGCTCGGCACCAACCTCTTGGTCGCCAGCCTCGTGCTGCTGTTCGGGATCGCCGTGCTGTCCAGTGTGATCCCCAACATCCCGCTGGTGGTGGCGATGGTCCCGCTGGTCAAGCAATACGCCATCGGCGCCGGGCTTGCCACGCAAGCGGAGATGGCGGCGGGCTACGGTCATATTCCGGCGAGTGTGCTGCCGCTCTTTTTCGCCATGTGCTTCGGCGCCACCCTAGGCGGCAACGCGACGCTGCTCGGCGCCTCCTCCAACATCGTCGCGAGCGGAATCTGCGCGCAGGCCGGCCGGCCGATCAGCTTCCTGACCTTCCTGCGCTACGGCGCGCCGATCGCACTCATGCAGCTTGTCGTTACCGGCCTCTATGTCGTGCTGCGGTTCGGATAAGAAGCCTGTCGCTGATTGAGATGGATCAATCCCGCCGCTTCTGCCGCGCGCTACGGTAGCCAACAGCAGCCGGGCGGGGCTCTTCGCGAGAGAGCTCTGCGCTGGCTGGGTCAACAGGGTATCCGGAGACGCGGCAATGCACGCACGGCCTCCCATGCTCTCGACGCTCGCGGCGATCGCTGCCCTTGCCTGGCTCGGCGGCGCGGATCCGGCGCACGCGCAGACCGGACCGGCGCCGGCGGCGCAGCATCCGATCCCGCCGTCGTTGCAGCTCGAGCATCAGGACACGTTGGCGCGGCTCGGCGTGCTGGCGCGCCGCCCGGGCCCGGTCGGCGCCGAAGCACGCAAGGCGCTGCCGCTGGTGAAGCGCCACTTCGCCCGCGAGGACGAATACATCCTGCCGCCGCTGACGCTGCTGCCCTATCTCGCCGACGGCAAGGTGACGCCCGACATGTCCTGGGCGATCGCGATGGCGGACCGCGTTCGCGCCGATCGCGAGGAAATCTTTCAAGAGCACACGCAAATCACCGATGCATTCAACGCGATCGCGGCCGCGGCACGGCGGGCGCATGACCAGGAAGCGGCCGAGTTCGCCGAAGCGGGCGTGGGCGATTCGCTGAACGACCTCGAGCTGATCGAGCCGGGCGTGCTCGTGATCGGCGAATTCCTGCGCGAGAAGCTGGGTTCATCGAAATAGCCGAGTGGAGATCGCCCGTGCTCAAGCCATTCGACCTCGCCCTTCTGGCGGCATTCGCCACGCTGCCCGCTGCCCTCGCCGCGCCCGCGCACGCGGCCGGGGACGCGGCGGCTGGCAAGTCGGTGTTCCAGTCCTCGTGCAGCATCTGCCACAGCGCGCAGCCGGGGCAGAACCGGGTCGGTCCCACGCTTTACGGCGTGGTCGGCCGCAAGACCGGCTCGGTGCCGGGCTACGCCTACTCGCCGGCCAACCAGAGCGCCAATATCACCTGGGACGCGGCCACGCTCGACAAGTATCTTGCGAATCCACGCGCCATGATTCCGGGCACCAAGATGACCTATGCCGGGCTGAGCGATCCCGCCAAGCGCGCCGACTTGATCGCCTACCTGGCAACGCTGAAATAGAAGCGGCCGCGGCGGGAGCGCCCCGATGCAGATCAGCTTCCGCGATCTCATCACCGTATTGCACGGAATGGGCTTCGGCGCCCTGTTCATGCTTGCTTTTTCCGGCGCGATCGCGGTGATCTACTCGAGTGCCGAGGTCGGCACGTCGGCGCAACCTTCGTACGGCCGCAGCGCCATGTTCCGCTTCTACCTGGTCAGCATGGCGCTGCTCGCCTGGCTTTCGGTGCTTTCGGGCGCCTATGTGATCTATCCCTGGTATCGCGCCGTGCCGCCGCCCGGCACCACCGATCTCGCCCCCTATCCGCAGCGCCTGTTGATGTCGAGCAAGCTGACCATCGGCTGGCACGATTTGGGCATGGAGTGGAAGGAGCACATCGCCTGGTTCGCGCCGATCGCCATGACGATGGTCGCCTATGTCTTCATCAAATACGGCCCCGAGCTCGCCCGCCAGCGCCAGATTCGTAACGCGGTGCTTGGCTTCACCGCCGCGGCATTCTTTGCGACGGCGGTCGCCGGCGCGTTCGGCGCCTTGCTGAACAAGGTCGCGCCGGTGCGCGGCGGGCCGCAGATCGTGCTGATGAAGAGCGACTAGGATGGCCGGCGCGCCGAGTTATGATTCCACCCGGATGCACAACGGCCCTGCCGCAGCGGCGATCCTGGCCGCCGGGATCGGCTCGCTCGCGCTCGGCATATTCGCCTTTGCCGGCGATGCGATCCCGAGCCTGAGCCAGGCCTTCGTTTTTTGGCGGCCGACGGGCCCGCTTTCCGGGGTCACATGCACGGCAATCCTGGTCTGGCTCGCCGTGTGGCTGGTGCTGGGTTCGCGCTGGAAGCAGCGGGACGTGCGGCTCGCCCGTGTCAATCTTGCTTCGTTCCTGATGCTGAGCGCCGGACTGCTGCTCACGTTCCCGCCGTTCATGGACTTCCTCCAGGGGCGTTAGGCTAGATTCGCGCTCGTCGTGGCCGGCGGATGAGGACCATCCACGACTTACCTTCATCGGCAATAAGAGCCTCCGCTGCTCGCATTCGCGAGCATGGCGGCGTCCTGACGAATCCGACTTGTTATTGACCTGGATCAGTACGGCCGGCTGCCCCGTCCGTTAACTTTGCGACGATTGAGGGGAGGCCAGCCATGCAGCGCAACCTTGCTCGCCTCGATTGGGCCGTAGGCCTGGGTGTCATAGGCTCCGCCGTCGCCCTGGTCGCGATACTCGCGCCGCGCACGAAGCTCGAGGCGCTGCCGAGTTTCGCCTCGCAAACGGGGCTCCCCTGTACTGCCTGCCACGTGGGCGGCTTCGGCCCGCAGCTCACGCCGACTGGGCGCGCCTTTAAGATCGGCGGCTATACGCAAGGGGGCGGCGAGGGGCTGCAAGCCCACATTCCGCTCTCGGCCATGACGATCGGATCGTTCACCCACACCAACGGCGCCGTGCCTGACGATCAGATCGCAACGCACTTCGGCAATAACAATAACTTCGCCTGGGATGCGGCGAGCGTGTTCGTCGCCGGCCGCGCCACCGACTTCGCCGGCGGCTTCATGCAATTCACCTATAGCAACATCTCGAACGCGGTCCACGTCGACAACTCGGACGTCCGGCCTTACACGACTATGGTCACCGCCTTCGGCAACGACCTGCGGCTCGGCTTGAGCATCAACAACAATCCGACCGTTCAGGATCCCTACAATTCCACCTTCGCCTGGGGCTATCCCTTCGTCGCTTCCAGCCTCGCGCCGACCCCGGCGGCGAGCCCGATCCTCGTTTCCGCCTTTGCCAACAATGCGATCGGCGTGACGGGTTACGCTTGGTATAATCAGCATCTCTATCTCGAAGCGGGTGGCTACCAGACGCTGGGGCCGACCGCGCTCGCCAAGTTCGGCGAGGCGCTGACGGTCGGCGCCAGCCAGAACATCATGCCCTATGTGCGCGCCGCCTATGAATGGAACTGGGGCAACAACGCCGCCTGGGTAGGCGGGCTCTATATGTCGTCCAACGTCAACCCGGCGACCGGGCCGTTTACCAGCACGGGCGATTTCGGGCAGGACTTCTATGCCGACTACGCGGTCGATTTCGGCTACCAGTTCCTAGGCACCGGGAAGCACATCGCCACCATCCAGGGCATCTACGTCTACGAAAACGAGAACCTGAACAGCTCGGCGAATCAGTTCAATGCCGCCAACGGCACCGCGGTCGGCTCGCACTACAGCCTGAACCAGTTCCGCCTCAATACGTCTTACTGGTACGAGAACACCTACGGCTTCACGTTCGGCTGGCAAAAGACCTGGGGGCCGGCGAACCCGGTTCTTTATCCCTCACCGCAGTTCGGCGGCTCCGACCTCACCGGCAGCGCCAACAGCAAGCCGAACAGCAACGCCTTCATCCTGGAGGCCGACTACGTGCCGTTCGGCAAGGACACTAGCTGGGGCCGCCCCTGGGCCAACTTGAAGCTCGGCCTCCAGTACATCATCTACACGCAGTTCAACGGCGGCTCCGCCAACTATGACGGTTTCGGCCGCAACGCATCGGGCAACAACACGCTCTACATGTTCGCCTGGCTGGCGTTCTGAGATGCAGATGTACGATCCGGGGATCACGCCGCTGCTTGAACGAGCGGCGCCTGACGGACAGTGCAGGGCGCATGGAGCCCAGCGGAATGCGCCGTGGCATTTGCGTCGGCGGATCAGCATCCGCCCCAGGCGCTCCGCTCCAGGTTACGTTCCGACGCGCAGTGTGCTCACCATCCCCTTGAGGCATGCAAGCACCGACAGCGGCACGATCTTGCCGGTACGCGGATTGTCCTCGCTCGGCACGTTCTCGATCGTCAACCGCAGCCGCACGCTGTCGGCCTCCACGCTTATATGATGCGTGTTGCGCGTCACGGTCGGGTCGGCCCAGATTTCGGCGAGCGTGCGCTCCGGTCCGATGCCCGCCAAGGCGAGCGCTGCGGCGACATTGACGTTGGCCGGAAATCCCTGCGCCGCCTCGAAGGCATTGCCCGCGAACACGCGCATGGGCTCGGTAAGGCCGTCCAGCGCGATTCCGTGTTGCAGCAAATACGGGGCGCCCGCGAGCCCGGCGGGCGGTTTGCGGGTTTCGATCGTCACGCTGGCGATGTTCCCCTCCGCCGCCGCGCGCACCGCGTCGAAGCCGACAAGGCCGCCGGTCGGCACCACGATCCTGGCACCCGTCTCGCGCGCGCGCTCCAGCAGATGCATCCGCGGCAGCAAGGCGCCGACCGAGATGATCACCAGCGTCCGCCCCGCTTCGATCGCGGGCACGGCGATACGCTCCAGCGCCGAGGCTGGCGCCGCCTCCACCACGACGTCCGCCGCCGCCAGTTCCTCGCTCGTCACGACGGCGGGCGGATGGCGGAACCCGGCCACGCGGTCCCGCGCGCGGGCCGGATCGCGTGCCGCGACATGCGTGAGAGCCAAACCCTCGATCCCCGCATCCAGCGCCCGCGCCAGCCTGAGCCCGACCGCGCCCAATCCGCCGATGGCGACCGTCAGCGCCGTTTTCATGCCGCGATCCTCCCCTCCACAACGTGGAGCTCGATGCCGGCCTGACGCTGGAAATAACCGACGATGCCGAACAGACTCGTTGCTCCTGCCCAAATTAGCTGCGAGGACCGGGACCCCGATTGATTCGTTCCTTCGCTACTCCGTCCGTGACCGCCCTGACGCTCGACAGACTGCCATGTTCGAGCCCTACGATGCGACCGTTACTTTGGCTCGGCCCGTATTATCCAAGCTGCTCAGCCAAATCTCGAAAGGCGCGCGACCGTCCGGGTGGTGTTTACCCCGCCGGCCACAGCCACGCCGCTCCCCGCACGCCGGACGAATCCCCATGCACGTTCTTCACGATCGGCGTCGCCACCGTGTCGCTGAACACGTATTGCGAAAGCAGCGGCGGGATATCGCGATAGAGATGCTCCATGTTCGACAAGCCCCCGCCGAGCACGATCACGTCCGGGTCGAGAATGTCGATGATCACCGCGAGCCCGCGCGCCACGCGGTCCGCATGGCGCGCCAGCGCGGCGATGGCGCGCGCCTCGCCCGCCGCCGCGCGCGCCGGAATCCCGCTCGCGTCATGCGCGCCCTCACCGTCGCAGTCGCGCGCGAGCGACGGGCCGGCGATGAACGTCTCCAGGCACAGATCGCGCCCGCACCAGCAGCGCCTCCCCGGCAATTCCTCGGGCTTGGGCCAAGGCAGCGGCGTGTGGCCCCACTCGGCGGCGATCCGGTGCGGTCCGCGATGCAGCCTGCCGTCGATCGCGATGCCGCCGCCGCAGCCGGTGCCGAGGATCACGCCGAACACGGTGCCGTAACCAGCCCCCGCGCCGTCGGTCGCCTCGCTTAGGGTGAAGCAGTTGGCGTCGTTTTCGACGCGCACCTCGCGCTCCAGCGCGGCGCTGATCTCGCGCTCGAACGCATGGCCGTTGAGCGCGATCGAATTGGCGTTCTTCACCAGGCCCGTCGCCGGGCTGATCGCGCCGGGAATGCCGATCCCGACCGTCGCGGGCTCACCGATCTTCGCCTCGGCGTCGCGCACGAGCTGCACGATCGCCTGCAAGGTCGCCTCGTAGCCGTGCGGGGTCGGCACGCGATGCCGCGCCTGCTCGCTGCCGTCCGGTGCCAGCGCCGCCACCTCGATCTTGGTGCCGCCGAGGTCGATCCCGATCCTGAACTTGCTCATGGAGCGCACCATGACGGGCCACGCCGCCTTGCTCAAGCGTCCGCGCCCGCCCCAGGATGACGCCCATGAGCGAGCGCCTCTTGGACGTGAAAGACCTCAAATGCCCGCTGCCCGTGCTGCGGGCGAACCGCGAGCTGCGCGGCATGGCACCGCACGAGCGGCTGCGCGTGCTCGCGACCGACCGTGCCGCGGTCGCCGATTTTCAGGCCTATTGCCGGGAAACCGGGCACGCCCTGCTCGCCTGGAGCGAGCAGGACGGCGTGTTCAGCTTCCTGATCCGCCGCCGCGCCGAAGAGAACGCAACATGAGGCGCGTCGCCCTGTTCACCCATCCCGCCTGCCTCGGCCACGATGCGGGCCCCTGGCATCCCGAGTGCCCCGACCGCCTGCGCGCCGTGCTGCGCGCGCTGGAGGCGGAGGAGTTCGCGCCGCTCCTGCGCGAGCACGCTGAGCCCGCCACCGAGGAGGCGCTGACCCGCGTCCACCCGCCCGACTATGTGCGCGCGATTCTCGCCATCCGGCCTCCGCCAGGAGAACCGGTGCAACTCGATGCCGACACCGCCATGTGCCACGCAAGCGCCGAGGCGGCGCTCCGCGCCGCGGGCGGCGCCGTGGGCGCGGTGGATGCGGTGATGGAGGGCTGGGCCGATGCCGCCTTCGCTGCCGTGCGCCCGCCCGGCCATCACGCCGAGCCCGCGCGGGCGATGGGGTTCTGCCTGTTCAACAACGCCGCCGTCGCCGCGCACCATGCCCGCGCGCGCTACGGGCTGCGCCGGATCGCGGTGATCGATTTCGACGTGCACCACGGCAATGGCACGCAGGCGATGTTCGCCGCCGATCCCGACCTCTTTTACGCCTCCACCCACCAGTCGCCCTGCTATCCCGGCACGGGCGCGGCGGGTGAGACCGGCTGCGCGGGCAACATCGTCAATGTCCCGCTTCGCCCCGGCACCGACAGCGCCTTGTTCCGCGCCGCGTGGCGCGACCGCATCCTGCCCGCGCTGCATGGCTTCGCCCCGGAGCTGCTGATCGTCTCCGCAGGCTTCGACGCCCACCGTGCCGACCCGCTGGCGGAGCTGCGACTCGACACCGAGGATTATGCTTGGATCACTGCCGAGCTCGCGGCGGCCGCGGACCGGCATTGCAAAGGACGTCTCGCCTCCGTGCTCGAAGGCGGTTATGACCTCGACGCGCTGGCAGCCTCGGCGGCGGCGCATGTACGCGCGCTGATGCGCACCTAACCAGGAGCGGCAATGGCGGACACCCAGCAGCGCCCCCCAGCCGAGGACGTGAGCCGCCTGTCGTTCGAGGAGGCGTTGGCCGAACTGGAGCAGATCGTGCGCGGGCTGGAGAGCGGCCAGCAGAAGCTAGAGGACGCCATCGCCGCCTATGAGCGCGGCGCCGCCCTGCGCCGGCACTGCGAATCGAAGCTCGCCGAGGCCGAGGCGCGAGTGGCCGCCATCGTCCAGCAGGCGGACGGCACGCTCACCACCCGACCCGTCGAGTAGGCTCTGCCGACCCGCCCGCAAAAACATGACCACCCCCGCCGCGCGGCGACGCGGCACCGTGCCGCCATGCCCGCCGCCGCCGGGGCCCTGGTCCTGATGGTCGCCGGCTGCGCGCAGACCCCGAAGCCGCAGGCGCACGTCCAGGCCCAGGCCGGGGGCCCGACGGACATGCAGTTGCCGCCCTTTGCGCGCGTGCCCTACGAGCCGATCTCGCGGCAGGCGGTGGTCGCAATCGCGCTGCGCGAGTGGCGGCTGTTCGGCGAGCCGGTGGATGACGACCCGCCCGGGTCGCGCCCGCCGCCGCTGCCCGATCAGAAGCCTGAACGCGTCGAGGGGCTGTGGCAGCGGGTCGGCGAATATTGGTGGCTCGGCCTCAATGCGGGCAGCCTGGAATCCGCCTGGACCGGCAAGCATGACGCACAGGGCCAGGTGTTCCCCGCCTCGGACGACTGGGAATACGCTTGGTCGGCCGCTTTCATCTCCTATGTCATGCGGATCGCCGGGGCCGGGGCCGGCTTCCCGTATTCGGAAGCGCATTCCACCTACATCAACCTGGCGAAGCAGCAGAAACTCGGGCAGGTGTCGGGCTATCTCTTCACCGCCGAGCGCCCGACCGACTACGCGCCCCGCCCGGGCGACCTGATTTGCCTCAGCCGCGCGCGCAAGCCGATCACTTACGACGACCTGCCCGACGCGCATTTTCCGGCCCATTGCGACATCGTGGTGGCCACCGCGCCGGGCCAGATCAGCGTGATCGGCGGCAACGTGGACGACGCCGTGACAATGAAGCACGTGCCGGTGACGCCGGACGGCAAGCTCGCCGGGCCTGACGGGGCGATCCTCGACACGCGCTACCCGTGGCTGGTCGTGCTGCGCGGCAACTATCCCGGCGACCCCCAGCCCGCCGCCCCGGCCACTTCGTGAGACCTGCCATGCCGCTGCGGCCTTGATGCCGCGCCTGCCCGGGCGCAAGACATGCTCCGCATCGGCAGGGAAGGAGACGGGATGTCTATCGCAGGGGCGAGCAGGACGAAGGGCTTCTCCTCGCCCCAGGAGCTGATCGAGACCTCGGCCCCGGTCTCGGACAGCGTGAAGACCACCACCTGCTATATGTGCGCCTGCCGCTGCGGCATCCGCGTCCACCTGAAGGACGGGCGGGTGCGCTATATCGAGGGCAATCCCAGCCATCCCGTGAACCGGGGCGTGCTCTGCGGCAAGGGCTCGGCGGGGATCATGAACCAGTATTCTCCGGCCCGGCTCACCACGCCGCTCAAGCGCGTCGGCCCGCGCGGCTCCGGCGAGTTCGCTGAAATCTCCTGGGAGGAGGCGCTAGAGACCGCCACGTCGTGGCTCGCCGAGGTGCGCGTCAGCGATCCCCGTAAACTCGCCTTCTTCACTGGGCGCGACCAGAGCCAGAGCTTCACCGGCTGGTGGGCCAAGCAGTTCGGCACGCCGAACTTCGCCGCACATGGCGGGTTCTGCTCGGTCAACATGGCCGCGGCCGGGCTCTATACGGTGGGCGGCAGCTTCTGGGAGTTCGGCGAGCCGGACTGGGACCGCACGAAATACCTGCTGCTGTTCGGCGTTGCCGAGGATCACGATTCCAACCCGATCAAGGCGGGGCTGGCAAAGCTAAAGGAGCGTGGTGCCAAGTTCGTCGCCGTCAACCCGGTCAGGACCGGCTACCAGGCGGTCGCCGACGAGTGGATCGGCATCCGCCCCGGCACGGACGGGCTGTTCGTCATGGCGCTGATCCACGAATTGCTGCGCGCGGATCGTGTCGATCTCGACTTTCTCGCTCGCTACACGAACGCGCCTTGGCTCGTGATCCAGGCGCCCGGCACGGCGGAGAACGGGCTGTTCGCGCGCGACGCCGATGGCAAGCCGCTCGCCTGGGATCGCGCGAGCGGCCATGCGCTGCCCGCCGGCACCGCCGGGATGCAGCCGCGCATCGCCGGCGAGGCGACGCTCGCGGACGGTCGCCGCGCCGTGCCGGTATTCCATCTGCTCGCGGAACGCTATCTGGATGGCCGCTACGCGCCGGCGGTGGTCGCCGATCGCTGCGGCGTTCCTGCTGAAACCATCCGCCGGATCGCCGCCGAACTTGCCGATGTGGCGTTCAACCAGGCGATCGAACTCGACCAGCCGTGGACCGACGCGCTCGGCCGCCGCCACGAAAGAATGCTGGGCCGTCCCGTGGCGATGCACGCGATGCGCGGTATCTCGGCGCACTCGAACGGGTTCCACACCTGCCGCGCCATCCATCTTTTGCAAATGCTGCTCGGCGCGGTCGATACGCCCGGTGCCTGGCGCTACAAATCGCCCTATCCACGCCCCGTGCCGCCCGGCCCGCCGCCCTGCGGCAAGGGCTACCGGGCGAACGAGATGCTGCCGGGCATGGCGCTCGGCAATCCGCGCGGGCCGGAGGATCTGCTGCTGGAAGACGACGGCACGCCGATCCGCATCGACAAGGCGTTCTCCTGGGAAGCCCCACTCGCCGTGCACGGGCTGATGCACAGGCTGCTCGCCAACGCGCATGCCTGCGATCCGTACCCGATCGACGTGCTGTTCATGTACATGGCGAACATGGCGTGGAACTCGGCCATGAACCCCGGCGAGGCGGCGCGCTACCTGACGGACAAGGACGAGGCGACGGGCGAGTACCGCATCAAGCGCGTGATTTACTCCGATGCCTTCTATTCCGAGATGGTCGCCCACGCCGACCTCGTGCTGCCGGACACCACCTATCTCGAACGCTGGGACTGCATCTCGCTGCTCGACCGTCCGATCGGCAGCGCCGAGGGACCGGCCGATGCGATCCGCCAGCCGGTGCTCGCCCCCGATCGCGACGTGCGCCCGTTCCAGGACGTGCTGCTTGACCTCGGCGCGCGGCTCGGCTTGCCTGGCTTCGCCGGTGCGGACGGCAAGCCCGCTTATCGCAACTACGCAGATTACATTGTCAACCATCAGCGCAAACCGGGCCAGGGACCGCTCGCGGGGTTTCGCGGCGCGGACGGCACAGCTGCCGGCCTCGGCGCGCCCAATCCGCGCCAGCTCGAGCGCTACATCGAGAACGGCTGCTTCTGGTCGCACCATCTGCCGCCCGAACAGCATTACTACAAGCACGCGAACGCGGCTTATCTCGCGACCGCCAAGGAGATGGGCCTGATCGATTCCGCCGATCAGATCGTGCTCCAGCTCTACAGCGAGCCCTTGCAGACATTCCGCCTCGCCGCCGAGGGCCACGGCAAAGTGCAGCCGCCCGAGCATTTGCGCGCGCGCATCCGCGCCTATTTCGACCCGCTGCCCATCTGGTACCCGCCGTTCGAGGAAGCGGCGGTGGAGCGCGCGGCGTTCCCGCTGCACGCCATCACCCAGCGCCCGCCGGCGATGTATCACTCCTGGCACTCGCAAAACGCCTGGCTGCGGCAGATCTACAGCCACAACCGGCTTTACATGCACCGGCGCACCGCCGCCGCACTCGGCATCGCCGACGATAACTGGGTGTGGATCGTCAGCCGCACCGGCCGGGTGAAAGCCCAGGTGAAGCTGATGCAGGGCGTCAATCCGAATACGGTCTGGACGTGGAACGCCATCGGCAAGCGCGCCGGGGCATGGAACCTCGCGCCAGGCGCGCCCGAGACGAAGCAAGGTTTCCTGCTCAACCACGTCATATCCGAAACCCTGCCCGAAGGCGCGCTGCCCAATGTCGACCCCGTGACCGGTCAAGCCGCCTGGTACGACCTCCGCGTGCGCGTGGAGCCTGCCGACGCGCCGGCCGAAACCGCACCGCAGCCCCAGCCGCTCAGTTCGCCGCTGCGTCCGGCGCCTCGCACGCTGCGAACCGGCCGCTTGCAGGCGGCGGAGTGAGCCGCGCGATGACTGCTATCCCCAAACCCGCAGCCGATCAGAAGAAGCTCGGTCTCGTCATCGACCTCGACACGTGCGTCGGCTGCCATGCCTGCGCGGTGAACTGCAAGGAATGGAATGCGGGTGGCTACCCCGCGCCGCTGACCGATTTCGATCCTTATCAGCAGCATCCACAGGGCGTGTGGCTCAACCGCGTGCACACCTACGAGGCGGGCACCGGGGAGAACAGCCGCACCGTGCATTTCCCGCGCTCCTGCCTGCACTGCGAGGAGCCCGCCTGCGTCACCGTGTGCCCCACCGGCGCCTCCTACAAGCGCGCCGAGGATGGGATCGTGCTGGTAAATGCCGAGATTTGCATCGGCTGCCAGCTCTGCGCCTGGGCCTGCCCCTATGGCGCGCGCGAGCTCGACGAGGACCAGGGCGTGATGAAGAAATGCACGCTCTGCATCGACCGCATCTATAATGAATATCTGCCCGAGGAATCGCGCGTCCCCGCCTGCGTGGCCACCTGCCCGGCGCACGCGCGGCATTTCGGCGATCTCGGCGATCCCGAGAGCGCCGTCTCGCGCCTGGTCGCGGAGCGCGGCGGCTACGACTTGATGCCGGAGATGGGCTACAAGCCGGTCAACAAATATCTGCCGCCGCGCCGCCGCCCGCCGCCGCAAGCGGCGCGCGCGCCGGAACCGGCGCCCGCGGCGGATGCGGGCAGCGCGCTCTTGCGCTGGGTCGATCGCGTGCTCAGCAGATGAAACCGGCGCTTTCCGTTATCTTCCTCACCGTCGTCTCCGGTGCGGGCTATGGCCTGTTGTTCTGGACCGGCGTGCTTGGCGCAGCGGGCGCGCTGCCGCGCGATCTGTGGTTCGGCCCCGCCGCTTCGCTGCTCGCGCTGGCGCTTGCGGGCGCTGGGCTGATCGCTTCGACATTCCATCTCGGCCGACCCGAGCGCGCGTGGCGCGCCATTTCGCAATGGCGCACCTCCTGGCTCTCGCGTGAGGGCGTGGCGGCGCTGCTCACCAACATTCCAGCACTCGCCTTCGCCCTGGCCTGGGGCCTTGCCGGAGAAGCCGCCGCGATCACCCGCGCGCTCGGGCTCGTGGCGGCGCTTGCCGGGGTGACGACGCTGATTTGCACGGCGATGATCTACGCTTCGCTGAAGCCGATCCGGCAATGGCGCGCGCCGCACGTGCTGCCGAACTACCTGATGATGGCCGCCGCCAGCGGCGCGGCTGTTCTCGCCGCGCTCGCCGTGTTTTGGCCTTTCGCTGCCCCAGCGCGGCTCGCCGCCGCACTCGCCGTGCTGTTGTTCATCGCCGCCGGGCTGTCCAAGCGCGCCTACTGGCGCTTCATCGACACCGCCCCGCCCTCTGCAACGATCGAGGCGGCAACGGGCCTCGGCGCGCTCGGCCCGGTGCGCATGCTCGATGCGCCGAACACCGAGGAGAATTACCTGTTACGCGAGTTCCGCTTCGTGGTCGGCCGCCGCCACGCCGAGCGGCTGCGGACCATCGCGCTCGTGCTGGGATTCGCCGTTCCGGCCGCGCTCGCGATCGCGGGCGGGGCGCTGGCCGGACCCGCCGGGCGGGTGCTGCTGCCGCTCGGCGCCGCCTTGGCGCTGGCCGGCCTGTTCGTCGAACGCTGGCTGTTCTTCGCGCAGGCGACCCACACGGTCACGCTTTATTACGGTGCCGAGCGGGCGTGAGTTGCCTTGACACTGCCAAGCCGCCTCAGCATGTTCCGGCCCGCCTCGGTGGGGCTGTAGCTCAGCTGGGAGAGCGCCTCGTTCGCAATGAGGAGGTCAGGGGTTCGATCCCCCTCAGCTCCACCACGATTTTCGCGGCTAAAAGAAGACGAGCCTCCGCCGCCGCATCAAAAGCGATGTGGAGAACGGCCATAACGATGAACGGTTGAGGCGGCCCCATCCCGCCTCACAGTCTGTTGAATTTCCGTCATCCGCCCGCTAGGTTTCCGCCGGTTCGCCGAAGGCTCGCCATGACCTCGGAACGACGCAACGCGCTTTGCCTGCTGCTGCCGGTTCTGCTCGGCGGCTGCCTGGAGCGCACCCAGCCGACCGTGGCCGACACGCGCCGCCCGGTACAGGTGATCCGTGTCGCGCTGACCGACGACAGCGGCCTCCGCAGCTATGCCGGCACGATCCAGGCGCGGCGGGAAGCGAATATCGGCTTCCGCGCCGCCGGGCGCATCGCCGCGCGGGTGGTCGATGTGGGCGACCACGTTGCAGCCGGCCAGGTGCTCGCCCGGCTCGACCCGGCCGATCTCGCGCTCGCCGTGCGCGAAGCCGAGGCCGACCTCGCCGCCGCCGAGGCGCAGCGGGGGCAGGCGGTGGCCGATGCCGCGCGCAGCGCGCGGCTGCGCGCCGAAGGCTGGCAGTCCGCCGCCGCCGACGATCTGAAGCAGGCGGCGGCCCGGGCCGCGACCGAGCGCGTCGCCGCGGCCGAGGCCGCGCTCGCCCTGGCACGCGACAACCTCCAGCATGCCGAGCTACACGCGCCGGAGGCGGGCGTCGTAACCGCGGTGCTGAGGGACCGCGGCACGGTGGTCGCCGTCGGCGATCCGGTGCTGCGCGTGGCCGAAACAGGCCCGTTGGAAGCCGAGGTGCAGCTCCCCGAGCAGGCGCTCCCGGACGCCGCACGGCCCGGTGCGACCGTCACGCTCTGGGCGCAGCCGGGCCTCGCCATCCCGGCCACCTTGCGCGAGGTGGCGCCCGCCGCCGACGGCAAGCTCCGCACCTACACGGCGCGTTATGTCCTGCAGAACGCGCCCGCCTGGGTCGCGCTCGGGATGACGGCGACTCTCCATCTGCCGGATGCCGTCGCCGCACGCCTCGCCAAGCTCCCCGCCGCTGCTTTGGTCGATCGCGGCGCCGGTCCGATGGTTTGGCAAGTCGGCGCGGACGGCGCCCTTCGCGCGCAGCCGGTCCGCATCGCCCGGCTCGAGCAGGACGACGTGCTGGTTTCGGGGCTTGCGGAGGGCGCGCTCGTGGTGGCCGTCGGGGGGCAGAAACTCGATCCCCAAGGGCGCGTGCGGATCGCCGATCTGCGGCCGTCCTCGGAATAGGCCGGGCCGGTGAGCCGCTTCAACCTGTCCGCCTGGGCCGTCGCACATCGCGGCCTGGTTTCCTTCCTGCTCGTGCTGATCTTCGTCGCCGGCGGGTTCGCCTACACCCGACTAGGCCGCAACGAGGACCCGCCCTTCACCGTCAAGCTGATGATCGTCACCGCGCAATGGCCGGGTGCCACCGCGCGCGAGATGCAGGACCTCGTCGCCGAGCCAATCGAGCGCAAGCTCCAGGACCTGCCGCACCTCGACAATCTGACCACCTACGCCCGGCCCGGCGCGGTGGTGACGACGGTGCGGTTCGCCGACGACACCCCGCCGGCGCTGACACCCGAGCTTTTCTATCAGACACGCAAGAAGCTCGACGATTTGCGCCCCTCCCTGCCGGCGGGTGTGATCGGCCCGCAGGCGAACGACGAATATGCCGATGTCTATGGCGCGATGTTCGCGCTAACGGGCGCCGACAACGCCGATCTGGTACGGCTCGCCGAGGCCGCGCGCGACCGCTTCCTTCGGGTTCCGGGCGCCGAGAAGGTGACGATTTTCGGCGAGGTGCCGCGCACGATCGAGGTGTTGTTCTCCCACGCGCGCCTCGCCGCGCTCGGGATTACCGTGCCCGACATCGCGCGCGCGCTCGCCGGACGCAACAACATCGCCGACGCGGGCATGGTCGAGACGCCGGTCACGCGCGTGCCGCTGCGCCTGAGTGGTGCGCTGCGCGGCCCGGAATCGGTCGCCGCCGTGCCGATCCCGGCCGGTGACGCTACGGTGCCGCTCGCCGACATCGCCACCGTGCAGCGCGGTTATCAGGATCCGCCTTCCTTCACCATCCGCCATGACGGCAAGCCCGCCGTGGTGATCGCGGTCTCCACCCAGAAGGGCACCAACGGGCTTGCCTTCGGCGAGGCACTGCGTGCCGAGGCGGCGCGCATCCGGGCCGATCTGCCGACCGGCATCAGCTTGCAGCAGATCGCCGACCAGCCGCAGGTGATCGCGGAAAGCGTCTCCGAGTTCCTGGTCAAGTTCGTGGTCGCGCTCGGCGTCGTGCTGCTGGTTTCGTTCCTCTCGCTCGGTCTGCGCGCCGGGATCGTGGTGGCGCTCGCCGTGCCGCTCACGCTCGCACTTGTCTTCGTGGCGATGGAGGCGGCCGGGATCGAGCTGCAGCGCATCTCGCTCGGCGCGCTCATCATCGCGCTCGGCCTGTTGGTCGATGACGCCATCATCGCGGTCGAGGCGATGGTCGTGAAGCTCGAACAGGGCTGGGACCGCGTGCGCGCGGCGAGCTTCACCTGGCAATCGACCGCCTTTCCGATGCTCAGCGGCACGCTCGTCACCGCCGCCGGGTTCCTGCCGGTCGGGCTCGCGCAATCGACCACCGGGGAATATGCGGGCGGCATTTTCTGGGTGGTCGGCATCGCGCTGCTCGCGAGTTGGATCGTCGCCGTGGTGTTCACGCCCTATCTCGGCGTGCTGCTGCTGCCGGCGCCGCGGCACCGCGCTCGCGCGCCGGATGCGATCTACGCGACCCGCCCCTACCGCGGGCTGCGGCGCGTCATCGGCTTCGCCGTCAATCATCGCCTGCTGGTAGTGGTCGCGACCGCGCTGCTGTTCGCCGTCGCGGGTTACGGAATGACGCTGGTGCGCCAGCAGTTCTTCCCCTCCTCGGCGCGCACCGAATTGCTGATCAACGTGAAGCTTGCCCAAGGGTCGAGCCACGCCGCCACCACCGCCGCGGTGGAGAAGATCGAGGCGATGCTCGGCAAAGATCGCGATGTGCGCTGGTACACGAGCTATATCGGCGCCGGTCCACCGCGCTTCTTCGTCGCCTACGATCCGGCGCTGCCGAACGACGCCACCGCCACCATCGTGCTCACCACCACCGATGTGGCCGCCCGCGAACGGGTGCGCCGGCGCCTGATGGACTTCGCCGCCGCTGAGGCGGTGCCGGAGGCGCGGCTGCGCGTCTCGCGCCTCGAGCTCGGGCCGCCGGTTGGCTTCCCCGTGCAGTTCCGCGTCATGGGCGAGGATCTCGCCGCCGTGCGGCGCGCCGCCGATCAGGTGCTGGTGGCGCTGCGCGCCACGCCGGGCACGCGCGATGCCCAACTCGACTGGGGCGAGCGCGCGCCCGCGCTGCGGCTCGCACTCGACCAGGCACACATCGCCCAGCTCGGGCTATCGTCCGCCGATGTGGCGGAGACGCTTGCCACGCTCGTCTCCGGCACCACGGCAACGCAGGTCCGCGACCGTACCAAGCTGATCGACGTCGTGCTGCGCGCGGTGCCCGCCGAACGGCTCGCTCTCGACCGGCTGCCCGAGCTTTCCGTGCCGACGCCGAACGGCTGGGTGCCGCTCGGCCAGCTCGCGCGCATCGTGGTGGACACCGAGGAGCCGATCCTGTGGCGGCGCAACCGCGTGCCGTTCCTCACCGTGGAAGCCGACGTGCAGGACGGCTTGCAGGCGCCCGATGTGACGGCGGCGGCGCTGCCCGCCATCCGCGCGTTGGCGCTGCCGCCCGGCGTGCATATCGAGGTGGGCGGCGCGGCCGAGGAGCTGGTGAAGGCGAACGGCGCGCTCGTGAAAATCTTCCCGGTCATGCTCGGCGCCATGCTGCTGCTGCTGATGATCCAGTTGCAGAGTCTCCCGCGCGTGCTTCTGGTGCTCGCCACCATGCCGCTCGGCATCATCGGCGCCGCCGCCGCGCTGTTGCTGGCCGACGCGCCGTTCGGCTTCGTGGCGCTGCTGGGCGTGATCGCCCTGGGCGGAATGATCATGCGAAACGCGATCATCCTGGTCGATCAGGTGCGCCAGGATCAGGAGGCGGGGCTGTCGCTGCGCGAGGCGATCATCGAGAGCACCGTGCGCCGCGCACGCCCGGTGGTGCTGACCGGGCTCGCCGCCGCGCTCGCCTTCATCCCGCTCAGCTTCAACGTGTTCTGGGGGCCGATGGCGCTGGCAATGATCGGCGGGTTGGCAGTCGCGACCGTGCTGACCTTGCTGTTCCTGCCCGCGCTCTATGCGCTCGCGTTCGGCGAGCGGCGGCTGGCGCTGCGCGCCATGAAACCCGCGCGCGACTTGGCCTCCTCGCCGGTCTGAAGGAATCCGCCCGCGCGTTGACCCGCCGGGCACGGTTCCTTAGAGCGGGTTCGGCATGAAGCCGCCGCCGTTCCGCTATATCGCCGCGCGCAGCGTCGAGGAGGCGCTGGGGGCGCTGCACGAGGCCGGCGGCGAGGCGAAGCTGCTCGCGGGCGGCCAAAGCCTGATGCCGATGCTCAACTTCCGCCTGCTGCGCCCTGCGGTGCTGGTGGACATCAACCGCATCCCCGGTCTTTCCGGCGCTACGGAGGACGCCGATTGCGTGCGGATCGGCGCGCTGACGCGGCACACCGATTTGCAGAACGCGCCGGCGATCCGCGCGCGCTTTCCCATCGTCGCCGACGCGCTCTCCCATGTCGCGCATCTCGCGGTTCGCAATCGCGGCACGGCGGGCGGCAGCCTGTCGCACGCCGATCCCGCCGCCGAGCTGCCGATGCTCGCCTGCCTGCTCGACGCGCGCATCCGCACGCAGCGCGCGGCGGCGGCAAACACCCGCGATGCCGCCGCGTTCTTCCTCGGCCCGCTCGCGACCGCGATGGAACCGGACGAGATGCTGGTCGGGATCGACCTGCCCCTGCTGCCCGAACGCCATGGCTGGGGTTTCGCCGAGCATGCGCGCCGCCACGGCGATTTCGCGCTTGCCGCCGTCGCCGTGATCCTGTCCGCAGAGAACGGATCCATGCGCAATGTGCGCGTCGCCGCGATGGGCGTGGGGGATACGCCGCTTCGCCTGCCCTCCGCCGAGCGCGTGCTGGAAGGCGCGCCATTCGCACCTGAGTCGCTCGCCGCGGCCGCCGATGCGGTGCGCGGCGCGCTGGCGCCAATGAGCGACCTGCACGCCTCCGCCGACTATCGCCGCCATCTCGCCGGCGTGCTCGCCGTGCGCGCGCTGCGCGCCGCGTGGGAGCGCGCCGCCGCATGAGCGAGCACCGCACGATCCGTCTGCGCGTGAACGGCCGCGCTTACGAACGCAGCGTCGAGTCGCGTCTGCTGCTATCGGATTTCCTGCGCGATGCGCTCGGCCTCACCGGCACGCATGTCGGCTGCGAGCACGGCGTGTGCGGCGCCTGCACGGTGCTCGTTGATGGCCGCAGCGTGCGCTCATGCCTGATGCTCGCAGTGCAGGCGGAAGGCGCCGAAGTGGAGACCGTAGAGGGCCTCGGCAGCCCCGACCGGCTCTCGCCCCTGCAGGAGGCGTTCCGCGCGCACCACGCCTTGCAATGCGGCTTCTGCACGCCGGGCATCTTGATGACCTGCGTCGATCTGCTGCGGAACCGCCGCCCGGCGAGCGACGACGAGATCCGCCATGCGCTGTCCGGCAATCTGTGCCGCTGTACGGGCTACGACCACATCGTCCGCGCCGTGCGCGCGGCGCTGGACGCTGCGAGGGACACACCAGGATGATGCCGGACATCCGCCGCATCGAGGCATTGGGCGCCGAGGGTATCTGCGGGCACGACAAAGCGGAGTGGGAGACGCTGCGGAAGGGTGCGGCGTTCTATGCGTAGCGGCATCGAAGCCCGCCCTGCCCTGATCGGCGCGCGCGTACCGCGCCTGGAGGACCCGCGCCTGCTCACCGGGCGCGGGCGGTTCGCCGCCGACCGGCTGCCGCGCGATGCGCTGCATGTCGCGATCCGCCGCAGCGACCATCCGCACGCGCGCATCGCTGCGATCCGCACGGAGCAGGCCGCCGCCGCGCCGGGCGTGGTCGCGGTGTTCGATGCCGCATCGCTGGAAAACGATGCGATGCCGCTGCGCGCCGTCTCGCGCATGAAGGATTACCACGCCACCGTGCTCCGCCCGCTCGCGGCTGATGTGGTGCGCTATGTTGGCGAGCCGGTCGTCGCGGTGGTGGCCGAGAGCCGTTATCTCGCCGAGGATGCGGCGGAGCTGATCGAGATCGACTACGACCCGTTGCCGGTTGCGGTGTCGGCGATGGAAGCCGCCGATACCGCCGCACCGAGGCTGCACGAGGATGCCGCCGGAAACGTGCTCGTGTCGCGCGGTTTTGCGCGCGGGGACGTGAATGCCGTGTTCGCCGAAGCCGCGGCAACCGTCGCCGCCACGTTCCGCATGACCCGGAAATCCCCCGCCGCCATCGAGCCGCGCGCCTGCGTTGCCGAATGGGACGCCGGGCGCGGACTGCTCACCTTGCACAGCACGACGCAAATCCCAGGTATCGTGCGCGATGCGCTGGTCGATGCGCTCGGCCTGCCGAGTCAGCGCGTGCGCTTGGTCGGGGCCGAGGTGGGCGGCGGGTTCGGCGGCAAGGCCTCGGTCTACGCCGAGGAGATTCTGATCGCCGCCATCGCGCGGCGGCTCGAATGCTCGCTCGCCTGGTGCGCCGACCGACTCGAAGATTTGAGCGCCACCAGCCAGGCGTTCGACGAAACGGTGGAGGCCGTGCTCGCCGTTGATGCGGAGGGACACTTGCTCGGCCTCAGTGCCGACGTGCTGGGCGATGTCGGCGCGGGCTCCATCTATCCCTGGACCTGCGCGCTGGAGCCCGTGCAGGTGGCGAGCTTCCTGCCCGGCCCCTATCGCCTGCCCGCCTATCGCGCCACCGCGCGCGGCGTCGCCACGCCGAAGCCGCCGACGGGGCCTTATCGCGGTGTCGGCCGCCCGATGGCGGCGTTCGTGATGGAGCGGCTGATCGACATGGCGGCGCACCGCCTCGGGATCGACCCGGTGGAGATGCGCCGGCGCAATCTGGTGCGCGCCGACGAGTTCCCCTACCGCGCCGCCTCGGGCCTCGTGTGGGACCGCTCGGGCTTTCTCGAATGCCTGGAGATGGCGGTCGCGACGGCCGATTACCCCGCGCTGCGGCGCGAGCAGGCGGCGGCGCGCGAGGCGGGCCGCTGGGTCGGCATCGGCGTCGCTTGCTACGCCGAACTCACGGGGATCGGCACGCGCATCTCGGTCGCGCCCGGGATGCCGATCAACACGGGCACCGAGACCGCCACGGTGCGGATCGATTCCAGCGGCGGCGTGACGGTCGCGGTCGGTGTCGCCGCCAACGGCCAGGGTTTGGAAACCACGCTCGCGCAAGTCGCCGCCGAGACGCTCGGCTGCCGGATCGACGAGGTGCGAGTGATCCAGGGCGACAGCGACGCGGTTGCCAACGCAACCGGCTCCTACGCGAGCCGAAGTGCAGTGCTGGCGGGCGGCGCGATCACCGTGGCAGCCGGCGAGGTGCGCGAGCGGCTGAAGCGCGCGGCGGCGCACTTGCTGGAAGCGGCGGAGGCCGACCTGGAAGTGGCGGACGGCATGGTGCGCGTCGCCGGCACCGACCGCGCGCTGACGTTCCGGCAAGTGGCGCGCGCGGTCTATTCCGAAATGGGCCGCATCCCGCGCGAGAAGCGCGAGGAGCTGGCGGCGACCGAAAGCTACGACCCGTTCTTCGGCACCGCCGCCTCGGCGACGCACCTGGCAATGGTGGAGATCGACCCCGACACGTTCGGTGTGCGCGTTCTGCGCTATGTGGTCGCCGAGGATTGCGGGCGGGTGATCAACCCGCTCGTCGTCGAGGGGCAGGTGCATGGCGGCGTCGTGCAGGGGATCGGCGCGGCGCTGCTGGAGGAAATCGTCTACGACGCACACGGCCAGCTCACCACGGCAAGCTTCGCCGATTACCTGCTGCCCTCAGCCGCCGAGGCGCCACCGATCGAGGTGGTGCATGTCGAAACCGTGCTGCCAGAAAACAAGATGGGCGCGCGCGGCATGGGCGAAGGCGGCACGATCGGCGCACCGGCAGCCATCGCCAACGCGATCGCCGATGCGCTCGCGCCGCTGGGGATCGAGATCACCACGCTGCCCGCGACGGAAGAGCGCCTGTTCCGGCTGCTCGCGGCGGCGCAAGCGCAGGAGGAGGGGCGCACATGAGACTCGGTTTGCAGGGCAAGGTTGCGCTGGTGACGGGCGGGGGGCGCGACGTCGGAGGCGCGATCGCCAGCGCGCTCGCCGAGGAGGGCGCCTTGGTGGCGGTGAACTACCGCCGCTCCGCCAAGGAGGCAGAGGCGGTGGTCGCCGCAATCGCCGCCGCCGGCGGACGCGCGCGGGCGTTTCAGGCCGACATGGCGGACTGGGATGCGGTGCGCGCGATGGTTGATGCGGTGGTCGCCGCGTATGGACGGATTGACATACTGGTGAACAATGCCGGGGTGGCGCTACGCCAGCGGTTCCAGGAGACGACGCCAGCCGACTGGAAGGCGCATATCGATGTCGGGCTGTATGGGCCGATTCATTGCTGCCATGCCGTGCTGCCGCACATGATCCGTCAGCAGCACGGGCGGATCATCAGCCTTGCCGGCGATTCCTCTCGCATCGGCGAAAGCGGGCTGGCGTTGGCTGCGGCGGCGCGCGCGGGCGCGATCGCCTTGATGAAGTCGCTAGCCAAGGAGTTCGGCCGATTCGGCATCACCGCCAACGCGGTCGCACTCGGCTTGGTTGAGACGGCACATTCCGATCCGGCGTGGCTCGCCGAGAACCGCGAGCGGATTATCCGGCTTTATCCGCTGCGCCGGATCGGCCGGCCCGACGATGTGGCGCCGATGATTGCCTTTCTGGCATCCGACGCCGCCGGATGGATCACCGGTCAGGTGCTGAGCATCAACGGCGGCTTCAGCATGGCGTAGACGCCGGAGGGGCAAGCCGCCAAAACTCGTCCTTCCCGTCCCCGGCTTGGAGCCAGAAGCCACAGCGGCCGGGATGATCCGGCCGCCCCAAAGTCGATGCTGTCAAGCACGGTCATACGTTCGCTTCGTCAAGGCGCAGCCGGCGCAGCCGCAGCGCGTTCATCACCACAGAAACCGAACTCAGCGACATCGCCAGCGCGGCGATGATCGGAGAGAGCAGGATGCCGAACGCCGGATAGAGAACACCTGCGGCAATCGGCACGCCAAGTGCGTTGTAAATGAACGCGAAAAACAGGTTCTGGCGGATGTTTCGCATGGTCACGCGGCTGAGACGCCGGGCGCGCACGATCCCGGCGAGATCGCCTTTCACCAACGTGATGCCGGCACTTTGGATTGCGACCTCGGTTCCGGTCCCCATGGCGATACCGATGTCGGCCTCTGCCAGTGCCGGCGCGTCGTTGACGCCGTCGCCGGCCATGGCCACGATTCGACCTTCGCTGCGCAGACGGCGCACGACGCGCTGCTTGTCTTCCGGCAGCACGTCGGCTTCGACCTCGTCGATTTTCAGTCGGCTCGCCACGGCCTCGGCTGTGCGGCGATTGTCGCCGGTGAGCATCACGACGCGCACGCCGTCCCTGCGCAAGGCGTCCAACGCGGCGGGCGTGGTTTCCTTGATCGGATCGGCGACGGCGATCACGCCGCCTGGCTTGCCATCCGCAGCGATAAACAGAGCGGTCGCCCCGGCTGCCCGCAAACGGTCAGCAGCTTCCGCAAGGGGACCAACGTCGATTCCTTGCGCCTGCATCAACTTGGCGTTTCCCAACGCGACGCGCCGGCCGCCGATGCTGCCCAATACGCCTTGGCCGGTCACCGACTGGAAATCTGCCGGCGTTCCAAGCGCGATACCCCGCTCGCGCGCCGAGGCGACGATCGCGGCGGCGAGCGGATGCTCGCTCGATCGTTCCAGCGCGGCCGCCAGGCGCAGCACGTCGTCCTCCGTAAAGCCGCCGGCCGCTACGATGCCGGTCACACGCGGCTTGCCCAGCGTCAGCGTGCCGGTCTTGTCCACCACCAGCGTGTCCACCCGCTCCATCCGTTCCAGCGCTTCGGCAGAGCGGATCAGCACGCCGGCTGTCGCTCCTTTGCCGACGCCGACCTGGATCGACATCGGCGTCGCGAGCCCGAGGGCACACGGGCACGCGATGATCAGCACCGACACGGCGGCCAGCAGCCCATAAGCGAGCGCCGGGGCCGGTCCCAAGAGCGCCCAACCGATGAAGGCCGCGGCGGCGATGCCGACCACCGCCGGCACGAAGTAGCCGGCGACCGTATCAGCGAGGCGCTGGATCGGTGCGCGTGAGCGCTGGGCCTCGGCGACCATGGCGACCATGCGCGCCAACACCGTTTCCGAACCAACCTTCTCCGCTCGCATGACCAGCGCACCGGTGCCGTTGACGGTGCCGCCGATCAGCTTTGCCCCGGCTTCTTTCGTCACCGGCATCGATTCGCCCGTGACCATCGACTCGTCGACGCTGCTGCGGCCTTCCAGCACCGTGCCGTCCACCGGCACGCCATCGCCCGGCCGGATGCGCAGCCGGTCGCCGACCTGCACGCGCTCGAGCGTGATCTCTTCATCCGTCCCGTCCGCACGAATGCGGTGTGTGGTTTTCGGCGCCAGACCGAGCAAGGCACGAATGGCGCCGCCGGTCTGCTCGCGCGCGCGCAACTCCAGCACCTGGCCCAGCAGCACCAGCACCGTGATCACGGCGGCTGCTTCGAAATAGGTCGCCACCGTTCCGTCCGCGCCGCGGAAGCCGGCTGGGAAAATGCCGGGCAGGAAGAGGGCGACCAAGCTGTAAAGGTAAGCCGTGCCGACACCGAGCGCGATCAGGCTGAACATATTGAGGTGGCGACGGCGCAGGGATTGCCAGCCGCGCACGAAGAACGGCGAGCCCGACCACCACACGACGGGGCTCGCCAGCACGAATTGCAGCAGGATTGACCAGCGGCGCGCCATGATCGCGGCGAGATGCATCCCGGGAACAACATCCGCCATCGCCAGCACGGCCACCGGCACCGCAAGCGCCAGACCGATCCAGAATCGACGCAACATATCGGCCAGCTCGGGGTTCGGTGCCGTTTCGGCCGACGGGGCCATCGGTTCGAGCGCCATGCCGCAGATCGGGCAGCTCCCCGGATGGTCCTGACGAATCTGCGGGTGCATCGGGCAAGTCCAGACCGCCCCTGGCGGCGCCTCGGGTATGGGCGGCGCCGCAGCGCGCGGCATGTGCTTATCCGGTTCGGCGGCAAACCGTTCGCGGCACCTCGGCGAGCAGAAATGGAAGGTTTGTCCCTGGTAGTCGTAGCGTTGCTTCGAGGTCAGGGGATCGACGGTCATGCCGCACACCGGGTCGGTGGCGGTTGCGACTGCGGCGGCGGGTCCGCTTCCTGCACCATGCGGACAACCGTGCAAGCCATCATGCAGCCCGCTTGTCTCGGCGTCACTCATCGCTGACCTCAGGGACAGTGCCTGCCTGTTCAAACCCGCCCTTGACCTATATACCCTACCAGGGTATGGTTACAACCCCATGCATGAGGTCACCCGAAAAGCGGTTTCGCTCCGCCTCAAACGGATCGAGGGGCAGGTCGCTGGGCTTCTCCGAATGGTAGAGGACGACCGTTACTGCGTGGACATCTTGACCCAGATCAATGCGGTCAGGTCGGCGCTGCACAAAGTTGAGGAGGAGATTCTGCGGGATCATGTGTCGCACTGCGTGGCGGGCGCGTTCACGTCAGGCGATCCGGTCGAGCAGCAGCACAAGGTTAAGGAACTGGTCGAGACAATCGGGCGGTTAAGGAGATAGCAGACCTTGCCGCCAGGCACGGTGCAGAGGGTGAAGCGGCCGAAGGCCGTCGACCGGGTCACTCTCGTAGCGAGGGCAGACCCCCGTGGCATCCGGTCACGTATGAGGGCGCATGCGGCGCAGCGAAGCTCAGAGCCCGATATGGGTCTCCCGGCCTGCGTGCAGCATGATCTCGCGCCCTCCCACAACCACCTCAACCGGCGCGCCGGACTCGAGAGTGGCGAGCACAGCGTGCGCCTCCACACGCACCCTGATCGTCTGCCCGCGCCATTGCACGCAATAGCTCATGGCGCGCCAGTCGGCGGGCAGCCTAGGGTCGATACGCAGCGTCCCGCCCTGCCAGGAAAGCCCGCCGAAGCCGAGCACCGCCGCCTGCCAGAGCCCCCCGAGCGCCGCGATCCGTATTCCCGCCGCGCTGCCCCCGGCCGGGTCGGTGAGGTCGGTCGCCGCCGTCATGCGGAAATGGTGCATTGCCCGATCCAGCCTGCCGAGGCGGGCGGCAACGAGCGCATGCATCGGCCGGCTGAGCGAGCTCTCGTGCGTGCAGACCGCTTCATAGAACTCGAAGTTCCTCTGCTGCGTTGCGCGGTCGAATGCATCCGGCAGCAGCGCGAACAGCGCCACCACGTCGGCCTGCTTCACCAGCCGCGAGCCCTGAAGCCGGCTGCGACCGATCGCCAATTCCATCGACCCCGGACGGTCCTGGTATTGTTCGAGTGATATCTCCTCCAATCCGAGATAGCCCCCGAACTGCTCGATCATCGAGGTGTCAGGATCGAACGGAACGACGACCGCGGCGGCGGTTTCTTCCCAGCCGCCGAGCTCCGTGTCGGTGATGCCAAGCCGTGCCGTGAGCGCGGCCCAGGTCTCGGGCCAGCACTCCCGCAACAGACGCGCCACCCGCGCCCCGCAACGGAGATTCCAGCGCGCCATGCAGTTGGTGAAGGCATTGTCGTCCACGTTCTCGTGGTACTCGTCGGGTCCGATCACCCCGCGTATATGCGCCGCGCCCCCCGCGTCACGCTGCACGCGGCTGGCCCAAAAGCGCGCGGTCTCCAGCAGGATTTCGGCGCCAGCCTGGCGCAGGAAGTGATCGTCGCGCGTCGCCTCCCAATACTGCCAGACGGCATAGGCGATGTCGGCTGTTATATGGTGCTCGAGCTTGCCGCACAGCACCTTGATCCGCCTGCCGTGCGGATCGACTAGGTAGTCGGGCGTCACCTCGTCGCCAGTGTCGGCTGATTCCCAGGCATACATCGCACCGCGCCAGCCGAAGCGCGCCGCCTTCCGGCGCGCGCCATCAAGCGTGTGATAGCGGTACATCAGCATCGCCCGCGCCGCTTCCGGCCAGGTGATCGTGTAGAACGGCAACAAGTAAATCTCGGTGTCCCAGAATACATGGCCGAGATAGCCGTCGCCGGTCAGCGCGCGCGCGCCCACCGAAACATGCTCGTCCTCGGGATTGGCGGCGCTGTTAAGATGGTAGGCGGCGAACCGTAAATCCCGCTGCGCCTCCGCATCCCCCTCGATCGCGACGTCGCTGCACGCCCAGCGCGCTACCCATGCCTGCTCGTGGTCGGCGAGCGCGCGCCGCCAGCCCATGCCCCCGGCGCGGCGCAGCCGCTCGGCGGCGATGCCGCCAGGATCGCCCCGGTGATCGCCGCGCACAAATGAAACGAGCCGCCGAAGCTCTGCGCGTTCGCCCGCCCGCGAGGTCCAGGTCCATACGCGATCGAGCGGCTCCGGCAACTCGGGCGCGAGATCGCGGCCGCCGACCGCAAGGCGGGCATCCAGCGCGATCGCCAGCTCCTTGCGCGAGGTGGAGGTGCGCCAAACGCCGAGCCCCGGCGTCAGCCGCACCGCTTCCAGCCCCACCCCCGCCTCCTCCAGCTCGGCTTCCAGCCGGACCTCGACACCGTCCTGCCCGACTTCGAGCGACAGGAGCTGCAATCCGAGCGCGCGATCCGCCTGCGACGCGATCCGGAGCGTGCGGACGCGCGCCGAGATCCCAGCCGCGTTGCGGTGGCGCCAGTCGATCAACAGCGCGCCGCGACGGAGATCGAGCACGCGCCGGTGCTCCAGCAGCTCGCCGCTCCGCAGCAGAAGCGGCTCGCCGTTCAGCTTGATGCGCACGCGCAGCCAGTCTGCCGCCGGCACCAGCGCTGGGACCGGCGGGTCCACCTCCGGGGTGTCGAACAGGCCGGCGACGTAGGTGCGCGGCCAAGTGGACCATTTGAGCGCGTGGCTCCAGGACACCCACATCGCACCGCGGCTGACCTCGCGCGCGCCGCGCACGCCGATGAGGCCGTTGCCGATGGCGAAGCGCGATTCGAGATCGAGCTCATGCAGGGGGTTGTAGCCCCGCGCCTGCATGAGCCAGGCGGCGTCGTCCGTTGGCTTCAGCGCATCCTGCATCGGCTCTGATCCTCAAGCGGGGCGGGAACGCAGCGTGCCACGGCCGAGCGCATCGACATCGACGCGATCGAGGCTGGTGACGACAAGGTCGGCGCCGGCCGCTTCCAGCAGCGAACGATCCTGATGGCGCGCGATGCCGAGCCCGATCATGGCACCCGCCTTGGCGGCCTGGATGCCGGCAGGCGCGTCCTCCACCACGACGCACGCCTCGGGCGCGATCCGCAGTTCGGCGGCGGCGAGGAGGAATATCTCGGGATCGGGTTTGCCGTGCCGCAGCTCGCGCCCGCAGACATTCGCGTCGAACACGTCGATCAGTTTTCGCCCCGATTGGTCGGGAATCAGCCGCAGCATATCGTTGGCGTTCTTCGAGGAAGAGGCGACGGCGAGCCGCAAGCCGGCCGCACGGGCGGCGGTGATCATCCGCACCGCGTCGGGATAGGCGGTAAAGGCGTGCGCCCGGATCAGTTCCTCGATCATCTTCTGCTTGCGATCGGCGTAAAGTTGGGCCTGCCGCGCGGCGTCGGCGACGCCGAGCTGCTCGAGCGCGGCGCGGGCGCCGTCGAGCCGCGGCTTCCCGGCGACATGCTCCTGATAGAACGTGGTCGTGAAGCGGGACGGGTCGGCGAAGCCGGCCAGGGCCTCACGCCAGGCGCGCTCGTGCGGCGAGTCGACGATCACGCCGTCCACGTCGAAGATCACCGCCTGCAACCGGCCGGGATTTGCTACTGGCATCGGTGCGGCGATGTGGTGTTCCACCATTGGATCGTCAGGGTGGGTCTCGTCCGGATGGCGGCCGTGGCGGCGCAGACGCCCTCCCCTTGCGGAGGGGGCAGGATGAGAACCCGGGCACAGGCACTTACGCCCGCTCTCCGCTGGTGCCGGCAGGGCGGCGATCCCGGCGGTGATGGCGGTGGCGGTGGCCGTCGATCTCGAGCGGTCCCGGCATAGCCCGCTCGGCCTCCTCGGAGAGCCGGGCCTCGTTACGGCGCAACAAGATGACGCCGCACACCACGACGAGCAGCACCGCGACCCCGATCCCGCCCCCCACGGGACCGGCCAGGTGCTTGACGCGCTTGCCGAAATACCAGGCCGCCGTGCCGTAGGCCCCGGCCCAGATGATCGCGCTCAGCACATTGTAGATCATGAACGGACGCCACGGCATCTTGTTGGCGCCGGCCAGGAAGGACGAGATCGAACGCAGGACGGCGACGAAGCGGGCGATGAAGATCACCGCGCCTCCGTAACGATCGAACAGGTAGATGCCGAGCTTCATCCGCCGCTCGGTGAGCCCGATGCGCGAGCCATGGTGCAGCAGCAGGCGAAAGCCGAACAGCCGGCCGATGCCGTAGCCGGCCATCGCGCCGATGATGGCGCCGGCGATCGCCGCCCCGATCACCCCGCCGATCGCGAGCCCCGCCTCGCCGCCCGCGAAGGCGGCGGCGGCGAGCAAGGTCGTCTCGCCGGGCAGGAAGGGAACGCCCATCGTCTCCAGCCCGATCGCGAGCGCGATCGCGCCGTAGCCCGCATGCGCGAGTTGATGGGTCACCTAGGCACGCATCCTTCTTCTCGTTGCTTGCCCGCCGCGGCCCGCATGGCCGGACGGAGACGCTAGCGGACCCGGTTGGCGACCAGGTCGTCCACCACGGCCGGATCGGCGAGCGTCGACGTATCTCCCAGACTGTCCGTTTCGTTCGCGGCAATTTTGCGGAGGATTCGCCGCATGATCTTGCCGCTGCGCGTTTTCGGCAATGCGGGCGCCCAGTGGATGGCGTCGGGCGCGGCGATCGGGCCGATCTGCTGACGTACCCAGGCGACCAGCTCCTTGCGCAGCGCCTCGCTCGGCTCCTCACCCACGATCAGGGTTACGTAGGCGTAGATGCCCTGTCCCTTCAGCTCGTGCGGGAAGCCGACCACGGCGGCCTCAGCGACCTTGGGATGCGCCACCAACGCGCTTTCCACCTCCGCGGTGCCCATCCGGTGGCCGGAGACATTGATCACGTCATCGACGCGCCCGGTAATCCAATAATACCCGTCCTCGTCGCGCCGCGCGCCGTCGCCCGTGAAATAGAGCCCCTTGAAGGTCGAGAAGTAGGTCTGCACGAAGCGCGCATGGTCGCCGAAGACGGTCCGCATCTGGCCGGGCCAGGAATCGGCGAGGCAGAGATTGCCCTCGGCGGCGCCGTGCAGCTCCTTGCCATCGCCGTCCACCAGCAGCGGGCGCACGCCCGGAAGCGGCAGCGTGGCCGAGCCGGGCTTGAGCGGCGTGGCACCCGGCAAGGGCGAGATCAGGATGCCGCCGGTTTCGGTCTGCCACCATGTGTCGACCACCGGGCAGCGGCTGTCGCCCACCACGCGGTAATACCACAGCCACGCTTCCGGGTTGATCGGTTCGCCGACGCTGCCGAGCAGGCGCAGCGAGGCGCGCGAAGCCTTCTTCACCGGCCCCTCGCCTTCGCGCATGAGCGCCCGGATCGCGGTCGGAGCGGTGTAGAAGATGTTGACCTTGTGCTTGTCCACCACCTGCCAGAAGCGCGAACTGTCCGGGTAGTTGGGCACGCCCTCGAACATCAGCGTGGTGGCCCCGTTCGCGAGCGGGCCATAGACGATGTAGGTGTGCCCGGTGACCCAGCCGACATCGGCGGTGCACCAGTAAACCTCGCCCGGGTGGTAGTCGAACACAAGCTCGTGGGTGAAGCTCGCCCAAACGAGATAACCGCCGGTCGTGTGCAGCACGCCCTTGGGTTTTCCGGTGCTGCCCGAGGTGTAGAGGATGAACAGCGGATCCTCCGCCCCCATCGGCTCGGGCGGGCAGTCGGGCGCGGCCTTGGCGAGCAGGACGGCATAGTCGTGGTCCCGGCCCGCCCGCATCGGCACGTCGCCGCCCGTGACCTTGACCACAATGACGTTCTTCACCGACGGGCAATGCGCGAGTGCGGCGTCGGCATTGGCCTTCAGCGGCACGCGCCGTCCGCCCCGGCGGCCCTCGTCGGCGGTGATGAGCAGGGTCGACTCGCAGTCCTGGAGGCGGTTGGCGAGGCTGTCGGGCGAGAATCCGCCGAACACGACGGAATGGATGGCGCCGATGCGGGCGCAGGCGAGCATGGCGACCGCCGCCTCCGGCACCATCGGCAGATAAATCGTGATCCGGTCGCCCTTCTTGGCGCCGAGCGCCTTCAACGCGTTGGCCAGCCGGCAGACCTCCTCGTGCAGCGCCCGGTAGGTGATGTGGCGGCTCTGGCCGGGATCGTCGCCCTCCCAGATGATCGCGGTCTGGTCCCCCAGGGTTTCCAGGTGCTGGTCGAGGCAGGCGGCGGAGGCATTGAGCACCCCGTCCTCGAACCAGCGGATCGACACGTCGCCTTCGAAGCTGGTGTTCTTGATGCTGGTCGGGGCCTTGATCCAGGGGATGCGCTTGGCTTCGGCAGCCCAGAACGCGTCCGGGGCGCGCAGCGCGCGCTCGCACATGGCACGGTATTTCTCGGCGGTCACATGGGCACGAGCGGCGACCTCCGGCCGCACCGGCAGCGTCGCGTGTTCGGGGCTGTGCGTGTCGGGCATGGGCGTCTTCCTCTGCTCTTGGGCGCCGCTCGGGGCCGGTGCCGGCTTATAGCCCGGCATCCGCCGGCACATAGAGCGTGCCGTCCTTGATCTCGATCATCACGGGCTCCAGCCGCGCGCCGTAACAGGGGCCATGAAAGCACTCCCCGTCCTCGATGCGGAACCGCGCGCCGTGGGTCGCGCAGACGATATGGCTGCGGTCCGCCGAGAGAAAACGCCCCGGCGCCCAATCGAGCGGCACGCCAAGATGCGGGCAGGCGTTCACGTAGACCCGCAGCGCCGCCCCGGCGCGGACCGCGAACAGCCCGGTGAAGGCGCCCGGCGCGGGCGGAAAGCCGAGGCTCGCGCCGTCCGCGACCTCCGCCACCCGGCAGAGCGGGCGAAGCTTTGCTAGTTCCGCCATCCGCCGAGCTTGCAGATATGCCGCCAATGCGCCGCCGAAACGGGCATCACGGAAAGCCGGGACTGCCGGACGAGCGGCATATCGGCGAGCTTCGGATCGGCTTTGATGGCGGCGAGGCCGACCGGCTTCGGCATCTTCCCGACCGCGCGCATATCGACCGCCACCCAATCCCCGCTCTCGGCGCTCGGATCGGGATAGGCTTCGCGCACCACCTCGACGATGCCGACGATCTCCTTGCCGATGTTCGAGTGGTAGAAGAACGCCCGGTCGCCCCGGCGCATCGCCTTCAGATTGTTCTTAGCCGTGTGATTCCTGACGCCTGTCCAGGGCTCGGTGCCGTTCGCCACCTGCTGGTCCCATGAGAATGCGTCGGGCTCGGACTTCACCAGCCAGTACTTGGTCACGCCTGGGCGGTCTCCGGCGTGACATCCAGCCCCTCGCAGATGCGCGCGAGCGGCGCCGACGGATCGCGGCTCTCCCGCGGGAACGCGCCGCAATCGACGATCAGGTCCGGGTAACGGACGTTGTCGTTCCCGGTCACGAGGCGGATGTCGAACGACAACCCCCGGCAACGGCGATCCGCCAGCGCGCCCCCGAACAGAACCGCGAGGCTGATGCCGACAAGATTGTTACCGACGGTTGTGCCCGCCATCATCCGGGGCGCGCCGTCCACCGGCCCGTCGTTGCAGTCCTGCCGTTCGACCATCAAGCGCCGCCGCGCCTCGCTCATCGCCCTCGTCCCGTGCCGCCATGGCGCATGATAAAGTGCGGCGCGCTTACCGGGAAGCAACGCCAGGGCGGCTTCATCGGCCGCTTTCGATCGGCTACCAAGCTCCGGAGAGAACATCGCCCGTGACCGCCACTGCCAGCGCCGCCCCCAGCGGGCGCGGCTTTCACCGTTTCGCCAACCCCGGGCGCTTCCTGCGGATGACCGCCGGAATGTTGCCCTGGCTCAGCGCGGGCGCGCTCGTTCTGCTCGTGGTCGGCATCGGCTGGGGCCTCTTCTTCTCGCCCGCCGACTGGCAGCAGGGCGACGCGGTGCGGATCATGTATGTCCACGTGCCTGCGGCCTGGCTCGCCTCGGCGGGGTATCTGGCGCTTGCCGTGGCTTCCGCCATCTCGCTCGTCTGGCGCCATCCGCTGGCCGACTTGGCGGCGGTAGAGATCGGCCCGGTGGGCGCCGCCTTCACGGCGATCTGCCTCGCCACCGGCAGCCTCTGGGGCAAGCCGATGTGGGGCGCGTGGTGGGTGTGGGATGCGCGGCTGACCTCGGTCTTGGTGCTGTTCTTCCTCTATGTCGGCCATATCGCGCTGGTGCGCGCCTTCGACACGCCCGAGCGCGGCTACCGCGCGGGCGCCGTGCTGGCACTGATCGGCGTGGTGAACCTGCCGATCATCAAGTTCAGCGTCGATTGGTGGAACACGCTGCACCAGCCCGACAGCATCACGCTGACCGGCGCGCCGACCATGTATGTCGGGATGCTCTGGCCGCTCCTGTTCACCACGCTCGGCTACACGCTCGGCTTCGCCGCCATCGTCATCGCGCGGCTGCGGGCGGCGGTGATGGAGCGGCGCATCCGCGCGCTTCTCGCCGCGCGCGCGATGGCGGAGACCGGCGCATGACGCATCTGCCGTTCATCGCTGGCTCTTACGCGATCGCCCTGCTGGTGCCGGGCTGGTTCGCCGCCGCCGCCTGGACGCGGGTGCGGCGTGCCGGGCGGCGGCTGCGCGCGATCGACCCCAGGGCGCGGCGCGCATGAGACGCAAGCGCCGCCGCCTCTACTTGCTGCTTGCCTGCGGCGCCGGCCTCGGCAGCGCCACCGCGCTCGCCCTGTCGGCGATGCGCGACAATCTGACGTTCTTCGTCACCCCCTCGCAGATCGCCGAGCGCGCGCCGCCGCCGGGCCACGTATTCCGCCTTGGCGGCATGGTGGAAGCGGGCAGCGTGCATCGCGAGATGCTGGACGGCCATCCCGAGGCGGTGTTCGCGGTGGGCGATGGCAAATCCACCGTGCGCGTCGATTACTCGGGCGTGCTGCCGGACTTGTTCCGCGAGGGACAGGGCGTGGTTGCGATCGGCACCATCACGCCGGCCGGCACCTTCCACGCCTCCGAGGTGCTCGCCAAGCACAGCGAGGACTACATGCCGAAGGAGGTGGTGGAGGCGCTGAAGAAGAGCGGGCGCTGGGATCCCGCCAACGGCCCGCCGCCGCCGGCCTACACCTGGGATGGGCTCGGCAAGTCGCCTGCTCCATCCTCATCCGGCCCACTATCGCGGGCCGACCGCTCCCGCGGAGCGGGAGAGGTGATCAATGCCGCCTCTCAGGCGCAGCGGGAGAGACCGGCGCGCAATAGCGGGCCGGGCGAGGGGCGGGGCGAATGACGCCGGAGCTCGGGCATTTCGCGCTGGCGCTCGCGGTAGCAATCGCGGGGGCGCAGGCGGTGCTGCCGATCATCGGCGCGAACCGGGGCGATGCGCGGCTGATGGCGACCGCGCCGGCGCTCGCGTTCGGTCAGATGATCGCGCTGCTTGCCGCGTTCGGCTGCCTGATATGGAGCTCGGTGACGGACGATTTCTCGGTGCTCGACGTCGCCCAGTATTCAAGCAGCATCGAACCGCTGCTGTACAAGATCACCGGCGTCTGGGGGAACCACGAGGGGTCGATCCTGCTCTGGTGCCTCATCCTCGCGCTCTGCGGCGGCGTGGTGGCCGTATTCGGACGCAACCTGCCGTCGACGCTGCGCGCGCGGGTGATCGGCGTGCTCGGCTTCGTCGCGGCGGGCTTTCTGCTGTTTACCCTGACGGTCTCCAATCCGTTCACCCGCGTCTGGCCGCCGCCGGTCGAAGGCCAGAACATCAACCCGCTCTTGCAGGACCCCGGCCTCGCGCTTCACCCGCCGGTCCTGTACGCGGGCTATGTCGGCTTCGCGATCCCGTTCGCCTTCGCCGTCGCGGCCCTGCTCGAGGGCCGCGTCGATGCGACATGGGGGCGGTGGGTGCGGCCCTGGACGCTCGCCGCCTGGTGCCTGCTGACGGGCGGCATCGCGCTCGGTTCCTGGTGGTCCTATTACGTCCTCGGCTGGGGCGGCTACTGGTTCTGGGACCCGGTGGAGAACGCCTCGCTCCTGCCCTGGCTGACGGGCACCGCGCTCCTGCATTCGGCGATCGTGGTGGAGAAGCGCGAGGCGCTGAAAATCTGGACCGTGCTGCTGGCGCTCGGCACTTTCTCGCTCAGCCTCTCCGGCACCTTCATGGTGCGCTCGGGCCTGCTCAACTCCGTCCACGCCTTCGCCAACGACCCGACGCGCGGCGTGTTCATCCTCGCCCTGCTCGCGCTCAACATCGGCGGCGCGCTGCTGCTGTTCGCCTTCCGCGCGCCCGCGATGGCGCCCGTCGGGTTGTTCGCGCCCATTTCGCGCGAGGGCGCGCTCGTTCTGAACAACATCCTGCTCTGCTCGCTTGCCGCCGTGGTGCTGACCGGCACGCTTTATCCCCCCTTCGCCGAACTGTTCTTCGGCGCCAAGCTGAGCGTCGGGCCGCCCTATTTCCACGACACCGTGGTGCCCCTCGCTGCGCCCCTGTTCGCGGCGATGAGCGTGGGGCCGGTGCTGCCCTGGAAGCGCGCCGATCTCGGCCGCGCGCTGATGCGGCTCTGGTGGGCGGCGCTGATCGCCGCCGGCGTCGGCATCGTTGCCGCCCTCGGCCTGCGCGACGGGTTCGCCGCCCTCGGCTTCATGGCCGCCGCCTGGCTGATCCTCGGCGCCTTCGGCGAGCTGATCGAGCGGTTGCGGCTGTTCCGCGTACCCTTCGGATCGCTCCGCGCGCGCATCGCCGCGCAGCCGCTCTCGGTATGGGGCGCGGCGGTCGCTCATGCCGGGCTCGGCGTGACGGTGGCGGGCATCGCCGGGATGGCGCTCGCCCAGAGTGCGGTGGTGGCGGTGAAGCCGGGACAGACGACGGAACTGGGCGGATATTCCTGGACGCTCGAGCGCCTGCGCGACGTGCCAGGACCCGACTACACGGCGCGCGCGGCCGATGTGCGCGTCAGCCGTGACGGTGCGACGGTCGCCCTGATGCGCCCCGAACGGCGCAGCTTCGCGCTCCAGCGGCAGACTGTCAGCGACACCGCGATCGTGACCAACGGGGTGCGCGATCTTTACGTCGTGCTGGGAGATGAGCGCGACGGATCGGTGGTGCTGCGGCTGCACGTCAACCTGCTGGCGCCCTGGATCTGGTTCGGTGCGCTGATCATGGCGGCGGGCGCGATGCTGTCGCTCGCCGACCGGCGGCTGCGCATCGGCGCTCCGGCGCGGCGCATGCGCCCAGCCCCGGCGCCGGTAGCCGCGGAGTAGCCCGATGGCCGTCGCCACACGCCGCCGCCTCTTGCTGCTCGCCCCGCTCGCCGCCGCCGCGGCCGGAGGCGGTGCCTTCACCGCGCTGCTCGTGCGGATGCAGGAGGGCACGTACGATCCGCACGCCCTGCCCTCCCCGCTCGTCGGCAAGCCCCTACCGCGCTTCGACCTGCCGGGCCAGCCGCCCTCGCCCGGCTTCTCCAACGCCGACGTGACCGCCGCCAGGCGCCCGGCGATCGTCAACTTCTTCGCTTCCTGGTGCGTGCCCTGCGTGCAGGAGGCCCCGGCGCTCGCACTGGTAAAGGCGGCAGGGATCCCGCTCTGGGGTATCGCCTACAAGGACCAGCCGGAAAAGACCGCGCAATTCCTCGCCGAGAACGGCGATCCCTATGTGCGGGTCGCGCGCGACCAAACCGGCCTGGTGGCGATCAATTTCGGCCTTTACGGCGTGCCGGAGAGCTACCTCGTCGATGCGGACGGCATCGTGCGCTGGCGCTGGGCCGGCGGGCTGTCCGGCGACATCATCCGCCAGGACCTGATGCCGCGCGTCAAGGCGCTCGCATGAAGGCGCCGCGCCTGTTCGCCGCCCTCGTGCTGCTGCTCCTCGCCCTCGCCCCGGCGGCGCGGGCGGTCAGCGATCCGGCCGAGATGCTGCCCAATCCGGCCGAGGAGCGCCGCGCCGAGGCGCTGGGCGAGCAGTTGCGCTGCCTCGTTTGCCAGAACGAGAGCATCGAGCAATCCGACGCCGATCTGGCGAAGGATCTGCGGCGGATCATCCGCCAGCGCATTGCGGCGGGCGAATCCGACCGGCAGATCATGGACTGGATGGTTGCCCGCTACGGCAATTTCGTTCGCCTCGATCCGCCGTTCGACGCCATGACCCTCGTGTTATGGGGCGCGCCGGTGCTGGCGCTGGGCGGCGGGCTCGGCGTCGCGCTGCTGCTGCGCCGCCGCGGCCCGGCCCCGCCGCCGCAGCCACCGCTGACCGACGCCGAGCGGATGCGGCTCGCCGAGCTGACGGAAGCGGGTCCGCCGGCACGATGATCTGGCTCGGGATTGTCTGCCTTTCCGCGCTGGCGCTGATCCCGCTCGCGCTCACTCTCGCCGGTCCGCTCAGCCCGCGCGGCCGCCGCGAGGCGGCGCTCGCGCTGCATCGGGCGCAGCTCGCCGAGCTTGCGCGCGACCGCGACGAGGGCCGGATCGGCCCGGCCGAGCACGACGCGGCGGTCCTGGAGGTGCAGCGTCGCCTGCTGGCCGCGGCGGGCGGCACGGAGACGGGGTTCATGCGCGGCAGCCGCGCGCCGCTGATCGCGGCGCTCGCGGCCCTGCCGGTGGCGGCGGTACTGCTCTACCTCTCCGGCGGCTCGCCCAATCTGCCCGCCGCGCCGCTGGCGGCGCGCATGGCGGCGGCCGAGCAGGATTTGCGCGAGCAGGCGGCGCTGATCAACAAGCTCAAGCAGGTGCTGGCGCAGCTCGATCCACACTCCGAGAAGTCACGCGAGGGCTATGTGCTGCTCGGCAGCGCCGAGGCGCGCATGGGCGACATCCAGGGCGCGGCGGCGGCCTGGGAGACGGCACTGGCCGAGCGGTTCGATCCGACATTGGCGGTGGAGACGGCCGAGGCCGCGAGCGAGGCGGCCGGGCGCGTGACCGACAAGGCCGCGGGCCTGTTCCGCCGCGCGCTCGCCGAAGCCCCGCCGGATGCGCCATGGCGGAAGATGGCGGAGCGGCGGCTGGCGGAGCATGACGCCGCCGCAACGGCAGGCGGCAAGCCCGCCAATTAGTGACACATTCGTAATGTGTGCATTCGATGCATATGGGCATCGGGCAACCAATATGCATTGGTGCCGTTGGGCCTGCTGGGGTCTTGAAAGGTCATCATTCCGCGACCGGCCCTTGCGGAAAAAGTTTCTCTTCGCTATCGAAATAGGCGACGGAGAAACAGTGTGGTTTGCAAAAAGGTGCAACAATGAGCGGAACGAACAACGAAGCCGGGGACGCTCTGGTAAGCGTGCTTCGCACGACGATCGTGGAGCTGGTCCGGCGCGACGGCCCCGATCTGTCGGCGCGGCAGCTCGGCGTGTTCCTCACCTGCTATCTCGAGCCCGAGGCGCAGACGGTGCGCGGGCTGGCGGCGAAGCTCGGGGTTTCCAAGCCAGCAATCACGCGGGCGCTCGACCGACTGACCGAGTTCGAGCTGGTAAAGCGCAAGACCGATCCGCTCGACCGGCGCAGCGTGCTGGTGCAGCGCACCCCGGCCGGCATGGGCTTCCTGCGCGACCTGCGCGGCGTGCTGCGCGAGGCGGCGACCGTGATGAACATCAAGCCGGCCGCGGAGACGAGCGTGGCACAGCGGGCGCGCACGCCGGAGTTGCGGCCGGCGCACTAGGGATGCGCGGTCGAGCGGCCTGCGGGCGTGCATGATCCGAACCAGCCGGCGCCCTGGACGGGCGTCGCGAGCGAAGACATACGCCGCGAGCTGCGGGAGGCGATGGCGGCGCTGCTGGAGGGCGAGGACGATCCGCTCGCGTCCCTCGCCAATGCTGCCGCGGCGATTTTTCACAGCCTGCCCGCCCTGAACTGGGCGGGTTTTTACCTCTTGCGCGCCGAAGAGCTGGTGCTGGGTCCGTTTCAGGGCCGGCCCGCCTGCACGCGGATCGCGCTCGGGCGCGGCGTGTGCGGAACCGCCGCCGCCGAGCGGCGGGCCATCCTCGTGCCGGACGTCAACGACTTTCCCGGCCACATTGCCTGCGACAGCGCCTCGCGTTCGGAGCTTGTGGTGCCGCTGCTGTGGCAGGACCGGGTGAGCGGCGTGCTCGACCTCGACAGCCCATTGGCAGGGCGGTTTACCGAAGGCGACCGCGCGCTGTGCGAGGCGCTCGCCGCGATGCTGGCGCCGTTCGCGGCGCGGATGGTTGGCTAGCGCCCGTTAGAACCGTGCATACAGTGGCGATCACGCGCGAGGCGCTGCGCGCGGCGGGGCGATGCGTCAGCGCCGCCAGCGTCGGCACGTGGCGCTTCGCTCCCTGCGCCCTAGGTCTTCGTCCGCCGCGCCATTGCCTCATCGGCGCTGGTGATGCCGCCGTGCGCGCCCGACCAAGCCACCGGGTCGTCGAGGAACCGGCGTACCTCGGCAAGCGCCGCTTCGGCGAAATAGGGGCGCTCGCGGCAGGCCTCGAGCACGTCCCACCAGGTGCATAGATGATGCAGCGCGATGTCCATGTCGCGCAGCGTGTGGAAGGCACCGGGGAACACGCCGTAGAAGAACACGACGAAGGTGTGGTTGCACACGGCACCCGCCTCGCGCAGCGCGTGGACGAAGCGGACTTTCGATTGCCCGTCGGTGGTCAAATCCTCGACGAGTAAGGTGCGCTTGCCCACAGGCACGTCGCCCTCGATCTGCGCGTTGCGCCCGAACCCCTTGGGCTCCTTGCGGACATAGGCCATCGGCACGCCCATGCGCTCGGCCATCCACGCGGCGAAGGGAATGCCCGCCGTCTCGCCGCCCGCCACCGCCTCGATGGTCTCGAAGCCGATGTGCCGCTGCACCTTCTCCACGCCCAGTTCGCAAATCTTCGCCCGCGCGCGCGGGAAGTAGATGATGCGCCGGCAGTCGATATAGACGGGCGACTTCCAGCCGGAGGTGAAGGTGTAGGGCTCCTCCGGGCGGAAGTTGATGGCGCCGATCTCGAGCAGGATGCGCGCGCTCACCAAGGCGGCGTCGCGGTCCCAGTCGGCGCTGCCCTGCGAGGGCTCCTTGGGCAGGACGGGGGGCTTGCTCATCGCGCGGGCTCTCCTTCACGGCCGCGCTCTAGCATGGCAGTGAGCCCGGGTCAGCGGCGAAGGGAGACGGAGATGGCGCGGCGCTACCGGATCGCGGTGATCCCGGGCGACGGGATCGGCAAGGAGACGGTCCCCGAATCGCTCAAGGTGCTGGACGCGGCTTCGCGGCGCTTCGGCTTCGAGCTCGCCTTCGACCATTACGACTGGTCGTGCGAGACCTACAAGGCCACGGGCGCGATGATGCCCGACGACGGGATGGAGCGGCTGGCGGCGGCGGATTCGATCCTGCTCGGCGCGGTGGGCTGGCCGGGCGTGCCGGATCATGTCTCGCTGTGGGGCCTGCTCATTCCGATCAGGCGCGGCTTCGATCAGTACATCAATCTGCGGCCGTGCCGGCTGATGCCGGGCGTCAAGACGCCGCTCGCCGACCGCACCGAGAAGGACATCGACTTCTACGTGGTGCGCGAGAACACCGAGGGCGAATATTCCTCGGTCGGCGGGCGGATGTTCGAGGGCACCGAGCGCGAGTTCGTCAGCCAGCAATCGGTGTTCACCCGCAAGGGCACCGACCGCGTGCTGCGCTTTGCCTTCGAACTGGCTCGCTCGCGACCGAAGAAGCACCTCACCTCGGCCACCAAGTCGAACGGCATCACCTTCACGATGCCCTACTGGGACGAACGGTTCGCGGCGATCGGCAAGGAGTTCCCCGACATCCGCACCGACCAGTACCATATCGACATCCTGACAGCGCACTTCGTGCAGCACCCAGACTGGTTCGACGTGGTGGTCGGCAGCAATCTGTTCGGCGATATCTTGAGCGATCTCGGCCCTGCGGTGGCGGGCTCGATCGGCATCGCGCCGTCCGCCAACATCAACCCCGAACGCGCCTTCCCCTCGATGTTCGAGCCGGTGCACGGCTCCGCCCCCGACATCGCCGGCAAGTTCATCTGCAACCCAATCGGGCAGGTGTGGTCGGCGGGGCTGATGCTGGAGCATCTGGGCGAGGAGGAAGCGGGCCGGGCGATCGTCGCCGCGATCGAGCGGCTGCTGCGCGAGGGCGGCCCGCGCACGCGCGATCTTGGCGGGCAGGCGGGCACGGCGGACGTGGGCGACGCACTCGCGCAGGCGGTGGCGGGCGGCTGAGCTGCGGGTTCCGTGGCTTGACTCGCCGCCCGGCGCGGGTGTCATCGCGGCACCGCAGCGAGGAACCAACGATGCGAACACGGCTGCCCGGAGCCGGGCTGCTTCTGCTGCTGTGCGTAAGCGGCTGCAAGGTCGGCCCGAATTTCGAGCAGCCGAAATGGACCAACGCGCCGGCGAGCTGGGTCGGACGCGAGACGAAGCAGGCGAAAGTACCCTCGCAGCCGGTGGCGGCGCCGATCGACCCGGAATGGTGGAACATCTTCCACGACCCGAAGCTAACGGCGCTGGAGGCGAAAGTTGCCGCTTCCAATCTCGATGTCCTGGCGGCGGCCGAGCGTGTGATGCAATCGCGCGCCGAGCTCGGCGTCACCGCCGCCGCGCTCTATCCGGTGGTCAACGCCAACGCCTCCATGCAGAAGGTGAAGGCGTCCAATGAGGGCATCCTCGCCGGAGTAGGAAACCTGGCAGCGGGAAGCGCCGCCAATGGCGCTTCGCAGGCGTCCTCGGCCAACGGCGCCTCCGGCAGCCTCGGCCCGGGCGGCGTCAGCTCGGCGGCGGTGGCGCCGAACATCTCGGCGACCAACCTGTTCCAGTACGGTTTCGACGCGAACTGGGAACTCGACCTCTGGGGCCGCGTGCAGCGGTCGGTGGAGGCCGCGAACGCCGCGGTCAACGCCTCGGTCTGGTCGGCGCGCGGCGTGCTGATCTCCGCGCTCGCCGAAGTCGCGCGCGACTACATCAATCTGCGCGGCACGCAGGAGCAGCTCCGCATCGCGCACGAGAGCGTGAAGACCGCCGAGCAGGGTCTGACGCTCACGCGCCAGCGCGCCGCGGCGGGCGTGACGACCGACCTCGACGTTGCCAACGCGGCGGCGCAGGTGCGGACCACCGAGGCGCAGATCCCGGCGCTCGAATCGCAGCAGCAGTCGCTGATCAACGCGCTCAGCCTGCTGCTCGGCGAACCTCCGCGCACGCTGGAGGCGGAGCTTGCGGTGCCCGACCCGGTGCCCCCGCCGCCGCCCTTGGTGCCGGTTGGATTCCCCTCGGAGCTGGCGCGCCGCCGCCCCGACATACGCGCGGCCGAGGCAACGCTGCACGAGGCGGTCGCCAATATCGGCGTCGCCGAGGCGAGCTTCTATCCCACGATCACGCTCGGCGGCAGCGGCGGGTTCCAGGCGCTACACGCGAACGATCTGTTCGGGTGGAACGCGCGCCAATGGGCCATCGGCCCCGGCCTCACCCTGCCGATCTTTCAGGGCGGCCAGCTTCGCTACACGCTGCAGCTGCGCCAGGCGCAGCAGCGCGAGGCGGCGATCGCCTACGAAAAGACGGTCCTGAACGCCTGGAGCGAGGTCGACAATGCGCTGACCGCGTTCCGCGACGAGCAGCGCCGCCGTGCCGAGCTCGAGCAGGCGGTGGCGGAGAACCGGCGCGCGCTCTCGCTCGCGCAGCAGCGTTATCAGCAGGGAGTGGCGGACTTCCTCTCGGTGCTGGATGCGGAGCGTAGCCTGCTGTCCACGCAGCAGCAGCTGGCGTCGAGCACGACCGCGGTCTCCTCAGATCTCGTTGCCCTCTACAATGCACTCGGCGGCGGCTGGAACGAACCGGGCGCGGCCACGGTGGCGGACACGGGTTCGTAAACCGATTGCTGCATCGCACGGCTAGATTTTGCTTTTCCGCGCCCCGCCCGCCAGAGTCTGCGGCGGGGAGAACGACAAGCGGAGGCCGGGATGCTGACGGTCGCGGCAATCCTGAAACGGAAGGCGTTCCAGGCGGTAGTTGTCGCGCCGACTGACCGGATCGAAACGGTCGCACGCGCGCTCGCCGAACGTCACGCCGAAGCCGCGCTGGTGCTCGACCGGGCGCAGCAGCTTCTCGGCGTGATCAGCGAGCGCGACATCATCGAGGGCATCGCCGCGAATGGCGCGCGCACGCTGGAAATGACCGCGGGCCAGTTGATGCGGTGGCCGATCCGCTCCGTCACGCCGCGCACCGCCGTGGCGGATGCGCTCAGGATCATGCTGGCTGGCCGGCTGCACAACCTGCCGGTGTTCGACGAGCAAGGGCTGCTGGTCGGGATCGTCGGGCTGGAGGATGCGGTACGCGCGAGCATCGCCCGCGACGAAGGTGCGCTCGCCGCCTAACAACATAAAGGCCCCTCCGCCGCCAGGCGGAGGGGTGCCACGCTCGGCTCAGTATGTGTCGGTCTTCGGGTGCTGGCCGGCAACGCTCGCATTCGGGTTGTTCCACGGCGGCTTGCCGAGATTGAGCTGGTTCGGCGAAGTCGCGGCACCCGTGGCGGCGCCCGTGGCGGCGCCGATGGCGGCACCAGCCGCCACGCCCACCGGCCCGCCGACCGCCCCGATCACCGCCCCGGTGCCAGCACCGGCAGCCGCGCCGCCCGTCGCGCGCTCCTCCTTGTTCTGGCCGCACGCGGCAAGCAGGGACAAGGAGGCGAGCACGAGCCCGGCCTTCAGCACTGTGTTCATGGACTGCTCCGAGATATTGTCACCGCATCAATCGATCGGCAGCATAAACTGAGGGCGTTACGATCCCGTTCAACGCCTGGGTCTTCACGAGAGCGTGCCGATCGCGGGCCGGAACCGCCAGGAAAAAGCCAGGGGGACACATGGAGCCCGATCTCGTCGCCTATTCGCCGCTCCCCCGCCGCCCGCGCCTCACTTGGCCGAACGGGGCGCGGGTCGCGCTCTGGGTGGTGCCGAACGTGGAGCACTATGAATACCTGCCGAAGTTCGTGCGCGTGCGCGATCCGTGGCCGCGCTCGCCGCATCCCGACCTGCTCGGCTACGCCACGCGGGACTACGGCAACCGGGTCGGGCTATGGCGGCTGTTCGAGGTGACGGACGCGCTCGGCATACGCTGCACCGTCAGCCTCAACATGGCGGTGCTCCAGCATTTCCCGGCAATCGACGCAGCGATGCAGAAGCGCGGCTGGGAATACATGTCGCACGGCATCTACAACACCCGCTATCACTGGAACGTTTCCGAAGACGAGGAGCGCGCGGCGATGCAGGAAAGCCGCGAAATTCACCGCAGGCTGACTGGACGCGAGCAGCGCGGCTGGTTCAGCCCGGCGATCACCAACACGCTGCACACGTTCGATCTCGCCGCCGAATGTGGATTCGACTACACGGCCGACCTCTATCACGACGATCAGCCCTTCCCGGTGAACACACGCAGCGGCCGGAAGCTCTTGTCGATCCCCTACTCAGTCGACCTGAACGACGTGATGGTGAACCGCCACGGCGGCGAAGCGGCCGATCTCGCGCGCATGATCCGCGATGCGTTCGACACCTGGTACGAGGAGGGCGCCGAGCAGGGCCGGGTAATGTGCGTGGCGCTGCATCCGTTCTGGGTGGGCCAGCCGCACCGGCTGGAGGCGGTCCGCCGCGCGCTCGAATACGTGCTGGCGCATCCGGGCGTGTGGATGGCGACCGCCTCGGAGATCGCCGACTGGTACGTGGTGAACCACCTGCCCGCGATCGAGGCGCATCTCGCGGCGCGGGAGGCGGCCAATGGCTGAAGCAACGCCGCCGCAGGGCGAGGCGCGCGCGCCGGGGATGGACCATCCGCATCACCCGTTCCGCGCCCTGCCGGACGCGCCGCGCTTCGCCTGGCCGGACGGGGCGCGCATCGCGCTGACAGTGACGCTCGTGCTCGACTACTGGGAGGTGAACCCGCCCGCCGAGGCGAACCGCGATCCGCGCATCTTCTCCCCGCTCGGCAATTTCTTCCCCGACTGGCTGACCTGGAGCCGGCGCGAATACGGCGCGCGGGTGGGCGCGTTCCGCGCGCTCGACCTACTGGATAGGTTCGGGTTGCAACCGAGTGTCGCGCTGGGGGCGGCGGCGGCACGGCGCTACCCGGAGCTCGTGGACGAGATGCTGATGCGCGGCGCGGCGGTGATGGCGCACGGCACCTTCGCCACCAGGCGGATCACGGCGAAGATGACCGAGGCCGAAGAGCGGGCACTGATCGCGGAGGCGCGCGAGACCATCACGAGCGTAACAGGCGCCGCGCCGTCCGGCTGGTGCGGCCAGGACTTCAACGAGTCACCCCGCACCCCGGCGCTGCTGGCCGAAGCGGGGTTCACCTACACGACCGACTGGGCGAATGACGACCGGCCCTTCCTGCTCGGCCCCTATGATGGCGGCAAAGCACTCGTCGCGCTGCCGCCGCAGCCGGAGTGGAACGATCTGGAATGCCTGTGGCTGCGGCATGTGCATCCCCAGTCCTGGGCCGACGCGATCGCAGACGGGTTCGCCTTCCTGCATCGGGAGGGCGGCGGCGCATTCAACCTGACCTTGCACCCGTTCGTCGCCGGGCAGGCGCACCATATCGGCTACCTGCGCCAGGCATTGACGCGGATATTGGGAATGGGTGCGACGTGGCGGACCACAACGGACGAGCTGGCAGCCACGGCCCGGAGCCAGCTCGCGGCGTAGGGCGCATGAGCGCACCGGAATGCGCCGCCTGCGCTTGCGGCGGCGGTTTGGCCCCCGCTCTACCGGGCTGAGGCCGAGGCCGCGCCCGCTGATAGCTGCCCGTGCACGTAGGCGGCGGGCCCTTCACAGGGCGGCTGGTAGCGTTCCGGACGCCCTGTCCCCGAAGGGCGTCCTCGGTAGCTTGATGTTGATCCAGCTCACGACGGGGTGGGTCAGGATCGAGCAGAACTACGGGCTGGCGAAGCTCGGACAGCGCGGCGGATTGCCCGCATAGCGCGTCCAGTCCTGGGTGCGGCCGAGAAGCGGCGTGCCGATATATCCGCGCACGCCGAGCGTGCCGTCCGACCGGAGTGTCATGTTGGCGCTGTAAGTCTTCCCCGACTGCGGATCGTAAATGGAGCCGCCGCTCCAGTGCGCCTGACCGTCCGGGTTGAAGCCCGACATGATCTGAAGCCCGCAGAGCGGGCGCGCGCGCAGCGCGGCGCTGGGATTGTGGTTGTCGGTCGCCTGCGGATTCTCGTCGGATGGTTTGATCAGCACCCAGACGAGCCGTCCGCACAGCGCGCCCGCTTCGCAGCGATAGATGTCCACGATGCCGTTGCGCGGCTCGGTGAGCCAGCGTCCTTCCACCTCCTGCGCCGAGGCGTGCGCGAAAAGGGCGGCGAGAAGCAGAGCGGCCGAAATGACAGTCCGTGGAGCATTTGCCAACTTCATTGTGCGCGAGCCACATCCGGCTTCAACAGATGCAGCACCCTCCCCGCTTCCGCCGGTTTGCGCAAGCGCGGCACGACGAGGCGCACGTCGTCGGCCTGTCGCAGCCGTGCCTCCGCCGCCCGGCAGCGGTCACCGCGGCGAGGCGGCGGACGAACTCATCGGGATCGTGGCGGTCGAGATCGCGCCATCCCGGCCGACAGTTAGTCGCGTCGAGCTCAATGTGGCACCGACCGAGCGCGGCAGCGATGCGGCGTGCCAGGGTGGTCTTGCCGGCGCCCGTGGTGTCACGGCGATCCACATGATGATCACGCGTGATGCAGCCGTGCCGGGCCGGCGGTGCCGAGGCGGCGCTCGACGCGGGCTTGCACCAGCATCAGCACCGAGACGATGGCGAGGTAATAGACGAGCGCAACCGCATAATATTCCGTGTAGCGGAAGCTGACGCTGGTGGCGCGCGTGGTGACGGCAAGCAGCTCCTGGAGCGAGATCACCGAGGCAAGCGAGGTGGTCTTGAGCAGGGTGATGAACTCGTTGACGGTGGGCGGCAGCGCGACGCGCAGCGCCTGCGGCGCCACCACCAGCCAGAACGCCTTGAAGCGCGACAGGCCGAGCGCCGCCGCCGCGTCGCGCTGCCCCGCCGGAACCGACAGCAAGGCCGCGCGGATGATCTCCGACTGGTAGGCGGTCTCGTTCAGCCCGAGCGCCAGCAGCGCGGCGAGGAAGGGCGTGAACCAGTTCTGCCGGAAGGCCGGGATCAGCTGCGGCAGCGCGTTCCAGACGAACAGCAGCAGCAGCAGAACGGGCGCCCCGCGGAACAGCCATACATAGAACACCACGAAAGCCCGCAGTGTACGCGACCGCGCGCCCGAGGCGACGGCGAGGCAGAGCCCGAGCGCGATACCGACCGCGTGCGAGAGGATCGTCAGCACGACGGTGACGACGGCGCCTTCGAAAAACGGCCAGGAGAAGAGGGCGTCGAAGAAGAGTGCGGGATCGAAGGTCATCCGCCGCGCCAAACATCGTCAGTCCCGTGCAAGCGGAAACCCATGAAACGTTTGGCGAAGCTGCGCCGCAGGTTGCTGGTAGGCCGCGAACGCGCGCTATCGCCTCTCGCACCACGGGTGCCCGCTTTCGCGGGAATGACGGTGGGGGGGTCCGGTATCACTCCTTCGGCTCGGTGAGCGGCGTCTCGGCGTCTTGCGCGGGCAGGTGCCATTTCGCCGCCAGCGCCTTCTCGGTGCCGTCGGCGCGCAGGGCGGCGACGTCGTCCTTCACGGTCGCGGCGTTGGCGGGGTTCTTGGCGAAGTAGATGCCGAACTCGTCGGTCGCCGGGTACATGTAGCCGATCTTGAATTCGCCCGGCTGCGCGACCGCGCGCCATGCGGCCTCGGTGTCCTGGGTGATCGCCGCCGCGGCGCGGCCGGTGGTGAGCTGCTGGATCGCGTCGGACCCGCCCGGATAGGCCTGGATGGTGATCGGCGCCTTGCCCTGCTTGACGAGATCGTCGCTCAGCGCGTGCGCGCGCTTTTCGTACTGCGTGCCGGCCTGCACAGCGAGCACTTTGCCCGACAAATCCTCGGGCTTGGTGACATCGTTCGTGCTGGCGCGCACCAGCAGCACCATCGAGGATACAAGATAAGGCACGCCGCTGAAATTCTTGATCCGCTCCGGCGTGATGAAGGTCCCGCTCATCACGAAGTCGCAGCGCCCGGCCTGCACGCCGGGCAGGAGGCCGGTGAACTCCATGCTGATGATGCGCAGCTCGGCGTTCCAGCGCTTCGCCAGCGCGCGCGCCATGTCGATGTCGAAGCCGACCGGCTCCTTGTCGCCGGGGTGCTCGTAGAACTCCATCGGCGCATAGGTGGGATCGGTGCAGAGCGTGACCTGGCCCTGATGGACGAAGCTCGGGGCGGCGGCACGCGCCGGACCCGCGATGAGAATGGCCGCGGTGCACGCGGCGAGAAGGGATGCGGTTTTCATTCTGTCTCCGCCCGGTGAAGCTCCGTGCGGAGAATGCAACGGGCGCGCGGCGCGAGCCAGAGGGTGCGGGCTTCCCCCCGCCCCTTTCCCGCGCTATCCGAGCCGCATGAGAACAAATGTTCCGCCCGCTCCGTACGCGGAACTTCAGGTGACGACCAACCACTCCTTCCTGCGCGGCGCGAGCCACGTGGAGGAGCTGGTCGCGCAGGCGAAGACGCTGGGCTACGCGGCCATCGGCATCGCCGACCGCAACACGCTGGGCGGGCTCGTGCGCGCGCATCAGCACGCGGCGGAGGCGGGGCTGCGGGTGGTGCTCGGCTGCCGGCTCGATCTCACCGACGCGCCGCCGGTGCTGGTCTATCCGACCGGCCGCGCCGGCTGGTCGCGGCTTTGCCGGCTGCTGACGGTGGGCAAGGCGCGCGCGGGCAAGGGCAAGTGCGAGCTGGCGTGGGCCGATCTGGCAGCAGCGGCCGAGGGGCTAGTGGGGGTGATGCTCGGCATTTCCCCCACCTCACCCCAACCCTCTCCGCCCCACCGGGGCGGAGAGGGTTGGGGTGAGGTGGGGGCGCTGCGGGATGTGTTCGGCGACCGCGCCTATCTCGCGCTCACCCTGCACCGCCGTCCTGGAGATGCCGTGCGGTTGCAACGATTGGCGGCGATGGCGCGGGCGGCGGGAGTGGCGACGGTCGCCACCGGGGACGTGCTCTACCACGACCCAAGCCGGCGCATCTTGCAGGACGTGCTCACGTGTATCCGCGAAGGCTGCACGATCGACGAACTCGGGTTCCGGCGCGAACGCTTCGCCGACCGCCATCTGCAACCGCCCGCGGAAATGGCGCGGCGCTTTGCCGCCCATCCGGACGCGCTGGCGCGCACCGCCGAGATCGTCGAACGCTGCGCGTTCTCGCTGGACGAGTTGCGCTATCAATATCCAGACGAAATCGACGATCCGGCGCTCACGCCGCAGGAGACGCTTGAGCGGCTGACCTGGGGAAGCCTGCCGTCCCGCTATCCCGAGGGTGCGCCGGAGAATGTGGTGGCGCAGCTCAATCACGAGCTGCGGCTGATCGCCGAACTCGACTACGCGCCCTATTTCCTCACCGTCCACAGCATCGTCCGCTTCGCGCGCTCGCAAGGGATTCTGTGCCAGGGGCGCGGCAGCGCGGCCAATTCCGCAGTGTGCTACGTGCTTGGCATCACCGCCATCGACCCGGTGCGCTCGGGCCTGTTGTTCGAACGCTTCGTCTCCGCCGAGCGGCGCGAGCCGCCCGATATCGACGTCGATTTCGAGCACGAGCGGCGCGAAGAGGTGATCCAGTGGATCTACGACCGCTACGGGCGCGATCGCGCCGCGCTGTGCGCGACCGTGATCCGCTACCGCGCGCGCGGGGCGATGCGCGACGTGGGCAAGGCGCTCGGGCTGACCGAGGACGTGACGGCAGCACTCGCCGGACAGGTGTGGGGCTGGTCCGAGGACGGTGTCGCAGAGCAGCACGCGGCGGAGCTGAACCTCAATTTGCAGGACCGGCGCTTGCGCCTCGCACTGTCGCTGGCGCGCCAGCTGATCGGTTTTCCGCGCCATCTTTCCCAGCATCCGGGCGGGTTCGTGCTGACGCGCGAGCGGCTGGACGACCTCGTGCCGATCGAGCCGGCGGCGATGGAAGGACGGCAGGTGATCGAGTGGGACAAGGACGACATCGACGCGCTGCGCTTCATGAAGGTCGATGTGCTGGGGCTCGGGATGCTCGGCTGCATGAAGCGCGCCTTCGCGCTGTTGGAGGCGCACCGCGGCATCCGGCATGATTTGTCCACGATCCCGCCCGAGGATCCCGCGACCTTCGCGATGATCCAGAAGGCCGACACGCTCGGCGTGTTCCAGATCGAGAGCCGCGCGCAGATGTCGATGCTGCCGCGCATGAAGCCGGCGCGCTTCTACGATCTGGTGATCGAGGTGGCGATCGTGCGGCCGGGGCCGATCCAGGGCGACATGGTGCATCCCTATCTGCGCCGCCGCGAGGGCAAGGAGAAGGTGAGCTATCCGACGCCCGAATTGGAGCGCGTGCTCGGCAAGACGCTCGGCGTGCCGCTGTTCCAGGAGCAGGCGATGCAGGTGGCGATCGCCTGCGCGGGGTTCACGGCGGCCGAGGCGGACGCGCTGCGCCGCTCGATGGCGACCTTCAAGTTCACCGGCGGGGTGTCGCACTTCCGCGACAAGCTGATCGAGGGGATGGTGGCGCGCGGCTACGAGCGCGCCTTCGCCGAGCGCACCTTCACGCAGATCGAAGGTTTCGGCAGCTACGGCTTCCCCGAGAGCCACGCGGCGAGCTTCGCGCTGATCGCCTATGCCTCGTCGTGGATGAAGTGCCACCACCCGGACGTGTTCTGCTGCGCGCTTTTGAACGCGCAGCCGATGGGCTTCTATGCCCCGGCACAGATCGTGCGCGACGCGCGCGCACACGGGGTGGAGGTGCGGCCCGTCTGCGTGCTGCGGAGCGAATGGGATTGCACGCTCGAGGAAACGGGCGGGCGCTATCTCGCGGTGCGGCTCGGGATGCGGATGGTGAAGGGGCTGGCGGAGGCGGAGGCGCGCGCCCTCACCCGCCCGCAGGGCGCGGCGGGCGAGGACGTGCTGACGCACCTCCGCCGCGCCGGTGTCTCGCGCGGCGCGCTGGAGCGGCTGGCGGAGGCGGACGCGTTCCGGGCCCTGGGGCTCGACCGGCGGCAGGCGCTTTGGGCGGTGCGAGGGCTGGCGGAAGCGCCGCCGCTGCCGCTGTTCGCTGCGGCTGAAACCAATGAGGCGGCGGTCGCGCTGCCGCCGATGGGCGAGGCGCGCGCGGTGGTGGAGGATTACCGCTCGACCGGCGTGACCTTGCGGCGCCATCCGGTTTCGTTCCTGCGCGAACAACTGGCCACGCGGCGCATCCTGCCCTGCGCCGCGCTCGATCAGGCGCGCGACGGGGCCTGGGTGACGGTTGCCGGGCTCGTGCTGGTGCGTCAGCGGCCGGGCTCGGCGCGCGGGGTGCTGTTCGTCACGCTCGAGGACGAGACCGGCATCGCCAATTTGATCGTCTGGCCGAGCCTGTTCGAGCGCCAGCGCCGCATCGTGCTCTCCGCCGGGATGCTCGCCTGCCGGGGGCGGGTGCAAAAGGAGGGGCTGGTGATCCATGTGCTCGCCGAGCGCCTTCAGGATTTGTCGCCGCTGCTGCGAAGCCTCGGGCAGTCCCCGCTGCCCGTCCCGCATGGGAGGGGCGATCAGGCGACGCATGGCGCCGGCCCCGATCCGCGCGACGGGCCGAGGCCGCGCGACATCTACATCCCGGATCTGCGGCTCGGTTCGGGGATCAAGGTGCCGACGCGGGACTTTCGCTGAAGTCTGTACCGCCATGCGCCGGATTCGCGGGGAAATTGTACCGGCTTCGCGGCGCGGGGCGGGAGTTCTGTACCGAGTCCATGCGCGGCGGGCGGCAAAACGTACCGGCTTTCGCGGCGCGTTGCGCGCTTTTGTACCGCCTCAGATCCCGGTGCTGCCGAACCCGCCGCCGCTGCGGAGGGTGGCGGGAAGCTCGGCCACCTCCTCCCAGCGCAGGCGCACGACGGGGGCGAGCACCGCCTGGGCGATCCGCATCCCGCGCTCGACGGTGAACGGCTCGGCCCCGGCATTCAGCAGGATCACCTGGACCTCGCCCCGGTAGTCCTCGTCGATCGTGCCCGGGCTGTTCGGCAGCGCGATGCCGTGACGGAGCGCGAGCCCCGAGCGGGGGCGAATCTGCAACTCGTAGCCCGGCGGGATGGCGATCGCGAGCCCGGTCGGGATCAGCGCCCGCCCGCCTGCAGGGATGAGGACCGGCGCGGCGACGGCGGCGAGCAGATCGACCCCAGCGGCGCCGGCGCTGGCATAGGCCGGCAAAGGCAGCCCCTCGCCGTGCGGCAGCCGGTGGACCTGGACGGGGACGGTCATTCCAGCGCCTCGGCGATCCGGCGGGCGAGGCGCCGGGCGACCTCCTCCTTGGAAAGGCGCGGCCAGTCCTCCACCCCCGCTTCGGTGATCAGGTGCACGGCGTTCTCCGCCCCACCCATGATCCCGCTCTCGGGCGAGACGTCGTTGGCGACGATCCAGTCGCAGCCCTTGCGGGCGCGCTTGGCGGCGGCGTTCGCCATCAGATCGTCGGTTTCGGCGGCGAAGCCGACGACGAGGCGCGGGCGGTCGGGACCGGGCGCGGACAGGGTGGCGAGAATGTCGGGGTTCGGGGCGAGTTCGAGCACCGGCGGGGCGGCGCCCGGCACCTTCTTCATCTTGTGCGCCGATTGCCGCGCGACCCGCCAGTCGGCGACCGCCGCGGCGCACACCGCGACGTCGGCCGGGAGCGCCGCGCGGCAGGCGGCGAGCATCTCGGCGGCGGACTCCACCCGGAGCACGGCGACGCCCGGCGGATCGGGAACCGAGACGGGGCCGCTCACCAGCGTCACCCGCGCGCCCAGGGCGGCGAGGGCGGCAGCGATGGCGTGGCCCTGGCGGCCGCTGGAGCGATTGGCGATGAAACGCACCGGGTCGATCGGCTCCTGCGTCGGGCCGCTGGTGACCAGGGCGTGGCGTCCCCGCAGCGGCGCGTCGGCGCCGAGCAGGCGCTCGATGGCGGCCAGGATTTCCGGCGGCTCGGCGAGGCGGCCGAAACCCCATTCGTTGCAGGCCATCGCGCCTTCCTCCGGCCCGACCACATGGATGCCGCGCCCACGCAGCGTCGCCATGTTCGCCTGCGTGGCTTGGTGCTCCCACATCCTGACGTTCATGGCCGGGGCGACGAGCACCGGCTTGTCGGTCGCAAGCAGGAGCGTGCTGGCGAGATCATCAGCGAGCCCCGCCGCCATCTTCGCCAGGATGTCGGCCGAGGCGGGCGCGACCACCAGCAGGTCGGCGGCGCGGGAGAGCTGGATATGGCCCATCTCGCTCTCGCTGGTCAGCGAGAAAAGGTCGGAATAGACCTTGGACTCGCTCAGGGCCTGGAGAGACAGCGGTGTGACGAACTGCGCGCCGCCCGCGGTCAGCACGCAGGTCACGCCGTATTCGGCGCGGCGCAGCAGGCGGATCAGTTCAAGCGCCTTGTAGGCGGCGATGCCGCCCGAGACGATCAGCAGGACGCGCCTGCCGCTCACAGCCGCCAGCCCGAATGGATGGCGGCGATGCCACCCGAGAGATCCTCCCAGGCAACGCGCGCGAAGCCCGCTTCGCGCATCATCCCGGCCAGCCGCTCCTGATCGGGGAAGGTGCGGATGCTCTCGGCGAGATAGCGGTAGCTCGCCTCGTCGCGCGCCACGAGGCGGCCGAGGCGGGGCAGCACCTGGAAGGACCACGCCTCGTAGAGCGGCTCCAGCACGGCGACCTTCAGGCGGCTGAATTCCAGACAGAAGAACCGCCCGCCGGGCTTCAGCACGCGCCGCGCCTCGGCAAGCACGGCGTCCTTGCGGGTGCAGTTGCGGAGGCCGAAGGCGATGGCGATGCGGTCGGCGATGCCGCTTCGGAAGGGCAGGCGCTCGGCATCGGCGACGACGAACTCAATGCCGGACGCGAGCCCGGCATCGAAGGCGCGGTCGCGCCCGATGGCGAGCATCCGCGCGTTGATGTCCGTCAGCAACGCCCGCCCGCCGCCCTCACGCACCCAGGCGAGGCTGACGTCGCCCGTGCCGCCGGCGAGATCGAGCAAGATGCGGCCCGGACGTGGGTCGAGCAGCGCTACCAGCCGCCGCTTCCAGGCGCGGTGAATCCCGAGCGACATCAGGTCGTTCATCAGGTCGTAGCGCGGAGCGACGCTGTCGAACACCTGGCGCACGAGGCGCGGCTTGGCCGCCGCCGGCACCGTGCGGAAACCGAAATCGGCCGTCTCGTTTCCGGTCCGGTTGTGGCTCATTCTGCCTGATCGTATAGCCCACGGCGTATCCATGCCGGAACTCCCCGAAGTCGAGACTGTGATGCGGGCCATGCGCGCGCGGTTGCTCGAGCACGCAATCCGCCGCGCCGAGGTGCGGCGGGCCGATCTGCGCTGGAAGCTGCCCACGGGGCTCGCGGCGCGGCTCACCGGAGCGCGGGTGACGGGCTTCCGCCGCCGGGGCAAGTACATCCTGATGCGGCTCGAGGGCGGCGACAGCGTGCTCGTGCATCTCGGCATGTCGGGCCGCGTGGTGCTGGCGCCGCCCGGCCGTAACGACCCCGAAGCGGGGCACGAGCATCTGGTGATGGAGACCGATGACGGCTGGCGGCTCGGGCTGATCGACCCGCGCCGGTTCGGGATGGTGGATTTGGTGCCGACCGCCGAGGAGGACCGCCACCGCCTGCTTGCCGAACTCGGCCCGGAGCCGCTCGGTCCCGACTTCACGCCGGAGCGGCTGAGCGCGGCGCTGAAGGGCAAGCGCACCTCGGTGAAAGCCGCGCTGATGGACCAGGGCGTGGTTGCCGGGCTCGGCAATATCTACGTCAGCGAGGCGCTGTTCCGTGCCGGGATCAACCCGCGGCGGCTGGCATCGACCGTCCCGGGCGAGCGTGCCGCGCGGCTCGTGCCGGCGATCAAGGCGACGCTGAACGAAGCAATCGAAGCTGGCGGGTCGAGCCTGCGCGACTATGTGCAGCCGGACGGCGCACTCGGCTATTTCCAGCACGCCTGGAACGTCTATGGCCGCGAGGGCGAGCCCTGCCCGCGATGCCCGGGATCGCCCGGATGCCGCTTCATCCGGCGCATCGTGCAGGGCGGGCGCAGCACGTTCTATTGCCCGCGTATCCAGCGCTAGCTAGACCGCCCGGCGACGTAGCACGGAGATCGTCATGGCGCGGTCCTACGAGATGATCCTGGTCGAAACGCATGGCCCGGTCGGCCTGATCCGGCTCAATCGCCCGCAGGCGTTGAACGCGCTCTGCGATCAGCTCATGACCGAGCTCGGCGAGCAGCTTCTTGCCTTCGACGCCGATCCGGCGATCGGCGCGATCGTGCTGACCGGCAGCGACAAGGCGTTCGCCGCGGGCGCCGACATCAAGGAGATGCGCGACCTCACGCACCCTTCGGCGCTGATGGAGGACTTTATCGGCCGCCGCTGGGAGACCGTCACGCAAGTGAAAAAGCCGGTCGTGGCGGCGGTTGCCGGGTTCGCGCTCGGCGGCGGCTGCGAGCTGGCGATGATGTGCGACATCATCCTCGCGGCCGACACCGCGAAGTTCGGCCAGCCCGAGATCAATCTCGGCGTTATTCCGGGAGCGGGCGGCACGCAGCGGCTGACCCGCGCGGTCGGCAAGTCGAAGGCGATGGAGATGGTGCTGACGGCACGCTTCATGGACGCCGCCGAGGCCGAGCGCGCCAACCTCGTCTCACGGGTCGTCCCGGCGGATCAGCTTCTCGCCGAGGCGCTGAAGCTCGGCGAGAAGCTCGCGTCCCTCTCGCCCGTCGCGGTGGCGGTCGCCAAGCAGGCGGTCAACCGCGCCTTTGAGACGACGCTCGCCGAGGGCGTGCGCTTCGAACGCGCGGTGTTCCTGACCCTGTTCGGCACGCCGGACCAGAAAGAGGGCATGGCGGCCTTCGTCGAGAAGCGGAAACCGAGCTTCCAGCGCGGCTGATAGCCGGCCGCTTGACCGCCCGGCGGGGGGTGCCTAAACACCGCCCCCTTGCCGCCGGCGCAAGCCGGCTGTCACCCCGCAGACGAACAGGACGCATGGCCAACACCGCCTCCGCGCGCAAGCGCATTCGCCAGACCCGCCGCCGCACGCTCCGCAACCAGGCGCGCAAATCGCGCATGCGGACCTTCGTCAAGAAGGTCGAGGCGGCGATCGCGGGCGGCGACAAGGAGGCGGCGGGTGCGGCGCTGCGGGCGGCGCAGCCGGAAATGCAGCGCGCCGCGGGCAAAGGGGTGATCCACGCCAACACGGTGGCCCGCAAGCTCTCCCGCCTGTCGGCCCGCATCAAGAAGCTGGCACCCGCGTAACTGCCTTGTAGCGGCGGTGTTGACCTCGCCACCGCCGGTGTGAATAGTGTCACGGTTTCGTGAGCCGATCGGCCTGACAAGTCGACAGGGAGTATTGGCATGCCCCTGGATACAACCTCACGCTGTAAACGTGGTCCCATCACAACTGTCGGGCCCTCGGACAAAGCGGCGAACCTGAATAGTGATTGCCGCGACAGAGGTTTCGGCTTACCGTTTATTGGTCCGAACGGAGGCCAGCACCTGATTCTACTTTAGAATTGCTGCGGGGTCGCCTGGATCCCGCAGATTCCGGAAGTTGAGAGCGGCCGCTAAGAGCCGATGCATTCGGGGCGATCTTCGGTGACGTCACACAGCGATATCATTGACTCTGTAACGAGCGCGACTGCCACGAATTCGGCAGCGGACGACGACCTTGCACTGCAATGGGACCGGGTGAGGGCGCGACTTCTGGCCGAAGTCGGCGAGGTGGAATTCCGTTCTTGGCTGCGGCCGCTCAGGCTGGTGGCGCTGGACGGCGACGAGCTGACGCTGCATCTACCGAGCCGCTTTCACTGCGACTGGGTGCGCGAGCATTACGGCGCGAGGCTGCGGGCGCTCTGGCAGTCGGAAAACAGCGCCGTTCGCCGCGTCGATATCCGCCTCGGCTCCGCCCTGCCCACGGAAACACCATGCGCCGTGCTCGAGGAAGCCGCCGATGAGGTGCCGATCGTCTCCCCCTCGTTGTTGCGCGCCCGCCCCGCTCCGCCACGCACCGAGGACCGCGCGGCGGAGCCGCGCACCGATCTAGTCGCCGCGCTCGATCCGCGCTTCACCTTCGACAGTTTCGTCGTGGGCAAGCCGAACGAGTTCGCCCATGCCTGCGCGCGCCGCGTGGCGGAAAGGCCGTCCAGCCCCGGCTTCAACCCGCTGTTCCTCTATGGTGGCGTCGGCCTCGGCAAGACGCACCTCATGCACGCCATCGCCTGGGACCTCGTGAACAACGGCCGGCGTGCGAGCGTGGCCTATATGTCGGCCGAGAAGTTCATGTACCGCTTCATCGCCGCGATCCGCAGCCAGTCCACGATGGAGTTCAAGGAGACGCTGCGGAGCGTCGACGTGCTGATGGTCGACGACCTGCAATTCCTGATCGGCAAGGAGAACACCCAAGAAGAGTTCTTCCACACCTTCAACGCGCTGGTGGACGCCGGCAAGCAGATCGTCGTCTCGGCGGACAAATCGCCGTCCGATCTTTCCGGGCTCGAGGACCGGCTGCGGACCCGGCTGAATTGCGGCATGGTAGCCGACCTCCATGCCACGACCTTCGAGCTTCGCATCTCGATCCTGGAATCGAAGGCGGCGCGGGCCGGCGTGGCGGTGCCGCCGAAGGTGCTGGAATTCCTGGCCCACAAGATCACCAGCAATGTCCGGGAACTCGAGGGGGCGCTGACGCGGCTGATCGCGCACGCCAACCTGTTCAATCGCGCCATCACGCTTGAGGGCGCGCCGGAGGTTCTGCACGACATACTGAAGGCGCACGATCGCCGCGTGACGATCGAGGAGATCCAGCGGAAAGTCGCGGAGCACTACATGATCCGCCTCAACGACATGACCTCGGCGCGACGGGCCCGACAGATCGCGCGCCCGCGCCAGGTGGCCATGTATCTGGCGAAGCAGTTGACCAGCCGCAGCCTGCCCGAGATCGGCCGCCGCTTCGGCGACCGCGATCACACCACGGTCATCCACGCGATCAAGCAGGTCGGATTGTTGATGGAGCGGGACGCCGCCTTCGCCGAGGACGTGGAGCTGTTGCGCCGGATGCTGGAATCCTAACCGGCGTCTCCTTTGCTCTAACCTAAGCCGACGCCCCCGCCCTGTCTCGGTCGCGTGGCGGCAATTTCGCTCACCAGCTTGCGGACGATCGCCTCGCCGAAGCTGTTGTAATCGTGCACGATCAGCACAAAGCTGGTTTCGCCCGCCGTGACGTGCTCGCGGTAGTAGTTGTCGAGCCCGCCGGGCGGATGCGTGTGCGCCTGCAGCCACGGCACGTTGCTTTCGTTGGCGATGGCGAGCCCGTTGATCGTCACGCCGTCGCGCGCGGCCTCGTCGCGCGCCTCTTCAACCGGCCGGCCGGCGTTGTTGGTGCCGTCGCCCGCGATGTCGATCACGCGCCGGGTCGGCTCCACGCCGCTGCTGGCAAGGCTTTGCAATGCCAGCGTAATGCCGTCACCGATCGCGGTATGGCCCCAGGCGCTGCGCGGCGCGTCGTGCACGCGCTCTCCGAACGCCTTGGCGCCAGCGGCATCGCGAATGACGGTCCAGTCCACCACACTCGCCACCTGCCCGGCGCCGGCGAATTCCTCGAACGTGACGGCGATCGCGCCCACCGGCCCCGAGCCGATCGCCTCGATCACTCGCGGATCGTTGAAGGCAGCAAGATATCCTTCCTTCTGCAACTTGTATTCGTCGGCATTGATGCTGCCCGAAACGTCGTCGAGCAGCACCAGCGCGATGTCGACCGGCGTGGCGGCGGCGGCTTCGTGGGCGCGAACCAGGATGAAGGCCGCCGCGGCGCAGGCGGCATAGAGGGAGATCGCTCGCATCGTGGAACCTCCTCTGCCCGCCAAGAGGATTGCGGAACCCATTGCCTTGCGTCAATCGAGATCGTGGATAGGCTTGACAGGGCCCGCAAGCGGGCGCGCGATCCGATCTCCGCTGCAACATACGGAGGAACCATCATGCCCGACACCAATGTGCGGCCGCGCCGGCGGCTGCTCGCCGATGCGCCCTCGCCGCCGTCGCACTATGTCGACGTGGTCAACATGCCCTGGCAGACCTCGCAGTTCCCGGGGATCGAGCACAAGGTGCTGTTCACCGACCCGGCGAGCGGCATGTCCACCTTGCTGTTCCGGCTGGCGCCCGGCGCAGTCGTGCCGCTGCACGAGCATACTGGGGTGGAGCTGACCTACGTGCTCGAGGGCAGCCTCGTGGACGACGAAGGCGCCTGCACGGCCGGCAATTTCGTCTGGCGCCCGTCCGGCAACACGCACGTCGCGCACGCGCCGAACGGTGCGCTGCTGCTCGGCGTGTTCATGCGCCCCAACCATTTCGCCGAGGGGCAGAAGTTCTTTACCGAGGCGCCGTCCCGCTAGCCGCCTCGAGGCGCGCCGCGGTCACAGCCAGCGCGCGCGACTGCCGGTTCAGCCGCTCGACGTGCCCGGCCAAGCCGGTCAGCGCGGAACTGTAGTCGGTGAATGAGCGACTGAGCCTCCCCGTGCTCGCCTGCAGCCGCCCGAGCGCACCGCGCCACTCGGCCACTGCCGCGCGCTCGGCCGCAACCGCCGCATCCATCCGTTCCAGGGCGCGCGCGAGACGATCCGGCTCCTCCCGGCGCCGTGCGGCCGGCAGCGGGAACGGAACGACGCGGTCGTCGGGGCAGGACTCCACGGAGGGCGCAGGCCGAAAAGGCGACATAAGTTAACGAAGCATGAAGATGACCCGAAATCAAGAACAAATCAAGAATACAGTCGCATTCCGCCGCGCCAGCGCACCTGCGACCCGGCTGTGCTAAGGGTCCGCAACGATGTTTCTCGCGCTTGAAATCATTGTCCTGCTTATCCTGATCGGCATCAACGGCTTGTTCGCGCTGAGCGAGCTGGCGCTGGTCTCGGCCCGGCCGGCGCGGCTCGCGGTCATCGAACGCCGCGGCGTCGCCGGTGCCGCGGCGGCGCGGCGGCTGATCGACGATCCACAGCGGTTCCTGCCGACCGTCCAGATAGGCGTGACGCTCGTGAGCGTGCTGACCGGCGTGTTCGGCGGCGCCAGCATCGCCGAGCACCTCGCCGCCGGGCTCGCTCGCCTTCCCGCGCTCGCGCCGGCCGCCGGCACGCTCTCGGTCGTGATCGTCGTTGTGGTTACCACCTACCTGACGCTCGTCCTCGGCGAGCTGGTGCCGAAGCAGCTCGCGCTTCGCCGCCCCGAGCAGGTGGCGGCCCGCGTCGCCCGCCCGATCGCGCTGATGGCGCGGATTAACGCGCCCGTCGTGTGGCTGCTCGGGCAGTCGAGCGCGGCGGTGCTCTGGCTGTTCGGCCTGTCGCGCACTCTGCGCGAGACGGTGACGGAAGAGGAGCTACGCGCCCTGCTCGCCGAGGGCACGCAGGCGGGCGTGCTGGAAAGCGGCGAGCGCGACATGATCGAGCGCGTGCTGCGGCTGGCTGACAAGCCGGTGCGCGCGATCATGACGCCGCGCACCGAGCTCGTCTGGATCGACCGCACCGATCCGCCGCTGGAAATCGCCGCCACCCTGCGCGGCTCGCCGCACTCGCGATTCGTCGTTTGCGACGGATCGGTGGACAACGTAGTGGGCGTAGTGCAGACCAAGGACGTTCTGGATCGGCTCCTGGGCGGCGGAGAGGTTTCGATCTCGGCGGCGCTGCGCCAGCCGATCATCCTGCCCGATACCGTCACCGCGCTTGATGCGCTCGACCGGCTGCGCGCCGACCCGATCGGCATGGCGCTGGTGATGGACGAGTACGGCAGCTTCGAGGGCGTAGTCACGGCCGGCGACCTATTGCAGGCGATCGTCGGCGATCCACGCGCCCCGGTGCCCGCGAACGGCCAAGCCGCCAGTGCCGCGCCAGCACCGATCGAACTCGACGGCCTCATGCCCGTGGATGAGCTGAAGGTCCAGCTCTCGCTTCCGGATCTGCCCGCCGAGGGCAGCTATCACACGCTGGCTGGTCTCTTGCTCGCGCTGCTTCGGCGGGTGCCGCGCCAGGGCGACCGAGTCGTGTTCGGGGGGTGGCAGTTCGAGGTGACGGAGATGGACGGGCGCCGCGTCGCGCGCGTCCGTGCGACCCCCGACATTCCCACCGAAACCGCAGCCGACGCCACCGGCGCGTAACGAGAGCTGCCTGCCTCGTTCATTTTTGAGATAGCTCGCACTTTCGTGGACTGCGGGCCCATCTTCATTGATGTTCCTATGCGTGCCCAATCTACATCTTTCGCCGGCAAGATCAGGGGCTTTCATTTCGGAATGAAGGTTCTATTTGCAACGAGTGAGTTTGCCGACTACGCCAAGGCCGGCGGATTGGGCGAGGTCGCCGCCGGCCTACCGCGCGCGCTGCGTCGCCTCGGCGCCGATGTCCCGGTGCTGCTGCCCGGCTATCCGGCAGTGCTCGCGAAGTCGCCCTCGCTTCGCATCCTGGCCCGGCTGCCAGGCCGGGGCGGGATGCCGGAGTGCCGCGTGGCGGCAACCGCGACGGCGGACGGGCTTGTCGTCTACGTCCTCCTCGCGCCGTCGCTCTATCATCGGGCGGGCAGCGCTTATGCGCGCCCGAACGGCACCGATTGGCCCGACAACGACCTGCGGATGGGGCGGCTTTCGCTAGCCGCCGCCGAGCTCTCTCAGGGCAAGGGCGAGCTCGGCTGGACGCCCGACCTCCTGCACGTCAATGACTGGCCGGGCGGCCTCGCGCCAGCCTATCTGCGGTGGGAAGGCGCGCGCGTGCCGGTGCTGATGTCGGTGCACAACCTCGCGCACCAGGGCCTGTTCGGCGCCGAACACCGTTATGGGCTCGCAATCCCGGAACACGCCTTTTCCATCAACGGCGTTGAATTCCATTGCCAGGTCTCGTTCCTGAAGGCCGGGCTCTTCTACGCGGACCATGTCTGCGCGGTCAGTCCGACCTACGCGCGCGAGATCACTACAGAGGCGTTCGGCGGCGGGCTGCATGGGCTGACGCAGGGGCTGGCCGAGCGCGGGCAGCTCAGCGGCATCGTCAACGGGATCGATGACGTCTGGAATCCCGCGACCGACCCTTATCTGCCGTACAAGTTCGTGGCATCAGATTTCCGCGGCAAGCGGCTGAACCGGGACCTGGTCCGCACCAATTTCTGTCTTCCGCCGTCGGACGGCCCGCTATTTGGCGTCGTGTCGCGGCTCGTGCGTCAGAAGGGTCTCGACCTGGTGGCCGAAGTGGCGGGCGCGATCGTGCGGGAGGGCGGTCAGATCGCCATGCTCGGCCTCGGCGAGCCGGAAACCGAGCTCCTGCTGAACCGGCTCGCGCGGCGCCATCGCGACCATATCGGCGTGCTCGTGGGGTTCAGCGAGCCGATGGCGCACCGGCTGGTCGGCGGCAGCGACTTCCTGCTCATGCCCTCGCGCTTCGAGCCCTGCGGGCTGACGCAGATGCAGGCCCAGCGCATGGGCACCCTTCCCGTTGCCCACGCAACCGGCGGCCTCGCCGACACGGTGCGCGACGGCGAGACCGGGTTCCTGTTTGACCCGCTCTCGCCGGAGAACCTGCTCGCCGCCTGCCGCCGCGCCTTCGCGGTGTTCCGCGACTCGGAGGCGCTGCGCCAGATGCGGACGGCGGCGATGGCGCAACGCTTCGATTGGGGCCAGGCGGCGGGGGCCTATCTGCGGCTCTACGCGCGGCTCACGGGCAAGCCCCTTCCCGAGCCGATCCCCGATCCGCTGCGCAAGGCGGAACCCGCGCCGCCGCCCGCCAAAGCGCCCGCGTTGCAGGCGGCCTGAGCACCTTCACGCCCGGGCCGGGCGGCCGATGCAGTGATACGCGAACCCGGCGGCGCGCATCGCCTGCGGGTCGTAAATGTTCCGCAGATCGACGATCACCCGCCCGGACATGGCGGCCGCCAGCCGGTCGGGCGCAAGGGCCCGGAACTCGTTCCACTCGGTCAGCACCACCAGCGCATCGGCGCCATGCGCCGCGTCCAGCGCGTCGGTGCAATAGGCGAGGCCGGCCGGCAGCACGCTCCGTGCCTGATCCATCCCTTCCGGATCGTACACCCGCAGCGCGGCGCCATCCTCGGCCAGCCGCCAGAGGATCGGAATCGACGGCGCCTCGCGCATGTCGTCGGTCTCGGGCTTGAACGTCAGCCCGAGCACCGCGACGGTCTTGCCACGCACCGCGCCCCCGCAGGCGGCGATCACCCGCATCGCCATCGCCGACTTGCGGGCATCATTGACCGCGACGGTTGCCTCCACCAGCCGCGAGGGCGCACCGCACTCCTGCGCGATCCGCATCAGCGCCAGCGTGTCCTTGGGGAAGCACGACCCGCCGAAACCGGGGCCGGGATGAAGGAACTTGCGGCCGATCCGCCCGTCGAGGCCGATGCCGCGCGCCACGTCATGTACATCCGCGCCGACCCGTTCACAGAGATCGGCCATCTCGTTGATGAACGTCACCTTCATCGCGAGGAAGGCGTTGGCCGCGTATTTCGTGAGCTCGGCCGTTTCGGTGCTCGTAAAGACGATCGGCGCCTCGATTAGATAGAGCGGCCGGTAAAGTCGGCGCATCACCTCGCGCGCCCGCTCGCTCTCGGTGCCGATGATCACCCGGTCGGGACGCATGAAGTCGGCGATCGCCGAGCCTTCACGCAGAAACTCGGGGTTGGAAGCGACATCGAATTCGAGGTCGGGCCGGACATTGCGGATCACCTCGGCGATCTTGCGGCCGGTGCCGACAGGGACGGTTGATTTAGTCACCACCACCGTATAGCCCTCGAGCGCGCGTCCCACCTGTTCGGCGGCGGCATAGACATAGCTGAGGTCGGCATGGCCGTCGCCGCGCCGCGCCGGCGTGCCAACGGCGATGAACACCGCCTCGGCTCCCCGCAAGGCCCGCGGCAGATCGGCGGTAAAGGTCAGGCGCCCAGCGCGTGCGTTTTCCGCCACCAGCCGGTCGAGCCCCGGTTCGTAGATTGGGATCGTGCCCGCTTGCAGGGCCTGCAAGCGAGCCGCATCCGTTTCGACGATCGTCACCTCGGAGCCGAACTCGGCGAAACACGCGCCGGAGACGAGCCCGACATAGCCGCCGCCGATCATGGCAATCCGCAACTCTGCACTCCGTTCGGGTCCCGAGCCGCGCTTTCTGCACGCTGCGGCGGTTCGCTTCAATCGCGCATCGGCCGCCGCCGCGCCGCCTCGTCGATCAATCCCTGATCGCGGCGCTCAGCCCTGTACCGCAGGGCCTCGGCGCGGCGCGCTTGCTCACGCTCGGCCGCTTCCAGCGCGGCGCGCGCCGCCGCGAGCTGGGCGCGCAGCCGCCCCGCCTCCGCCTCGGCACGGTCGCGCAGCCACTCGGTCTCTCTCAGCTCCACTCTGGCGCGACGGTACCAGCGACCGAACGCCTCAACCGCCACATCGTCAGCCGCTTCCTCCGCGGCGGCCTGCTCGCGCGCCATAGCCTGCCGCAGCTCGGCGACGCGGGATTCGGTGCGCCCGAGCGCGTCCAGCGCGCGGGCCAGCTCGCGCTGCGCCTCGTCGCGGGCAACGCGCCGCACGCGGATCAAAGCGCGCAGAGGATCACGGCGCATGGGCAGTCATTGCCGCCGCGAGACGCGCAAACGCCTCCTGCGGGCTCGTCACTTCCCGCGATCCCTGGCGCAGCACCGCCTCGATCCGCGGCGCGAGGGCGATCGCCTCGTCCACGGCCGGATCGGCCCCTGGCTTATAGGCGCCGAGGCGAACGAGATCGGCCATGTCGGCGTGCAGCGCGAGGATCGTGCGGGCGCGGGAAACCAGCGCCGCCTCGTCCGCGCCGAGCGCCGAGGGCGCCGTGCGGGAGAGCGAGCGCAACACGTCGATCGCGGGATAGCGTCCGGCTTCGGCGATGCGCCGCTCTAGAATCACATGGCCGTCCAGGATGCCGCGCGCGGCATCGGCGACCGGCTCGTTATGGTCGTCGCCCTCGACCAACACCGAAAACAGCCCGGTGATCTGGCCGGCATGACCCGTTGCGTTCGGAAGCCCCGGGCCGGCGCGCTCCAGCAAGCGGGGCAGTTCGGCGAACACGCTCGGCGGATAGCCGCGGGTGGCAGGCGGCTCGCCCGCCGCCAGGCCGATCTCGCGCAGCGCCAGGCAGAAGCGGGTCACGCTGTCCATCAGCAGCAACACCGACCGGCCATGATCGCGGAAATGCTCGGCGATGGTCATCGCCGCATAGGCGGCCTCGCGGCGCATTAGCGGGGGAGAGTCGGAGGTGGCCACCACGACGACCGAGCGGGCCAGACCGTCGGCGCCGAGCTCGTCCTCGATGAATTCCCGCACCTCGCGCCCCCGCTCACCGACCAGGCCGATCACCGCGACGTCGCAGCCGGCACCGCGCGCGAGCATGGCGAGCAAGGTCGATTTGCCGACGCCCGAGCCGGCAAACAGGCCGAGACGCTGACCTTCGCGGCAAGGGACGAAGGCGTCGATCGCGCGCACGCCGAGCCCGATCCGCGGGCCGAGGCGCGCCCGCACCGGCGCCGGCGGCGGGGCGGCGCGCACCGGGCGGGGCGCCGGTCCCGCGGGCACCGCGCCCCGCCCGTCGAGCGCGTTCCCGAGCGGATCGAGCACGCGCCCGAGCCAGCCCTCGCATGGCGCGACCCACTGCGTTCGCCCGGCACGCCCGGAGGCTGGCCCGATGGTGCCGGTGGCGCGGCATCCCGGCCCCAGCCCGTCGAGCACCCCGAAAGACATCGCGCGCGCGGCGCCAGCGCGGAATCCGACGATCTCGGCCGGAACCGGCGCGCCGAACCTCGGATGCAATAGCAGCCGCTCGCCGGCCGCGACCTGACCCGACAGGCCCTCGATCTCGACCGACAGGCCGGAAAGCGCGCTGACCTGGCCCGAGATGGTGGCCGGACTGAGCCGGCGCAGGCCGGCAACGGCCAGGGCGGCTTTGTTTTTGAGATCGATGCGTCTCATTGAGGCGCTCAAACTGCCATTTTGATGCGAATGTATGTTTTGTTCGTTGTTTGATCCTGTGAGTACGGATCGGTTTTGATACTGCCCTCGGCTGGTGAAAAAAGAGTGGCGCAACACACGCCATGGTGGTATTCATACTACCTACGGATGTGAGGGCAGGGAGCCATGCGCGTTTTGCTCGTAGAGGATGACCTTTCGGCCAGCCGCAATCTTTCCCTCGTACTGGGCGCGGCCGGCATCGTCACGGACCACGCCGATACGGGCGAGGAGGCGCTGGCGCTAACCCGCCATTACGACTACGATCTCGTGATCCTCGATCTCATGCTCCCCGACATGGAAGGTTACGACGTGGTGCGGCGGATGCGGAGCGCGCGCAACCAAACGCCGGTCCTGGCTCTGACGGCGCTCGCGCGCCCCGCGGCGCGGGTGAAGGCGCTCGCGGCGGGCGCGGACGACGTCATCACCAAGCCGTTCGACCGCGCCGAACTGGTCGCGCGGATGCAGGCGGTGGTGCGGCGGAGCAAGGGCTTCGCGCAGTCGGTGCTGCGGGTCGGACCGCTCGAGCTCAATCTCGACACCAGGGAGGTCGCGGTAGGCGGCCGCCCGGTGCGCCTTACGGGCAAGGAATACGCGATTCTCGAGCTGCTCGTGCTCCGCAAGGGGATGGTGCTGACCAAGGAAGCCTTCCTCAATCACCTCTACGGCGGCATGGACGAGCCGGAGATGAAGATCATCGACGTGTTTGTCTGCAAGCTCCGCAAGAAGCTGGCGCAGGCGGGCGCGGGCAACCTGATCCTCACCGTCTGGGGACGCGGCTATGTCATCCGCCCGCCCGAGCAGCATTCCCACGGCGAAATGCCGCTGCCGGCGGACCACGCCTCCCTGCGGCTCGGGGCGGAGCCGTCCCGCGTCGCCGCCTGAAGCCTCTGGCCCGCGGCGCCGCGCTGTCCTAACGTCGGCCCATGGAGACGGAACGCAAGCGCGCGCACCATGATCTGGGCGGTGCGCCGCGCTTCATGTGCGAGCCGGTGGACAAGGCGCCGCACGCGCTGACCGGCTTCGATCGCGACGTCGATGCGTTGCGCCAGCTACTGGGGCGAAAAGGCATCATGACCGTGGACGAGCTGCGCCGCGGCATCGAGGCGATCCCGGAGGCGCAATACCACGCGCTGAGCTACTATCGGCGCTGGGTCCGCTCCATCGCTGACAACCTGCTGCGCAAGGGCATCGTCACCGAGGCGGAGCTGCGCGCCGCCATGCGGCGATGAGCGGCCTCTGCCCCGGGCAGCGAGTGAGGGTGCGCGACGACTGGCCGGAGCTGCGCGGCCCGGCGCATATCCGCACGCCACACTATGTGCGCGGGCGGCAGGGCCGGATCGTGCGCTACCTCGGTTCCTTTCCCAACCCTGAGGATCTCGCCTTCGCCCGTCCCGCGCCGCAGCGCGCGCTGTATCACGTCGCCTTCGACGAACCGGCGCTTTGGCCCGAGGGACGGGGCGGCGACGAGGTGCTGGTCGAGCTCTACGAACATTGGCTGGAGCCGCTATGAGCGCGTTGCTGGAGGAAGACGGCGAGCGTCTGCTGGCCGGTCTGCGCGCCGTGCTGGCCGCCAAGGGGCTGATCAGCGAAGCCGAGATCGCCGCGCGCCGCGCGGCGACCGACACCGCCGCGCCGGCCCAGGGCGCCCGCATGATCGCCCGCGCCTGGACGGACCCGGAGTATCGCGCGCTGCTGCTGCGCGACGGCACGGCGGCGGCCGAAATCATGGGCATTCCGATGCTCGGCGCGCCACCGCTTGGCGTAGCCGAGAACACGCCCGAGGTTCACAACTTGATCGTCTGCACGCTGTGCAGTTGCTATCCGCGCGCCGTGCTCGGCTATCCGCCGTTCTGGTACAAATCGGCAGCTTACCGCGCCCGCGCGGTGCGCGATCCGCGCGGGCTGCTCGCGGAATGGGGTACCGAAATCCCCGCGCAGGTGCGTATTCGCGTGGTCGATTCCACTGCCGACTATCGCTGGATGGTGCTGCCCATGCGCCCCGTCGGCACCGACGGGTGGTCCGCCGCCGAGCTTGCCGCGATCGTGCGCGACAGCGACATGATCGGCGTCACGGTGCCGGGCGCGGCGAGCCGCCCTTGAGAGCGGAACAGCGCCTACGGGAGCTCGGCGTCACACTCCCGCCGCCGCCGCAGCCACTCGGTACCTACGTGCCGTACCGGCTGGCGGGAAATCTGCTGTTCCTCTCCGGCGTCGGCCCGCGGCGCGGCGATGAGACGATGATCACTGGCAAGGTAGGTGCCGAGGTGACGCTGGAGAGCGCCATCGAGGCCGCGCGCCTGTGCGGCCTCAACCTGCTTGCCAATACGCGCGCCGCGCTCGGCTCGCTCGACCGGGTGGAGACGGTGCTGAAAGTGCTTGGCATGGTGAACGCCACGCCCGAATTCGGCCAGCACCCCGAAGTCCTCAACGGCTGTACCGGACTGTTCGTGGAGGTGTTCGGCGATAGCGGACGGCCGGCCCGGTCGGCGGTCGGGATGCACAGCCTGCCCCGCAATATCGCGGTCGAGGTCGAGGCGATCCTGCTGGTCCGCTGAGCAGCGCCACCGCGCCGAGCCGCGCGGTAAACCGGGCATTAACCTTTCCGCGCTAGGATCGGTTGGCCGCGCCGCAGGTGCGCCCGCGCACCCGGCCGCCCTGACCAGCGGCGAACCCGCCGGCACCGGCGGCACGCCATGGCGCGTTTCAAGACCGGAGATCAGAGATGAACTTTTCCCCGCCGCCGGGCAGCCGGCCGCGTGACCCATCGTCGTTCGTCATCGCCGCCTTGATGATCGGGTTCAGCGCCGATCTCGTCACCCGCAACGGCATGATTGCCGCCGCCGCGGCCGGGGCCACGGCCCTGTTCGGCGGGCTGACGCACAAGGCGCGCCGGAAGTGCAAACCCGTGGTCCCACCGACCCTCGCGGTCGGCCCGAAGGCGCCCAAAGCTCCCCCGTCGGCGCTGTTCGCCCTGTCGCTCATGCTTGGTGGCTTTATGGCGGGGTGCGCGCCGACGCACACCACGACAGTGCAGCAGAATGCCGTGCGAACGCTACAAGGGATGTGCAAGATCGACGCGACCTATCAGCCGGTAGCGGTGCAGGTCGTGAGCGGCCTCTTGCCCGTGGTCGGCGCCGCGGGCGGCGCGGTGACGGCTGCCGCGGCCGGGGTCGGCGCGGCGGCCGCCGTCGATCAGGCGGCGATCCACCCGCTGATCGTGCAGGCCTGTCAGTCGCTCGGCGGCGTGGCGGTTCACGCCGCTCCGAACGGAACCGGCGCCCAAGCAGCCGGTTCGTAAGGACCGGCTTGCCTGCCTTTCGAGTGTCGCTGTGCGATCCGGCATCGCCTGGGCCGGGGTTGCGCGGCGGCGTTCGGAAGCCTATGGGCTGGCCAAGTCTTCTGCTGCTGTAGCTCAGTGGTAGAGCACTCCCTTGGTAAGGGAGAGGCCGTGAGTTCAATCCTCACCAGCAGCACCAGTCGCACTAGCCTCGCGGGGCGGGATCAACGAGAACATGAACGACTCGCCGGCCACGGCTGAAGATTTCGCTTCGGCTGAAGATTTCGCTTCGCTTCGCCTCGACCAGCAACTTTGTTTCGGCCTCTACGCCGCCACCAACGCGATCATCCGCGCCTATCGCCCGCTGCTTGCCGATCTCGGGGTCACCTACTCGCAATATCTTGTGCTGATGGCGCTATGGGAGCGAGACCGGCGCACGGTCTCCGAGCTCGGCCGCGAGCTGATGCTCGATTCCGGCACCCTTACGCCGCTGCTCAAGCGCATGGAGGCGGCAGGCCTCGTGCATCGACGCCGACGCGCCGAGGACGAGCGGGAAGTCGAGATCGGCCTTACCGAAACGGCCCGGCATCTACGCCGCCGGGCGCTTGAGGTGCGCCGCCACATCGTCTGCCAGCTCGGAATTGGCGATGCCGATATCGCCCGGCTGCGCGCCGACCTGAATGAGGTCATCCAGGCGCTGAACGACGCGGCGGCAACCGCCTGAGGCGCCGGAAGGGCTCGGCCGCGGGCCGGCCCGGCGCCCCCACCTACTCGGCCGCCAGCGTCTCCGCGTGGTGGGTCCGCGCCACCTGAACCGAGTTGGGGCCAAACCGTTCGCGGAAAGGCGCGGTGTCGATCTCCTCGAGCTCGATCTCGCGCGCCAGAACCTTGCGCTTCCATTCCTCGTGGGCGGGGATGTTGGCGTGGAACTCCGGCATCACCTCTCGGGCGAACAGCTCCAGGCTCTCGCAGATATGCTGGTGCGTGTTGCGGCCGGCCTGATTGAGCAGGATCACGCTGTCGATGTTCGAGGTCTCGAACCGGCGGAGCTTGCGCCGGATCGTCTCGGGCGATCCGATCAGCCCGCCTGAAAGCGCGCGCGCCTGCGCCTCGGGGTTCTCTTTCTTCCATTTGTTGTATTCGTCCCACAGGCTCACCGTACCGGGCTTGGCGCGGGCGCGACCGGCGGAGTCGTTGAAATAGCGCAGCGCGAACTGGAAGAAGGTGATGCCGTCGGCGCGCCGCCGCGCCTCCTCGTCGGTTTCGGCGCACATGAAGTAGGTGACGATCGCGATGTTCGGATTGGTCGGGTAGTCGGCGAGCTTGTCGAGCCGCTTGGTCAATGAGTTATAGTAGGCGTGCACCCAGGCATAGGCCGCCTCGGCGCTGAGGAACTGGAACCCCAAAGCCCCCATGCCGCGCCGCCCGGCCATCTCGATCGTCTCAAGTTGCGAGCAGGCCACCCAAACGGGCGGCATCGGCTTCTGCACCGGCTTGGGCAGCACGTTGCGAAGCGGGAACTTGAAATAGGGCCCCTCGTATTCCCAGCCCTCGTGCGTGAACATCGGCATCACGCAGCGCACCCCGTCCTCCCAGACCGCGCGCTTCTCTTCCATCGTGCGGCCGAACGGTTCGAGTTCGGTGATCGAGGCGGACTCGCCGATCCCAAACTCGACGCGCCCGTTGCTCACCAGATCGAGGCATGACACGCGCTCGGCGACGCGGGCGGGATGGTTGGTGGTGAGCTGGATGATGCCGTGGCCGAGGCGGATCTTTTTGGTCCGCTGGCTGGCCGCCGCCAGGAACACCTCGGGCGCCGGGGAATGGGAGTATTCCTCCAGGAAGTGGTGCTCCACTTCCCAGGCGTAGTCGTAACCGAGCCGATCAGCGAGCTCCACTTGATCGAGTGCGTTCTGATAAAGCCGCCGCTCGTCGTCCGGCCCCCACGGGCGAGGTATCTGCAGCTCGTAGAAGATCCCGAATTTCATCGCCGCTCTCCGGCAGTCATTCCTACTCGCCGGTAGCCTGCGGCGGCGCGCGCGCCGCGTCAATGTCGGCTTGCCAACGCCGAGCGCCTCCGCCATATCCGGCCCGCCGGCCGCCCTCGGCGGCCGGTAATTCACACGCGGGGCGCCTTTCCCGGCTTGGCCGGGTCCGGTGCCTATTCAGCGTTGGCCCCGCGGAGGCAGAACCGGACGACAGGAAAGGAGCCGCCCCATGGCGATGCCCGATTTCTCTTTGCGCCAATTGCTCGAGGCTGGGGTTCACTTCGGCCATCATACGCGCCGCTGGAACCCGCGCATGGCGCCGTACCTGTTCGGGGTACGGAACCAGGTTCACATCATAGACTTGCAGCAGACCGTGCCCATGCTGGATCGCGCGCTGCGCGCCGTGCGTGACGTGGTCGCAGCCGGCGGGCGCGTGCTGTTCGTCGGCACCAAGCGGGCCGCCGCTGACATCGTCGCCGACGCCGCCAAGCGGTGCGGGCAGTACTACATCAACCACCGCTGGCTCGGCGGCACCCTGACCAACTGGAAAACGATCACCGCGAGCCTCAAGCGCCTGCGCCAGATCGAGGAGATGCTGGGCGGCGAAACCCAGGGCCTCACCAAGAAGGAGCTGCTCAACCTCTCGCGCGAGCGCGACAAGCTGGAGCGCGCACTGGGCGGCATCAAGGACATGGGCGGCCTGCCGGACATCCTGTTCATCATCGACACGAACAAGGAGAAGCTCGCCGTTGAAGAGGCGACCAAGCTCCGCATCCCGGTCGTGGCGGTGCTGGACTCCAATTCGGACCCGCGCGGCGTCACCTATCCGATCCCGGGGAACGACGATGCGATTCGGGCGATCAGCCTCTATTGCGATCTGGTCGCGGGCGCGGTGCTCGACGGGATTAGCGCCGAGCTGGCCGGCAGCGGCGCCGATGTGGGCGCCCTGCCCGAACTGCCGCCCGAGACGACCTCGGAGGTTGAGGGCGGGGCCGAGCACGCCCAGGCCTGACGGACGACGACGGAGCGACACATGGCCGACATCACGGCTGCCTTGGTGAAGGACCTGCGCGAAAAGACCGGCGCGGGGATGATGGACTGCAAGCGGGCGCTGACCGAAACCGGCGGGGACCTGGAAGCCGCGGTCGATTGGCTACGCGCCAAGGGCCTGTCGGCGGCGGCCAAGAAGTCGGGCCGCGTGGCCGCCGAGGGCTTGATTGGCGTCGCCTCCGAGCCGCGGCGCGCGGCGATGGTGGAGGTCAACGCCGAGACCGATTTCGTCGCCCGCAACGAGCAGTTCCAGGACTTCGTCACTCAGGTGACGAAGCTCGCGCTCAAGGTCGGCGAGGGTGTGGAGGCACTCAAGGCCGCCGCCTACCCGGGTGGCGGCACGGTCGCCGAGCGGCTCACCAACCTCGTCGCGACCATCGGCGAGAACATGTCGATCCGCCGCGTCCGGGTGCTCGGGATCGACCAGGGCGCGGTCGCCACGTACGTGCACCAGGCCCTCAAGCCAGGGCTCGGCAAGATCGGGGTGCTGGTGGCGATCAAGGCGCCATCGGAGCTGGAGGGGCTGGAGCTGCTGGGCCGGCAGGTCGGGATGCACATCGCCGCAACGGGGCCGGATGCGATCGACATCGACGGCGTCGATCCGGCCGCGCTCGAGCGGGAGAAGGCGATCCTCACCGAGCAGGCGCGCGCCTCGGGCAAACCCGATGCGATCATCGCCAAGATGGTCGAAGGCCGTATCCGCAAATACTACGAGGAAGTGGTCCTGCTGGAGCAGGTCTGGGTCCATGACAGCGAGAGCCGGGTCCGCGCGGTGCTGAAGAAGGCGGGCGCCGAGGTGGCGGCGTTCGCGCGGTTCCGGCTGGGCGAGGGCGTGGACAAGCCGCAAGGCCCGGATTTCGCAGCGGAAGTGGCGGCGGCGGCCAGGTCCTGAGCCGGCGCGATGGCCCGGCGGTCGCTTGTGACCACCAGGGCACGCCACTATAGCTTGCGGCGCTCCTTGGAAAGCTCCGCCGACGATGCCGCATGATCCTGTCTATAAGCGCGTCCTGCTGAAAATCTCCGGCGAGGCGCTGATGGGCCGGCGGGAGTACGGGCTCGACACCGAGAAGGTGAAATCAATCGCCACCGATATCGGCGCGGTGCACGCGATGGGCGTGGAAGTCTGCGCGGTGATCGGCGGAGGCAACATCTTCCGCGGCGTCTCCGCCGCCGCCTCCGGGATGGATCGGGCGCAGGCGGACTATATCGGGATGTTGGCCACCGTGATGAACGCGCTCGCCATGCAAAGCGCGCTCGAACGCCGCGACATCCCGACCCGCGTACAGTCCGCGATCCCCATGTCGTCGGTGTGCGAGCCCTATATCCGCCGGCGCGCCGAGCGCCACATGGAGAAGGGGCGCGTCGTCATCTTCGCCGCCGGGACGGGCAATCCGTTCTTCACCACCGATACGGCGGCGGCGCTGCGCGCGGCAGAGATGGAGTGCGACGCGCTGTTCAAGGGCACACAGGTCGATGGGGTTTATTCGGCCGATCCGCGCCAGACGCCGGACGCGGCGCGCTACGAGGAGCTGACCTATCAGGACGTGCTCGCCAACCAGCTCGCGGTGATGGACGCCGCCGCGATCAGCCTTTCGCGCGAGAACGGGCTGCCGATCGTCGTTTTCAACATCCATGCTCCGGGCGCCTTCGCGGCAGTAATCCGCGGCGAGGGCCGTTTCACCCGGATCGTCGAGCGGCGCTGAGCGCGCCGGGGAGGAACCGAGATGCCGGCCGACCTCAAGACCCTGAAGCAGGACCTGACCCGCCGGATGGACGGCGCGTTGGAAACCTTGCGCCGGGAGTTCGCCGGGCTCCGCACCGGACGGGCGAACCCGGGTTTGCTCGAGCCGGTGAAGGTGCACGCCTACGGCGGCGACGTGCCGATCAATCAGGTCGGCAACATCGCGGTCCCCGAGCCACGGATGCTGACCGTGCAGGTATGGGACCGCTCGCTGGTCGGGGCGGTGGAGAAGGCCATCCGCGATGCCGGGCTCGGCCTCAATCCGGCAGCCGACGGGCAAACCGTGCGCGTGCCGATCCCGCAGCTCACCACCGAGCGCCGCAACGAGCTCGTCAAACTCGCGCACAAATACGCCGAAGGCGCCCGGGTCGCGGTGCGCGCGGTTCGGCGCGACGGCATGGAGCAGATCAAGACCCATGAGAAAAAGCACGAAATCGGCGAGGATGTCGGTAAGACCTGGCACGATGAGGTGCAGAAGCTGACCGACGACTATATCAAGCGGGTCGATACCGCGCTCGCCGAGAAGGAAAAGGACATAAGGCAGGTCTGAGCGCGCGATCGTGTCCGCCGCCCGCCCCGCGCTCCCCGCCGTCCCGGCGGCTGCGCTGCTCCCCCGGCACGTCGCCATCATCATGGACGGCAACGGCCGCTGGGCCACCGCGCGGCGGCTCCCGCGCGCCGCCGGCCATCACGAGGGCGGGCGCGCCGTGCGCCGAGCGGTGGAAGCGGCGATCCGGCACGGTATCCCCTGGCTCACGCTCTACGCCTTCAGCAGCGAGAACTGGCGCCGCCCGGCAAGCGAGCTGATCGACCTGACGAGCCTGCTGCGGCAATACATCCGCAGCGAATTGGACGAGTTCCATGACGCGGGGGTTCGCCTCAGGGTGATCGGGGAACTGGAACGGTTCGACCCCGACATCCAGGCCGATCTGGCGATGGCGCAGAGGCGAACGGCCGGGAACGGCAAGCTCAATCTCATCGTCGCTCTCTCCTACGGCGCGCGGGGGGAGATCGTCGGCGCCGCCCGGCGCGCGGCGGAACTGGCGGCGGCTGGCAGGCTCGACCCCGCGACGCTGGATGATGCGGTGTTTGCCTCCATGCTGCTGACGGCAGACATTCCCGACCCCGACCTGCTGATCCGAACCTCCGGCGAGCAACGGCTCTCCAATTTCCTTCTCTGGCAGGCGGCCTATTCGGAGCTCGTGTTCCTCGACGTGCTGTGGCCGGATTTCGGCGAGCAGCATTTCGCCGCGGCACTCGCCGAGTTCGCCCGGCGCGAACGCCGATTCGGCGGCCGTCCTGGCTGAGCGGTTGCCGAACAACGAGCGCTGGGGCGATCTCGGCCTCCGGATGCGCTCCGCCCTAGTGCTCGGCGCCGTCGCGCTCGGCGCCATTTGGGTGGGTAGCGCCGCCTTTGTGCTGCTGATCCTGGTGGCGGCAGCGGGCCTCGGCTGGGAATGGTCCCGGCTCTGTCCGTTGCTCGGCCCTCGGCTGGGTAGCGGCGGCGTTCGGGCGGCGATGGTGGCCGGGTTCGCCTGGCTCGCCGTATGGACCGCCTCGTTGATCTGGCTCCGCAGCGATCCGCTAGCCGGACGCATCAATGTGATCGGGCTCGCGCTGATCGTCTGGGGCACCGATATCGGCGCCTACGCCACCGGGCGCCTCGTCGGCGGCCCGCGCCTCGCGCCCCGCATCTCGCCCGGCAAGACCTGGGCCGGCGCCGTGGGAGGGGCCGCCTTAGCGGCCGGCATCGCGGCGGCGCTAACCATAACGGCCCGGAATGACGGCGGGCCAGGCACCGCAGCGCTGATCGGCCTCCTCTTGTCCGTCCTCGGGCAGCTTGGCGACCTTGCGGAGAGCGCGTTCAAGCGCCGTTGTGGGGTGAAAGACTCGGGGCGCCTGGTACCTGGGCATGGCGGCCTGCTCGACCGGCTGGATGCTGCGCTCGCGGTGGGCCCGGCCGCGGCCCTGCTATCCATCGGGCTCGGTCCTGGAGTAGTTTTGTGGCGATGACGGAGCAAACCCCACGCTGGGTCACGGTCCTGGGCAGCACCGGCAGCGTTGGCACCCAGACCATCGACCTGCTGGCGGCCGAACCCGAGCGGTTCCGGATCCGTGCCTTGGTCGCCGGCCGCAACGCTCAGCGTCTTGCCGAGCAGGCCGTCGCACTGCGCGCCGAGCGGGCCGTGGTGTGCGACCCCGCCGCCTACGCGGACCTCAAACGCCGCCTCAGCGGCACGGGTATTTTGGTCGCTGCCGGCACGGAGGCGGTGGCGGAAGCTGCCGCCCTCGAGGCCGATTGGACCATGGCGGCGATCACCGGCGCCGCCGGGCTTGCCGCCACGCTCGCCGCCATTCGCCGGGGCGCCTGCGTGGCGCTCGCCAACAAGGAGGCGCTGGTCTGCGCCGGGGAAGTGATGCTGCGGGCGGTGCGCGAAGCGGGTGCCCAGCTCCTGCCGGTGGATTCCGAGCACAACGCCATCTTTCAATCGCTCGCCGACGGCAACCACGGCGCCGTGGAGCGGATCGTGCTGACCGCGTCGGGCGGCCCGTTCCGCACGGCAAGCCGCGAGGAGATGGCACGCGCCACGCCGGAAGCGGCGCTCAAGCACCCCACCTGGTCGATGGGCGCCAAAATCTCCATCGATTCGGCCACCATGATGAACAAGGGCCTCGAGGTGATCGAGGCAGCCCGTCTGTTCGGGCTCGCCGAGACGCAAATCGAGGTGCTGGTTCACCCGCAGTCGGTGGTGCATGGCATGGTGCAGTACGCGGACGGTAGCGTGCTGGCGCAGCTTGGCTCCCCGGACATGCGTATCCCGATCGCCCACACGCTCGCCTGGCCCGGGCGGCTGCGAACCGGATCGCGGCGGCTCGATCTCACCGAGGTCGCGCGGCTGGAGTTCTTCCCGCCCGACGCCGAACGGTTTCCGGCCCTGCGCCTCGCGCGCGACGCCTTGCGGGCCGGGGGTGGCGCTCCCACCATCCTCAGTGCCGCGAACGAGGTCGCCGTGGAGGCTTTCCTGCATCGCCGGATCGGCTTCCTCGACATTGCCGCCACCGCCGGGGCGGTTCTGGACGCGATGGGCGCGCCGGAGGCCGATTCGCTTGATCAGGTGATGGCGCTCGACCATGAGGCGCGGCGGCGCGCCCAGGAAGCGATAGCAACCGCCTGCGCGGCGTGACAGAGTTGACCCGGTTTCCCTCAAGGCGCTGCCATTGACCCACGCCCTGCTCGACTTCCTCCGCACCCTCGGCGCCTTCGCCTTGGTGCTTGGCGTGCTCGTGTTCGTCCACGAACTCGGCCACTACCTCGCGGCGCGCTGGCGCGGCGTGCATGTGGAGGCGTTCTCGATCGGCTTCGGCCGCGCACTCGCAAGCTGGACGGACCGGCGCGGCACCGTGTGGAAGCTCTCGTGGCTCCCCCTCGGCGGCTACGTCAAGCTGCACGGGCAGGAGCGGCCCGAGGATGTGCCGGCCGAGCGGCGCGCACGCTGGATCCGGGGCCGGACGTTCCAGGAAAAATCGGTCGGTTCGCGCGCGATCGTGGTCGCCGCCGGGCCGGCGGCGAATTTCGCGCTGGCGGCCGTGCTGTTTTTCGCGCTGTTCGCGACGGTTGGCCGCTCGGTGATGCTGCCAGTGGTGAGCGAGGTTCAGCCCGACTCAGCGGCGGCCCAGGCCGGGCTCGTTGCAGGGGATCGCATCGTCGCGATCGACGGCGCCCCGGTGCCGGATTTCGAGACGCTGCAAAAGGATATAGCCAGTCATCCCGGCGAGCAGATCCTCCTGACCGTCGCGCATGACGGATCGGACCGTACCGTGCAGGTGACGATCGGCTCGCAGGAAGCGGCCGGCCAACGCATCGGGCTGCTTGGGATCAAGGGCGGCGAGCTGGCCTATCACCGCGAATCGCTCGGTGCGGCCGCCTGGGGCGGGTTGACCGAGACATGGCGCGTCAGCAACGAGACCGTGCTGGGGCTCGTGCATATGATCACGACCCGGAGCGGCGCGAGCGACCTCGGCGGCCCGCTCGCGATCGCCCAACTCTCGGGCAGGGTCGCCGCCCTCGGTTTCACGAGCCTGGTGACTTTCATCGCCGTGCTCTCGGTCAATCTCGGGCTGATTAACCTGTTCCCGATCCCGGTGCTCGATGGCGGACACTTGATCTTCTACTTGTGCGAGGCGGTGCGCGGCCGGCCCTTGCCGCCGCGCGCGCAGGAATATGGTTTCCGTGCGGGCCTCGCTCTGCTGGTGGGCCTGATGCTCTTTGCCACATGGAACGATCTCGGCCACCTGGGCCTGTTCCGCTAGGCGCCTGTCAGGCGTCCGCGTAACCGGCTGCCAGCCGCACGCCGTTGCCGTCCAGCGCGGCATGGACGCGCGGATCGAGCAGCGCCGCGAACTCCGCCTCCGGTTCGTAATCCGGCATCAGAGCGGTGAGCGCCGGGTCAGAGCCAGCCGCTGGATGACTGTAGATTTCGCTCAGCCCGGGCGGAAGCTCGGGGATAAGGCGGAGCAGCCTTTCCGCGCTCATATGGCCGGTCCAGGCAATGCCGAAGCATTGGTCGTTGCTCGCCAGTCCCGCCCGCCGGACCTGATTGCGCAGCAGGCGCGACCAGCCGAGTAGCGCGCGCGCGGCGGTGCCGGGCCGCTTCCCGCAACGCGACAGCACCGATGGCGGCTCAGCGGGCACGCGCACGGCCCGCAGGCCGAACTCGCGCCCGATCGCGATCACGAGCCGCCCCACGGTCGGATGCAGATGCATGTGCTTGTGGGCGTTGACGTGATCGAGCCGCAGTCCGGTCGCCGCGAATGCTTCGAACTGGGCGCGGATTTCATCCGCGAGCTGCCGCCGCGCGGCGGGTTTGAAGAAATAGGCCAGCCCGAGACGGAACTGATCTGAGGGGAAGCGGCCAGAAGCGTCCACGAGGCCCGGCAAGCACGCCGGCGGCAGAACCGCCGGCCCCTGCACCAGTACGAGATGCAGCCCGACCGCGAGCGAGGGCAGCCGCCGCGCCCGGCGCACCGCGTCCTCCGCGGCAAGCCCAGCGACCATCAGGCTCGCCGCGGTGAGGATACCCTCGCGATGCGCCCGTTCCACCGCCTCGTTGACGGCTTCGGAGAGCCCGAAATCGTCGGCGGTGACGATGACGCGGCGGGTCAGGCCGCCGCCTTGTGCCGCTCGCGGAGGAACTGGAAGAACTCCACGCCCTCGCGCAGCCGCCGCTTCATCATTTGCGGGCTGCGCGCCATCTCGCCGACGATCGAGGCGATCTTCGGCGCCCGGAAGTAGAACCGTTTGTAGAACGTCTCCACGCTGTCGAAAATCTCGGTGTGGCTCAGGTGCGGGTAGTGCAGCGGCGCGATCTGTACCCCGTGCTCGTCCACAAGCTCGGCATGGTCGGCGTCGAACCAGCCGTTCTCCACCGCCTGCTTGTAGAGATACGTGCCCGGATAGGGTGCCGCGAGCGAGACCTGCACCGTGTGCGGGTTGATCTCGGTCGCGAAGCGAATCGTCTCCTCGATCGTCTCCTTGGTTTCGCCGGGCAGGCCGAGGATGAAGGTACCGTGGATCTTGATGCCGAGCTCGTGGCAGTCCTTGGTAAACCGCTTGGCGACCTCGATCCGCATTCCCTTCTTGATGTTGTGCAGGATTTGCTGGTTGCCGCTCTCATAGCCCACGAGCAAAAGCCGCAGCCCGTTGTCCTTCAGCACTTTCAGCGTGTCGCGCGGCACGTTCGCCTTGGCGTTGCAGGACCAGGTCACGCCGAGCTTGCCGAGTTCGCGGGCGATTGCCTCCGCGCGCGGAAGATTGTCGGTGAACGTGTCGTCGTCGAAGAAGAATTCCCGCACCTGCGGAAAATAGCCCTTGGCGAGCTTGATTTCGGCGGCGACGTGCTCGGGGCTCCGCACCCGGTAACGGTGCCCGCCCACGGTCTGCGGCCACAGGCAGAACGTGCAGCGCGACTTGCATCCCCGGCCCGTGTAGAGCGAGACGTAGGGGTGTAGCAAATAGCCGATGAAATAATCCTCGATTCGAAGGTCGCGCTTGTAGACCTCGGTGACGAACGGAAGCTGGTCCATGTCCTCGAGCGTGGCGCGCTCTTTCGTGCTCACGATCGCGCCCGTGGCGTCGCGGAACGTGATGCCGTCCACCGCGGCCAGATCGCGCCCCTCGGCGATTTCCTTGATGGTGAAGTCAAATTCGTTGCGGGCCACGAAGTCGATCGCATCGCCCGCCTGCTGAAGGCTCTTTTCCGGCTCGACCGCGACCTTAGCGCCCACCATGCCGATCCTGATCCCAGGCACCTCCTCTTTCAGCCGCGCCGCCACCCGCACGTCGGAGGCGAACGAGGGCGTGGAGGTGTGGATGACGCAGAGCTCCTTGTCGCGCGCCGCGCGCAGCACCGCGTCCATGACGAGTCGGGCGGGGGGCGCGTCGATCAGCTTGCTGCCCGGCACCAACGCCGCCGGCTGCGCCAGCCACGTCGGATACCAGAAGGACCGGATTTCCCGTCGGGCCTGATAACGTGAGCCGGCGCCGCCGTCGAAGCCGTCGAACGAGGGCGGCTGGAGAAAGAGCGTGTTCATCATTGCCCGTCTTGGTCCTTCACGGTCTGGACGGCGAGGCTGGCCGGCCCGTCGGCTTGCAGGTGCTGGCCACGCCACTCAACCCGGCGCCCGCCATAGCTCGCGATCATCACCGCGAGCGACATAAGTTCACGCAGCGGAAGAAGCCAGAGGGGAACCGGCGCTGCCGGGGCGGATGCCGGCAAACTGGACAGCGCACGATCGATCCCCCGCGCCGCCGTCGCTCTGACAGCCCAGGCCAGTAGGATCAAGGCCCAGCCCCACAGCGCGCCGGCCGCGAGGGCGGTCGCCAACATGGCGAACCCGATAGGGTATTGCAGGACGGAGGCGGCGAACTGTCCGGGCACCAAGGCGCGGATGGTGCGCGCCCAGCGCAGCTCGTGGCGGAACAGTTCGGCAAGGCTGCGCTCCGGCACCGTGGTCAGCGGCACCGTGTCGGCCAGACGCACCGTAAGCCCAAGCCCAGCGACCTTCCGCCCGAGCGCATTGTCGTCGGCCAGATGCTCGACGAGCGCCTCCAAGCCGCCGATCCGGTTCAGGGTCTCCCGCCGCAGCGCCATCGTCGCCCCGAGGCAGTCCTGCCGGCCGAGAGCGCGGGCAAGCAGCGCGCCGGGCAGGAAGGAATGAGTGATCTGCGTCGCACCAAGCAGGCCGGGCAACCGAAGCTCCGCCGGCAGGCCGGCATAGAGGGTCGTCGCCAGCCCGGTTCCAGGCGTCCCCAGCGCGGCGGCGATCCGGTCCAGATAGTCGGGGGCGCAATGCAGATCGGAATCGGCGATCACCAGCACGTCATGCCGCGCCGCCGGCAGCATGTTGATCAGGTTGCTGACCTTGCCGTTCGCGCCGTGCCGAGCCGGGTTCGCCACCAGCACGAGATCGAGCGCGGAAAAACGGGATTGCAGCCGCCGCACAACGGGGATCGCCGAATCGCCAGCTTCCTGCACACCGAACACGATCTGAAAGTCCGGGTAGTCCTGCCGGCAGACCGAGCCCAAGGCGGCTTCCAGCAGCGGCTCGTCGCCCCGCAACGGCTTGAGCACCGTGATCGGCGGCCGCGCCGCCGGCCCTGGTCTCGGGCGGACGACGAAACGGCGCGCCAGAATCCATCCGGCCACGGCTTGCGCCATCCCGATCACGCAAAGCAGTGCCGCGAGATTGGCCGCGACCGTCATAGGCGGCGGCCGAGACCGCCCGGCCACGGATTATCCGGCCGTGAGCAACTGGGCGGGACGCGCGGACAGGCCGAGGGCTTCAATGGCGGTTGCGACAATGTCCTTGGCGGTGAGTTTGGCGATGGCGAGCTGCTTCGCCTGCGAGTCATGGTCGATGAAGATGTCAGGCAGGGTCATCGGGCGGAACTTCAATCCACCGTCCAGTAGGCCTTTCCACGCGAGATGCTGCACCACCTGAGCCGCGAACCCGCCGATCGCATTCTCCTCGATCGTGATCAGCGCCTCGTGATGGCGGGCCAGCTGCTCGACCAGCTCCGTATCCAAGGGCTTGGCGAAGCGCGCGTCGGCAACGGTCGTGGAAAGTCCCCGAACTGCCAACTCGTCGGCCGCGCGCAGCGCGTCCGCCAGCCGCGTGCCAAAGGAGAGGATCGCCACCGTGCTGCCCTCGCGCAGGACGCGTCCCTTGCCAATCGGCCAGGCCTCGCCGCGCTTGGGCAACTCGACCCCGAGTCCTTCGCCGCGCGGATAGCGGAACGCGCTCGGCCGGTCGTTGATGGCAACCGCGGTCGCGATGGCGTGAACGAGCTCGCCCTCATCGGCCGGACCCATGATCACGAAGCCGGGAAGGCAGCCGAGATAGGTGACGTCGAAGCTCCCCGAGTGGGTCGCGCCGTCGGCGCCGACCGGCCCGGCGCGGTCCATCGCGAAGCGCACCGGCAAGCCCTGGATGGCGATGTCGTGCACCACCTGGTCATAGGCGCGCTGTAGGAACGTCGAATAAATCGCGCAAAAGGGCTTCATCCCCTCGCAGGCCAGCCCGCCCGCGAAGGTGACCGCGTGCTGCTCGGCGATGCCGACATCAAAGCAGCGGTCGGGGAAGCGCTTGGCGAAGCGATCGAGCCCGGTGCCGGAAGGCATGGCTGCGGTAATCGCCACGATCGTGGGATCGCGCTCGGCTTCGGCGATGAGGGTTTCCGCGAAAACACGGGTGTATTGCGGTGGCCCGGGCGGGGCCTTGCTCTGTTCGCCCGTCACAACGTTGAACTTGGAGACGCCATGGTATTTGTCGGCCGACTGTTCGGCCGGCGTGAAGCCCTTGCCCTTCACCGTGATCGCGTGGATCAGCACCGGGCCTTGGTCGTCGGCCTCGCGCACATTGCGAAGCACTGGCAGCAGGTGATCGAGATTGTGGCCGTCGATCGGGCCGAGATAGTAAAAGCCCAGCTCCTCGAAGAGCGTGCCGCCGGTCAGGATGCCCCGGGCGTATTCCTCGGCCCGGCGCGCGGTGCGCTCGATGCCGCGCGGGAAGCGTTTCGCCATCTTGATGCCGAGATCGCGCAGATTGAGGAAGCTGCGCGACGACATTAGGCGCGATAGATAGGCGCTCATCGCGCCCACCGGCGGGGCGATCGACATGTCGTTGTCGTTGAGGATGACGATTAGCCGCTTGCCGAGATCGCCCGCGTTGTTCATCGCCTCGTAGGCCATGCCGGCGCTCATCGCGCCATCGCCGATGACGCAGATCACATTGCGGTCGTCATGCTCGCCGCAGGCGGTCTTGAGGTCGCGCGCGACCGCCATGCCGAGGCCGGCGGAAATCGAAGTGGAGGAGTGCGCCGCCCCGAACGGGTCGTATTCGCTTTCGGCTCGGCGCGTGAAGCCAGATAGGCCCCCGCCCTGGCGCAGCGTGCGGATGCGATCGCGGCGGCCGGTAAGGATTTTGTGGGGGTAGGCCTGATGTCCGACGTCCCAGATCAGCCGGTCGCGCGGCGTGTCGAACACCGCGTGGATCGCCACCGTCAGCTCCACGACACCGAGCGAGGAACCAAGATGGCCCCCCGTGACCGAAACCGCGTCGATCGTCTCGGCGCGCAGCTCGTCGGCAAGCTGACGAAGCTGCTCGGCCGAGAAATTTCTCAGATCGGCGGGGAATCGCACGCGATCCAGCAAGGGGGTCTTTACGGGGCTCATGCTTCCTTCTCTCTGCCCTTAGCTGCGACGCGACACCACAAACCCGGCCAGCGCGGTGAGCAGTTCCGCCTGGTCTCCAAACACTTCGAGATGCCGCGCAGCCTGCCCGGCAAGCATCTCCGCATGTTGACGCGCGCGCGAGGCACCGAGAATTGCGACCATCGTCGCCTTCCCCGCCCTCGCGTCCTTGCCGGCCGTCTTGCCTGTTTCCTCGGTGGTTCCCTCGGCATCGAGCAGGTCATCGGCGATCTGGAATGCGGCGCCGAGGTCGCGGCCGTAAGCGGCAAGCAGATGGCGCTGCGACGAGACCGCCCGTCCCAGTATCGCACCCGCCTCGGCGCTGAACTGAATAAGGCGTCCGGTCTTCAGGGCCTGAAGCCGCGCCACCTCGGCCGCCCCTAGATCCTCGCCCTCGCTGGCAATGTCGATCATCTGCCCGCCCACCATCCCTCGCGGGCCCACCGCGGAGGCGAGTGCACCGACGAGCTCGCAGCGCGCAAGCGCGTCCGAATGGGTGTCGGGCTCCGCCAACACCTCGAAGGCGCGCGCCTGCAGCGCGTCGCCGGCTAGGATCGCAGTCGCCTCGTCGAATGCGCGATGGCAGGAGGGCTTGCCGCGCCGCAGATCGTCGTCATCCATCGCCGGCAGGTCATCGTGGATCAGGGAGTAGGCGTGCAGCATCTCGACCGCCGCCGCGACTCGGGCCGCACAGGTCTCGGACACCGCGAACAGCGCCGCCGTCTCCATGACGAGGAAGGCGCGCATCCGCTTGCCGCCGCCGAGCGTGGCATAGCGCATGGCCTCGAACAGCCGCCCCTCGGGGCCGGAAACCTGCGGCAGCAACGTATCCAGAGCCGATTCGACCACTCCTGCGACGCGCAACAGGGCCGTCCCCAGGTCCTCGCGCGCGATGCTTACGCTCATCCGGGCCTTCCAACATCGTTCCGCGGCGCAATCGTGACGCGGACCACAACCATATGATAGCTCCCGCCCGCGTCGGCACAGTCGCCGCGCGGTGAGCCGGAACGGGCGTTGCATATCCGCCACACGCGCGGAAATGTGTGGCGCGCCCGCATCGTTCACCTCCGCTTAGCCGTTTCCCGCCGCATGGGCCATACCTGCCGGGCCCGCCACTCGGTTGAAGGGGACCACGCCGGTCCTTATTTCGCCCATGGTTCGGGACCGAGATGTTGCCGCGACGGCACTGCGATGAGATATCGGCCGGGAGCTGGAGATATGAGATGTTGAAGGTGGTCCTCGCCCAGCCCCGCGGCTTCTGCGCCGGGGTCGAGCGAGCTATCGAGATCGTGGAGCGGGCGCTCAATAAGTACGGGCCGCCGATCTACGTGCGCCACGAGATCGTGCACAACCGGCACGTGGTGGAAGACCTGCGCGCGCGGGGCGCGGTGTTCGTCGATGAGCTGGATGAGATTCCGCCCGGCTCGATGACCATCTTCTCGGCGCACGGCGTGGCCCGGCGCGTGGAGGAACTCGCCGCCGAGCGCGGCCTGCCGGTGATCGACGCCACCTGCCCGCTGGTCGCCAAGGTGCACAACGAAGGCCGGCGTTATGCCGCGCAGGGTCGCGAAATTGTTCTGGTCGGGCATGCCGGCCACGCGGAGGTCGAGGGCACGATCGGCCAGATCGAGGGCAAGGTGCATCTCGTCCAGACCGTGGAGGACGTGCGCCGACTCGAAGTGGGGGATCCCTCGAAACTCTCCTACATCACGCAGACGACGCTTTCCGTTGACGACACGCGCCATATCATCGCGGCGTTGAAGGAGCGGTTCCCCAATATTGTCGGCCCTGACGTGCGTGACATCTGTTACGCGACGCAGAACCGGCAGCAGGCGGTTCGCGAGCTGGCTAAGGCCGTCGACATGATCCTGGTCGTCGGATCGAAGAACAGCTCCAATTCGAACCGGCTGCGCGAAATCGGCCAGGAACTCGGTCGGCCGGCCTATCTGATCGACGATGCCGCCGATTTGCGGCCCGAATGGTTCGAGGGCATCCAGTCGGTCGGGGTCACGGCCGGAGCATCGGCGCCGGAGACTTTGGTTCAGGGGGTCCTGGAAGGATTGCGGCAGATCGCCGATATCGACACCTCTACGCTTGCGGGCGTCGCTGAGAACGTGCGGTTCCGCTTCCCGGCCGAGCTTGCGGACGCCTGAACGAACGAAAGGCAGATTTGAACGATGCCCGTACCGCTGAACCAGGCGATCCGCGTCGGCGCCTATGTGGTCAGACAGCACCTGCGCGGGCGCAAGCAGTATCCGCTCGTGCTGATGCTGGAGCCGCTTTTCCGCTGCAATCTCGCCTGCGCCGGATGCGGCAAGATCGACTATCCCGCTCCGATCCTGAACCAGCGGCTGTCGGTCGAGGAATGCATCGCAGCGAGCGAGGAATGCGGCGCCCCGGTGGTGGCGATCGCCGGCGGCGAGCCGCTCCTGCACAAGGAGATGCCGCAGATCGTCCGCGCGCTGCTCGACCGCGGCAAGTTCATCTATCTCTGCACCAATGCGCTGCTGCTAGAGAAGAAGCTCGATCAGTTCACGCCGCACAAGAACTTCGCCTGGGACGTGCATCTCGACGGCGACCAGGAGATGCACGATTTCGCCGTTAGTCAGACCGGTGTGTTCGAGCGTGCGGTGAACGCGATCAAAGCGGCGAAGGCACGCGGTTTCCGCGTCTGCATCAACACCACTCTGTTCGACGGCGCCGATCCCGCCCGCGTCGCGGCGTTCCTCGATCATGTGAACGGGATCGGCATCGACGGGGTGATGATCTCTCCCGGTTACGCCTATGAGCGGGCGCCCGACCAGGAGCATTTCCTCAACCGGCGAAAGGCGAAGCAGCTCTTCCGCGACATTTTCAAGCGCGGCAAGGGAAAGAACTGGAAGTTCAATCAGTCCTCACTGTTCCTCGATTTCCTGGCCGGGAATCAGAGCTATCTCTGCACGCCCTGGGGCAAGCCGACGCGCAACGTGTTCGGCTGGCAGCGCCCCTGCTACCTGCTAGGCGAGGGTTACGCGAAAACCTATCGCGAGCTGATCGAGACCACCGACTGGGACAAATACGGCACCGGCAAATACGAGAAGTGCGCCAATTGCATGGTGCATTCAGGCTACGAGGCGACCGCCGTGATCGACGCGGTGCGCAACCCGCTCAAGGTGCTGAAGGTGGCGCTGCGCGGCCCGCGCACCGAGGGACCGATGGCGCCGGAAATCCCGCTCGATCGGCAGCGCCCCGCCGAATACGTGTTCAGCCAGCATGTCGAGCAGGCGCTCGCAAGACTCCCGAAGAAGGGCGCCGCCGAGCCGGAGGTCGCAGACGCCGCCGACTAGCCTCGCCAGGCCAGCAACGTCCGCTCCAGCCGCCCGATGATCCACGAAGCGCCGAGGCCCATCAGCGACAGCACGACGATGCCGGCGAGGAGCCCGTCGGTGTCGTAGAGATTGCCCTCCTGCAGCACGAACGCACCTACGCCGCGCTGCGCCCCGATCATTTCTGCCGCAACCAGGAGCACGATGGCGATCGCGGCGGTGATCCGCATCGTGCTCAGGATTGCCGGCAGCGAACCGGGGAGCACGATCTTCCAGACGATCGCGCGCCGCGACAGGCCGAAGCTCTGCGCCATGCGGATCAGGCTGCGCGGCACGTTGTCCACGCCCGCAGCGGTGCCGATCACCATCGGAAAGAACACGCCGAAGGCGAGCGTCGCGATCTTAGAGCCCTCGCCGATCCCGAACCAGATGATGAACAGCGGCACCAGCGCGATCTTCGGGATCGGGAACAGCGCCGAGACGACCGCCATTCCCGGCGAGCGGAGCGCGGTGAAGATGCCGACGCCAACGCCGAGCGCCACCCCAAAGACGGTGCCGAGCGCCCATCCAACCGCGAGGCGCAACAGCGAGGCGCTGACGTGCCGCCACAGCTCGCCCGACAGCGTGAGTGTGACCAGCGTTCGCGCCACGTCATAAGGCGCGGGCAGAAAGAGCGGCGGAATCCATCCGAGCGAGCTGCCCGCCTGCCAGAGCGCGAGGAGGGCGATCACCGTCAGCGCCCCCGCCAGCGGCCGATCGCGCGGCGCGAACCCGCCGCCGCGGAAGGCGACCGGCCCCCTAATGTGCGGCATGGTCGAGCTCCCGCGCGGCGGCGGCGGCATCGTCGCGGATCAGCTCCCACAGGCACCGTTCGATCCGGGCCAGCGCGGGATCGGCCGGATCGCGCCCTACCAGCGGATGGGTGATCCGCACCACCTCCCGCACCTTCCCCGGCCGGCGCGACAGCACCGCGATCTGATGCCCCAGCCGCACCGCCTCGCCGAGATTGTGCGTCACATACACCGTCGTCGTCCCGGCCCGCGCGATCAGCGCGCCGAACTCCTCCAGCAGCAGGTCGCGCGTCTGCGCGTCGAGCGCCGACAGCGGCTCGTCCATCAACAGGCACGCCGGGCGCACGGCCAGCGCTCGCGCGATGCCCACGCGCTGACGCATCCCACCCGAGAGCTGGCGCGGCCACGCTCCCGCGAACTCGCCGAGGCCGGTAAGCCGCAGCGCCTCGGCCACGCGCTCGCGCCGCGCCGCTTGGTCAAGCCGCCCTTCCAGCGGCAAGGCGACATTGCCCGCAACCGTGCGCCAGGGCAGCAACGCAAAGTCCTGGAACACGTAGGTGAACGGGTTCAGGCACTCATCGGCCAGCGCGCCCTCGGCCCGCACCGACCCGGCGGTGGGTGCGATCATGCCGCCGATGATGCCGAGCAGCGTCGATTTCCCGCAGCCTGACGGCCCCACCAGCGCCAGCACCTCGCCGGGTTCGGCGGCCAGGCAAATGTCCTCGAGCACGGCCAGCTTGCCGTACGAATGGCACACGCCGTCGATCGCTAGCCGCAGCCCCTGGCTCATAGCGCCGGCAGGAACTCCGTAGTAACGAGCGTGTTCGGATCAGCGTCCCCTTTCACGAGGCCCTGCTGCTTGAACCAGGCGAGCTGGTTCAGCACGTCCTTGACGTCGAGCGCGCCGCCGGGCGGGTAGTAGCCGACGCCTTCCAGGATCTTCTGCCGCGCGTCCGGATCGCCGGTGAACACGTATTTAGTGATCAGTGGGATCGCCGCGTCGGTCGCAGCATCGTGGATCGGCTTGCCGTCGGGGCCGAGGCGCAAGAACGCGTTCCGGTAGTCCGTCACGCCCTGCTGGTAGGCGACGGCGAAATGATGCAGGAGCGCCGGTTTCTGCTCGATCATCCGCTGTGGGGCGAACAGCGCCGTGAGCTGATAGGGAATCAGATCGCCGATCCAGGCGATGATATGCGCCTTGCCTGTCGCCGCGGCGGGCTTCGCCATCGAGGCGACGGCGAAGGTCGCATCCACCTGCGAAGTCCCCACGGCGGCCATCATGTTGGCGATGCTCTGCACCGGCCGCAGCACTACGGACTCCTCCTTGAAGCCGAGCTTCTGCGCCAGCCGCCCGATCATGTAGTGAAAGGACGAGCCGTATTGGGTGATCGCAACGCTGTGCCCGGGCAGCTTGTCGGGCGATGTCAGCCCGGCGTCGAACGCCTTGTCGGAGGCGAGCAGCGCCGTGCCCTCGTAGCCCTTCTCCTCGTGCAGCCCGCCGCCGATCACGCGCAGCGCGCCCTTCTCGGCAAGGTTGAAATAGCCGCCCGTCAGCGCAGTGAGGCCGACGTCGATGTCGCCCGCCACCGCCGCCGCGGCGATGGGCTGCGCGGCTTCGAAAAACACGAACTGGAGGTCGATGCCCTGGTCGCGGAAATAGCCGCGCCTCTCGGCGATATAGAACGGGGCCGGCGAGAGCGTATGCAACAGGCCGAGCCGCAGCGAAACGAGCTCGGCTGCGCGCACGGGCCGCCCGCCCGTTGCGAGAGCGAGACTACCGGCGAGCCAGGAGCGGCGGCTGAGTTGCAGCATTGGGCGTTGTCCTCCGGACTGATCGCCCGCTTCTGATGCCGCGTCCGGGCACCGCTGCAAAGCCCGCTCAGGGGCCTCCTTCGCGATGGTAAGGAAGCCGCGAGGCGATCGCCGAGGCGTCCCCGCCTCCACGGGCAGGGATTAGCGGCGGGCCGGTCCTCGGTTCTGCGCTAGGCAAGACCGTCCCTGCGGCGCAGAGTCGCGCGACCAACGAGGGAGGTTCGCCATGCAGGTCCTGACGACCAGCAATCCCGACGGCGTCCGCGCCCCGGCTTCGCGTTATTCGCATGCCGTCCTGGTGCGAAACGAAGCCTTGCGGGTGGTGATTTCGGGCCAGGTCGGTGTCGCGCTCGACGGCTCGGTGCCCGGCACCGCGGAAGGCCAAATCGCCCAGGCATTCGCCAACCTGCGTGCGATCCTGAAGGCGCACAACATGGACTGGGGGAACGTGGTGAAGACCACGGCCTTCCTGACCGACCGCGCCCTGATCGCGCCATTCCGCGCCGCGCGCGAGACGGTGTTCGCCGAACACGCCCCGGCATCCACTTTGCTGATCGTCTCGGGTCTGGCCGATCCGCGCTGGGTGGTGGAGATCGAGGCCGAGGCGGTCGCCTGATCTTGAAGCCGCTATTGGTGTTGATCCGGCCTTTCCGGCTTACCATTGCGCCGGCGCACGCGCCTACCTATAGGTCCGCCGCCATCGAAGGACAGGACGCATGACGGACCGCGCCGACTACAAGGTGAAAGACATCTCGCTTGCCGAATGGGGCCGCAAAGAGATTTCCATGGCCGAGGATGAGATGCCCGGCCTGATGGCGATCCGCCAGGAATACGGGTCGTCGAAGCCACTCAAGGGCGCGCGGGTCGCGGGCTGCCTGCACATGACCGTGCAGACCGCCGTGTTGATCGAGACCTTGCAGGCGCTCGGCGCCACTGTGCGCTGGTCGTCCTGCAACATCTTCTCCACACAGGATCACGCCGCCGCCGCGGTCGCCGCGGCCGGAGTTCCGGTGTTCGCCTGGAAGGGCATGAGCGAGGAGGAGTTCTGGTGGTGCATCGAACAGACGGTGCACGGACCGGACGGCTGGACGCCCAACCTGATCCTGGACGACGGCGGCGACCTGACCAAGCTGATGCACGACAAACATCCCAAGATGCTGAACGACGTGCGTGGCCTCTCGGAAGAGACCACTACCGGCGTGCACCGGCTGCGCGATATGGAGCGCGACGGCACGCTGCTGGTCCCCGCGATCAACGTAAACGACAGCGTCACCAAGTCGAAGTTCGACAACCTATATGGCTGCCGAGAATCGCTGGTGGACGGCATCCGCCGCGGCACGGACGTGATGATGGCGGGCAAGGTCGCGGTCGTGAACGGCTTCGGCGATGTGGGGAAAGGGTCGGCCGCCAGCCTGCGGAACGCCGGATGCCGCGTCATGGTGACTGAAGTCGACCCGATCTGCGCCTTGCAGGCGGCGATGGAGGGCTACGAGGTCGTCACGATGGACGACGCGGCGCCGGTCGGCGACATCTTCGTGACCGCGACCGGCAATGTCGATGTCATCACTATCGACCATATGCGCCGCATGAAGCACCGCGCCATCGTCTGCAATATCGGGCACTTCGATTCCGAGATCCAGATCGGGGCGCTACGCAACTATCGCTGGGAAAACGTGAAGCCTCAGGTAGACGAGGTCGTGTTCCCCGACGGCAAGCGCCTGATCGTGCTGAGCGAGGGGCGTCTCGTGAACCTCGGCAACGCGACCGGCCATCCGAGCTTCGTGATGAGCGCCTCGTTTTCCAACCAGGTGCTTGCGCAGATCGAGCTGTTCACCTGCAAGCCCGGAACCTACGAGCGGAAGGTTTACACGCTGCCGAAGCGGCTCGACGAGAAGGTGGCCTCGCTGCATCTGGCGAAAGTGGGCGCGAAGCTCACCAAGCTCACGCCGAAGCAAGCGGACTATATCGGGGTGCCAGTGCAGGGTCCGTTCAAGCACGACCTCTACAGATATTGATGCACGCGCACGCGGAGCGCGGCCGCCAGTGTGTATTTCCGCTACTCGGAAATGGGAGTTAGAGGCAGACGCCCCTCCTTGTCGTTCCCGCAAACGAGCGTGTGAAGAAATCCGTGCGGTCCCCAACCCGCGTGCAGCGGCCTGAAGCTATTTGCGTTTCGCGGGCGCCCAGTCTGGGTACCGGATCGGTGCGAGCAGCATGAGCGGCGGTACGGCAAGCGTCGCGGCGGCGGACGGGCCGGAGGGCGCCCGGATCGTGCTTTCGGGGCGGCTCGACGCCGCCGATGCCGCGCAGATCTGGCGTCCCGCTCTCGCAGCAGCACGCAGCAGCCGTGGCGCGCGGCTGGTGATCGACCTCGCAGCCGTCACCACGTTCGACATGACCGGAGCCGCCCTTGTCGTCGCCATGGAAGCCGCGCACGGCGACGCGCCCGCGGTGCTGGAGGGCGTCCCGGCGCGAGTGGCGAGTCTGATCGGTCATGCGCGGGCCGCGGCGGCACCCGTCGCGCCATCCCGCGCGCCGGCCGGACGGTTCCGCTGGCGCGACCTTCTGCTCGGCTTCCGTTCTGCGGGGAATGGGCTTGCCTTCCTAGGCGAGGTGCTGCTCGCGCTCCTGGCTTTGCCCGCCCGCCGCCGCATCCTCCGCCGCGGCGAGTTCCTGCGCCATGCCGAACAGGCGGGCGTGCGCGCGCTGCCGCTGGTGATCGGCCTCGGTTTTTTGATGGGCCTGATCCTCGCCTTTCAGTCGGCGGTGCCGATGCGGAAGTTCGGCGCGGTGCTGTATGTGGCGAATCTCGTCTCGGTCAGCCTGTTCCGGGAGCTCGGACCGCTGCTCACCGCTGTCCTCCTCTCCGGCCGCACCGCCTCCGCCTTCGCCGCCGAGATCGGCACGATGAAGGTGAACCAGGAGATCGACGCACTGGTCAGCATGGGCCTCGATCCCGTCACCATGCTCATCCTGCCGCGCATGGCCGCCGCCCTGCTCGTGACCCCGTTCCTCGCGGTGACGCTGGAGATCGCCGGGCTGATCGGCATGGCGGTGGTGATGCGCGGCTTCGGCTTCGCCATCGGCGTCGTGGAATATCAAGTCCAGTACTGGACCACGACGAGCGATTTCGTCGGCGGCTTGGTGAAGGCGGCGATCTTCGGTGCGGTGATCGCCGCGATCGGATGCCGCGCCGGCCTCAATACCGGCGTCGGCCCGCGCGCTGTCGGCCAGTCGGCGACCGCCGCTGTCGTCGGCGGGATCGTCGCCACCATCGTGCTCGATGGCGTGTTCGCCGCGTTCTACAACCGGCTCGGCCTGTGAGTAAGCAAGCAAGCCCCATCATCCGCGCCCAGAAGCTCGCCCAGCGGTTCGGCGCGCGCGTCATTTTTCGCGATGTGTCCTTCACCGTCTTTCCCGGCGAGGTCTTCGTCATCCTCGGCGGCTCCGGAAGCGGCAAATCGACCTTGCTCAACCAACTGATCGGATTGCTGTCGCCGAAGGAGGGCACGATCGAGATCGCCGGCGAACGGGTGACAGGACAAGGTTCACATGCCGCACGGCAGCGTGTGCAGCGCCGGATCGGAGTGATGTTTCAATCGGGCGCGCTGTTCGGCTCCATGACGCTGTTGCAGAACGTCACCCTCCCGCTCGAGATGTTCACCGATCTGCCAGCCGAAGCGCGCACGGCGATCGCGCGTGTGAAGCTCGGCCTGGTCGGGCTAGCCGAGGCGGCCGAGCTCTATCCGGCGGAGATTTCCGGCGGCATGGTGAAGCGCGCCGGGATCGCCCGCGCGCTCGCGCTTGATCCGCCGATCCTCTTTCTCGACGAACCCTCGGCGGGGCTCGATCCGGTCACGTCGGCCGGACTCGATCGCCTTGTCCTTGATCTGCGCGACGCGCTCGGGACGACCTTCGTGGTGGTAACGCACGAATTGGCCTCGATCCTCAACATCGCCGACCGCTGCATCATGCTCGACCGGCGCGCGTTCCCTGATGCCGGCGGCCTGATCGCAGAGGGCGATCCCCGCCGCCTGCGCGAGGACGCGACCGATCCCCGCGTGCGCGCCTTCTTCCGCCGCGAGCCGCTGGAGGTCGCGTGATGGAAGGACGCGGCGCCGCGATCCGGGTCGGGCTGTTCCTGGTCGTCACTATCGTCGCGCTGCTCGCGCTGATTTGGTTCCTGCGCGGCGGACAGGTGCAGAACGGCACTTTGCTCGTCACCTATTTCTCGGAGTCCGTGCAGGGGCTTCAGGTGGGCTCGGAGGTCGAATACCGCGGCGTGAACGTTGGACGTGTCACCCAGCTCGGCGTTGTCGGCGCCGTCCACGGCGCCGAGGCGGGCGAGGTGCTGAACCCGCTCTACCGGCAGGTGTTCGTGCGCTACCTGATCGACCCGAACCGGATCGGCAAGTTCGCCTCCATCGAGGACGCGGTGAAAAGCGGCCTGCGCGCACGGCTCAACAGCTCGCTGATCACCGGGATTGCCTATATCGACCTTGATTTCGTCAACCCCGAGGAGCACCCCGCGCCCAAGCTGCCCTGGACGCCGGACTACCCGTTCGTGCCGTCGATCCCGAGCGCGCTGGCGCAGGTGCAGAACGCCGGCCAGGCCTTGCTCGCGAAGCTAGACAAGGTCGATATGGCCGGTCTGGTCGCCTCCCTCGGCACGCTCGCCGAAAGGCTCAATCAGGAACTCGCGCCGGGCGGCGACGTGCATGAAACGCTTGCCTCCGCGCAGGGACTATTCAACAGCGCCGGTCACGCGGTGACGCGGTCCAATTTTCCCGGGCTGACCGCGGACCTAAGAAAACTCACCGGCCAGCTCTCGGCGCTTGCGGACGACCCGGATTTGAAGAAGCTGTTGGCGAACGGCGCGCTCGCCACTGACCGGCTGAGCCAGCTCACCGGCCAGATGTCGAAACTCATCACCACGTTGGACGGCACCGTGCGCGAGATCAGCGCCAGCGCCAACCAGCTCCAGTCCGGGCTCGCGCCAATGCTCCGCAACATGCAGGCGGCGTCGGAAAATGTGCGCGAGCTCACGTCGACGCTGCGGCAGTATCCCGGCCTGATCCTGAGCGGCCCGCCGCCGGAGGTCCGAGGCAACCTGAAATGAGCCATGCGGGGCAACTCCGCCGTCGCGGCTTGATGCTGTCTGCGCTCGCGCTCGGCGGCTGCAACACCATCCTGCAACGCCCAGCCTACGTGCAGCGGACCACTTGGCCGCTGTCCTTGCCACCGCCCAGCACAATCGCCGCTGGGGCGCTGGCGAGGCCGCGCCGGGTTCTGCTGGTGCAGGACTTCACCGCCGCACCCGGTCTCGACCAGCGCGGCGTGCTGTGGCTGAACGCCGACGGCAGCATCCATGTGGATTTCTACAATGTCTGGGAGGTTCAGCCGGCACGGGCGGTGGGCGACAATGTCCGCCGCTGGCTGACGGCGAGCCATCTATTCGCCGCCGTGGTCGGGCCGGCGAGCGGCCTCACGGCCGATCTCGTGCTCGAAGGCGAGCTGACCACGTTCGTCGCCGACCCTCGCGTGCTGCGCGGCCGTGCCGCCATGTCGCTCATCTTGCTCGATCAGCGGTCCGTCCCCGCCAAGTCGCTCCTGCAGCGGACTCTCTCGGCCGAGGCCCCGATGCCGCAGGACACGCCCGGCGGCGTCGTGGCGGCGCAGCGCGACGCGCTGGCCGCCCTGCTCGGCAATGTCGTGCAGGCGATGCGCCCCTTCGCCTGAGCCTCCGCCCCCTCGCCAGACCGGCTGGGCAAGGTCTAGCCTCCGCCGATACCCGCCGACCAAAAGGAGGAGCGGCCATGCAGTTCGGATATTTCGCGATGCCCTCGCATCCGCCGGAGCGCGACCTCGCCGAAGGCCACGAGTGGGATCTCCAGACGCTGCGCTGGCTCGACGAGTTCGGCTACACCGAGGCCTGGATCGGCGAGCACCACACCGCACCGTGGGAGCCGCATCCCGCACCCGACTTCCTGGTGCTCGAAGGCTTGCGCCAGACGAAGCGGCTGCGGATTGGCCCGGGCGGGTTCCTGCTGCCCTATCATCACCCCGCCGAGCTGGCGAACCGCGTGGCGATGCTCGACCATCTCTCGCGCGGGCGCCTCAATTTCGGCGTCGCCGCCTCGGGGTTGCCGAGCGACTGGCTGATGTTCAACGTCGATGGCATGTCGGGGCAAAACCGCGACATGACGCGCGAGGCGCTCGACATCATCCTGCGCTTGTGGGGCAGCGAGGAAGGTTTCGAGTATAAGGGCAAGTTTTGGACGGTGAACAAGCCCGGCCCCATGTTCGGCGTGCTCCGCACTCACATCCGCCCGTTGCAGCGGCCGCACCCGCCGATCGGGGTCGCAGGGCTTTCGAAGAAATCCGACACGCTGAAGCTTGCTGGCGAGAAGGGCTATCTGCCGCTCAGCCTCAACCTCAATCCCGGCTATATCAGCAGCCATTGGGAAGCGGTGGAGGAAGGCGCCGCGAAAACCGGCCGACGGCCCTGGCGCGGCGACTGGCGGCTGGTGCGCGAGGTGTTCGTCGCCGAAACCGACGCGGAGGCGTGGCGGCTGTCGGTGAACGGCATGATGGGACGCATGATGCGGGAATATTTCCTGCCGCTGCTCAGCCAGTTCGGGTTCCTGGAATTCCTCAAGCACGACCCGTCGGTGCCGGACAGCGACGTCACCGTCGAGTACTGCGCCAGGCACAACTGGCTGGTCGGCTCGCCGCAGACGGTTGCCGAGCGGCTGGAACAGGTTTACGCTGAGGCGGGCGGTTTCGGGCAAATTCTGGTGTTCGGCTTCGACTACGCCGGCCACCCCGAGGCTTGGCGCACGTCGCTCGGGATGCTGGCGAGCGAGGTGGCGCCGAAAGTTGCGCGCCTCGTGCCGCCGCAACCCGCACTCGCCGCCGAATGAGCCGCGTCCTGCACCGCGCGGGCGGCACCCCGCCCGTCGCGGTCAGCGGCGCGGGCATCCAGCTCCATCTCGCCGACGGGCGAACGGTGATCGACGGCTCAGGCGGCGCGGCGGTGGCCTGTCTCGGCCACGGCAACGCGCGCATCGCCAGCGCGATCGCCGCGCAGGCGCGCCGCATGGCGTACGCGCACACCGGTTTCTTCACCAGCGAACCGGCCGAGGCGCTGGCAGACCTGATCCTGGAGGGATCGCCCGGCGGGCTGACGCACGCCTATTTTTGCTCCTCGGGCTCCGAAGGTACCGAAGCGGCGCTGAAGCTCGCGCGCCAGTATTTCGTGGAGATCGGCCAGCAGCAGCGCACACGGGTGATCGCGCGGCGGCAGAGCTATCACGGTAACACGCTCGGCGCGCTCGCAGCCGGCGGCAACATGATGCGCCGCGCGCTTTATGAGCCGATTCTAAGCCCCGCGTTCAGCCATGTCTCGCCCGCCTTCGCCTACCGCTTCCGCGGCGAGCGGGAGACGGACGCCGAGTACGTGGACCGCCTTGCCGCCGAGCTGGAAGCGGAGTTCTGCCGCCTCGGCCCGGATACGGTGATCGGTTTCATCGCCGAGCCAGTGGTGGGCGCGACGGCGGGCTGCGTCGCCGCCCCGCCCGGATATTTCGAGCGCGTGCGAGCGATTTGCGACCGCCACGGCGCACTACTGATCCTCGACGAGGTGATGTGCGGTATGGGCCGCACCGGCACGATGCACGCCTGGGAACAGGAAGGCGTGACGCCCGATATCCAGATCGTCGCCAAAGGGCTCGGCGGCGGCTACCAGCCGATCGGCGGCATCCTGATCGCCGGGCGGATTATCGACGCGCTGCGTGCCGGATCGGGCGCTTTCATGCACGGTCACACATATCAGGCCCACCCCGTTGCCTGTGCCGGGGCGCTCGAAGTACAGCGGATCATTCGCGAGCAGCTTCTCGTCGCCAACGTGCGCGCACTGGGTCCGGTGCTGGAGCGCGCCCTGCTCGACCGGCTGGGCAATCATCCGCATGTCGGCGACATTCGCGGCCGCGGCCTCTTTTGGGCGGTGGAGTTTGTGCGCGACCGCGCGCGCAAAGAGGTGTTCGACCCGGCCCTGAAGCTGAACGAGCGCGTCAAACAGGCCGCGCTCGCCGCCGGGGTAGCGGTCTATCCGATGGGCGGCACGATCGACGGGCGGCAGGGCGATCACGTGATCATCGCCCCGCCCTACATCGCCACTGAAGCCGACATCGAGGAAATCGTCGATCGCTTCGGCCGCGGTGTGGATGCGGCCTTCGCCGATCTGGAGGACAGATGAGCACGCACCGGCTGATCGCCTATACGGACTACAAAAGCCCCTACGCCTATCTCGCCAAGGGTCCCACTTACGAGCTCGGCGAGGCGTTCGGCATCGCGGTCGAATGGCGCCCTTACATCCTCAACATTCCCGATTTCCTCGGGTCGGCGCGGATCGATGCCGACGGCAAGGTGATCGAGGCCGATCGCACGCCGCATCAATGGCGGCGCGCGCGCTACGCCTATATGGATTGCCGCCGCAAGGCGCGGGCGCGCGGGCTTGTGCTGCGCGCCACCACCAAGATTTGGGACAGCAGCCTCGCCGCCGCCGGGATGCTCTTTGCCCAGCAAGCGGGCGCAGCGCCGTTCCGCCGCTACCACAACGCGGTGTTCGCCCGTTTCTGGCAGCGCGAGATCGACATCGAGGATCAAGAGCAGATCGCCGCCGTGCTCACCGAGGCGGGCGCCGACGGCGCGGCGTTCCCCGCCTGGGCCGAGGAAGGGCGGGCCCGCGTTGCCGCCATCTCCCGCGAGGCCGAGGAGCAGGGCGTATTCGGTGTGCCGAGTTTCCTGCTCGACGGCGAGCTCTTCTGGGGTAACGAAACGATCCCCGACATCGAGGCGCGGCTCGCCGTCGGATAGGCCTGTCTTGGCCCCGGCCGATGTCGGCGTCATTGCGAGGCCCATAGGAAGTATGGGCCGGAGCAATCCCCCGCGGACAAGGGATTGCTACGCGCCGCTCACGCTCGCTCGCAGTGACAACGTTGGAAGCTGTCGCCTACGCTGCCGGCGCGAGCTCCGTCAGGTTTGAGAGAAACAGCTCCGCGCAGGCGCGCCAACTGAAGCGCTCGGCGTAGCTTCGGCACTCTGCGCGGTCGCAGGCCAATGCCTTCAATGCAGCCGCGCGCAGATCGGCATCCATCGCGCCTACCGGCGCCGTCGCATGGGCCAGAACATCCTTGGGACCCGTCACCGGAAAGGCCGCAACGGGCGTGCCGCACGCGAGCGATTCGAGAAGCACGAGGCCGAACGTGTCCGTCTGGCTCGGAAATACCATCACGTCCGCACCCGCATAGGCCCGTGCGAGGTCCGCACCAAAACGCGGCCCGGCGAACAGCACATCGGGATGCTGGCGGCGCAGCGATTGCAGTTGCGGCCCGCCGCCCACCACCACTTTGCTGCCGGGCAGATCGAGTTGCAGGAAGGCGCCGATGTTCTTCTCGACCGCGACCCGGCCGACATAGGCGAACACGGGCCGGGGAAGCGGCCAGTCCTCGCGCGGCGCGGGCCGGAACAGGTCGAGGTCCACGCCGCGCGACCAGGGAACCACGTGCCGGAACCCCTTGGCCTGCAAGTCGTCGCGCAACGAGGGCGTGGCGACCATCGTGGCCTGGGCCGAGCCGTGAAAGCGCCGCAGCCAAGCATAAGCCGGCGCCGCCGGAAGCCCAGTGCGGGCGCGGATATATTCGGGAAATCTCGTGTGAAAGGAGGTGGTGAACGCCATGCCGCGCCGTTTCGCCCAGGCGCGCGCCGCCGCGCCCAGCGGCCCCTCGGTTGCGATGTGCAGGGCATCGGGCGCGAAGTCCTCGATCATACGGAACAGCCGCCGCCGGGGCGCGAGCGCAAGACGGATCTCAGGATAAGTCGGGCACGGCACCGTGCGGAAGCGGTCGGGGCCGATCACGTCCACATCCATGCCCATGGCGCGCAGCTCGTCGGCGACCGTCGCAAGCGTGCGCACCACGCCGTTCACCTGTGGCTTCCACGCATCGCTGACGATAAGGATTCGCTGCGGCGGCCAGGCCATGAGCGCGTCTCGCGCGGTCCGGGGGTACTGCTCAGGCAACCTGCGCTGCCTTCAATTGCCGCGGGTTGGAGAACGAAAGCCGGTTCATCGCCGCCCAGTCGATCAACTCCAGTTCTCCGTCATGGTGCTCCACGAGCGCGGTGCAGCTTTCCACCCAATCGCCGTCGTTCATGTAGAGCACACCGCCGATCTCGCGGATTTCCGCGTGGTGGATATGTCCGCACACCACGCCGTCGAACCCGGTGCGCCGCGCTTCCGCCGAGAGCGCCGCCTCGAAGCGGTCGACCGCCTTCACCGCCTCCTTCACCTGCCGTTTCAGGTGCGCCGACAGCGACCAGTACGGATAGCCGAGCCGCCGGCGGACCGAGTTGAGCCAGCGATTGGCGACCAGGGCGGCGGCATAGGCCCAGGCGCCGAGAATGGCGAGGAACTTGGCGTAACGCACCACGCTGTCGAATTCGTCGCCATGCATGATCAGAAGGCGCTTGCCGCGCGCGGTGACGTGTTCGGCCGATCCGCACAGCCGGATTCCGCCCACCTCCAGCGAGAGCGGCAGCCAGGCGCGGAACATCTCGTCGTGGTTGCCGGGGATATAAGTGACATCCGTGCCATCGCGCGCATGTTTCAGGATCAGCCGCAGCACCTCATCGTGCTGCTCATCCCAGTACCAGGAGCGCCGCAGCCGCCATCCGTCGATGATGTCGCCGACCAAAAACAGCTTCTCGCAGCTCATCCGACGCAAAAAGTCGGCGAGGAAATCGCAGCGGGCGCCTCGTGTGCCGAGATGCGTGTCGGAGATGAACACCGCGCGATAGGAACGGGTGGAGCCATGCAGGATCGGGCGCGTCATGCCCGCCCTGTAGAGCCGGAGGTTGCCGGTTCGGGAAAGTGAACGTTGGATGAAATCAACCAGTCCGCGCGCGCAACTCAGGTGTCACGGAAACGCAACTCAAACGTCCGCGAATCATCCGGAATTTGGCGCAGATGGTCGCAGCCGATGGTTATCGTCTTTAATCCCGTCGCGGGAAGGCGTCGCGCCTTGCTGCTTTGGCGCGTTCTCGACGTGCTGGTGGAGCACGGTATCCGCCTCGATGTGGTGCGGACCACCGCGCGCGGAGATGCCGAACGCATCGCGCGCGAAGCTTGCCTTGCTGGCGAGTCCCTGGTGGTCGCCGCCGGAGGAGACGGCACCATCTCGGAAGTCGCCAACGGGGTGCTCGGAACCGGCTCCGCGCTCGGCGTAATCCCGCTCGGGACCGCCAATGTGCTGGCGCACGAGATCGGTCTTTCCTTTTCGCCCCGCGCGATCGCTACCGCTCTCGCCTTCCGCCGGACACGGCCGCTCTGGCCGGGAGTGGCGACGACACCGGACGGACAGCGCCTGTTCGTCCAGATGCTCGGCGCCGGGTTCGACGCCGAGGTTGTGCATCGGCTTTGGACGCCGCTGAAAGCGGCCTGCGGGCGCGGTGCCTACGTCATGCAGGCGGCGCGCGAAGCGATCCGCTACGAGTTTCCGCCAATCCGAGTGCACATCGAGGGGAGTGCAATGGAAGCCGCCAGCCTCATCGTTTCCAATGGACGGCTTTATGGCGGCCCGTACACACTCGCTCCGCGGGCGAGCCCCCATACGCCTGGATTCTGGGTAACTCTGTTCGAATGCAGCGGGCCGCTGCGCGCTCTCGGCTATGGCGCGATGCTGCCCCTGCAGGCCCTCGCCCGCAGTCCCGGCGTCCGCCAACTCCCCGCCCGCTGGGTGGAAATCAGGGGTAATCGTCCGGTCCCCGTGCAGACCGACGGCGACGATGCCGGCGTCACCCCGATTGTCGTCGCCAATGCCTCGGAGCCGATCCCGCTCGTGGTCAGCTAAGCGTCATGTCTGCGCCGCCAGGCCGCCCGCGGCCTGACGGATGTCGATGGTTGCCTTGCGGCGCAGATCATCCTGAAGCTGGCGCGACATCAGCTCGACCCGCTTCTCCAAAATTTGCTGCTCCACCTGCGTCTTGTCGACCGCATCGAGGTTTTTTTCCTCGCGCGAGCAGACCGCCATTACGGCGATCCCGTCGGAGGTCACCAGCGGCCTGCTCGGCTTGCCGATCGGCAGCGCGGCGAGCATCGCGCGCAGCGGTGGCGGGTTCACCTGGTCAAGCCGCACCGGGCCCGGATCCGCCGGCCGCGCCGAGTGCTCGTCGGCCGCGATACGCTCCATCTCGTCACAGCCGTTCACCTTGGCGGCGATCCGCTGGGCCCGTTGCAAGGTCGCGATCTGCTGCGGCGTGGGGGCATTCGGTTTCAGCGGCTCGGTGAAGGGCAGAAACACCTGCCGCATCGACAGCATGGTCGCCATGTCGTGCCCGATTTCGCGCTTGGCGATCAGGTGCACGATGACGATTCCGCCCGGCACCGATATCGGCTCGCTGATGGCTCCTGGCGGCATTTCCTCGACGATCTTCGCGACTGCCGGATCGAGTTCACTCGGCTGCACCCAGCCGCGATCACCCCCTTGCAGCGCCGTCTGGCTCTCGCTGAACTGGGCGGCGATCACCGGGAACGGCGCGCCGGCACGCAATTGCTTGATCACCACGTCCGCGAAGCGGTTCGCCTCCGCCGCATGTGCCGGGTTGTCGAGCACGATGAATATCTCGGCGACGTGGTATTCGGGCTTGCCCACTTCCTGCTTCAGCGCCGCCATGCGCTCAGCGGTCTCCGCGGCGGATACCTTTACCTGCTCCCCGAGGTTTTGGCGGAGCAGCAACGTCCAGCCGATCTCGGTTCGGACCTGGTCGATGAGTGTGGTGAAATCCACTCCCCCGGCGACGAGGCGCGCCCTCAGCGCGCCCGCAGGCAGCCCATTGCGCTGCTCGATTTCCCGGATAGCCGCAGCGATCTGCTTGTCCTGCACCACGATATGCTGCGCCTCGACCGCCTGCATCCGCAGCCGCTCGTCAATGAGCTGGCGCAGGATCTGCGGTCGCAGCCGGTCCACGATGTCCGGCTGCAACGGCAACCCGGACGAGGCCACGAACAGCCGCGCCCGCGCGTCTACATCCTGGTTGGTGATCACGCTTCCGTTCACTACGGCGAGAATCCGCACCGCTCCCTGCTGGGCCGGCACGGGCGCGCTCCTGTGCGCGGCAGGGGCGACCGGCCCCGTCGCCGCAAGAGCCGGCGTGATCCCGACGAAAGCGCCTAGGAATGCCAACCAGCGAAGTCTCATGGCGTGGTATCCGATCATAGGGCACTGAACCCGAACTGTCCGACCGTCTTGAAGGTGAACTGCACCAGCAACGTCGTGGCGCCGTTGTCGCCGTTGTAGTTGGTGAACCGCCGGTAGAAGCGCAGATCAGCGATGAAGCACTCGTCCTCGTAGATGGCGTCGCCGCCCGCCGCGACCATCTGGCCCGTGGCTATGTCCCGGCGGGCAAACCCGGTCAGGCGGTAATACCCCCACTTCGTCGACGCGCCCACCGTAATCTCGTGCCGCGGCGTGTAGAACCCGGAGGTGGTCGGTGGCGGCGGGGCCTGGTCGAAATAATAGTAGGGATCATAAGGCGAGTAGATATAGCCGACCGAAAGGTTGAAGCGCGGTACGCCGGCAGCGGCCACGATCTCGGAATAGTTCGACCGGAGCGTCTGGTGGCTGAGTCGGGTCCGGTAGGTAACGTCGAGCCAGCTTGCCGGCGTGAAGGTCGCCCGCCCGACGATATCGGAGACCTGGTCGCGCAGCCCTGTCTGCTCCGGCAGCCAGGTGTCGCGCGTCGTGCGGTACGACTGGCCGATCAGGCTGTCAAACGCCATCCCGCCGAGATACCAGGCACCGTGCATGGCAACGGCCAAACGGTTACCGCCTTCCAGACGATCGATCCCGCCCAGGCGATGAAGACTGAACAAGTCTGCATCCGAGAAATTAAACAGATCGAGGCTGTCCTCGTTCGGATACCGGCTCAACTGCCCGCCGCCTTCGGTCGGTGACACCACGACCTGTGCCATCGGCTCGATGATCTGCGTCCCCCAGCCGCTCGAATCTCGCTGGAACGGCCAGCGGAAGTTTACGGCCGCGGCCGGCCAGGCCTTTGCGTCATTCACCGAGCCATGGGTGCCGAAATTTGGTTCCAGATTGAATTGAGTAGCGTCGTAAGCCGCGATGTCGGTATGCAGATCGAGGCTCCACAGATCGCCGAGCGGTCCCGTATACGGCCGTGTCCAGTCGGCGGAGAGGCTCGCCCGCCTTGTGTCCGTGCCGTTCTGACGCAGTACCTGAAAATCCTGGGTCTCGAGCGACAGCCGCCCGCCCAGGGCATCGGGCTGGCCGAAATAGGAATACTCGAAGCGCGGCAGTACGTTCGGCAGCAGGCTCTGCGACACCGCCGTGTTCACCGACTGATAGAAACGCGTGTCGAGACGCGCATAGGCGCCCTCGCCGAACCCTTCGAGGAACAGGTTGGACGGCAGCACGGAAGGATCGCCGCTCAGCAGGCTATTCAGGCGGAAGTTGGTCACGTACGTCGCCGAACTCGCCCGCTGCAAGGTGAAGCCGCCTCGCCACGTGTCGTTGATGTCGTACACGCCGTTCAGATCGACCAGGCCCTCGCCCTGGTGATCGGAATAGGCTATCGAGCTTCGCAGGTTCAGATAACCCTGGTTGAAACGCAGCCGGTACTGCAGCTCGAGATCCGGTCCGGCCCGGGTTGTCAGGAACGGCGTGATGGTTGCGTCCGACTGGTCGTTGATCACCCAATAATAGGGTTGGGCGAAGAATCCGCCGAGGTGAGAGTTGATGCCGACGGACGGGATGAGCAGCCCACTGGAGCGCTTGGCGTTGGGCGAGGGCGTGGAAAAGAAAGGAAACCAGGCGACCGGGATGCCGAACATCTGCATCTCAGCGTCGGTATACTCGATGCGCTGATGCTCCTCGTCGTCAGTGATCAGCCGCGCCCGCATCTGCCACAGCGGCGCCTTCGTCGGGTTCCCCTTGCACAGATTGCAGGTCGAATAGACGCCCTTGGACATCGTATCGATCAGTCCCTCGGTGCGCCGGGCGCCGTTGCCGGCCATCCTGCCATTGCCTGGGAGCAGCGCGCGCGGATCCTCGAACACACCCTCCTTGAAGTTCTGGCTCAGCTCGGCGTAGTCGGCGAACAGCACCTCTCCATCCGGCTGCATCAGCACGATGTGCCCGTGCGCCGTCACCTCGCCGGTCGCACGGTTGAACGTCACCTCGTCGGCCCGCAGCACGACGCCGTTCTGCCAGGCTTCGACACTGCCTTTGGCAATGACGAGTTGCTTCTCGCGGTCATACTCGACGGAATCGGCGCTGAATGTGACCGGGGCGGTATTGCTCACCGGTAAGTGAGTGAGGCCAGAAAGCTGTGCGCGCGCCACGCCGACGGGAAGCAAGCCGCAAAGCGCGACCATGCACAGGATGGCCCGGAGCAGCGCGCCGCGAGAACGCGCCATCTCAACCGTCTTCGACGTGCAGCAGCAACGTGACGGCGAGCAGAAGCCCGGCCGCCGCCGGGGCCCAGGCCGCCAAAACCACCGGCAAGGCGCCGCTTTGACCGAATTCCTCGGCGAGCTTGGAGATCATGAACAGCGCGAATCCGGCGGCCACGCCCCCGCCGATCATGCGCGCAACGCCGCCGCGGCGCGCCGGCCGCATCGAAAATCCGGCGGCCACCAGCGCCATCGTCGCCGCGAGCAGAGGCAACGCTAGCAGCGCCTGAAAGTGCAGGCGGTGGCGGACGGACGAAAAGCCCGACCGCTTCAGCAAGCCGATGAAGCTCGGCAGTTCCCAGACCGAGAGCGTGTCAGGTGGTGCGAAGCTCTCCTGCACGCGCGCCACCGTGAGATCGGTCGGAATCCGCAATATGCCGATGATGGTTGCGACCTGGTCGGGATGCAGGCCGATCGCGTCCTTCAAGGTCCAGTATCCATCGGCCAGCACCGCGGCATCGGCGTCCACCCGCCCAAGCAGGCGGTCGTCGCCGTCCAGCCGGAACAGGTTCACCGCCCGGCCGATCAGGTCGCCGTGCTCGACGTTCACCTGCCCGGCGTGGAGGATGGCGACGCCACGCGCCGTAATCCCGTGATCGGCCTGCCGCACCCAGAGCTGGCCGTTGGCAAGATTGAGCGGCCCGCCACCCGCGGACAGCGCGGCCGCCTCCAGCCTCTCGGCGCGGGCAAACATCACCGAGGAGAGCGGACTGACCGCCATGGTGGCGAAGGCGCCGAGAAGGAACGCGCAGCCGACCGGCGCGGCCAGGAACTCGAAGGCGGAAACGCCGGAGGCGCGTGCCACAATCAGCTCGGAGGAGCGGGTCAGGCGCCAGAAGCACAGAATGCCGCCGATCAGCACGGCGAAGGGCAGCACTTCCATCGCGATATAGGGCATCCGCAAGGCCGCGATCTGCGCGAGCAGCCCCAAACTGGCATCCTTGCCGACCGAGCGGCGCAGCAACTCGATGAAGTCGAACAGCGACACGAGGCCGGTCAGCGCGCAGAGCATCACCAGCACGCCCAGCACGAACTGCCGGCTGATGTAGAGCGACAGGGTGACGGCGGGTTTCACCGCGCCGGCTCCGCCCGAAACTCGGCGCGCGGTAATGGCTCGGACCGCAGCATCGGCGCGAACAGCAGCCATGCACAGACAAGGCCGGGGAGGATCGCCTCCACCCAGAGCAGGAACAGCGCGCGATTGTCCCGCGCCGCCAGATCGCCGGCGATCAATTGCGCCGCGATGAGGCCGATCATCACCAGCACGCCGGCAAAGGGACGGGCCACTGATCCGTGGCGCTTGAACGGGCCGGTGAGAACGGCAACCAACGCAACCAGCCCGTAGGAGAGCGCGGTCAAGGGCGCGGTAAGGCGTTTGTGTCCCTCGGCGATCCAGCGGGGAACGTCGCGCGGGTTGCCAAGGTGCGGATCGAGCAGCGCGTGCAGCGAGACCTCGGACGAATCGGGCTCCCGTGCGCTCCGGTGTGAATCGTCCGTCAGATCGAGCACGTTCTCCCGGAAGGTCAGGACGTTGAGCCGCCCGGTCTTGAAATCGATCTCCTGCCGGCTGCCGTCCGAGAGCACGACTTGCGGTCCACTCCCGGACTGGATCAGCCGCCCGCGCTCGGCGAACAGGGTCGAGTGGGCATCGGGCTTGCGCGCATCGTCGATCATCACGCCCTGCAGCGTGCCGTCGGGATCGCGGCTGCGGACGTACACCGTCAGCCCCGGCGCAATCTGGGTGAACACACCGTCCTGCAGCAGGAAGGCGGCGATCCGGTTCCGCAGCTCCCACTGCAGATCGTGGAAGGCCGCCATGGACGCGGGCACGATCCAAAGCGAGAGCAGATACCCGACGAGGGTCGCGAGAACCGCCACCGCGATCGCCGGCCGCGCCAAGCCCCAGGGCGATAGGCCGACCGAGCGCATCACGGTCAGTTCGCGGTCGCCCGCCAACCGGTGGTATGTGAACGCTATCACGACGAAGGTGGTGATCGGCAGGATCACGGCGACGAAGCTCGGTACCAGCATCCCGGTCATTTCCAGGAAAAAGCTGAGCGAAAGGCCGTGATCGACGACGAGTTCCACGAAGCGCAGCGACTGGGTGAGCCAGATCAGCGCCGTCAGCCCGCCCGTCACGGCGAGGAGCGCAAGGCAGATCTGGCGGAACAGATAACGGTCAAGGCGGTAAATCAGCGAACCACTCCGCGGCAACTCGCAAGTTCCAGGCTCGGGCTTCGGGTTTCGCCCGCAGGTCCGCAGGCCGGGGGTTGGTAGCACCGGGTCAGGGTCGCGGTGAAGCGCATCAGCCCCGGCCAGAACCGACAGGCAGCGACCAGCGCGGACTGCGCCGGGACGCGCAGCGCGATCCCATGTACCGCCATCGCGGCACCAATCGGCAGCCGCAACGACCGGCGCAGGCGGCGGTCGTAGCCCTTCGGTTCTTCGCCGCCGAGCACGGCTTGCGCTGCGAGCGTCCCGCTCCGGAGCGCGATCGCGACGCCGTCGCCGGCGAGCGATGGAATGACCGCGGCTTGATCCCCGACCCGGAACAGCGCACCGAAGCCCGCCTCGTCGCCGCGAAGATGGCCGTACGGCACCCGCGCCACCGCGAGCGGCCGCGGTGACATCGCCCGCGCGCCCGTCAGGCGGCGGCGCAGATGCGGCGCGCACTCCGCAAGCCAGTCGAGCAGGCGCGCCGGGGCGACAGGCGGGACACCGCGCAGCATCAGGCAGACGGAGGCCCGGTCGGCCTCCACCGCCTGTAGGCCCGCATAGCCGCCCGGCAGCAGCACCAGCTCCACCGCGTCGGCGAGTGCCGCCCGCTGATCTGGGGCCAGCGCCACGTAGGCCTTGAAGCCCATCGCGCCCCGCTTCGCTCCGGAGCGGGCGAGCCCGGGCAGGTCGTGCTTGCCGGTGGCGAGCAGCACCGCCTCGCTGGCCTCAGCCGACACGCACCGAACGGCGATCCCGCGCTGCACGCGGGCACCCGCAGCGGCGGCACCCGCCAGCAGCGCGCTGTCCAGACCACGGCGCGAGAGGCCGGCGGCCGGGAACGGCAGAGCTGCTTCCGCCATGCGCGCGCCAGCGACCAGCCGCACGCGCCCGATGGCGGCAGCGCCGAGCGCGAAGGGACAAACACCCAGCGCGTGAAGCTGGGCGATCGCGGGGCCGCTCAGGAAATCGCCGCACACTTTATCGTGAGGACCGGTCGTCTTCTCGAGCACAGTCACCGGGAAGCCCTCCCGCGCGAGCACGAGGGCCGCGGCGGCTCCGGCGGGACCGCCGCCGATCACGCGTGCCCGGGCCCAGTCCGGCACGGCGCCCGACGCTACTGGGCCGTCCACCCGCCGTCGATGGAAAGCGGCGCGCCGGTGATGGTCCCCGCGCTGTCGGAGCAGAGGAACACGGCCAGGCCGCCGATCTGCTCGGGCGCGGTGAAGCGCAGCATCGGCTGCTTCTCGGCCAGGAACTGCTGCGTCACCTCCTCGACGGTCAGGTTCTCGGCCGCCGCGCGGTCGCCGAGCTGCTTCTCGACCAGCGGCGTTCGCACCCAGCCCGGACAGATGGCGTTCGCGGTGACGCCCGAGTTCGCCAGCTCGATCGCGGCAACCTTGGTCAGCCCGACCACCCCGTGCTTGGCGGCCACATAGGCCGCCTTCTGCGCGCTTGCGACCAGCCCGTGGGCGGAGGCGATGTTGATGATGCGCCCCCAGCCCTTGGCCTTCATGGCCGGAATCGCGGCGCGCATCCCATGAAACACGCTTGAGAGGTTGATGGCGATTATTGCGTCCCAGCGTTCGGTCGGGAACGCCTCGATCGGCGCGGTGAACTGGATGCCCGCATTGTTCACCAGGATGTCGAGTCCGCCGAGCTCCGTCTGGGCTCGTCCGACCATCGCCTCGATCTCCGCAGGCCGCGAAACGTCCGCCGGCACATAGATGGCGCGCACACCGCATTCCGCCGCGATGCCGGTGCGGAGACGCTCGATCTCGCCCGCGTCGCCGAAGCCGTTGAGCGCGATGTCGGCGCCGGCCGCGGCCAGCGCGCGCGCGATGCCGAGGCCGATCCCGCTCGTCGACCCGGTCACAAGCGCCGCCTTCCCCTTCAGGCTCATGCGGCCTCTCCTTCCTTTCCGAACACCACCAGCTCGGCGCCCTCGTCCACCATATCGCCGGCCTTGTGGGGCAACGCCGCGACCACGCCGTCCATCGGCGCGGTGAGCGGAAGCTCCATTTTCATCGCCTCCAGCACGAGCAGCACCGTCCCTTTGGCGACAGGCTGGCCCGCCGAGACCAGCACGCGGGCAACCCGCGCCGGGATCGGTGCCACCAGATGGGTCGCGGAGTCGGCGCGGGGGCGCGGCGGGGCCAGCGGGTCTTCCCAGCGGAACGATTGGTTCCGGCCTTCGAGGATCACGGTGATCAGATCGCCCGCGCGCACGATGCCCACGCGGCGGCGCACCCCGTCCAGCGTCAGTGTCGCCGGATCAAGGCGCGCCGTGACCGGCCCCCCCGGAAGATCGAGCCGGAACAGACCCTCGCCGAGCGGCCAGGCGCGCACGGTCACCGGCGCGCCCTCGCTCACGAAACGCACGTCCTGGTAGCCCGCGCCATTCATGCGCCATGCATCGGGAACGTCCCACGGCGAAGCGGGCTCCGCCTCCGGCGCGAAGCCCGCCAGCACGGCAAGCACGGCGGCGGCCAGCCCGGCATCGGCTGCTGCGGACGAGCCTGCCCCGTGCAGCACCTCGGCGTGGCGCTCGATGAAGCCGGTGTCGATCTCGCCGGCCGCGAACGCCGGATGCGCCGCGATCGCGCGCAACAGGTCGAGATTGGTCTGCACGCCCGCGACTTCGTAGGCATCCAGCGCGGCACGCAGATGCGCCACGGCCTCGCTCCGGTTCTCGCCATGCACGATCAGCTTGGCAATCATCGGGTCGTAATAGGGGGTGATCTCGTCGCCTTCGCGCACCCCGGTGTCGACGCGCACCGAACGACTCTGCCGCGGCTGGCGCAGATGGATCAGGCGGCCGATCGAGGGCAGGAAGTTGCGCGCCGGGTCCTCGGCATACACGCGCACCTCGATCGCGTGCCCGGCGACAGCCAGCTCCTCCTGCGTTCGCGGCAATGGCTCCCCGGCCGCCACCCGGAGCTGCCATTCCACCAGGTCTTGCCCCGTGACCATCTCCGTCACGGGATGCTCAACCTGCAGGCGGGTGTTCATCTCCATGAAGTAGAACCCGCTGCCCTCGGCGATGAACTCAACGGTCCCGGCGCCGACATACCCGACCGCGCGGGCAGCGGCGATCGCCGCCTGTCCCATCTCGGCGCGGCGCGCTTGGTCCATGTCGGGCGCGGGCGATTCTTCAACCACTTTCTGGTGCCGCCGCTGGATCGAGCAGTCGCGCTCGAACAGCGACACGCAGTTGCCGTGCGTGTCGGCGAACACCTGGATTTCGATATGGCGGGGCCGGGTGAGGTATTTCTCGACCAGCAGCCGGTCGTCGCCGAAAGCCGAGCGCGCCTCGCCGCGCGCGCTCTCGATCGCCTGCTCCAAGTCGCCCGGGTCCGCGACGACGCGCATTCCCTTGCCGCCGCCTCCCGCCGAAGCCTTCAGCAGCACCGGATAGCCGATGCTCTCGGCCGCGCGCCGCAGGGTCGCCGTATCCTGCGCCTCGCCATGATAGCCCGGCACCAGCGGCACGCCGGAAGCTTCCATCAGGCGCTTCGCCTCGGCCTTGGAGCCCATGGCGCGGATCGCTGCGGGCGGCGGGCCGATGAACACCACTCCTGAGCGCGCGCAGGCTTCGGCGAAGTCGGCGTTTTCCGACAGGAACCCGTAGCCGGGATGGACAGCCTCGGCTCCGGATCGCCGACAAGCTTCGATGATGCGCTCGATGTTCAGGTAGCTCTCGCGCGCGGGCGCCGGGCCGATGGGAAACGCGGCGTCGGCCATCTCCACATGCCGCGCCCGTGCGTCCGCCTCGGAATAGACGGCGATCGTCGCAACGCCCATGCGCCGCGCCGTCTCGATCACGCGGCAGGCGATCTCGCCCCGGTTGGCGATCAGGATGCGGGTGAACATCGGCGCTACATCCTGAACACGCCGAACCGGGTCGGCTCGATGGGTGCGTTGAGGCTGGCGGCGATCCCTAGGCCCAGCACGCGCCGGGTGTCGGCCGGGTCGATGATGCCGTCGTCCCACAGCCGGGCGCTGGCGTAATATGGGTGCCCCTGCGCCTCGTACTGCGCGCGGATCGGGGCCTTGAACGCCTCCTCGGCCTCGGCGGACCAGCTCTGCCCGCGCGCCTCCATGCCGTCGCGGCGCACCTGGGCGAGCACCGAGGCCGCCTGCTCGCCGCCCATCACGCTGATCCGCGCGTTCGGCCACATCCAAAGGAACCGCGGCGCATACGCCCGGCCGCACATGCCGTAATTGCCCGCCCCGAAACTGCCGCCGATGATCACCGTGAACTTCGGCACACCGACGGTCGCGACCGCCGTGACCATCTTGGCGCCGTCCTTGGCGATGCCGCCCGCCTCGTATTTGCGGCCGACCATGAAGCCCGTGATGTTTTGCAGAAACACAAGCGGGATGCCGCGCTGGCCGCACAGCTCGATGAAATGCGCCGCCTTCAGAGCACTTTCCGAGAAGAGAATACCATTATTGGCGACGATGCCGACGGGAACGCCCCAGATATGCGCGAATCCCGTCACCAAGGTGGTGCCGTAAAGGCGCTTGAACTCCTCGAACTCGCTCTCGTCCACCAGCCGCGCGATCACCTCCCGCACCTCGAACGATTTGCGCAGGTGCTGCGGCACGATGCCGTAGATTTCGGCCGGATCGTAGCGCGGCGGCTTCGGGGCCCGTAGCGCCAGCGCATGCCGGGGCCGAACGGTGTTGAGCGAAGCCACCGCCGCGCGCGCGATGCCGAGCGCGTGGGCGTCGTTCTCCGCATAATGGTCCGTTACGCCCGAGACCCGGCTGTGCACGTCGGCGCCACCCAATTCCTCGGCGCTCACCACCTCGCCGGTCGCCGCCTTCACGAGCGGCGGGCCGCCCAGGAAGATCGTCCCCTGCCCGCGTACGATCACGCTCTCGTCCGACATCGCCGGAACGTAGGCCCCACCGGCGGTGCAGGAGCCCATCACCACCGCGATCTGCGGAATCCCCAAGGCCGACATGTTCGCCTGATTGAAGAAGATGCGGCCGAAATGCTCGCGGTCGGGGAACACCTCGTCCTGGTTCGGCAGGTTCGCGCCGCCCGAATCGACCAGGTAGATGCAGGGTAACCGGTTTTGCTGCGCGATCTCCTGCGCCCTTAGATGTTTTTTAACGGTGAGCGGGTAATAGGTGCCCCCTTTCACCGTAGCGTCGTTCGCCACGATCATGCACTCGCGGCCCGAGACGCGGCCGATGCCGGTGATGATCCCAGCCGACGGGATCTCCTCGTCATAGACACCGTGCGCGGCAAGCTGGCCGATCTCCAGGAACGGCGACAGCGGATCGAGCAGGGTGCGGATGCGGTCGCGCGGCAGCAGCTTGCCGCGCGCGAGATGCCGCTCGCGCGCCGCCTGCCCGCCGCCTTCGCGGACGCGCGCCACCTTCTCCCGCAAATCGGCAAGCGCCGCACGCATCGCCGTGTCGTTGGCGCGGAACTCCGCGTCGCGGGGATCGACCGCGCTTTCCAGGACTGGCATCAGGCGGTCTCGGCGAACAGCTCGCGCCCGATCAGCATCCGTCTGATTTCGCTCGTCCCGGCGCCGATTTCGTACAACTTTGCGTCGCGCAAGAGCCGCCCGGTCGGGTAGTCGTTGATGTAGCCGTTGCCGCCGAGCGCCTGGATCGCCTCCAGCGCCATCCAGGTCGCCTTCTCCGCGGCGTAGAGGATCGCGCCCGCCGCGTCCTTGCGCGCCGTCTCACCGCGGTCGCACGCCTTGGCGACGGCGTACACATAGGCCCGGCAGGCGTTCATTGTGGTGTACATGTCGGCGATCTTGCCCTGCATGAGCTGGAACTCGCCGATCGGCTGGCCGAACTGCTTGCGGTCGTGGATGTAGGGCAGCACCACGTCCATGCAGGCCTGCATGATGCCGAGCGGCCCCGCCGCCAGCACGGCGCGCTCGTAATCGAGGCCGCTCATCAGCACGTTTACGCCGCGCCCGACCTCGCCCAGCACATTGGCCTCGGGCACCTCGCAATCGTGGAACACGAGCTCGCAGGTGTTGGAGCCGCGCATCCCGAGCTTGTCGAGCTTCTGCGCGGTGGAAAAGCCCTTGAACCCCTTCTCGACGATGAACGCCGTGATCCCGCGCGGCCCGGCGCTCGGATCGGTCTTGGCGTAGATCACCAACACATCGGCGTCCGGGCCGTTGGTGATCCACATCTTGCTGCCGTTCAGCACGTAGCGGTCGCCGCGCTTGTCGGCCCGCGTCCGCATCCCGACCACGTCCGAGCCCGCTCCGGGCTCGCTCATCGCCAGCGCGCCCACGTGCTCGCCCGAAATGAGCTTCGGCAAATAGTGGCGCTTCTGCTCCGGCGTGCCGTTCCGCCTGATCTGGTTGACGCAGAGATTGGAGTGCGCGCCATAGGAGAGGCCGACCGAGGCCGAGGCGCGCGAAATCTCCTCCATCGCGACCACGTGCTCGAGATAGCCCATGCCGGCGCCGCCCAGCGCCTCCTCGACCGTGATGCCGAGCAGGCCGAGCTCGCCGAGTTTCGGCCAAAGATCAGCGGGGAACTCGTTCAGCCGGTCGATGTCGGCGGCGCGCGGTGCGATCTCCTTGGCGGCGAAGGCCTGAACCTGCGCGCGCAGCATGTCGGCGGTCTCGCCCAAGGCGAAGTTCAGTCCCGTCATCACGACCTCGAACCCGGTAGTCCCGGGGCCGTCATGTCCGGACCGCCCTTCTCTGACAAGGGCCACCCGGTATCGGCGTTGTCAGCGAACCGGCGGCACGGCAATCTGCGCCCCCTCGCGCGAACACCGGCCCGCCAGGGCCGCAACGAACGGAGCCGGCCGGAGTGCCGAGGCGCGCCCCATGCTGTTCCTCACCCGAATGCCGCTGTCCTATTCCACGCTGCTCGTGGTGGTGCTGCCGACGGTGCTCGCGATGGTCGGGCCGCTGCTCGTGCGCCGGCGGGTGTCGCTGACCCGGCTCAGCACCAACAACGAGGTCGCGGGATTCAAATTCGCCGTTGTCGGCGTGCTGTATGCGGTGATGGTCGCCTTCGCGGTCGTCGTCGTCTGGGAGAAGTTCGACGAGGCGGAGCAGACCGTGACGCAGGAAGCGGGCGCGGCGGCGACCCTGTATCGCCTATCGCGCGGGCTCGAGCCCGCCGTCGCGCAGCCGCTCCAGGAGGCGCTGACGCGCTATCTCCAGGCGGCCGTCGAGGTGGACTGGCCGGCGATGAACAACGGCGGATCGGCGCTCGCTGTGAGCCAGGATCTCACGAACCTCTACACGGTCGCGCTGCGCGCTAATCCGACCAGCAGGCGAGATTCCCAGGTGATGTCCGAGATGCTGCGTCAGCTCGATTCGATCGGCATGGCGCGACGCACGCGGCTCGTGCTCGCCGAAGGGATCATGCCGGGCGTCGTCTGGGCCACGCTGGCGGGCGGGGCGGTGCTGACGATCGGCTTCACCTTCTTCTTCGGCACCGAGAACCTGCGCGCCCAGACCATGATGACCGGAATGCTGACCGCCCTCATTTTCTCGGCGCTGCTGGTCACGATTGCCATCGACCGCCCGTTCACGGGGCCGGTGTTCATCACGCCGCACGCGCTGGAACTGGTGCTGGCCGAGGCGCAGAGCCTGTCGAAGTAGAGGGGATTTTCACCCCGCGGAAGGGAAACGGCAGCCGACTTCCTTCGGCAAGAGTGGATACCGTAGCCTACCGCGCCTGCGCGCTCGCCTCCGAGCGGTGGGCGCCGGCCCGGGCGGCGAGGGCGGCGGCCATGAACTCGTCGAGCTCACCGTCCAGCACCGCTTGGGGATTGCCCTTCTCCACCCCGGTCCGCAGGTCTTTCACGAGCTGATACGGCGCCAGCACGTAATTGCGTATCTGGTGGCCCCAGCCAATGTCGGTCTTGGCGCTCTCAGCCGCGGCGGCAGCCGCTTCCCGCTTCTGCAACTCGAGCTCGTAGAGCCGGGCCTTCAGCATCGCCATCGCGGTCGCCCGGTTGCGGTGCTGGCTACGGTCGGTTTGGCACGCGACCACGATCCCGGTCGGCAAATGGGTGATGCGGATGGCACTTTCGGTCTTGTTCACGTGCTGGCCGCCGGCCCCGGACGAGCGGTAGGTGTCGATTTTCAGGTCGCCCTCGTCGATATCGACCTCGATATTCTCGTCCACCACCGGATAAACCCAGACGCTGGCGAAGCTCGTATGCCTGCGGGCCGCCGAATCGAATGGGCTGATCCGCACCAGCCGATGCACGCCGGCCTCGGTCTTCAGCCAGCCATAGGCG
>DASRBI010000022.1:0-47520 GCA_035685165.1 Acetobacteraceae bacterium
CATATCACGCCGCGCCCCAAGGAGGAGCTGCTGCGGCAGCTGGCGGAGGTGCGCGCCTGGCTGCGGAGCGAGGCGGCGGCGGGGCGCCCGCCCAAGGCGGCGGACGACGGGTTTACGTGAGCGGGCGCGCTGGCGGGGCGGCGGCGGGGCCCGCGGCTGCCCATATTAGTAACGTTGTTAACGTATGTAATAGCCGCTGGAACGGAGCCCGCCTTTCGCGAGGGGGCCGGGCGGCACCGAGCCATGCCGGCGCGGGGACGAAGCGACCACCGCCGGCTTACGACCAGCGGTTCCGCGGCCGACAACGGCCTTGGCGCCGGTCTCGTTGCTCTTTCCCTTGCGCCGCTCGCGCCGCGCGGCCACGCTCCGGCGCAGCGAAGAACAAGCGGGGAGCTTCGGGCGGATGAGGAGCTTGGTTCTGGCGGCGGCGGCGCTGCTCGCCTGCGGGTCGGCGCGGGCGGCGGATACCGATCCCGTGAAGGTCGGGTTGATCGTCACCCTGTCCGGCCCGGGTGCGGTGCTCGGCCAGCAGGCGCGCGACGGTTTTAACCTCGCCCTCGCCGAGCGCGGCGGAATGCTGGGCGGACGCAAGGCCGAGGTCGTGGTCGTGGACGACCAGCTCAAGCCGCAGCTCGCCGCCGACGAGGCGAAACGGCTTGTTGCGTCAGACGAGGTGGAGTTCGTGGTCGGCCCGATCTTCTCCAACGTGCTCGGCGCGATCTTCAAGCCGGTCACGCAGGCGGGCGTGATCCTGATCAGCCCGAATGCCGGTTCGTCGGTTTATGCCGGCAAGGAATGCAGCCCGGACTTCTTCGTCACCAGTTACGAGAACAACCAGGTCCACGCGGTACTCGGCGAGTACGCGCAACAGCAGGGCTACAGGCGCGCCTTCCTGATGGCGCCCAACTATCAGGCGGGCAAGGACGCGATCGCCGGCTTCAAGAGCCGCTTCAAGGGCGAGATCGTGGAGGAGGATTTCGTCCCGCTGACGCAGGTCGACTTTCAGCCCGACCTGTCGCGCATCGCCGCCGCCAAGCCGGACGTGATCTTCGCCTTCATGCCGGGCGGACTCGGCGTCGCTTTGGTCAAGCAGTTCCGGCAGGCGGGGCTCGCCGATCAGATCCCGTTCCTGTCCGCCTTCACGGTCGATGAATCGACGCTGCCAGCCGAGAAGGACGCCGCCCTCGGCCTGTATGGCGGGATGACCTGGGCGCCCGATATGGACAACGCGGCGAACAAGAAGTTCGTCGCCGACTTCCTTGCCGCCTATCACTACGTCCCGGGTTCCTACGCCATGCAGGCCTACGACGCCGGGCAGGCGATCGACGCGGCGCTGAACAAGACCGGCGGCTCAACGGCCGACAAGGCGAAGCTGCGCGCGGCGATGCGCGCGGCGGATTTCCGGTCCCCGCGCGGCCCCTTCAAGTTCAACACCAACGGCTACCCGATCCAGGATTTCTACCTGGTGAAGGCGGCGAAGCGGCCGGACGGTCTTTACGAGACGGAGATCGTGCAGAAGGTGTTCAGCAGCCAGGCCGACAGTTTCGCCCAGGAGTGCCCGCTGCGCTGACATGGCGCTCTGGCTCGTACAGGCGCTGAACGGGATCGGGTTCGGGGTGCTGCTGTTCCTGATCGCCGCCGGGCTGACGCTCGTGTTCGGCGTGATGGACCTCGTCAACCTCGCGCACGGCGTGCAGTACATGCTGGGTGCCTATTGCGCCGTGGTGGGCGCGCAGCTGACCGGCAGCTTCGCCGCCGCGCTGCTGATCGCGGTCGCAGGCGCGCTGGCGGGCGGGGTGATCCTGGAACGGCTCGTGCTGCGCCCCTTGCTCGGGCGGTCGCATCTGCAACAGGTGCTCGGCACCTACGGCCTCATCCTGCTGCTGGAGGAAGGGGCGCGCGCGATTTTCGGCCCGGCGCCGCTATCGCTCGGGCTGCCCGCCATGCTCGACTGGTCGCTGCGATTGCCGGGCGGCTCCACCTATCCGGTATACCGGCTGTTCCTGATCGGCGCCGGGCTTGTGGTGGCGCTCGCGCTGTGGCTCGCGATCGACCATACGCGCACCGGGATGCGGCTGCGCGCGGGCGCCGCCAATCCGGTGATGCTGTCGGCGCTCGGCGTCGATACTGGGCGGCTGTTCGGGCTGGTGCTGATCGCGGGCGCCGTGCTGGCCGGGTTCGCCGGCGCGCTCGCCGCACCGATCGTTTCTGTCGAGCCCGGGATGGGCGGGGCCGTGCTGATCCTGGGGTTCGTCGTGATTGTGCTCGGCGGCACGGGCTCCATGCGCGGCGCCTTTCTGGGCGCCTTGCTGGTCGGGCTGATGGACACGGTGGGGCGCGGCGCCCTATCGGCGCTCCTGGGCGCGGTGCTGAGCCCGGCGGCGGCGCGGCAGGCGGGCCCGGCGCTTGCCTCGATGCTGATCTATTTGATGATGGCCGCCGTCCTCGCGCTCCGCCCCGGCGGGCTCTTGCCCTCGCCCGCCCGGGCGTGAGCATCACGCTCCGCGCCGGGCGACGCGCCCGGGCCTGGAACGTCGGCCTCGGGCTGTGGCTCGCGCTTGCCGCGGCGCCCTGGGTCGCCCGGCTTGCCGCCTATCCCTACCTTGTCGACATCGCCGATCGCGCGGCACTCACCGCCGCCGCCGCGATCAGCTTGCAATTCCTGGTCGGCGTGGCGGGGCTGGTGAGCCTCGGCCATGCCGCCTTCCTCGGCATCGGCGGCTACGCCGCGCTCGCCTTCGCCGTCGGCGGCGCGAACGAGGCGGCACTGTCGCTACCCGCCGCGGTCATCGGCGCCGCGTCGTTCGCGGCGCTCACCGGGCTCTTGGCGCTGCGCACGCGCGGCGTGACCTTCATCATGATCACACTCGCTTTCGCGCAGATGGCCTACTTCATCGCGCAGAGCTTCGAGCTGTTCGGCGGCAGTGATGGGATGCCGCTCGACCCGCCGGCGCTGCTCGGCACCGGGTTGCTTCGTTCCCCTGCCGCGCTGCACGGCATCGCGCTGCTCGCCCTCGCCGCCTGCCTTGTTGGTGCGCCGCGTCTCACCCGCTCACGCTTCGGCCGCGTGCTGCGCGCCGGCACCGAGAGCCCTGCGCGGGTGATCGCCGCCGGGTTCGACCTGCGCGCCGTCCGCCTGCGCGCCTATGTGCTCTCCGGCGCGGCGGCCGGGGCGATCGGCTGGCTGCTGGCCGAGCACGCGGGCTTCGTCAGCCCGGCCATGATGGAATGGCGCGTCTCGGGCGAGCTGCTGGTGATGGTGATCCTCGGCGGCACGCGCACGCCCGAGGGGGCGGGGCTCGGCGCGGTGGGGTTGGTCGCGGCGGAGGAGGTGCTCGCGGCGTTCACCGACCATTGGCGGCTTCTCCTCGCCCCGGTGCTGATCCTGATCGCGCTGCGCTTCGGACCGCGGCGGCCGTGACGCCCGCGCTCGAACTGCGCGCCCTCAATCTCGCCTTCGGCGCGCTGGCGGTGACGCGCAATGTGTCGCTCGCGGTGGCGCCAGGCGAGGCGCATGCGCTGATCGGCCCGAACGGCGCCGGCAAGACGACGCTGCTCGCGCAGATCGCCGGGACGTTGCGCCCGGCGTCTGGTCGGGTTCTGCTCGCCGGGCGCGATGTCACCGCCCTGCCGCCGCACCGGCGGGCGCTGCTTGGCCTCGCGCGCACCTTCCAGGTGAGCGCGCTCGCGCACGGCCTGTCGGCGCTCGAGAACGTCGCCCTCGCAGTGCAGCGGCGCACCGCGCGCCCGCTCGCGCTGCTCCGCCGCGCGGCACCCGATCCCGAAGCCGATGGTGCGGCGCTTGCGGCTCTTGAAGCTGTCGGGATCGCGGCGCGCGCCGGCCTGCCCGTGCGCGATCTGTCGCACGGCGAGCGCCGCGCCGCCGAGATCGCCTGCGCGCTCGCCGCCCGGCCCGCCTGCCTGCTGCTGGATGAGCCGCTGGCCGGCCTCGGCCCGGCCGAGGCGGCGGCGATGATTGGCCTGCTGCGCGGATTGAAGGGCCGCACTGCAATGCTGCTGGTGGAGCACGACATGGAGGCGGTCTTCGCGCTCGCCGACCGCGTCTCGGTGCTGGTGCGGGGCGAGATCATCGCCAGCGGCGCGCCGGCGCTGGTGCGCGCCGACCCGGCCGCGCGCGCCGCCTATCTCGGCGAGGACTAGCTTGCGTTCGCCGCGCGCATTGGCGAGCCTGCGGAGGCGAGCGGGAAGGAGTCCGGCATGAGCGCGCCCACCCATATGACGGCCGGCGTCACGGCGGCCGGCACGAGCGTCGACCGGATCGTCTGGAACATCCTCGGCCAGACCTACAAGCCGTTGCAATGCACGGAGTCGAGCTTCTCCTGGCACGCGCTGTTTCCGCCGGGAACCTTCGTGCCGCCGCATGTGCATCCGACGCAGGACGAGTTCATCTACGTGCTCGGCGGCCGGTTCGACCTCGTACTGGACGGCAAGCCGGCCGGCGCCGGGGCGGGCGACCTGATTCGCTTACCGCGCGGCGTGCCGCACGGCATCTTCAACAAGAGCCAGTCGGACGTGACGTGCCTCTTCTGGGTCTCGCCGACGCGAATGCTATGGGAATTGTTCGAGAAGATCCACAACGTGCCCGATCCGGCCGAGGTGATCCGCCTCGCCGCGCGCCACGAGGTGAACTTCCTGCCCCCGCCGGGATAGCGCCAGCGCGCGGCACCGCTTATCTAGCCGCGCGCCGGACGGGTGGCCGAGCGGCTTAAGGCAGCGGTCTTGAAAACCGCCAGAGGTTCACGCCTCTCGTGGGTTCGAATCCCACCCCGTCCGCCAGCCAATTGATTGTCCGGCCCGGACACGTGCGGCTTACAGTCGAGACGGCATAGCCGTTCGGCCATGCCTGTCGGCGCCGCGTTGCCGATGCGGCGCCCCATGCCGATCTAAGTTGCCTGCGATCAGGTCTTGATCTCAAGCGTCGTTGTATTGAAGGGCACCATCGCGATTTCGCCGTTGGCGGTCTTCACCACCGCGAGGCCGCGATTGAAGTCGATCGCCATGATCTGGCTGCCGAGATGCTTCAGCTTGATATTGTTCAGCAGGATAGTAGTCAGGATCTCGCTGACCGTCTGCCCGCCCTGCTTCATGCGGGACTGCACCTCGGCGCGCATCTCCGGGCTCAGCCCGGCGACCTCCGCCTGCTCCAGCGTGGTCGCCACCTGTGCTTGGCTCGCGGTGGAAAGCATCATGGCAGAGCCGAGTGCCGCAACCAGTACGAGACAGCTCTTGGGACGTGACATCATTGATTCGGCGCTCCGATTTGCGGTTGGCCACGACGACACCACGGCTGACGTCGGCTGGGACGTCATCGTAGCGGCTGTCGTTGCCGGCACACGAAGCAAGCTAGCGCCGGTCAGGCAGTCCCGCATCGGCGGCATGTCCCACCAGCCCGCCCGATATCCCAATGTGAGCGGGGAGTTTCCCATAATAGTGCCTTTGCCGTAGACTCTGATACCGTTCTGTTAGACACTAGGCCGACTTCGTCGCTTGTCCCCGCATGGCGCAAGCGCACGTTCGGATGGGTTTCTGCTGAATGCTGGCCGCGAAAACGCTTACAACCCGCTCACTCCCGGTTTCCCATCAGCGGGATGCCTGGGCCGAATGGTTCTGGCCGACATTCGACATCGCTGCCCTGGTGCCTGCCGCCGCAGGCTTCGGCGCGGAGAATACCGTCTGGCAGCTCGGCGACCTCGTTGTCAGCCGGGTCAGCGCGCCGGCGGTGCGCGTGACGAGGTCGAAGGCACATCTGCGCCGCGATCCCTCCGATCATTGGGTGCTCGCCTTGTGCCAGCACGGGAACACCGCGCTCAGGACTGACCGCCGCTCCCTGCAGGCCGATGCCGGCGTGCCGTACATTTGGTCGCTCGGTGAAGCGTCTCAATCCGAGCGCACGGCGACGAACCGGCTGCAAATGTTCCTATCACGCGACGCTTTCCAAGATCTGGCGCCTTCGCTCGACATGGCGCGCGGCTCGGCCGTGAATACGCCGCTCGGCCGCCTGCTTGGCGATTTCATGGTGGCGCTGGAGCGTGAGCTGCCGAATTTGACGGCGCAGGACGCCCCGCGCCTAGCCGCCGCCACTCGCGCGGTGCTGGCCGCTTGCCTTGGCCCCGGAACCGAGTTGGTCGCGGAAGACGCACGCCATATCGATATCGGGCGGCTTGAGCGGGTGCGCCGGACCGTGCGCCAGCGTCTCCGCTCACCCGATTTGGGACCGGGCACACTGTGCCGAGCGGTTGGGATGTCGCGCTCCAATCTCTACCGCCTGATGGACCAGGTGGGCGGCGTCAGCCGCTACATCCAGCAGCAGCGATTGGTGGCGGCGCACGCCATGCTTTGCGATGACGCGAATACCCGCTCGATTACCGACATTGCCGAGGAGTTCTGCTTCAGCGATGCGTCCACCTTCGGCCGGGCGTTCCGCAACCTCTTTGGATACACGCCGAGCGAGGCGCGCTCCGCCGCCATGGCAGGGCTAAGCTGGACGGCGCAGGTTCCTGATCGCGTGCCCAGCGAAACCCGACATTTCCGCAACCTGCTGCGCAGCTTCTAGAGCGCACGGCAAGATACTTGTTATGGAGGCTCAGCAAATGGAACGACGCACGATGCTGGCTGGCGCAGCCGCTGCTGCCGCGCGCTTGCTGTCGAGCCCGGCCGCGGCGGCCGAACCACGCTCGGCCGATCTCGCTGCGGCGCTGGACCGCTTCCGGGCCTCGCTCCCAAGCAACTTCGATCCGGAGTATGTGCAGAACGCGGTAATTCCATTCTTCCTGACAAGCATTTTCGAAGGCGAACGCCCTGCACTGCCGATGATCGGCCTAGCATTAACCAAGGAGAACGCGCTCCCCCCCGACTTGATGGGCCTCATTTACAAGGACTGGAAGCCGACGCCCGAGGAGGGCGTCACCGTGTTTCTTCAGGGCCTAGACAAGCGTGGCGACAACAACCTTCGCAAGCGGATTTACATGTCGGCGGTCACGCCGGACCTGTATGCCCCGAAGTACGGTCCCAAGGTGGTGGCTTTCTTCGACCGGCTGTTCGATCCCAAATTCGCGGGCCGGCCGCTCATGCGCCACTATCTTGACTATTATTGGGACATCTATTGGGACCTGCACCTTGGGGTGTCCGGCGACGCAGTGCCGCCGCAGGTCCGTAGCATCGGGGAGAGCTTCAACACCGTCCTTGCCTATCGTGATCCGACCCTGCCGATAGTGCATGAGAACTACATGACTGTGCGGGCGCTGCTCGATTTCCTAAAGCGCTGGATCGACGAGCGGCTAGACGACATCTCGCATGGGCGCATTGCCCATCCCGAGCAGACGATCGCTTGGTACTGGCTGAAGAATGCCGGTGATGGCACGCATTTCAGCAACAAGGACGTCGTGTTCGAGTGCTTCCACAACTTCGTCGCATTCAGCCAGTGGGGCAACACGATGTTCGGCATCACTTCGCGCTTGAGCCAAGATGGCGGCGACCCGGAGGTGCGTGCTGCCTTCGAGAAAACGATGTCGGGGAACCCGGATGCTGCGAACGGCGCGTCCTTTACGCCGCTCGAGATGTTCACCATGGAACTGTTCCGCGTCATCTCGCCGAATGGCGGTAGCATATCGGCGATAGAGGATAACCGGCAGGGGGAAGCGAGCGACAATTACGGCGACAGCTTCTCGCCGTTCGTGAGGTTCGGGCTCCCCTATGAGCGCAGCGCCTTCGTGATCTCGCCGCACACCTCGACCAGCTTCGATCCGCTGCATTGGACCGACCCGCAGAGGTTCGATCCGGACCGATACCGTACTGCGCCGACCAGCGCGCAGGTGGACGAGGCGATGAGCAAGCAGATCGGCTTTGCCAAGTGCCCATTCGACCTGACCGACATGAAGGTGAGCGACGGCCGCAACGCAGCTATGGCCAACAGCGCGTTCGGCACGGTGTTCGGAGTGGTAGACGGCAAGCCTCTTCCGGTTTGCGATTATGCCGGCTTCGCTCCGTTTGGATTCGGATACCGGCGCTGTCCGGGTGAGCAGCTTACCATCCAGGTGTTCGGGGACTTCCTGCGCAAGGTCTGGCGCGACAAAATCGCGTTCCGCAGCCTTCATTTGGCCAAGCCGGGCCGCGTGCCGATCGGGCCGGGTGCCGTCATCGACGACAACGTCGCCTTTACACGGCCGGCGTGACAGGGACGCAAGCGTCAGCCAAAGCCAGGCGCGATCGCGCGCAGTGAGGCCTGCGCCCCGTTTCGATGACGGCGCGGCGGCGAAAGCGGCCCGAATGATCGGCGTCCTGGCAGCGCTTGTCGCCCTACCTACCGCCACCCGCGCCGGGTCGGCACGCGACTATCTAAATGTACCGGTGGATAGCTGGCTCGCGACATACAATTTCGGCGCCTTCTCCGCCGTGACGCCAGAGGACGGCACGGATGTGACGTCGAGCTTACGTTCCAACGTGATCATGCAATCGATCGCCGCCACGCGCAGCTTCGATTTCTTCGGCCGCACCGCGGGGCTTACGGCGGTGCTTCCATACGTCTTCGCCAACGCCAGTTCCGGCGACTTTCGGGCGTCCACGAACGGACTGTCGGATGCCGGATTCCTCGCTCAGGTGAACATTTTCGGCGGCCCGGCGCTCTCCAAGATGCAGTTCGCATCGTTCGTCCCCCAGACATTCTCGAGCTTCCACCTGTATGTCGGCACGCCAACGGGGAGCTACTCGCCCACGACCCCGCTCAACCCCAGCGCGAATCGCTGGACGATCGTTCCAACGATCAATTACAGCTATACGCCGGATACCGGGTGGACCTGGCTCGAAACCTACATCTCGACGCGCGTGTTCGGCACCAACGGCGACTATCGCGTAGGCGGTAGCTCCCGGCTGAGTCAGAAGCCGCTGTTCGTGCTGGAGGGTCATGCCAGCCGCAACTTGCTGCCGCGGTTGTGGGTGTCGCTCGACGCCTACTACGATGTCGGCGGGGAAACGAGCATCGATGGTGTGAGACAGCGCAACGCGGCCAATACGCTCCGCCTCGGGGCCGGACTTGGGCTGCGGGTATGGCGGGGGTGCGACGTCGTGGTGAACTACGAAGGCGTGGTCGCGCGGCCGGCCGGCGAGCCCGCCGCGCAGGCGATCCGTATGACGATCAGGCAATTTTGGTGAGCCACCGCCGCCAATCGGCACGGCGGGCAGGATTTTGGGATTGTATGTCAATGACAGTCCGGGCGCGAGCGCGCGAAGGTGCACCCGCGATCACTGCCCCCTGCAGGAAGGCGCTGCATGTCCACGAGTGCGCATGACCGCGATGTTCCGGCGCCGCATATGTCGAGGCGATGGGGATGGTTCGTCGCGCTCGGCATCGGGCTGATCATGCTAGCCATCATCGCCGCGCTCGACGCGGCCGCGTTCTCCGCCGTCAGCACGGTGGTGATCGGCGCGTCGCTGCTGGCCGGCGGCGCCCTGACGGCCATTCATGCGCTGATGACCCGCGAGCGGAGCGGCTTCTTCCTTCGCCTGCTCGCCGGCGTGCTGGCGTTCGTGAGCGGGCTGCTCGCCCTCAACGAGACCGCGCGCGGCGTGGCGGTGCTCACACTCCTGCTGACGGCCTCCGTGGTGGCCGGCGGCATCGTGCGCATCCTGTTTGCCTGGCGGCACCGGGATCTGGCGGCGTGGGGCATGATGCTGCTCAGCGGTGCGGCGAGCATCGTCATCGGGGTCATGCTATACGCCAGCCTGCCCTGGCCCGGGCTTTGGGTTCTCGGCCTGCTGATCGCCGTGGAACTGTTCGTGCAGGGCGGCGGCTGGCTGTGGCTCGGCATCGCGCTACGGTTCGCACGCGACGCGGTGGACCGGCGCGGGGCAATCTATGTTCCGGGCCGATGATGCGCCGCGTGCCGAGCTGAGGCGGCTCGACCGCCTACTGCCGGCAGTGTGCGACTTTTCGGTAACGAATCTCTGCAATGCGGCCTGCGAATTCTGCGGCTTCGCGCGCGACAAGAACCTGGCCGGCGCGCAGCGCCATGCCGACGCCGAGGCGTTCGCGCTGGCGCTGCCGATCCTGCGCCGGCGCGGCATCCGCTACATCACGCTGCAGGGCGGCGAGCCGCTCGTGCATCCCGAGATCGTCCGCCTGGTGGCCGACACGGCGGCAGCCGGCATTCAGTGCGCCCTGATCACCAACGGCTGGTTCCTGCCGCGCTCAATCGCCGCGCTGGCAGCGGCCGGGCTTGGCCGGCTGATCATCTCGATCGACAGCGCCGATGCCGGATGCCACGAAGAGAACCGCGGCCTGGACGGGCTGATGCGGCGCATCGCCGAGGGCGTTAGGCGCGCGCGCGGCTTTGGCCTGCCGGTGCAGGCCTCGATCACCGTCAGCCGCCTCGTCCGCTATGACGATTTGCCAGACATGTTGGCCAGACTCGGTTTCGATGTTGCCGACTTTTCCTATCCGCGCCGGGAACCGTTCGGCTCGACATCGTTGGTGCATGGCGGCGAATCGAAGCTGGTCGATCTCGACAGCGAAGAGTTGCTGGAGGCTCTGGCCGGGATCGCGCGCGTAAAGCGGCGCTTTCCGGTGCTCAATCCCGCCGCGTCGCTGGCCGAGATCGCGCGCTACGTGCGTGGCGAGCAACAGGCGGTTCCCTGCGTCGGGGGTTACAAATATTTCTATCTCGATTGGAACCTCGATATCTGGCGCTGCGAGGCCTGGAACGAGCCGATGGGGTCGGTCTTCAACCTCGATCGCATTCCCGACCAGCGGCAACCGTGCCATGCGTGCATGATGGCCTGCTACCGCAATGCCAGCATCCTGATGCACGCCGGCATCGCGGCCACGGACGCATTGCAGGCGCTCCGGCGCGCCGACGTCGGCACGGCTGTTGCCACGCTGTTCCGGCGCAGCGTAGCGCTGTCGGCGTGGGCACTCGCCGCGGAATTGCCGCATGTGCGACGCCTCTCGCGGCGGCTGCCGCGTGCCGTGTGCTCGCCCGAAGATGCCGTCGGCACGCCAGCGACTGTCGAAGCCGACACCCAGTTTGGGGGAGACTGAACGACGGGCCTGATCGGCATTCTCGTCGGGCTGCTTCTGCTGATGGGGCTCGCCTATCGCGGTTGGAGCATCCTGCTCTTGTCCCCACTCGCCGCGTTGCTCGCCGCCGCGGCGGCGGGCGAGCCGTTGCTCGCGCACTGGACGCAGACCTTCATGGGCAGCGCCGCCCGCTTCCTGGCCCAATTCTTCCCGCTGTTCCTGCTCGGTGCGCTGTTCGGCAAGCTGATGGAAGACAGTGGCTCGGTCGCCGCCATCTCGGTCTTCGTCAACGATCGGCTCGGCCCGAGCCGGGCGATCATTGCTGTCGTGCTGGCCGGTGCGCTGGTGACATACGGCGGCGTAAGCCTGTTCGTGGCGTTCTTCGTGCTGGCGCCGATGGCCGACGCGATGTTCCGCGCCGCCGACCTTCCCCGGCGCCTGATGCCGGCGGCCATCGCGCTCGGCACCTCGACCTTCACCATGTCGGCAATGCCGGGCACGCCGTCGATCCAGAACGCGATCCCGATGCCGTTCTTCGGTACCACCCCGCTCGCGGCGCCCGGGCTCGGCGTAATCGCTTCGGCGATCATGCTGCTGTTCGGCCTGTGGTGGCTCGGCCGGGCGGCGGCGGCTGCACGGCGGGCGGGCGAGGGCTATGGCGCCGCGCCGGGGGTGCCGGCCGAGGCGGCGGCCGAGGATCCGATCGTGCGCGAGCGCGCCACGACGGCCCGCGAATTCGATCCCGCCGAGATCTGCCGCGGCGGCCGTGCCGAACGTCCGCCCTCGGCGGCGGCGGCGCTGGCGCCGCTCGTCGTCGTCGTCGCCGTGAACTTCCTGATGTCGATCGTCGTGCTGCCGCGCATGGACGTGTCGTTTCTCGCCGAACCGCGCTGGGGCGGGACATCGCTCGCAGCGGTGGGCGGCGTGTGGGCCGTGATCGTCGCGCTGACCGCGGCGATCCTGACGCTGCTCGCCCTCAGCTTGCGCCGCCTGCCTTCGTTCCGTGCCAGCATCGACGCGGGTGCCAACGCCTCCGTGCTGCCGGCGCTCAGCGTGGCGAGCCTGGTGGGCTTCGGCGCGGTGGTGGCGGCGCTGCCGGCGTTCGCGCTGGTGCGCGACTGGGTGCTGTCGATCGAGGGCGGGCCGACGGTCTCGCTCGCGGTTGCGACCAACGTCCTCTCCGCGCTCACCGGCTCGGCCTCGGGCGGGCTGACGATTGCGCTCGATGCGCTCGGCGCGACCTATAAGCGGCTGGCGACGCAGGAAGGCATCAGCCCGGAGTTGATGCACCGCGTCGCCGTGATCAGCTCCGGCACGCTGGACAGCCTGCCGCATAATGGTGCGGTGGTGACGCTGCTTGCCGTCTGCGGGATGACGCACCGCGAAGCCTACTTTCATGTCGTCATGGTCGCGATCGTGGGCGCGGTGATGGCGCTGGCGGCAGTGATCGCGCTCGGCGCCGCGTTCGGCTCGTTTTGAGCCCGCCGCGTGAAGAACGCCCAGGGGGGATCGATGAAAACAAGGACCAAGATCGCGATCGCCTGCCAGGGAGGGGGAAGCCAGACGGCGTTCACTGCCGGCGCGCTGAAGGGGCTGTGCGAGGCCGGGTTCGGGCAGGAATTCGACCTCGTCAGCATCAGCGGCACATCCGGCGGCGCGGTGTGTGCGGCGCTGCTCTGGTTCGCGTTCGAGAAGGACGAGGCGCCGCCATGGGGCCGGCTGATCAGCTTCTGGCGCGACAACACGGCGCAGAACTGGTTCGAGCAGGCCTTCAACCTGCTTGTGGTCGGCGCCCTTCGCATGGCCAACAGCGGCGTTCTGCCGACGCTGCAACTAAGTCCCGCCTCGCCGCTCGTGCAGGCCGCGGGCCATGCCGCGACCTTCGGCCATCGCGAGAATTTCCGCGATTTCCGGGCGCTGCTTCAGACCCATCTCGATTTCGAGGAGATCGCCGCGTGGGGCCCCCGGGCGAAGCGGCCGGTGCTGATGATCGGCGCGGCCAATGTCAGCACCGGCAAGCTCGCCAAGTTCATCTCCAGCCGCGCGCCGATCCGTGCCGAACACCTGCTCGCTTCCTGCGCGGTGCCGAGCATCTTCCCGGCCGTGCAGATCGACGGCGAGGCCTATTGGGACGGGCTGTTTTCCGACAATCCGCCAGTGCAGGAGCTGATCCGGCCGGGCAGCGTTGGCGCCGGCAACATCCCGGACGAGATCTGGCTGATCAAGATCAACCCGACCGCGTGTGCCCACGTTCCGGTGCGACCCGATGACATCCTCGACCGGCGCAACCAGCTTGAGGGCAACATTTCGCTCTTCCAGCAACTTAGGCACCTGGAAATGCTGAATGATATGCTGCTCGATGACGCATTCCGCCCCGAGTACCGGACGCGGTTCGATATCCAGGCGCCAATCCGCATCCCGAAATCCTTCGCCGCGGACCCGGACAAGCCCTATCACATCCCCTGCATGGAGATGCCGCCGGCGATGCAGGACAGTCTCGACTTCGAAAGCAAGCTGGATCGCAGCGCCGCGCATATCGATCACCTGATCGCTGCGGGGGAGGCGTGCGCGCGCCGGTTCTTGAATGAACGCGCCGCCAAGCTGGCGGCCACCGCGTAGCGGGAAGGCAGGGTGGGCGGCACGACGGCCGGGTACTTCGGCATCCTGCGCCGGGCCACCTGGCCGCTGCTGATCTTCGAAGCGACGGTCGGCCTTGCCTTGCTGTTTGTGTTCGATCCGCTGCTTGCGTTGCTGACCGAACAGCTCGTCGCGCTGAGCGGCGATCCCTATGTCGGCAACATGGCGCTGGCCGCTTTCGTGCTCTCGCCGCTCGGCGCGCTGGCGCTGGCGACGGCGGCGACCGGCACGATCCTCGTCAACGTGCTCGCGCTCGGCGGCGTCAGCGTAATCCTGTGGGACGCGCGGCTGGGCCTGCGGACCTCGCAGCCGCGGATCTGGGGGGCGCTACTGCGCCGCCTGCCGGCACTGGTGGCGCTCAGCGCCTGCGCCTTCGCCGCGCTGCTGCTGCTGGCGCTCCCGGTGGCGGCGGCGGCGTTCCTCGCCCGGCGCGGGCTGCTCTCGGACGGCGATTTCTATTTCTATCTCGCGACACGGCCGCCGACATTCCTGTGGGCCATCGCTTTGGTCGCCACCGTAGCCGCGGCTGCGGCCGGCGGCGGGCTCCTTTTGCTGCTGCGCCTCTTCCTTGCCCTGCCGGCCTGCCTGCTGCATCCGCTCAGCACCCAGGCGGGGCTGCGTCTTGCGCTGGCCGCGACGGCGGGACGCGCGCGGTGGATGCTGCCGCGTCTGCTCGGTGTCGCAGCTGCCCTGGCCGTGCTGTGGGGGGCAACGCTGCTCGCGCTCTCGGTCGTGCTCGCGTGGCTGACGGCGTGGCCGCTGACGTCGCCTTGGCTAGGCCCGGCGGCGATCGGCTTTGCCGCTGCCGCCGCGCTGGTGTTCGCGGTGCTGGCCGCGCTCTTCCGTGCCGGGCTGGTGCTGGTGCTGATCGCCGATCCGTCGGCCGGTCAGGTGTTGAGCGGCAGCGCGGTGCCGGAAGCCGCGCCGCGCGCGGCGGGACGGCTGCGGTTGGCGGCGGGGTTGCTGGTCTGCCTTGCCGTGCCCGCCCTGGCGGCGCTGCAGACCGTGCGCGCGGGTCGGGCGGCGCTGCTCGACCATCCGGTCAGCATCACCGCCCATCGCGCCGGCTCGGCCGATGCGCCGGAAAACACGCTCGCCGCCCTGGACAATGCGATCGCGGCCGGCGCGGACGCGGTCGAGGTGGACGCGCAGGAGACCGCCGACGGCGCAGTGGTGCTGCTGCACGACACGGACCTTCGGCGCGTCGCCGGCGTGGCACGGCCGATCTGGGACATGCGGCTTGCCGAGGTGCAGGCGCTCGATGCCGGATCGTGGTTCGCGCCCGCCTTCGCGGCCGAGCGCGTGCCGACGCTGCGCGCCTTCGCCATCGCCGGACGGGGACGGATCGGGCTCAATGTGGAGATCAAGAACAACGGTCACGGCGCCGACCTTGCCGCGCGCACGGCGGCGGTATTGGAGGAGACCGGCACCGCAGGCACGGCGGTAATCTCCTCGCTCGATCCTGGCTTGCTGCGCGAGGCGCGGCGGGCGGCGCCGCAGATTGGGGTGGGGCTGATCCTGGCGACGGGTGTGGGAAACTTCCGGCGCGCGGACGTAGCGTTCTTCGCCCTCGCGCGGCGGCTGGCGACGCCGGCGGTGATCCGCGCCCTGCACGGGAGCGGACGCGCGGTGCATGTGTGGACGCTCGACGACGAGGCGGCGATCGCCGGGGCGATGCTGGACGGCGCCGATGACATCATCACCGGCAATCCGCGCCTGGGCGTGCGGGTGCGTGCCTGGTTCGATGGGTTGAATCCGCCCGAGCGCTTCCTGCTGACCATCAGCCATAGGCTCGGCGCAGCTTGGCTGCGGCGGAGCCTCGCCCCGCATGCACCGGAAAACGCCGGTGAGCCGTGAGGCGGTGCGCGTCTTGCCCGGACGCTACCCTACGACACGGGCGCGCAGGCGGGCGTATTCCTGAGCGGAGATCGTGCCGGCGTCCTTCAGCCGTTCCAGCCGCTCGATTTCCTCGGCGACGCTGTAGCCCACGACTTGGCGTAGCTTGTCGCGCACCTGCCGCGCCTCGGCCTCGTCGCGCTCGGCCATTCCGCGGCCTTGTGAGACGAGGTAGGCGAAAATCCCGAGATAGGGCAGCACGAGCAGCACGATCACCCACAGGATTTTGCCGAAGCCGGAGATGTCGCCGCGGCGGAACAGGTCGCCGAAGATCGTGATTAGCAGCCAGAACCACACCACGAACAGGAACACGGCGAACAGGTCGGAGACGAAATTCGAGAAGCTGAACCCGCCTTGAAACAGCATGGTGTCGTTTCCCCTTCTTGCCGCTTGCGAGGCCGCTACTCCCGAAAAGCTTCGAACATCGTGTCGTCCTCATCGAGGATTAGCGTCAGCCGGTTCGGAATGGCGGCCGGAGCGGAGGGCTGGGCGAGCCGGCCCAAAGGCCGGCCGAGGCGCCCCGCCGCGGCGCAGGCATTCAAGTAGCGTTCACGAGCGCCGCTGGCATCGGCTGCAAGGACCGCGATCCGGCACACCGTCCCAATCCGCTCCGGGTCGGGTGTGCACCAAGGTGCTTGGCGGACGGGATGCCCAGGCGCTGGCGAAGACTGGCTGCCCCCTTCGTTTTCTGACCGTTCCTGCGGCGTGAATTCACTGCTATTCTCGCGTTAATCACTTGGGGACGAGGCGAATGGACGAGGTTTTCGCGCAGGCGGTGGCCCGGGCCGAGAAGGCATTCGGAGATGCCTGGATGACCCTCGGCGACCGGCAGCGCGCGGATGCGATCTATCGCGAAATGCGCCGCATCGACGCCGAGCGGGCCGGCGTGTCCCTCGCGGAGCCGGCTGCCGTAGGTAGCCTGGAGCCGCCCGCGAAGGCTGCGGCCCGCGACCGTCGGCATCGGCGCCGCTAGAGGCCTCGTCGCCGGCCGCCGTTTCGGCCGTTGTTCTCAGTCGAGCGGCTGAAGCAGGTTCGCCGCATTGTTGCGTGACGAGTTGACTTTGCTACTGACCGGCCATGCCCTCAGGGTTCCGTCCGGCGCCGGCCGCAACAAGGCCGCCGGATCGCCGTCGACCTCGCCGAGCCATACGGGCCAGTCCGCCGGCTCGAGCACCAGCGGCATCCGGTTGTGCAGCCTTCCGGCCTCCGCGTTGGGCGGGGTGGTGATGATCGCGAAGGTGCGCTCGATCTCGCCCTCGGGGCTGCGCCAGCCCTCCCACACCCCGCCGAGGGCCAAGGGAGCGCCATCGGCACGGGCGATGGCGTACGGCTGCTTCCCGCCGGTCACGCTCTTCCATTCGTAGAAGGCAGAGGCCGGTACGATGCAGCGGCGCTTCGCGAAAGCCGCCCGGCACAAGCCGAGCGATGCGACCGTCTCGGCCCGGAGGTTGATCGGCCGCCGGGCGGATTTCGCATCCTTGGTAAAGTAAGGAAGCAAGCCCCACCGCAGCACGTCCAGGTGGCGCTCGTTCGTCTCGGGGTGCCGGCGCACCACGAGCGCCGGCTGAGTCGGAGCGAGGTTCCAGGAAGGCGCGATGTTGGGCACCGGATTTGCCGTCCCGAAAATGCGGGCCAGGATTTCAGGAGGAAGGTCGCTTGCGAACCGGCCGCACATGGTTCAGGCCCGTCTCACTCAAAATGTCGCTGCCGGGGGCTGGCGAGCGAAAGAGAAGGCGGGGGCTACCGCCGCGACCATCTCCGCGCGCTTGCCCAGCGGGTCGAGGTCGCCGAAGCCGAGGTTCGCATCATCGCATCGAAGGCTCGGCTGCTCCAGACGCTCGTGGCGAATGGCGGCGTAAGCTCCGTGCTCACTCAGGGATTTAAGTGGCGGAGAGGGTGGGATTCGAACCCACGGTACGCATAAGCGCACAACGGTTTTCGAGACCGCCCCGATCGACCGCTCCGGCACCTCTCCGAGGAGCGTCCTTATATGGACGCCCCCGGACCGCGGCAACGGGCGGACGCGAGCCGCGCCTCTACCGCCGACAGTGCCGCGGCGAAGGCTGCGTCGGCATCGAGGTCGGTGGTGTCGAGCCGGATCGCATCGGCCGCCGGGCGCAGCGGGGCGGCCAGCCGGCTGGCGTCCCGGCGGTCGCGCTCGGCAAGTTCGGCCTCGATCGCCGCCAGCTCGGTTTCCACCCCGCGGGCCGCGAGTTCGCGCCACCGGCGCTCGGCGCGCGCTGCAAGACTCGCAGTGACGAACAGCTTCACCGCCGCCTCGGGAAAAACCACCGTGCCGATGTCGCGCCCGTCCAGTACGGCGCCGCGCGCGGCGGGAAAGCGCCGCTGGAAGGCAAGCAGCGCCGAACGCACCTCCGGGATCGCCGCGACCTCGCTGGAAGCCGCATCCACCTCGGGCGTCCGCAAGTCTGGCCGTTCCAGATCCTCCGCCCGCAATGAAGCCGCCGCGGCCGCCGCCGCTGCCGGGTCGGCGGGCGTCCCGCCCTGATCGAGCACGCGCCGCGCCACCACCCGGTAGAGTAGGCCTGTGTCGAGATGCGCGAGCCCGAGCGCGGCGGCGAGACGGCGGGCGAGCGTGCCCTTGCCGGCGGCAGCCGGGCCGTCGATCGCGATGACGAGCCCGGGCCGTCCGCTCACGTCGCCTCGTCGAGCGCCGCGCCGATCCCGCGCATCAGGGCCGCAAACCCCGGAAAGCTCGTCTCGATGAAGCTGGCATCGTCCACCGCCACCGGATCCGTGGTCGCCTGACCGAGCACCAGCGCGCTCATCGCCATGCGGTGATCCATGTGCGTCGCCACCACCGCCCCGCCCGCCGGCGCGCGCCCGGCGCCGTGCACGATCAAATCGTCGCCCTCGATCGCCACCCGCGCGCCGCACGCTTCGAGCATCGCAGCGGTCGCCGCCAGCCGGTCGCTTTCCTTCACCCGCAGCTCCTTCAGCCCGCGCATCCGGGTCACGCCCGCCGCGCAGGCCGCCGCTACAGCGAGGACCGGGTATTCGTCGATCATGCTGGGCGCCCGTTCGCCCGGCGTGTCCGCGCCGCGCAGCGGCCCGTGCCGGGCGATCAAATCGCCCACCGGCTCGCCGCCTTCCTCGCGCAGATTCCGCACCTCGACCGCGGCACCCATCTCGGCCAGCGTGGTGAGCAGTCCGGTGCGGAGCGGATTGAGCCCCACCCCGGCGATCTCCACTTCCGAGCCCGGCACGATCAGCGCCGCCACCAGCGGAAAGGCGGCCGAGGACGGATCACCCGGCACCGTCACGTCGGCCGCACGCAACTCGGGCTGTCCCACGAGTTCGATGATCCGCCCCCCGCCCAGGGCCTCCACGCGCACCGTCGCGCCGAAATGGCGCAGCATGTTCTCGCTGTGATCGCGCGTTGCCTCCGGCTCCTCGACGCGCGTGATCCCGCGCGCGTTCAGCCCGGCGAGCAGCACCGCCGACTTCACCTGCGCCGAGGGCACCGGCACGCGATACTCGAGCGGCAACGCCGCCGCTGCGCCCTCGATGGCGAGCGGCAGGCGCCCGCCCGTGCGCGAGGCGAAGCGGGCGCCGCAGGCGGTGAGCGGGTCGATGACCCGCCGCATCGGCCGCCGCCGCAGGCTTGCATCCCCCGTTATCACCGCGAACAGTGGGTGCGCGGCCAGGATGCCGCAGAGAAGGCGGGCGGCGGTGCCGGAATTGCCCATGTCCAGCACGTCTTCGGGCTCCGCCAGCCCACCCACGCCGCGCCCGGCAACCCGCCAGGCACCCGGGCCATCACACGACACCTCGGCGCCGAGCACCCGCATCGCCGCAGCGGTCCGCAGCACGTCCTCGCCTTCCAGGAGGCCGGAAATGCGCGTCTCGCCCACGGCGAGCGCGCCGAACATCAGCGCCCGGTGGCTGATCGACTTGTCGCCCGGCACCGCGATCCGTCCCCGCAACGGGGCCACCGGACGGCGGGCGGTGAGCTTGAATGGGCTTGCGATCGTCACGCGCGCCGCTTAGCACACGCCCGGTTGCGGCGCGAAGCGATGCGCCCATTTGACTTGGTTCGGTGCGGCTGGCATGGCCGCCCGCCTTGCGCGGCCACTCCTCGAAGGGCAACGAGAGCTAATGAAGCCTGAACTCGGCACCAAGCGTGTCTGCGTCGCGTGCAGCACACGGTTCTACGATCTCGGCAGGTCCCCCGCCATCTGCCCCAAGTGCGGCACCGAGCAGCCGGTCGAGCAGCCCCGCCTGCGGCGCCCGCCGGGCAACGCACCCGAGGAGAAGCGCCCGAAGAAGCCGGTCCCGGTGCCGGGCGCGGAGGAAGCCGACATCGAAGTGGAGGGCGTCGAGGAAACCGAGGACGAGGACGTGCTGGAAGACGCCTCGGACCTGGAAGACGACGCCGATGCGATCGGCCCCGACATCGAGGTCGAGCAGCCGGAAGACGAGGGCGACCACTGAGCCTGCGCGCCGCTCCGGCGCTTGCCGCCGGGCGCATCCCTCTCTGGCTGCCGCCGCTCCTTGGCTTCGTCACCGCGGTCGGCCCTGCCTCGACCGACATGTATCTGCCGGCCTTCCCCGCGATCGAGGCCAGCCTCCATGCCCCGATCGGCTCGGCGCAGTACTCGCTCGCGACATGGTTCGCCGGGCTCGCGGTCGGCCAGATTACGCAGGGGACCTTGTCGGACCGCTTCGGCCGGCGGGGGCCGCTGATCGTCTCGACTGCGATCTATACGGCGAGCTGCATCGCCTGCGCGCTCGCCCCGTCGATCCTCGCCCTGTCGGTCGCGCGTTTCTTCTCCGCCATCGCCGCCTCCGCCGGGATGGTGATCCCGCGCGCGGTGGTGCGCGATCTTGCCGACGGCTACGCAGCTTCGGTACTGATGTCGCGGCTGATGCTAGTCATGGGCCTTGCGCCGATCCTGGCGCCGAGCCTGGGCGGCCTCTTGCTGCAGGTCGCTTCCTGGCGGGCGCTGTTTTGGGCGATGACCGCCTATGGTGCCATCGCGCTGATCCTGATCGCCGTCGCGCTGCCCGACACCCTGGTCCCCGAGCGCCGCACGCGGCTCAATCTCGCCGACCAGTTGGGCCGTTATCGCGCGATCTTGCGCGAGCGCGGCTTTCTGACGAATGCGGCGCTCGGCGGCGGCGCGACCTTTGCCTTCTTTGCCTATCTCAGCGGCTCCTCGCCGGTGTTCATCGACGGCTTCGGGCTGAGCCCCGCGCAGTTCGGCGCCGTGTTCGGCGTCTGCGCCGCCGGGCTGATTGCGTGCGCGCAGCTCAATGCCTGGCTGGTGCCGCGTATCAGCCCGTTCCGGCTGCTGCGCTGGGTGACACGCTTCGATCTGATCGTGATGACGGCGATGACCGCGTTCGCCTTCCTCGGCCCGCACCGCCTCGCGGCCGTGTTGGTGCCGCTCTTTTTGTTCGTGAGCGCGCAGGGCATCGTCAATCCGAACGCCACCGTCGGCGCCTTGTCGCGCCACGCGGCCCATGCCGGCAGCGCCTCCGCGCTGATGGGCATGGGGCAATTCCTGCTCGGCGCGGTGAGCGGGCTGCTGGTTGGCGTGTTCACCGACGGCACCCCGCGCGGAATGGCGGCGCTCATGCTGCTCGGTGCGTGCGGGATGGTGCTTGCCGACCGAATGCGGCCGGCGGCGGGAGCACAAGCTTGAGGGGCCGGGTTGCTTTCATCGTTGTCTGACTCGGACCGATGCGCCATGTATGGACCATCCCGACCACTCCGGCGCGGGAGAGAGCGGCAGCGGAGCGATCCGGGCCGCCGCCGAAGGCGCAACCGGCCCCCGGAAACGCTCAGGCAGAAGGACCGCGCCGGCTCTGGGATCTCTGGAAAGCCGGCCCGCATTGCGCGGCGGGCCGCACCGAAGGAGTAAGGCGGCCCGGCCGAACCGGGCGCTGAATCTCTCAGGTTCCGCGACAGAGGGGGGCGCCTCGCCGGCAAAGGGCCGGCGGGGAAGCCGTCGCGGAGAGGCCAGTGGTCGAGAACGCCCTGATCGACGACCCAACACCGCCCAAGCTGCGCACTGTTCCGCTCGATTCCTGGCATCGCGCGCTCGGCGCGCGGATGGTCGGCTTCGCGGGCTACGCGCTGCCGGTGCAATACGACCTGAAGGGCGCGCTCGCGCAACGCTGCCGCGGCGGGGTGATGGCCGAGCACCGCCATTGCCGCGAAAGCGCGGCGCTGTTCGACGTGTCCCACATGGGGCAGGCTTGGCTCTCGGGCGTTCCTGCGGTCGCCGCGCTGGAGGCGTTGGTGCCGGGCGACATCGCCGGACTCGCGCCGGGCCGCCAGCGGTATTCGCTGCTGACCAACGAGGCAGGCGGGATCCTCGATGACCTGATGGTGGCGCGCGCCCGCCCGGACCGCCTGTTCCTAGTCGTCAACGCGGCCCGCAAGGAGGCCGACTTCGCCCACATCGCCGCCGCGATCCCCCCCAGCGTGCGGCTGGAGCCGATCGAGGACCGCGCCCTGCTCGCGCTGCAAGGGCCGCGCGCCGCCGAAGTGATCGCCCGCCTCGCCCCCGCCGCCGCCGCGCTGCCCTTCATGGGCTTCGCCGAACTCGACGTGGCCGGAATTCCCTGTTTCGTCAGCCGCTCCGGCTACACCGGCGAGGACGGGTTCGAGATTTCGGTGCCCGCCGATCGCGCCGAGGCGCTCGCGGGCACGTTGCTGGCCGAGGAGGCGGTCGCCCCGGCCGGCCTCGGCGCCCGCGACTCGTTGCGGCTGGAAGCCGGGCTCTGCCTCTACGGCAACGACATCGACGAACTCACGACCCCGGTCGAGGCGGGCCTCGCCTGGACCATCGGCAAGCGCCGCCGCGAGAGCTGGGACTTCCTCGGCGCCGCCGCGATCCGCGATCAGCTGGAGCACGGCGCACACCGCCGCCGCGTCGGCCTGAAGCCGGAGGGACGCGCACCCGCGCGTGCCCAGACCGAGATCGTTGCGGACGACGGCACCGCCGGGGGGACCGTGACCTCGGGCGGCTTCTCGCCCACGCTGAACGCACCGATCGCGATGGGCTATGTGCGCCGCGACCTCGCCCAGCCCGTCACGCGCGTGCACCTGATGGTTCGCGGCAAGCCGCATCCCGCCGAAGTGGTGCGCCTGCCCTTCGTCCCCCACCGCTACGCCGGCCAGAGCTGATCGGAGGAACGCCATGCCCCCTATCGACCGGAGCAACCACGAGGTCCGCTACACCAAAGAGCATGAGTGGGTGCGGATGGACGGCGACATCGCCACGGTCGGCATCACCGATCACGCGCAGGAGCAGCTCGGCGACATCGTGTTCATCGAGTTGCCGGAAGTCGGCCGCGATGTCGATCGCGACGAGGCCTGCGCGGTGGTGGAAAGCGTCAAGGCCGCCTCCGACGTGTTCGCCCCGCTGGCCGGCAAAATCGTCGAACGCAACGAGACCGTGGTGGAAGACCCCGCGCTGGTGAACGGCGACGCGCAAGGTGAGGCGTGGCTGTTCCGCATCGAGGTCAGCGAACCCGCCGAGTTCGAGGAGCTGATGGACGAAGCCGCCTACAACGAGTTCCTGGAGTCCTCCGAATGAACCACCTCGCCGAGCTCGACGCGCTGGAAGCGCCGGACGGCTTCATCGCGCGGCATATCGGCCCCTCCGAGGCGGAGATCGCCGCGATGCTTCGAGTCATCGGCGCGCCGTCGCTCGCTTCGCTCGTCGATAGCGCTGTCCCGGCCGACATCCGGCTGCGCGCGCCGCTCGCGCTGCCGCCGCCGCTCGACGAGGCGGCGGTGCTGGCGGAATTGGCGGAACTGGCGGCGCAAAACCGCGTCGTCAAATCGCTGATCGGGCTCGGCTTTCACGGCACGCACACCCCGCCCGTGATCCGCCGCAACGTGCTGGAGAATCCCGGCTGGTACACCGCCTACACGCCCTACCAAGCCGAGATCGCGCAGGGCCGGCTGGAGGCGCTGCTCAATTTCCAGACCATGATCTGCGACCTCACCGGGATGCAGATCGCCAACGCTTCGTTGCTCGACGAAGCGACCGCGGTCGCCGAAGCGGTGTCGATGGCGCACGCGGTCAGCAAGACGAAATCCGATGTGGTCGCAGTGGCGGCCGATCTGCATCCGCACACCCGCGCCGTGCTGGCGACCCGCGCCGCGCCGCTCGGCTGGACACTCGTTGATTTCGCGCCGGGCGACGCCGCCGCGATCGGCGCCGCCAACCCCTTTGCCGTCGTGCTGCAATATCCCGGCACGACGGGGGCGATCCGCGACCTCACGGTGGAGATCGCCGCCACCCACGAAACCGGTGCGCTCTCTGTGGTCGCCGCCGATCCGCTAGCGCTCGCGCTGCTGACGCCACCCGGAGAAATGGGCGCCGACGTGGTGGTGGGTTCGGCGCAGCGGTTCGGCGTCCCGATGGGCTTCGGCGGCCCGCATGCCGGATTCTTCGCCACCCGCGATGCGTTCAAGCGCGCCATGCCGGGTCGCTTGGTCGGCGTCAGCGTGGATGCGTCGGGCGCACCCGCCCTGCGACTCGCCTTGCAGACGCGCGAGCAGCATATCCGCCGCGAGAAAGCGACGTCCAACATCTGCACCGCGCAGGTGCTGCTCGCGGTGATCGCCGCGTTCTACGCAAGCTGGCACGGCGCCGACGGGCTGCGCCGCATCGCGCGGCGCGTGAATTTGCAAGCGCGGATGCTGGCCGATGCCGCGCAAAGCGCTGGATTCGCACTCCGTCATTCCACGTTCTTCGACACGATCGCCTTGGAGACGCCGGACGCCGACGCGCTGATGCGGAGTGCGCTCGCCGCCGGGTTCAATTTGCGCCGCATCGACGCGCGCACGGTCGGCATCGCGCTCGACGAGACGGTGACCCGCGCGGAGCTTGCACGCCTCGCCGCGGTGCTCGGCACCGAGCTTTCCGGCGCCGTCACCTCCATCCCGCCCGACTTGCTGCGTTCGACGCCGTTCCTCCAGGCCCCGGCCTTCACGGAGCACCGCTCCGAGACTGAAATGCTGCGCTGGCTGAAGCGGCTGGAGGATCGCGACATCGCGCTAAACCGCAGCATGATCCCCCTCGGCTCCTGCACGATGAAGCTGAACGCGACCGCCGAGATGATCCCGATCACCTGGCCCGGCTTCGCGGACATCCACCCGTTCGCGCCAGCCGACCAGACCGAGGGCTACCGGGGGGTGATCGCGCGGCTTGCGGAGTGGCTGCGCGAGATCACCGGCTTCGCCGCCGTCTCCGTGCAGCCGAACGCCGGTTCGCAGGGAGAATATGCGGGCCTCTTGGCGATCCGCGCATACCATCGCGCACGCGGCGAGACGGGGCGCGACGTGTGCCTGATCCCGGCGAGCGCGCACGGCACCAACCCGGCAAGCGCCACGATGGCGGGGCTGCGCGTCGTCGTCGTCGGCTGCGACCGCGCGGGCAATGTCGACCTGGCGGATTTGCGCGCCAAGGCCAAACAGCACGCGCCGAGGCTCGCGGCCCTGATGCTGACCTATCCAAGCACACACGGCGTGTTCGAGACCACCGCGCGCGAGATCTGCGCGATCGTGCATGAGCACGGTGGGCAAGTGTACATGGACGGCGCCAACATGAACGCGCAGGTCGGGCTGACGCGTCCGGCCGAGATCGGCGCCGACGTGTGCCACCTCAATCTGCACAAGACGTTCTGCATTCCGCACGGGGGCGGCGGGCCGGGCGTCGGCCCGATCGGCGTTGCGGCGCATCTCGCACCGTACCTGCCCAATCATCCGCTCCGAGCGGATGCTGGGCCGGCAACGGGCGTCGGTCCGGTGGCAGCGGCGCCGTTCGGCAGCGCGCTCATCCTGCCGATTTCCTATGCCTATGTCCGCATGATGGGCGCGGCCGGGCTCAAGCGCGCCTCGGAAGTGGCGATCCTCAACGCGAACTATGCGGCCGCGCGGCTTAGCGGGCACTACAAGGTGCTCTATGTCGGCGCGCACGGCCTTGTCGCGCATGAATGCATCATCGACTGCCGCCCGTTCCAGGACGAGGCCGGCATCATGGTTGAGGACATCGCCAAGCGGCTGCAGGATTTCGGCTTCCATGCACCCACCATGTCCTGGCCGGTCGCCGGCACGCTGATGATCGAGCCGACGGAAAGCGAAAGCCAGGCGGAGATTGACCGCTTCTGCGAAGCGATGATCGCCATCCGCCAGGAAATCGCCGCAATCGCGGCGGGCAAGCTCGACCGCAAGGACAATCCGCTGAAGAACGCGCCGCACACGGCGGATGAAATCGCGGCGGAGTCCTGGACGCATCCCTATTCGCGCCGCCAGGCCGCCTTCCCGCTGCCCTGGGTCGCTGAGGCGAAATACTGGCCGCCCGTGAAACGCGTCGACAACGCCTATGGCGACCGCAATCTGGTCTGCACCTGCGCGCCCCCGGAAGCCTACGCGCAGGCGGCGGAGTAGCCATTCCGGGCGGCTCTCCGGCCCCGCTTGGCGCAGGCCCGGATAGACCCTCCTGCCCGGCCCGGGCTATCGCTTGGCGAACCATGCCGGAAGCGCCCGTCGCCGCCGCGCCGCCAGCCACCGTCGCGCGCACGCCCATCCTTGTCGCCTGCCTGATCGCCACCTTCATGCCGGCGGTGGAGTCGACGATCGTCGCTACCGCCATGCCCACGATCGTCGCCGATCTCGGCGGGTTCGGCCTCTTCTCCTGGGTGTTCACGATCTACTTGCTGACGCAGGCGGTCAGCATCCCGCTCTATGGGAGGCTGGCCGACGTGCACGGGCGCAAGGGCGTGTTCTTCTGGGGCGCGGGCCTGTTCCTGGTCGGCTCGATCGCCTCGGGCTTGGCCTGGGGCATGGTGCCGCTGATCGCCTTCCGCGCCATCCAGGGGCTCGGCGCGGGCGGCGTGCAGCCGGTTGCCGCCACCATCCTGGGCGACATCTACACGCCCGCCGAGCGCGCCCGCGTACAAGGCATGGTCTCCTCGGTGTTCGGCGTTTCCGCGGTTATCGGCCCGTCGCTCGGCGCGTTCCTGCTCACGCATCTGAGCTGGCCGGTCGTGTTCTGGGTGAATGTGCCGATCGGACTGCTGGCGATGGCGATGATCGGGCTCTATCTCCATGAGCGCGTCCAACCCCGAACGCACCGTCTGGATGTCGCCGGCTCGCTGCTGCTGTTGCTCGGCGCCGGGGCGGTGCTGCTGGCGCTGGTGCAGGGGCGCAGTATCGCGCCCGCGATCTGGTGGGCGCTGCTCGGCGGCGGGCTTCTGGCCCTGATCGCGCTCTTGCTGCACGAGCGCAGCATCGCCGAGCCGATCCTGCCGCTCGAACTCTGGCGCCATCGCGTCATCGCCTCGGGCAGCTTGGGCGGCGGCGCGGCGGGCGCGGTGATGATGGGGGTGGCGGCCTTCCTACCTGCCTATGTGCAGGGCGCGATGGGCCGCAGCCCGGGCGCGGGCGGCCTCGTGCTCGGCGCGATGTCGGTTTCCTGGGCGCTCGCCTCGATTGTCTCAGGGCGCGTGATGCTGCGAAGCTCCTACCGCGCCACGGCGACGATCGGCGGTATCGCGCTGCTGGCCGGGTGCGTCATGCTGCTGCTGCTCACGCCCGCACGCGGGCCGCTGTTCGCGGCTGCCGGCTCCTTCGTGATCGGCGTCGGAATGGGGTTCTGCAACACCACCTTCATCGTCTCGATCCAGGCCGCCGTACCCTGGCGCCAGCGCGGCGCGGCGACCAGCTCGACCATGTTCATGCGCTTCATCGGCCAGGCACTCGGCGCCGCCGGATGCGGCGCGGTGCTGAATGCTACCATTCGCGCCACCGACCCCGCCGCAGCCCGCATCGCCGACCGCATCCTCGATCCCGCCCAGCGCGGCGGCATCGCGCGCGCCGAGGTGATCGAGGTGGTCGATCTGCTCGCGCGCGGGCTGCACAACGCGTATCTGCTCGCGACCGGCTTCGCGGTGCTTGCGCTGCTGATGTCGATGGCGATCCCGCGCCGCCTTAGCCCGCGTCCCGCCTCCAGCGGCGGCTGAGCGGCCCGCCCGCGCCTTGCACCGGATCGGGCACATCGGCCGGCACGTGGGCGATGTTGCGGCGCACTTCCGCGATCTCCTCGGGCCGCGCGCGGCGCGTATCGAGCCTCTTCGCCATTCCTTCCGGGTAGGCGCCGACGATCAGCAGGTCGGGCGAGGCACCCAGCGCGCAGTGCCCCGTCCCCGCCGGCAGCACCACCACGTCGCCCGCCCGGACCTCCACCTCCTGCCCGAGTGGGCCTCCGAACAGCACCCGCGCCGATCCGCGCGCCACGCCCAGCGCCTCGTGCGCGGTGCTGTGGAAATGGTGAAACGGATGCACCCCGTTGCGCCATGCGGGCGGCCAACCATTGGAAGCGAACCGGGCCTCGATTGCCACCGCATCGGCCGGCACGGCGCCGCGGTAAAGGAGCATCGGCAAGTCCGAGTTCGGCACCGCGCCGTCATCGGCGAAGGTAAAGGCTTCCGGTTCGGTCATGGTGCAATCCTCCGTGGCGCTCCTATGTCCCTCATCGCCTTGCGCCGCCGCCGGTTCCGTGCTTAACGCCCGCGCTTCCCTGCCGGGGGCGACGGCATCGTCCCCGGCTATGCCCGCACCCGGCGGGCCTCCAGCCAGAGGGAGAACAGATGCCGCTCTATGAATGCGTGTTCATAGCACGCAACGATGTCACGCAGCAGCAGGTCGAGGCGATCGCCGACAGCATCGGCGAGCAGCTCACCGCCGACGGCGGCGAGGTAAAGAAGCGCGAATACTGGGGCCTCCGCAACCTCGCCTACCGGATCAAGAAGAACCGCAAGGGCCACTACATGCTGCTCGGTCTCGATGCGAAGCCCGCCTTCGTGACCGAGATGGAGCGCCAACTCGGCCTGAATGAAGACGTGCTCCGCTTCCTCACGCTGCGCGTGAACGAAATCGAGGAAGGCCCGTCCGCCGTGCTCGCCCGCAAGTCCGATGACCGCGAACGCTCGTTCCGCGGCCCGCGCCCGTCGGGCCGGTTCGACAGCGGCCGCCGCCGCAGCCCTTATGACGACCGCGAAGAGTACCGCGCCCGCGACGAGTTCCGCGAAGACCTGCGCGTCGCGGTCGAGGAGTAAGCTCGAATGTCAGAAACAACCGAAGTCAATCCGGCCGCCCGCCGCGCCGCCGTGGGTGCACGCCGGCCGTTCTACCGCCGCCGCAAATCCTGTCCGTTCTCCAGCCCGAACGCGCCGAAGATCGACTACAAGGATGTGCGGCTCTTGTCGCGCTTCCTCTCCGAGCGCGGCAAGATCGTGCCGAGCCGCATCACAGCGGTTTCGGCCAAGAAGCAGCGCGAGCTGGCGCTCGCCATCAAGCGCGCCCGCTTCCTCGCGCTGCTGCCCTACGTCGTTGTGTAAGGAGCCGCGCCGATGGCGTCCGTCGAACTGATCCTGCTCCAGCGCGTCGAGCATCTGGGGCAGATGGGCGAGATCGTGAAGGTCAAGCCCGGTTATGCGCGCAACTTCCTGCTACCGGAGAAGAAGGCGATCCGCGCGACCAAGGAGAACCGCGAGAAATTCGAGCAGCAGCGCGCGCAACTCGAGGCGCAGAATCTCAAGCGCCGCGAGGAGGCCGAGCGCGTCGCCGAGCGCGTCGGCGGGCTCTCGGTCGTCATCCTGCGCCAAGCGGGGGAATCCGGCGCGCTGTACGGTTCGGTGACAGCACGCGATGTCGCCGCCGCGACGACTGAGGGCGGGCTCAGCGTGTCGCGCAATCAGGTCGTGCTCGCGCATCCGATCAAGACTCTCGGGCTCCATCAGGTCCGCGTCGTGCTGCACCCGGAGGTCTCGATCCCGGTCACGGTCAACGTCGCCCGCAGCCAGGAGGAGGCCGAGCGCCAGGCGCGCGGCGAGGCAGTGGGCGCGGAGGCCGAGGCCGAGGAGCCGGGCTTCGATCTCGCCACGCTCCTGGAAGCGGAGACGGCGCAGCCGCAACCCTGAGCGCCAGCGATTGCCCAGCCGGGCGGCGCTCGGCTAAGAGCGCGGCCCAGACCGCAACCTCTCCCCAGGCCGGACAAGCCGGACGGGGACCGACCCGGTGCCCCGCCCCATGCTGGCCCTGTTCTGGCTGATCGATCGCGTCATCGACATCTATATCTGGGTGGTGATCGGCGCGGCCGTGTTCTCCATGCTGGCGGCGTTCGGCGTGCTCGACACCCGCAACCGGGTGGTGTGGATGATCGGGGACTTCCTCTACCGCGCCACCGACCCGGCGCTGCGCCCCATCCGCAACATCCTGCCCAATCTGGGCGGCATCGACATCAGCCCGATCATCCTGATCCTGATTTTGCAGGCGATCAGGATGCTGCTCGGCGAGATTGAGGCGAGCGTGATCGGCTACGTCGGGTTCTAGCGCCCGTGCCGGCCCGCATCCTCGACGGCAAGGCGCTCGCCGCGAGGCTGCGCGCTGAGGTGGCGGAGCGGGTCGCCGCCTGCGGATTCAGGCCGGGGCTTGCCGTGCTGCTGGTCGGCGACAATCCCGCAAGCGCCGTTTACGTCCGCAACAAGGACCGCGCCGCCGAGGCGGCCGGCATCGCCGCGCGCACCATCCGCCTTCCGGCCGACATCACGCAGGAGGCGCTTGAGCGCGAGATCATGGCGCTGAACGAGGATCTCGCTGTCGATGCGATCCTCGTGCAGATGCCGCTGCCGCCGCAGCTCGACCCGCGCGCCGCCATTTTGCGGATCGACCCGTCGAAGGACGTGGACGGGTTTCATCCTCTGAACGTCGGCCGGCTTGCCGAGGGCCGGCCGTTCCTCGTGCCCTGCACCCCGCGCGGGGTGATGCGGCTGTTGCAGGAAGCAGGATGCGAGCCGCGCGGCGCGCGCGCGCTCGTGCTCGGCCGGTCGGGCATCGTCGGTCGTCCAATGGCCGCACTGCTGCTCGCCGCTGATGCCACCGTCACGGTCGCGCATAGCCGCACGCGCGATCTGGCCGGGGAATGCCGTCGCGCCGATATCCTGGTGGCCGCCGCCGGCCGGGCACAGCTCGTGCGCGGCGACTGGATCAAGCCGGGTGCCGTGGTGATCGACGTCGGCATCAACCGCACCGCCGAAGGCAAGCTGGTCGGCGACGTCGCCTTTGCCGAGGCGCTCGAGGTCGCCGGTGCGATCACCCCGGTGCCCGGTGGCGTCGGCCCAATGACGATCGCCTGCCTTCTGGAGAACACGCTGCATGCCGCGCTGGCCCGCCGCTCATAGGGCGCATGGCGCGAAGCGCAATGCGCCGCAGCAAGCGGCCATTGCGGCGGTTACGCGCCCCGCGGCACGCGCTCGTCCCATTCGCGCCGCGCGACAAGCGTTTCCCCCTCGAACGCCTCCAGCACCAGTTCCAGCCGGAACGAGGCTTGATCCGCGCTCATCCGCGCGCGGAGCTCCGTGCGCGCCTCGTTCCCGCTGCGGGAAAGCACCTGCCGCCGCATCGTCTCCACCCGCGCGCTGAGCGGATCGTCGTCACGGAGGCGGTACTCGGTGCGAAACTCCATCCCGACCTCGGTGCCGATGGCGTCGAAGCGGACACGGCTTGGCGTCTCCACGGCGCGGAAGAACGATTCGCCCGCGCCGATATCCCGCCCGCGCTCGCGGACCGAGGCGCCTTCGCGCAGCGTGGTGCGGGGTTCCGCCGGCGCGGTTTCCGCCGGCGGCACGACCACGGCTGCATCCTCATCGCGCGACCGGCGGCGCGGCAGCGTCAGCACCGCCGCTTCCTCGTCGATCGTCACCGTCGCATCGAACGGCGCCGGCCAGACGATCGGCCAATAGGCGGTGGAGAGCGCGACGCGGATGCGGTGCCCGGCCGGAAACGCGAACGCGGTGTCGTTCAGTTTCAATCGCACCTCGTAGCGCCGCCCCGGCTCCAGCGGCGTGGCGGCTTCGTGCCCGTTCCGGTGCGCGAGGTTGAGCACGCCATAGCTCACGCGCAGGCTCGCGCCGTCCGGGTGCACGTCGCACAGCCGCACAATCAGGTTCGCCGCCGGGGCATCGCAGGAGAGTGTCAGGCGAAGCTCGGGCGCGCCGAGTATCTCCAGCCGCTCGGCAAGCGGCGGCGAGTCCCAGCAAGCAGAGAGCGCATCGTCCTCGCGCTGATCGTCCGCATCGTCCGGCGCGGCGCCGAATGGACACCAATTGCCGCCCGCCGCGCCGAGATGCTGCGGCGAGCGGACCCGCACCGCGTGCGGATCGCCGGGTGTTTCCCGCAATTCCCCGCCCGCGAGGTGAAGCCGATGCGGCTCGGTCGCGGGCGGCCAACGGCCCTCGGCAATCCAACGCCCCGGCCGCTCGCCGTGATACGGCGCGGGGCGCACGCTCTCCATCATCCAGGCGCGCAAGAGCGGCGGCGCGGGCGTGTCGGCCGCGTCCTTCAGCCAGCGGTTCCACCACGCCAGCGCCTCCTGCAAGAAACCTCCTGACGGGCCCGGCTTGGCGAAATGCGGATAGGCGTGCGCCCACGGCCCGATCAGCGCCTGACGCGGCACGCGCAGGTTCTCGAGCAGGCGCGGGATCGCATTAGTGTAGGCATCGGTCCAGCCGCCGATCGCGAACACCGGGCAGGCGATCGCCGCATAGTCCTCACACACCGATCCGTGCTTCCAATATGCGTCGCGCGCCGGATGACGCAGCCAGCGCGCAACGAACGAGGGGAGGTGATCGAGCCTGGCCCGCCACATCGACCGCCACGCATCGCCGACAAGCGCCGGATCGGGCGGATGCGCGGCGAAACTCGTCAGCGCCATGCCCCAGCCGAAGGTCGAGGTCAGTACCGCGCCGCCCATGTAGTGCACGTCGTCGGCGTAGCGGTCGTCGGTCGAGCAGAGCGTGATGATCGCCTTCAGCGCGGGCGGGCGGAGCGCCGCCACTTGCAGCGCGTTGAACCCGCCCCAGGAGATACCCATCATGCCGACCGCGCCCGCGCACCAGGGCTGGCGCGCGATCCAGGCGATCACGTGCGGCGCGTCGGAGATTTCCTGCGCCGAATACTCGTCGTCAAGCAGTCCTTCGGACTCACCGCTGCCACGCACATCGACCCGCACGCAAGCATAGCCGTGCGCGGCGAACCAGGGATGCGTCAGCGCATCGCGCGCGCGCGTGCCGTCGCGCTTGCGGTAGGGCAGATATTCGAGGATCGCCGGCACGGGCTGGGCGAGCGCATCAGCGGGCAGCCAGATGCGCGCCGCCAGCCGCGTGCCGCCGGGCAGCGGAATCCAGGTGTGTTCGATTTCGTCCATGCCCCGCAGTGTAGGGCGCATGGAGCGCAGCGGAATACGCCGAAGCGAACGGCCGGCTTTTGCGGCGGCGGATTGCGCTTCGCTCCATACGCCCTACGACCCTTGTCGGGAACGCGATGTCCCTGCTAAGGAGAAACGGAACCATATAGCCGAGACACCAATTCATGCGGATCGTGACTCTTGCCGCGCTGTGCGCGGTCGCCTTCACGCTCAACGGCTGCGTCAGCGCCGAGGATCAGCGCCTGGCCGATCAGCAGGCCTGCATGAATTACGGCTTCCGCCCCGGCACGGATGCGTTCGCCAACTGCATGATGAACACCGCGCAGCAGCGCGCGGCCCAGCAGGCCGCGGCGCAGCGGCAGCAGTCGATCAACGATGAAATCGCCCGTCAGGCCCAGGCAAACCGCGATGCCGCCGACCGCCAGGCGCAGGCGGCGCAGGACGCGGCGAACGCGGCACGCGTGCAGCAGATGATGGGCACGCGCTCCACCGACTCAATGGGCATCCCGAAGGTCGAGCCTCTGAAGATCGATACGCCGAGCCTCCCCGACATGTCCGGGATGCACTGCACCGGCACCAGCATCGCCAATGCCGGGTCGATGAGCTGCAGCAACTAACGGCCGCCCACGCTCACCTGATCCAGCGCATCGCCTCGACATAGGCGGCGGCGACCACGAGCTGGGCGAGCGAAATCGGCAGGCCGACTTGCAGAAAGCGGCCGAACGTCACCCGCCCGCCGGCGCGGTTGCAGATACCGCAGGCGACGATGTTCGACGAATCGCCCACCATCGTCGCGCCGCCGCCGAGCGTGGCCCCGAAGGTCAAGCCGATGAAGGCCGGATAGGTCCATTGCGGCCAGGCACCGAATCCGGCGCCCGCGGCCAGCTCCGGCATCTGGCTGCTGACGACGAAATAGCCTTTCACCACGAACGTCATCGCCAGCACGAGCGGAATGTTGGCGACGAAGGCCGAGACGGCGAAAACGATCAGCAGGATCGCCAGCGCCACAACCGGCAGCTCGGTGCCGAACTGCGCATAGAGCATCCGCGACAGCCCGTCGAAAATGCCGGTCTTGGAGGTCGCCGCCACAAGCACGAAGATGCACGCCAGGAACACGAGCGTCGTCCAGTCGAGATCGGCGAGCACGCGCTCCACCTCCTCGACATGCGTGCTGTTCACCAGCAGGAGCGCCAGCGTGGCGCACAGGATGGCGGCGGCGGGCGGCACCACCTCGACGGGCAGCAGCGGCCCAACCAGGAAGAGCGCGATCATCAGGGCGAGCACGGCAAGCGAGACGGCGACCAGCCAGGGCCGCTTGATCTCCGGCCGCCGCGCCACGCCGACCTCGGGTGCGCGCTGGGTATGCCAGATGTCGCGTGCGACGAACGGCAGCACCGGCACGATCGCCGCAAGCGTCAGCAGCGCGCCCGGCGTGCCGTGGCGCAAATAGCCGTTGAAGCCGAGGCCGATCGAGCTGCCGACGATGTAGGTCGCCGGATCGCCGACTAGCGTCAGGATGCCGGCCGTGTTGCCGACCAGCGCGCACAGAATGACCGGCACCTCGAAGCCGACACCAAGGCCGCGCGCCAGCCCGATGATGATCGGTGCAGTCAGCAGCACCGTGGTCGCGTTGGGCAGGAAAGCGCAGATCGGCGCAATCAGCAGGATCAGGCCGATCAGGTAGCGTTTCCCGCTGCCGGCGACGGCTCGGGCGAAGTAGTAGCCTGCGAGCTCGAAAATGCCGGTCGGCATCAGCACCCGGACGACCACCATGCCGCCGAAAAGAAGGGCGAGCGACTCGCCGCCGCTCGCCATCGCTGTCATCAGGTCGTGGCCGTCCAGCGCGCCGGTAACGAGCAGAAAGCACACGCCGAGGAGAGCAGTCACGGCGATGTCGAGCAGGTCGGACGCGATGACGGCGATCACCACGGCGAAGGTGCCGAGGATCAGGATGCTCTGCGTCGAACCGAGTTCCATTCGTGCGCCGCCCTTTAGTCGAACGGTGGGGCGAACAGCAGGCCGCCCGCGGTCCAGGGTCGGTTCTCGCCGCGCGGCAGGCGGAGCTGGCTGGCGGCACCGAGATTGCGCTCGAACATCTCGCCGTAATTGCCGACCGCAGCGACCGCCGCCACCGCCCAGGTCGGCGCGATCCGCAGCGCCCGCGCGACCGAAGCGGTCTGCTGCATGTAGCGCGGATGGGCAGGGGCATCTTCACCACGCAACATTTCCCTGGCCTGTGGCTGTGTCAGCCCCCGCTGCTCGGCGTCGATCAGCGCCGCATAGACGGCGCGCACCAGCGTCAGCCACGTGCCATCACTCACACGCACGGCCGGCCCCAGCGGCTGGCGTCCGAGCCGCTCCGGCCGCACCACGAAGTCCGCTCGGTTCGGAACCCGGAGCAGCATCTCCGCGATCGAGGAGGCGTCGTCGACCAGGAGATCGCAGGCACCCTCCTGGAGATCACGCCGGGAGGCGGCGAGGTCCGGGGATTCCCGTGCCACGGAATGCCATCCGCGCGCGCGGAAATAAGTCTCGGCGTCGTCGAGGTCGCTGCCGGTACGTTCGTAGCAGAGCCGCGCCCCGTCGAGCGTCGCGGCCCGGGCGAAGCGGTTGTCGGCGCGGGCCACGAGGGCCGCGTCGTCGAAGAACAGCACTCCTACAAAACTTACGCCGAAATCGGCCTCGCGCTGCACGGTCCACGTCGTGTTGCGGGCCAGGATGTCGATTTCGCGCGACATCAGCGCCGGAAACCGGGCCGGTGCGCGCAGGGGGACGAAACGCACCTTGGCGGGATCGCCAAGCGCGGCGGCGGCCAGTGCTCGGCAGAAATCCACGTCGATGCCCGACCACACACCGCTGCGGTCTCGGAACGAAAATCCCAGAATGCCCTCGCTCACCCCACAACGCAGCGCGCCGCGCGCGCGCACCAGCCGCAGCGTGTCGTCAGTTTGCGAGTGTGCGCTCCAAACCGGGCCGAACAGGGCGGCAGCGGCCAGCAACAGGATGCACAGGCCGCGGATCGGCGCTGACGGCATGAAACGTTCTCGTAGGCGAGCTTGCAAAGCAAATAATCTCAGTGTCTCGATTCGTCAATATAGCAACATAGTACGGCGAATCGTCACCAACACTGATTTCCCCCGAGACCGTTGCGGTGGAACGTGATAGGATTTCGCCCGCTGCAATCGGGAGGTAGCTCCATGGATAGTGACATGTCGCGCCGATGCGGCGCCGAGTTCTTTGGCACGTTCTGGCTTACGCTCGGCGGCTGCGGCGCCGCCGTGCTCGCGGCAGGCTTCCCCGGCTTCGGGATCGGCTTCCTCGGTGTCGCCTTCGCCTTCGGCCTCACCGTGCTGACGATGGCCTACGCGGTCGGCCACATCTCGGGCGGCCATTTCAATCCCGCCGTTACGGTCGGCCTATGGACCGCGGGGCGCTGCGCGAACAAGCACGTGGTGCCCTACATCGTCGCGCAGGTGATCGGCGCCATCGCCGCCGCCGCCGTGCTGTGGTTCATCGCCTCGGGTAAGGCCGGCTGGACGCCGGGCGGTTTCGCCGCCAACGGCTACGGCGACCTCAGCCCCGGCAAATACAGCGCCGGCGCTTGCTTCGTTACCGAGGTCGTGATGACCTTCTTCTTCCTGTTCGTCATCATCGGCTCGACCTCGGAGGGCGCGGCGGCCGGTTTCGCGGGGATCCCGATCGGGCTCGCGCTCACGCTGATCCACCTGATCTCGATTCCGGTGACGAACACCTCGGTCAACCCGGCCCGCAGCACGGGCCCCGCGCTGTTCGCGGGCGGGGAGTATATCGGCCAGCTCTGGATGTTCTGGGTGGCGCCCATCGCGGGCGCGGCGATTTCCGGCTGGCTGGCGCGCTGGATGTTCGCCCACGAGGCGATCGAAACCACCCTGGTGGTGGAAGAAAGGCGGGTGTCTTAGTTACGCCGGAAAGCGCCGCGCCGCCGCACGCAGGCGCTCTTCGGCCTCAGCAGCCAACTCGCGCAAGACGACGGCGGCTCGGCGGACTTCGCGGATCTTCCCCAGAGCCTACCCGCGGAAGCCGCCCCACACATCGGCACGGCTGGCGGCGACCGCCGCCGCCGTGACCGGGGCTGAGACCAGGCCCTGCTAGGGCATCGACAGCGGCTCCAGTCCAGACTCCGCATAAGCCGCTGCCCAGGCGTTCTTCAGCATCCGCGCCGGCTTGCCGGTGACACAGCGAGAAAGCACCGTCCCCGCGATGGGGCGGCGAGGCCGCCTTGGGTCCGGCACCGCCGTTCCGCTAGGCTTGCCGATCCGCGCCCGTGCGGACAGGAGGCAGCAGGAACCGGACCAAGATGACCAACAACGCCGCCGCCTGGTTCGTGGACCGGAACGTCGTCGAGGGACGCGGCTTTCAAGCCGCGTTCGCCGACCCTGAGCGCACGCTCAGCTACGCGGAGCTGCACGTGCAAAGCGCCCGCTTCGCCGCGGCGCTCCGCGCCGCCGGCGTGCGGCGGGAGGAACGGGTCGCGCTGCTGCTTCTCGATACCGTCGATTTCCCAGTCGCGTTCTGGGGCGCGATCCGGGCGGGGATCGTGCCGGTGCCGATCAACACGCTGCTGCCAGCCGACATACTGGGCTATATCCTCGCCGACAGCCGCGCCGCCGCGCTGGTCGTTTCCGCCCCGTTGCTACCGGCTGCCCGCGCCGCCATCGCCGGGATCGGCGAGAAGCCGCGCCTCATTGTTGCGCCAGGCGAGTTCGCGGCCTTTATCGCCGGGGCGCCGGGCGAGGCGCCGGTCGCGGACTGCTCGGCCGAAGAGGTGGCGTTCTGGCTCTATTCCTCGGGCTCGACCGGCGCGCCGAAGGGCGTGCAGCATCTCCATGCGAGCCTGCGCGCCACCGCCGATACCTACGGCGCCCGGGTGCTCGGCATTCAAGCGGACGACGTGATGTTCTCCGCGGCCAAGCTGTTTTTCGCCTACGGGCTTGGCAACTCCATGACCTTCCCGATGTCGGTCGGCGCCTCTTCGGTGCTGTTGCCGGAGCGGCCGACGCCCGAGACGGTGCTCGGCACGATCCGCCGCTTCCAGCCCACCATCTTCGCCGGCGTGCCGACGCTTTATGCCGCGCTGCTCGCCCACCCCGGGCTCGGCCACGGCGCTGGCGCGGCGCGACTGCGCCGCTGCATCTCGGCCGGAGAGCCGCTGCCCGAGCCGGTCGGCCGGCGCTGGGAGCAGGTGGTCGGGGTGGAAATCCTGGACGGCCTCGGCTCGACTGAGATGCTGCACATTTTCCTCTCCAACCGGCCCGGCGCCGTGCGCTACGGCACGACGGGAGTTCCGGTGCCCGGCTACGAGCTCCGCATCGTCGATGCCGAGGGGCAGGACGTGCCGGAGGGCGAGCCGGGCGAGCTGATCGTGCGCGGACCGAGTGCTGCCGAGGGCTACTGGAACCAGCGCGACCGCTCGCGCCGCACCTTCCGCGGCGAGTGGACCTATACGGGCGACACCTATGTCCGCGAGCCGGACGGCAATTATCGCTACCAGGGCCGAGCCGATGACATGCTGAAGGTAAGCGGCATCTGGGTCTCGCCGTTCGAGGTGGAGGACGCGCTCGTCGCGCACGCTGCGGTGCTGGAGGCAGCGGTCATCGGTCACTCGGATGCGGACGGCCTGATCAAGCCCAAGGCCTTCGTCGTTTTGCAGGAGGCGGCGCGCGCGGCGGACAAAAGCGTGCTCACCGAGGAACTGCAAGCGCACGTGAAAGCCCGCGCCGGGCCTTGGAAATATCCCCGCTGGATCGAATTCGTGGACACGCTCCCGAAGACCGCGACCGGCAAAATCCAGCGTTACAAGCTGCGCGCGATGGCGGGCTGACCAACCCGGCCGGCGCGAGCCGGCCTTCTACGCGGCGCCGCGTTCCTCGCGCCAAAGACCGAGTTTCTCCTGCACAGGGCGATCGGAGAAGCTGAAGAGCACCGATTCCGAGGCCGCACGGTGGCGGTGGCGATACCAGCCGGGCACCACAAAAATGTCGCGCGGCTTCCAGCGGAATACCGTCTCGCCGACCACCGTCTCGCCTTCACCCTCCACCGCGACATACACGGTGCCGTCGGTCGCGCGGTACTCGGCGGTGTCGAACCCGGCGGGCAGCAATTGCAAAAAAGCGCCGATGGTCGGCATCGCGTAATCCCCTGTGGCCGGGTTGATGTAGCGCAGCTTGTGCCCATGGCAGGGATCGGGGGCGCCGTTGCGCGCCAGCGCCGCCAGGGCTTCCCGCGAACGCGCATAGGGATAGCTGAAAACGGGCGACGCCAGGGCGCTCGGGCGGTAATCCACCGGCAGCATGTTGGCGCCATAGCGGGCCAGGCTGTCGCCCGGCGGCACCGCCTGGTCCTGGCTTTCGGCGTTGGCCGCCTCAGCGAAGCTCGCGCCGAAGAAACGGATCATCGGAATGTCGAGCCCGTCTAGCCAGACCATCGGCCCGCCCGTCTCGTTGCCATGGTCGTGCCAAGTCCAACTCGGGGTGATCACGAAGTCACCCGGCTCCATCATCGTTCGCTCGCCCTCGACGGCGGTGTAGGCGCCGTGCCCTTCGATGATGAAGCGCAAAGCCGACTGCGTATGCCGGTGCGCGGGCGCCACTTCCCCCGGCATGATCAGTTGCAGGCCGGAGAACAGGGTTTGCGTGATCGCCGCCTCGCCACCGAGGCCGGGATTTTTCAGGATCAAGACCCGCCGCTCGGCCTCCTTCGCGGTGATCAGGCCGGCGGAGCGCAGCAAGTGCGCGCGCACCCCGTTATCGTAATCCCAGTGCGCCGGCACCGCCCGCGTGGACGGCGTGGGGGTGACAAGGGAATGCAGGCTCTCCCAAAGCGGGGCCAGGTTCTGCGCGGCGATCGTGTCGTAGAACGCCTGACGCTCGGCCGAGCGCGCGGCGGGGGCGGAATCGTTCATGCCCTGGCCCTTCCGTCTGGATTTTCGGCGGGCAAACCTAGAACAAAGAACAGGACCGGAAAATGTGGCTCAGATCGGCGCCGGCCGATTCAGCCGGCGGGTCCAGACTGGGCGCCCCTCGGCGGACAGCCGCAGCATCGCGTCGCGGCGGCCGATCCACGGCTCCATCCGCTCCCACTGGCGCGCCTGGTCGATGGCGATAGTCAAATTCGGCGCGATGAAGACGCGGGCTTCGGAAAGATCAATTTCGCCGCCGGGACGAAGCGCCAAGAGTTCGCAAGTGAATGGCTGCATGACTTGGGTTCCTAGTCGCTCCAATGTTTCTATGCGCCGGAGCTTACGCTATGCTTACGGATACTTGCGGGTGAGCATCCATGCGCCTCCTTCTCGTCGAGGATAACGAGCGGCTGCGCGCGCTGACCGCGGGCGCCTTGAAGGCCGCCGGCTTCGACATCGATACGGCTTGCAGCGCGGCGGAGGCCGAGGGACTCGCCACGGCCCTGCCTTACGCGGCGATCATTCTTGATCTTGGGCTGCCGGACGAGGACGGGCTCGCCTTGTTGAAGCGTCTGCGTGCGGGCGGGCGCGCGAGCCCCGTTCTCATCCTCACCGCGCGCGGCGGCGTGCTCGACCGCGTGGCCGGGCTGGATGCCGGCGCGGACGATTACCTCATCAAACCCTTCGCCATGGAGGAACTGCTTGCGCGCATCCGGGTGCTGCTGCGCCGTGCCTGGGGAATGACGGGAGATCGGCTCGGCGTCGGCGCGCTCAGCTTCGACGTGCGGACGCGCGAGACCGAGGTGCGCGGCAAGGTGCGGCCACTGCCGCCCCGCGAGTCGGCGGTCCTGGAACTGCTCCTTCGGCGCGCCGGCCGCGTGGTGCCGAAGCGGCTGGTCGAGGATCAGTTGTTCGGGCTTTCCGGCGAGGGCGGAGCGAACGCGATCGAGGTCTATGTCCACCGGCTGCGGCGCTTCCTTGCCGACGAAGCAGCCGGCCTCAGGATCGATACGGTGCGCGGGGTCGGCTATGTTCTTTCGGCGGAGGGCAAATGGCCGCCTCCATCCGCGGCCGGCTGATCGCGCTGCATCTGCTCGCGGTGGCGCTCGCCGCGGCGATCCTTACCAGCGCGCTTCACTGGCGGGTTGCACTCACCGCCGATCGCTTGCAGCAGGAGGCCCTACATGCTCAGGCGCTGCATATCGCGAGCTTCGTTCACGCCACCGATCGCGGAGTAACGCTCGACTTGCCCGGGCAATTGCAGGAGCATTACGGCACGGATTACGGTCGCTACGTGCTGCTCGTCACCGATGCAACGGGTCGTACAGTCTTCGCATCCCGCTCGCAGGAGACGCCGCTCGCCCCGGTCGATGCGGATGCCAGCGATCCTCGATATTTCACGACCAACCTGGGCACGCAGCGGTTCTACGGCGTCAGCGTGCCGGTGAGGGTCGCCGGCTACCGCGCCATCGTGCAGCTCGCGGAAGACCAGTCGCACCGGGATTCGCTGCTCGACGATGTGGTCGCCGATTTCGTTCCGCAAGCTGCTTGGGTGATCGTCGGCATCCTGCTGCTGTTGCTGCTCGCCGATCTCATGATCTTCGATCGCGCGCTGCGTCCGCTGATGCGCGCCTCGGCGCTCGCCGGGGAAATCGGTCCCGAGCGCGCCGATCTGCGTCTGCCCGAGGCCACCATGCCGCGCGAGGTGCGGCCGCTCGTGCGCGCGGTCAACGCGGGGCTCGACCGGCTTGCCGACAGTCTGGCTCTGGAACGGAGCTTCGTGGCCGATGCGGCGCACGAGCTGCGTACGCCGCTCGCCATCCTGCGTGCCCAGGCCGAGGCCCTGCCCGACCGCGCGGCATCGCGGCAACTCGTGGCCGACATCGACGCGATGGCGCGCATCGTGCAGCAGATGCTCGACCTCGCCGACAGCGACGCGCTGACCTTGCAGCCCGGTGAGCGCGCCGATCTCGCCGGGGTGGCGAGCGAGGTCGCCGCGTTCCTGGCGCCGATGGCGCTCGCGGCGGGCAAGGAGGTCGAGTTGCGCGGCGCCGATGCACCGTTATGCGTGGCGGGCAATGCCACTGCGCTGTTCCGCGCCATTCGCAATCTCGTGGAGAACGCGATCCGCCACGCCCCGCGCAGCAGCACCGTGCAGATTGAGGTGCGGGCGGGCGGGAGCGTCGTCGTGCGCGATCGCGGCCCGGGCGTGCCCGAAGATCAGCACGAGGCGATCTTCCAGCGGTTCTGGCGCGGCGATCGAAGGCGGACGGGCGGCGCCGGACTCGGGCTTGCGATCGTTGCGCGGATCGCGCGCACCCACGGAGGATCGGTGCGCGTCGGCTCGCCCCCGGGCGGGGGCGCGGAGTTCGTACTGCAACTCTGCCCCTGTGGCTGAGCAAGTGGACGAACCGGGACAAAGCGGCTGTAGTGCCGCGCCATGAGCCGCACCCCGCCCGGCCGCCGCGCCGATTACCGTTGGTTTCACCGCATCACCACGCGCTGGATGGACAACGACGCTTTCGCCCATGTCAACAACGTCAACTATTTCTCGTTCTTCGACACTGCGGTGACCTATTTCGAGATGTCCACCGGCGCGGTGGACCTGCTCGATGGCCCGGTGCATTGCGTGGTCGCGGAGGTGATGTGCCGCTATCACGCTTCGATCGCATGGCCCGACATCGTGCAAGTGGGCCTGCGCGTCACGCGCATCGGCACAAGCTCGGTGCGCTATGAGATCGGGGTATTCCGCAATGATGACGACATAGCCGCCGCCGAAGGGCATTTCGTGCACGTGTTCGTCGCCCGCGGCGCGCAGACGCCGGTGCCGATCCCGGACCAGGCGCGCCGCATCCTGCAAGAGATCGCCGTCGAACACTGAACCGAGCGAGGGAGGATTAGGTACATGGACCTCGGACTGAAAGGGCGCAAGGGGATCGTCTGCGCGGCAAGCAAGGGATTGGGCCGCGCCTGCGCCATCTCGCTCGCGCGCGAGGGCGTGGAGCTGGTCATAACCGCGCGCACCGCCGACGCGCTGGAACGCACTGCTGACGAGATCCGGAAGGAAACCGGCGTGAAGGTGACGCCGGTTCCTGGCGACATCAGCACCGAGGAAGGCCGCCGCGCGGCGCTCGCCGCCTGCCCGGAGCCCGACATCCTGGTGAACAACGCCGGCGGCCCCCCACCCGGAGATTTCCGCGAATGGGACCGCGAGGCGTGGATCAAGGCGATCGACGCCAACATGCTGGCGCCGATTTTCATGATCAAGTTGGTGATCGACGGCATGATCGCGCGCAAGTTCGGCCGTATCGTCAACATCACCTCGGCCTCGGTGAAGTCGCCCATTCCGCAGCTCGGCATGTCGAACGGCGCGCGCGCGGGGCTGACCGGCTTCGTCGGTGGCCTGGCGCGCCAGGTCGCACGGCACAACGTGACGATCAACAATCTGCTGCCCGGGCCGTTCCTGACCGACCGCCTGCGCAGCGGGGCCGCGCATCTCGCGCAGCGCAACAACCGCACAGTGGAAGAGGAGCTGGCGCTGCGCGGCAAGGAGAACCCGACGGGACGCATCGGCGATCCGGCCGAATTCGGCGATGCCTGCGCGTTCCTGTGCGCGGCGAAGAGCGGTTTCATCGTTGGCCACAATCTCCTGCTCGACGGCGGCGCGTTCAATTCGTCGATCGCCTGACTAGAGGAGCCTCGACATGGATCTCGCCTATCTTCCTGCCTGGAAGCTCGCCGAGATGACGCGCACGGGCGAGATCGGCTGCGCGGAGCTGATCGACGCGGCGATTGCCCGCGTCGAGCGGCTTGATTCGCGCATCAACGCCGTTGTCGTGCGCGATTTCGAGCGCGCGCGAAAGCGGGCGCGCCAGCTCGATCACGGCGGGCGCGCGAAGGCCGGGCCGTTGTTCGGCGTGCCGATGACGGTGAAGGAGAGCTTCGACCTCAAGGGGCATCCGACCACTTGGGGCTTCGAATGGCGGCGCGACCATCGCGCTGAGGCGGACGCGTTGCCGATCGAGCGGCTAGAAGCGGCGGGCGCGGTGGTTCTGGGCAAGACCAATGTGCCCGTGGGGCTTGCCGACTGGCAGAGCTACAACCCGATCTACGACACCACGCACAATCCCTGGAACGACAAGCACACGCCGGGCGGCAGCTCGGGCGGCAGCGCCGCCTCCATCGCCGCCGGCTTCGCCGCGCTCGAGCTCGGCAGCGATATCGGCGGCTCGGTGCGGGTGCCCGCGCATTTCTGCGGCGTGTTCGGCCACAAGCCGACCTGGAACCTGCTTCCGGCGCGCGGCCATGCGCTGCAAGCGGTTGCCAGCGTGACTGACATTTCCGTCATCGGCCCGCTGGCGCGCTCCGCACGCGATCTTTCCACCGCGCTCGATCTGCTGGCGATCCCCGATCCGCTCGACACAATGATGACCTACAATCTCCCCGCGCCGCGCCCGCGCTCGCTACGCGATCTGCGCGTCGCGCTGTGGGCGGAGGAACCGGGGCAGGCCACCTCGGCCGATGTCACGGTGGCGCTGCACCGGCTCGCCGACGCGCTGGAGCGCGAAGGTGCCAAGGTCAGCCGCACCGCACGCCCGGAGCTCGATCCTATCGAGGCATTTCATCTCTATTTGACCCTGCTCGATGCGGCCTGGAGCGGGCGAATGCCGCCGGAGGAGATCGAGCGCCGTCTCGCCGCGAAAGCGCGCCTGCCGGCCGACGCCATGAACGCGGATGCGATCATGCTGCGCGCCGCCGGGATGACGCATCGCGAATGGCTCGGGCACAACGAGCGGCGTCACCAGTACCGCCGGGCCTGGTCGGCCTTCTTCCGCGATTGGGACGTGCTGCTGTGCCCCGCGCTCGGCACCCCGGCGCTGCCGCATCGCCAGGATGGTCCCACCTGGGAGCGCACGCTGGAGGTGGACGGCCGCACCATCGCCTACAACGACCTGCTGTTCTGGCCCGGCATTACATGCGGGTTCCATCTGCCCGCCTCTGTCGCGCCGGTCGGGCTGTCGCCGCATGGTTTGCCGATCGGCGTGCAGATCGTCGGGCCGATCTATGGCGACCGCACCACCATCGCCGTCGCCGCCATGATCGAGCAGGCGGGCCACCACTTCGTGGCGCCACCGGGCTGGGGCTGAGCCAATGCGGATCCTCATTCTCGGCGCCGGCGGCATCGGCGGCTATTTCGGCGGCCGTCTGGGCGAGGCGGGCGCCGACGTTACGTTCCTGGTCCGCGCCGGCCGCGCCGCACAGCTCGCGCGCGACGGGCTGGTGGTGAAAAGCCCGGCGGGCGACCTCGCCCACCCGGTTCGTTTCGTCGGCGCCGACGCGCTGGCGGATGACGGCCGATTCGACGCGGTGCTGCTGACCTGCAAAGCCTATGATTTGGAGGCGGCGATCGCCACCATCGCGCCCGCAATGGCGAACGGCGCCTCGGTGGTGCCGATGCTGAACGGAATGCGCCATCTCGACCGGCTCGACCTCGCCTTCGGGCGCGAGCGCGTGCTGGGCGGCATGTGCCAAATCGCCGCGACCCTCACGCCGACCGGCGAGGTGCATCACCTCAACAATTTCCATTTGCTCGCGCTCGGCGCCCGCATGCCCGGGCAGGAGACGCTCGCACGCCGCTTCGCCGAAGCGGCGGCGGGCGCCAAGTTCACCTGCAACGTGAGCGAGGACATCGTTCAGGACATGTGGGAGAAGTTCGTCATGCTGGCGACGATGGCGGCGATGACCTGCCTGATGCGCGCCAATGTGGGCGAGATCGTGCAGGCCGACGACGGCGCGGCCTTGACCCGCGAAACCCTGGCCGAATGCGACCTCGTGGCGCGCGCCGCCGGGCACCCGAGCCGGCCGGCCTTTCTCGCCCGCGCCGAGGGCTTGCTGACCGAGCGCGGCTCCAATTTCGCCGCCTCGATGCTGCGCGACGTGGAGCGCGGCGGGATGACGGAGGCCGAGCACATCGTGGGCGACATGCTGGCCCGCGCCCGCGCCGCCGGGTTGCCGGCGCCGATGCTACGCGTCGCGTGGTGCCATTTGCAGGCGCACGAGGCGCGGCGGCTGGCGGGCCGGCTTTAGCGGAGCGCGCCCTCGCCCGGCCCGGCCCGAGGCGGCGAGCCGGCCTCTCCAGCAAAGCGGGAGAGGTGGGCGGTGCGCCTCTCCCGCTGCGCGGTAGAGGCCGGCGCGCGAAGCGCGCCAGGTGAGGGTGGTGCGAGGGTCAGTGAGTCAGGCTGGCGGTTGCCTCCGGCAACTTCGGCGGAGCAACCGGCTCCTCCGGCTCCTCCCACTCGATCGGCTCCGGACGGCGGACGAGCGCCTGGGCGATCACCTCGTCAACGTGCGCGACGGGAATGAGCTTCAGGTTCTTCTTCACGTTGTCCGGGATTTCCGCCAGATCCTTCTCGTTGTCCTTCGGGATGAACACCGTGGTGATGCCGGCGCGTAGCGCCGCCAGCAGCTTCTCCTTTAGCCCGCCGATCGGCAGCACGCGCCCGCGCAACGTGATCTCACCCGTCATCGCCACATCCCGGCGCACCGGAATCCCCGTGAGTACCGAGACGATGGAGGTCGCCATCGCGATGCCCGCCGAGGGCCCGTCCTTCGGGGTCGCCCCTTCCGGCACGTGCACATGCACGTCGCGCTTCTCGAACAAGGTGGGCTTGATGCCGAACGTCACCGCGCGCGAGCGGACATAGCTCATCGCCGCCGACACGCTCTCCTGCATCACGTCGCCCAGCTTACCAGTGTGCTTGATGTTGCCCTTGCCGGGCACCACCACGCTTTCGATCGTAAGGATTTCGCCGCCGACCTCGGTCCAGGCAAGGCCGGTGACGACGCCGACCATGTCCTCCTCCTCGGTCTCGCCGAAGCGGAACTTGCGGACACCGGCGTATTTCTCGACGTTCTTCAGCGTGATCGCGACTTTCTTCGACTTCTTGGTCACGATCTCCCGCACCACCTTGCGCGCCAGGTTGGCGATCTCGCGCTCGAGGTTACGCACGCCCGCCTCGCGCGTGTAGTAGCGGATCAGGTCGCGCAGCGCGTCCTCGCTGATCGACCACTCATCCTTCTTCAACCCGTGCGCCTCGCCCTGCTTGGCGATCAGGTGGCGCTTGGCGATCTCCACCTTTTCGTCCTCGGTGTAGCCGGGGATGCGGATGATCTCCATCCGATCCATCAACGGCTGCGGCATCCGCAGGCTGTTGGCCGTGGTGACGAACATCACGTCCGACAGGTCGTAATCGACCTCCAGGTAATGGTCGTTGAAGGTGCTGTTCTGCTCGGGATCGAGCACTTCGAGCAGCGCCGAGGACGGATCACCGCGCCAATCGGCGCCGAGCTTGTCCACCTCGTCGAGCAGGAACAGCGGGTTGGAGGTCTTCGCCTTCTTCATGCCCTGGATGATCTTGCCAGGCATCGAGCCGATATACGTACGTCTATGCCCACGTATCTCTGCCTCGTCCCGCACGCCGCCCAGCGACATGCGCACGAAGTTGCGTCCCGTCGCGCGTGCCACCGACTTACCGAGTGAGGTCTTGCCGACGCCGGGCGGTCCCACCAGACACAGGATCGGCCCGCGTACCTTTGGCGACCGCGCCTGCACGGCGAGGTACTCGATGATACGCTCTTTGACCTTCTCAAGCCCGTAGTGATCCGCCTCCAGCACCTTCTCCGCCGCGTTCACATCGTTGCGGATCTTGCTGCGCTTCTTCCACGGAATCGACAGCATCCAGTCGAGGTAGTTGCGCACCACGGTC
>DASRBI010000023.1:0-301583 GCA_035685165.1 Acetobacteraceae bacterium
CGCAACCAGCCAAGCCGATACGCCCGGGCCGCCAAGGCCGGGAGCGTTCTGTCTTTGGGCCACCCATTCGAGGATCGGGCCGAGATCGCCGTGCGGCAATCCTTCCGGCGATAGATGCCGGCAACGTTGGGGTGAATTCCGGGATGTCCACCGGCGCCTGGGCAAGGCCGGCGCGCAGGTCGTCCTCTCGTGTTTCCAGCCCGCGCAGGCGGGGCCAACAAGGCGCGGCTGCCGCTGCCGTCCTCAACGAGCGCAACAATCTCCTTTATGGATCATGTGACCTTGGTAATCATCCGCCGAGTGCCGCGGGATCAACTTGTTCGCTTGCGGGGCGCTGATGGTTTGCGCGTCCACTTCTTCGCCGAGGTTTCGACGGCCTTGGTAAGCGGCTGGATGTCGACGGTGGCCGGGTCGAACGCACCGCCGATCCATTCCAGCCTGTCGTCGTGCTCCTCGTGGTCTGGATCGGTGATGGCGTTGAGGAATTCGCGGTAGCCCCAGGGACCACCGACATCCTCCGGCGGGCAGCGCCCGGTCGCCTCGACCAGGCCCGGGTAGGTCATGCCCGCCACCGCGTCGGCGATGCGCTCGATGCGGATGGAATGCTCCCAGCCGTCGCTAAAGTCGTAGCGGTATGTCAGCGATCGGGCGCCGACATCCTCCAGCACGTCGACCAGCCGCGCCTTGCTGGCGTCGAGCGGTCCGTCGCCGTAGTCGGGGGTCGGGCATGCCCCAGCCGACGTCGCCTGCGCGGATTTCGTACAGGTGGCTGTTGGTCCAGCCGATCGCCGCCTGCAACACCAGATGCAGGCGGTCGAGACGGATCGTCACCGGCACCAGCAGGCGGCGCAGGACGGTGGGTCGAGCGGCGCCTTGGCGACGTCGGCGAGCACGAACAGCTTGCTCCGCCCGTGCGCCCAGCACGCTGCTTCGGTGATCGGGCGGGCTGGCGCGCCGGATCGTAGAGGTCGCCGAATCCGGCATAGGCGTCAGCTTGCAGGATCCCCGCGTAGCCCGCCAAGTGGCGACAGGGATGCGTCCTACCGCGGTCGCGAGAATAGGCGAAGATCGCGGCCGGTGCTGCGGTTCCACCGAAGGGCCAGTCGTCGCGCACATACGTCCACAAGTGGCCGATGACGGTCTTTGGGCTGGCCAGCACCGGCACCGTGGTGTCGTCGCCATGAATGCGCTCACCCGCCATAACGTGTAGGCGGATCAGCGTGACCAGCGGCGACAATGCCGCGGTGCACGCTCCCACCCAATCCGCCAGCGTCGAGACGCTGAGGTCGATGCCTTCGCGGGCGAAGCCCTCGCTCTGCCGGTTCAGCGGCTGGTGCTCGGCGAACTCGCCATGGACGATCTCGGCCAGCAGGTTCGCCCCGGCGCGGCCGCGCGCGATCGGAGGGAACGGCGCCGGCGGCTGGGTGATCGCCTCGCAAGCACGGCACGAGAATTTCTCCCGCACCGTCTGGATCACCTTGTAGCTGCGCGGGATGCAGTCCAGCGTCCCGGTGATCGTGTCGCCGAGTTTGGCCAGCCTGCCGCCGCAGCACGGACAGGCGGTCGGGCTTGGCAGCACCACGCGCTCGCGCGGCAGATGCGTGGGCAGCGGTCCACGCACCGGCCTGGCGCGCGTGAACGAACGCACCGTGCTGCCCTCCGGCTGCGATGGCATCGCCCGGGCCTCAGCCTCCGCCACGTCAGTCTCCAGGTCCTCGAGTTGCATCTCCAACTGGTCGAGGATCTTGCGGCCGCGCTCGGCGGAGGTGCCGTAGCGATCGCGCTTATACAGTGCGATTTGCAGCTTCAAGTGCGCGATCATCGCCTCGGCGGCCGCAGTCTGGGCTTGCAGAGCCCGACGCGCTTCCCGCCCGGCAAGCAGCGCCGCCTTGAGTGCGTCGATGTCGTCGGGGAGAGAATCCACCGCGTCGCTCACGCCGGAATCGAATCACGAGAACTGTCGCAATGCACGGGAATTCGTCAGCACCAACCTAGAAATTTCGGCATCATCCGGCCAGCTCCGGTCGCCATGTGCACTGGGGATGCCGCCAGTCGATTCCCTCGAGCATGTAGCCAAGCTGCGCCGTCGAGATCGACACCACGCTGTCGGCGGGCGAGGGCCACACGAAGCGCCCGCGCTCCAGTCGCTTCGCATACAGCGACATGCCGAGCCCGTCATGCCAAAGGATCTTCACCAGATCGCCACGGTGTCCACGGAAGACGGAGAGCGCGCCATCATGTGGGTCGCGGCCGAGCGCCTGCTGCACCTGCAACGCCAGTCCGTTCATGCGGCGACGCATGTCGATGGCGCCAGTGGCCAGCCACACCCTCACACCGGAGGGAACCGGGATCACCTGCGCAGCGCCCCCAACACGCGACGCAGCGCCGCCAGGCTGACCGTCTCATCGACACGCACCCGCGCGCCGTTCGACAACTCGATCTCGATCACGCTCGGCACCCGTGGCGGCACGGGAGCCGCGGGCGGCGCAGCAACCCGCTCCTCGGTGATCCGCACCGGCAGGAAGCCCGGAGTGACCGTCTCCGGCGCCGATCCCGCCATCCGACGCCAGCGATACACCAGGCTCGGGCAAACCCCGTTTCGCTGTGCCACCTCCCGCACCTGGACTCCCGCAACCAGCGAGTCTGCCACTACCAACGCGCGGAAGGACGCGTCGTGCCGCCGACGCCGACCCGACACGATCTCGATCCGATGCACCGCATCTGCCGCTGTGGCTGCCACAGTGGCAGCCTCAATCTTGCCTCGCTCCATGCCGCGAAGCTCAACGAACCAGATTCAGATCCGCAAGGCCTTCGTCACCGGGCGGATACGATCACCTCGGCACCGCTGCTTTGCGCCTGCAGCAGCTAACGCGAATGGTCTTCGTTTCCGGGGAACGGGTGGACGACGCAGCCCACCACTTCGCCGCCGCTCGGCTCGATCACCAGCATCGAGACGGCCGCCATCGACTTGCCCATGGCGTAGTCGGGCAGGATGAAGAACCAGCTATTGCCCTGCACTCCACGATCGCCTTGGCGAGCGAGACGGCGGGATAGTAGGTGCCGAGTGAGAACTGCACCTCGTTGGGCCCGCGGGCGCTGCGCGTGTGGTCAAGATGTGTTCGGATTTGCCCGACTCGTCGGCGGGGGCATCACGCGCGGCAGCCACATAGCCGCCGCGCTTCCGCTCGGCGCGTAGGGCGTGTGGTGCGGCCCGCTCTGGCTCGGCACGCGCGAGAGCGAACTGACGCCCTTCAGACAGAGGGCCCTCTTCGCCGACCGCACCGAGGACACGCTCCGCAGGTGCGGATGATCCGCAGCGGCATGACCGTGGCGGCTCGTTCGATCTCGCTCTCGGTGCTCGGCTCCACCCATTTCTGCGGCGTGGCGCGGCTTTGATAGCAGATCCGCCAATCCTCCGGCGCCTCCTGGTCGAGCACGAGGACGGCATCGAGGCCAGCTATCGCCCGCCGCTGCGCAATCGGTCGAGTCGGAGCCGGTCGCGGTCATCAGTGAGCCACCAGGCGCCGAGATAAACCACGGCGACCGCCGCCAGCCCGCTGCCGCCGCCCAGCAGGAACATCAGCAGGATTTGGTATTTCACCGCCTCCATCGGGTCCATGCCGGCGATGATCTGGCCGGTCATGATTCCGGGCAGTGTGACGAGGCCGGCGGCCGACATCGTGTTGATCGTCGGCAGCAGCGCCCGCCGCACCGAGGCGCGCACGAGCCCGCGCATCGCCTGCCCGTAGGTGGCGCCGAGCGCGAGCTGGGTCTCGACCGCTGCGCGTTCGCGCACCACGCCGCTCAGCAGCGAGTCGAGCGCGAGGCTGCCCCCGTTCAGCACATTGCCGAGCACGATGCCCGCGAGCGGGATCGCATAACGCGGCGTATACCAGGGATGCGGCCGGATCGCCGTGGTGAGGGCGAGGATCGCCGTCGCGAACGTGGCGAACGCAACCGCCGAGGCGCCGACCGCGAGGTTGCCGGATCGCACCAGCCGCTGCTCCGGGCGCGCCGCCACCTCGCGCGCCGCGATCAGTACCATTACCACCACGACAACGAGCGTCAGCCCTGGCGAGTCGATGCGGAACACCGCCCGCAGCACGAGACCGACGACGACCAGCTGCACCACCATCCGCACGGCGGCGATCGCGAGCTGGCGGTGCAGGGCGAGTCGCAGCCAGACCGAGAGGAAGCCATCGATCAGCAGCAAGGAAGCCGCGATCAGCAGATCGGGCCAGGTGAGGAGGATGGTGCTCACGCCGGATGCAGCTTCCGCTCCACCATCGCCAGGCGTCGCGAGGCCAGCCGCTCCGCCTGGGCGGGGCTGTGGGTGACGGCGATGATGCTGGTCCCTGTGGCGAGCACGTCGCGCAGCACCGACTCGACGCAGAACGTGGTCGGCTCATCCAGGGCACCTGTCGGCTCATCGAGCAGCAGCACCGACGGGTGGCGCACCAGCGTGCGGATCAGAGCCAGCCGCTGCCGTTCGCCGGTCGAAAGCCGCACCACTTGCGCTCCGAATTGAGTATCAGAGAGACCCAGTCGGGGCAGCAGTGCCCGTGCCGCCGCGTGGTGGGCCGTCGGGAAATGGGCGGCGGTCTGCTCGGCCCACCAGCCGGGCTCCGCCGCCACATAGGCGACACGCCGCCGCCAGTCGGGGGCGCGGAAGTCCTGCCGGGGGCGCCCGTCCAGTTCGGCAATGCCCTCGCTAGGATCGAGATCGGCGATCATCCGCAAAAAGAGGCTCTTGCCCGAGCCGGATGCGCCGGTGATGGCGATGCACGCGCCGGCTTCGAGGGAAAGATCGAACGGACCTGCCAGCGCGCTTCGCAGTCCGGCCAGGCGCAGTCGGGGCGGCACTATGCCCCGGCGGCGAAGCGCCCGAGCAGCCGCGCATGGCTGCGGATGCCGTGGTGGAAGCACACCTGCTCGAACTTCTCGTTCGGGCTGTGCACCTGATCGTCGTCTAGGCCGAAGCCCATCAGCAGCGTATCGATGCCAAGCAGCCGCTTCAGCGAGGAGACCACCGGCACCGAACCGCCGCTGCCGATCATCACCGCCGGGCGGCCGTATTCCTCGCCCAAAATCTCGCGCGCCGCCCGCACCCAGGTACTGTCGGTCGGCACCTCGATCGCCGGCCCGGTGGCGCAGAAATTCCACACAACCTCGGCGTCGGGCGGCAGGCGGTCCTGCACGAACCGCTTGAGACCCTCAACAATACGGTCGGGGTTCTGGCGCGGCACCAGCCGGAACGAGATCTTGGCCGATGCCTCGGCCGGGATAACCGTCTTGGCGCCCGGGCCGCTATAGCCGCCCCAGACGCCGTTAATGTCCGCCGTCGGCCGCGCCCAAAGTCGCTGCAACGCAGGCAGGCCGCGCTCGCCCGCCGGCACGCGAAGCCCAATCTTGCCGAGGAATGTCGCCTCGTCGAAGCCGAGCGCGTCCCACTCGGCGGCTTGAGCGTTCGAGACTGGCGTCACGTCGTCGTAGAAGCCCGGCACCTGGATGCGCCCGTCGGCGTCCTTCAGCTCGCCAAGAATCCGGGCGATCGCATTAAGTGGGTTGAGCGCCGAACCGCCGAACAGTCCCGAATGCAAATCGCGGTTGGCCGCCTTCAGGGTGAACTCAGTATAAACCAGGCCGCGCAGCCGCGTCGTCACCGCCGGGGTGTTCACGTCCCACATGCCGGTATCGCTGATCAGCGCGAGGTCGGCCTCAAGCTCGCCCTGATTGGCCTTGAGGAACGGCTCCAGGTTGATCGAGCCCACTTCCTCCTCGCCCTCGATCAGCACGGTCACGCGCGCGGGAATTTCGCCCGCCGCCGCTTTCCACGCGCGCAGCGCCTCGACGAACATCATCATCTGGCCCTTGTCGTCCACCGCGCCGCGGGCGACGAACCGCTTTCCGTGCGGACCATCGACAAGCTGCGGCTCGAAGGGCGGGCTGTGCCAGAGCTCCACCGGATCGACCGGCTGCACGTCGTAATGCCCGTAGAACAGCACGTGCGGGCCGCGATAGCCGGCCGGTCCGGGATGGTGCCCCAGCACGACCGGATGGCCCGGTGTCGGCCGCAGCTCGGCTGCGAAGCCGAGCCCGCGCAACTCATCGCGCACCCACTCGGCCGCGTGCCGGCAATCGTCAGCGTGCGCCGGCTGGGCGCTGATGCTCGGTATCCGCAGCAGGTCGAACAGCCGCGCGCGCGATTCCTCCAGCCCGGTATCGACGGCGGCGAGCACGGCGGATTGGGTGGCGATGGCGTCGGGCATGATGGGCTCCTCGGCGGTCCGGCCTCGGCCCCTCCGATAGAGAAGCCGGCCTGCCGGGCCAAGTCCCCGAGGGATAATACCGACAGCCTAACCCTGACCCATTCCGGCGTTATTTCGAGGTCCATACGAACTATGGGCCGAAGCAATCTCCCGCAGGCAGGGGATTGCTTCACGCCGCTCACGCGGCGCTCACAATGACGGGGTTGGAGAGTCAAGAATTCCGACGCTCGGTATCACACGTCTTTCGGCAATGTCCGCTCGATGATCCGCGCATACAGCGCACTGCCATAGGGGATCGCTTCGTCGTTGAAATTATAGGCCGGGTTATGGACCGGCGCGCTCGTCTCGCCGTTGCCGAGATTGATGTATGCGCCCGGCACCTGCTCCAGCATGAAGCTGAAATCCTCCGAGGCCGAGGCCGGCGGCTTGGCGCGGTTCACGTTCTCCTCGCCCACCAGCTCCGCCGCCGCGTCCGCGAGCGCCTGGGTGGGTTCGGGTGCATTGACCAGCGGCGCGAAAATCAGCCGGAACTCCGCCTCCGCGCTGGCGCCGAACGCCGCGGCCACATTGGCGGCGACCCGGTTCAGCCCTTGCTCGATCAGCGTCATCGTCTCGCGCGACATCGTGCGTGCCGTGCCCGCCATGCGTGCCGTGTTCGGGATCACGTTGTAGGCCTCGCCGGCGGCGATCTTGGTGACGGACAGCACCGCGGTCTCGCGCGGCGGCACGTTGCGCGAGACGATGGATTGCAACGCCGCGCCGATATGGCAGGCGACCAGCACCGGATCGACGCTCGCATCCGGCCGCGCGCCGTGCGCGCCCTTGCCGGTGATCTCGATGTCGAAGAAGGCGCCGCCCGCCATCGCCACGCCGGGCGTGATCCCGTAATGGCCGACCTTCATGCCCGGCGAATTGTGCATCCCGAACAGCACGTCGCACGGGAACCGCTCGAACAACCCGTCCTTCAGCATCGCGAGCGCGCCGCCGATGCCCTCCTCGGCCGGCTGGAAGATGAAATGCACGGTGCCGCTGAAATTGCGCGTCTCGGCGAGATACCTGGCCGCACCAAGCAGCATCGTCGTGTGTCCGTCATGGCCGCAAGCGTGCATCACACCCGCATTGCGGCTCGCATAGGGAAGGTTGGTCGCCTCGGCGATCGGCAGCGCGTCCATGTCGGCGCGCAGGCCGACGCGCCCGTGCCCGTTGCCGGAGCGCAGTACGCCGACCACGCCGGTGCCGCCGATGCCGCGATGCACCTCGATGCCCCATTCGGCGAGCTTGTGCGCCACCAGTTCGGAGGTGCGGTGCTCCTCCAAACCGAGTTCGGGATGGGCGTGGATATCGCGGCGTATCTCGGTCAGTTCGCCATGATGGCGGCGGACGTGGTCGAGGACGGACATGCTGATTCTGCTCCTGCGGACGAAGAACGGCGGCGCAGCCGGAAAGCGGGCGCGCGGTCGGGCTGGGTGACGACGACTCCGACCGGCAGCACCGGCTCGGTTTCGTCCATGCTCACCTCGAATTCCTGCATAAGCGCCGCCAGCACGAGCGTGGCTTCCACGAGCGCGAACTGCGCGCCGACGCAGATGCGCGGGCCGGCGCCGAACGGCATGAAGGCGAAGCGCGCAGGCGGCGGCGCGCCGGGCAGGAAACGGCCGGGATCGAATGCCTCCGGCCGCGTCCAGTTCTGCTTGTGCCGGTGCAGCACCCAGGGCGCGATCAGGATGATGGCGCCGCGCGGGATCGCCACCTCGCCGGCACGGTCCGCCGCCTTTGCGAACCGGCCGAGCGTGAAGGCGGGGGGATAGAGCCGCAGCGTCTCGTTTACCACTGCCCTTGTCACCGGCAGGTCGGGGTTGGCCGCGAGGTCCTTGCCCCGCACCTCGGCGGCGACCCGCGCCTGAAAATCGGGCGCGCGCGCCAGCAGCGTGAGGGCCCAGAATATCGTCGCGCCGGTGGTTTCGTGGCCGGCCAGGATCATCGTCGCGACCTGGTCGCGGAGCTGGGCGCGGGTGAAGCCTTGCCCGGTCTCGGGATCGCGCGCCACGCGCAACAGGTCGAACAAGTCGCGCGCCTCGCGCCCGTCGTCGATCGCCTCCCGTGCCGCCACCACGCCCTCGATGAACCGCAGCCAGCGGCGGCGGAACGTCATGCGCCAGAGATCGCCCGGCGTCGGGACGGAAGGAGGCAGGGCCACATCCAACAGGTGTGGCCGGGCATAGTTCATGCCGTAATCGAAAACCATCGCGCGCAGCCGGTCGGCGAAATCCTGCGTGCCCATCGAGAACATGGACCGCGCGGCGATCTCGAGCGCCGTGCGCTGCACGATCGTCAGCAGATCCACCTGCGTGCCCACGGCATCGCCCAGTGCGGCAACCGTTTCGCGCGCGACCGACAGGATGTGCGGCACGAGCAGCGGCATCACGCGCGGCGCCAGTGCCGGCGCGATGGTGCGCCGCTGCAAGCGCCAGTCATCGCCCTCGGACAGCAACAGCCCGTTGCCGACCAGCGGGCGCAGCAGCCGGATCGAGGCCGGGGAGCGAGCGTAATTGGCGTGGTTGTCCACCAGCACCCGGTGGATCCCGGTCGGATCGTTCAGCAACATGCTGGTGCGATGGAAGAACCGCCCGTAGCGCACCGGCTCTTCATAGGCAGGGCGCGGCCACATGGTGAGCGCGTTGGTCCGCATCGCCCGCAGGAAAGCGCGGAACGACAGCTCGCGCTCCGGCACGGGCGGCATCGGCGGCACATAGAGGGGTGCGGCGTCCATCGGCGCAATCTACTCCGTGGTCTCGCAGGCGGCCAGAACGCGCGGGCTGGCGCGCTGGCTACCGGCCGGTATAGTGCCCGCCGTCGCTTGGAACATCATTGGGGGAACAGCGGATGAGTCTGAAAGGGGCGGCGTACATCGCCGGCGCCTTCGAGCACCCGACGCGCAAGGCGCCGGACAAGTCGGTGGCGCTGCTGCACGCGGAATGCGCGCTCGGTGCGCTTGCGGACGCGGGGCTGACCAAGGACGACGTGGACGGCTATTTCTGCGCCGGCGACGGCCCCGGCATGGGGCCGATCAACATGATCGACTACATGAACCTGACCAAGGTCAGGCACATGGATTCGACCGACATCGGCGGCTCGTCCTACCTCCTGCATGTCGCCCACGCCGTGGAGGCGATCGCCGCCGGGCGCTGCAACGTGGCGCTGATCACTCTCGCCGGTCGCCCGCGCAGCGAGGGCATGGCAACCGGGACCGCCCCGCGCGCCGGCAATCCCGCGCAGCCCGACATGCAGTTCGAATACCCGTACGGGCCGACGGTCGCGAACATGTACGCCATGTGCGCGCAGCGGCATATGTACCAGTACGGCACCACGAGCGAGCAGCTCGCCTGGATCAAGGTCGCCGCCTCGCAGCACGCCCAGTACAACGAACACGCGCTGCTGCGCGACGTGGTGACGGTTGAGGACGTGGTGAAGTCGCCGATCATCGCGAGCCCGCTGCATCGGCTCGATTGCTGCGTCATCACCGACGGCGGCGGCGCGCTGGTCGTGGTGCGGCCGGAGATCGCCCGCAGCCTGAAGCGCCCGCGCGTCAAGGTGATCGGCATGGGCGAGGCGCCGAAGGGCCAGTTCGGCGGCGAGGTGGACCTGACTTATTCCGGCGCCCGCTGGTCGGGCCCGGCGGCGTTCGAGATGGCGGGCGTGAAGCCGTCCGACATCAAATACGCCTCGATCTATGACAGCTTCACCATCACCGTGCTGATGCAGATCGAGGATCTCGGCTTCTGCGAGAAGGGCCAGGGCGGCAAGTTCGTCGCCGACGGCAACCTGATCTCGGGTGTCGGCAAGCTGCCGTTCAACACCGATGGCGGCGGGCTCTGCAACAACCACCCGGCCAACCGCGGCGGCATCACCAAGGTGATCGAGGCGGTGCGCCAGCTTCGCGGTGAGGCGCATCCCAAGGTTCAGGTGAAGAACTGCGGGCTCGCGCTCGCACACGGCACGGGCGGCTCGCTCGGGACGCGGCACGGCTCGGCGACGCTGATCATGGAGCGGGAGTAACGGACATGGCCTATACCCAGCGCAAAATCCCGTTCGTCGGCACGCCGGACACCAACCCGGAAACCAAGGCCGTGTTCGACGGTTTCGCCGCGGGCAAGCTGATGGTCCCCCGCTGCAATAGCTGCGGCAAGCCGCACTGGTATCCGCGCGGCATCTGCCCCCATTGCTTCAGCCAGGACTTGAAGTGGGAGCAGGCGTCCGGCAGCGGCACGATCTACTCCTTCAGCGTGATGAAGCGCGCCGAGGTGCCGTATGCGATCGCTTATGTCACGCTCGACAACGGCCCGACGATGATGACGAACATCGTCGACTGCGACCTCGATTCGCTCAAGATCGGGCAGAAGGTGAAGCTCAAGTTCGTGCCGAGCGAGGGCGGGCCGCCGATGCCGATGTTCACGCCGGCCTGACCCCGCCTCCGCCTCCGGTTGCGAGAGCCCGCGTCGGCGGGTACGAAGCGGTCCTGCTTGCTTAGTACCCGCCCTCTCGGGTGCTCGCACGACGATCTGTAGACGAGGAAGCCGATAATGCCGTTCTCCCGACGCGCCCTGCTGGGCGCTGCCGCCGCTTTGCCGTTCGCCCCCCGCCTGGCGCGCGCGCAAGCGCCCAAGATCAAGCTCGGCGTGCTGAACGATCTCTCCGGGACTTATCGCGACGACGGCGGGATGACCTCGGTCGCCTGCGCCAAGCAGGCGGTGCAGGATTTCGGCGACCATGGCTTCGCCGTCGATGTGATATTTGCCGATCACCAGAACAAGCCGCAGGTGGGTGCCTCGATTGCCCGTCAATGGCTGGATCAGGACGGCGTCGATGCGATCGTGGACGTGCCGACATCGTCGGTCGCGCTCGCCGTATCGACCATCTGCCGCGAGAAGAACAAGGTGATGCTCAATTCGGGCGGCGGCACGTCGGATCTCACCGGTTCGCAATGCAGCCCGAATACCATCCACTGGACCTATGATACCTGGATGCTGGCGCGCTCCACGGGCGGCGCGACGGTGAAGCAGGGCGGCAAGAAATGGTTCTTCATCACCGCCGATTATGTGTTCGGCCAGACGCTCGAGCGCGATACCGCCGCCCAGGTGAAACAGGCCGGCGGCCAAGTGGTCGGCAGCGTGCGCTACCCGTTCCCCGAGACAACGGATTTCTCGGCCCTCCTCGTGCGCGCGCAGGCTTCGGGGGCGGACGTGATCGGGCTTTGCAATGCCGGCGGCGACACGGCCAACTGCATCAAGCAGGCGCACGAGTTCGGCATCGGCGGACAGATCCGGCTCGCCGCCATGCTGATCCAGAGCACCGGCATCCACGCGCTCGGCCTGCCGGCGGTGCAGGGGCTGCGCTGGAGCGAGTCCTATTACTGGGACTTGAACGATCGCACGCGCGCGTTCAACGCGCGCATGAAAGGCAAGACCGACAACGGTATCTGGCCCAACATGACGCAGGCCGGCAATTACGGCGCGGTGCTGCATTATCTGAAAGCGGTGGCCGATATGGGGCCTGCGGCGGCCAAGGCGGACGGGAAAGCCACGGTCGAGCGCATGAAGCGCATGCCGACCGACGATGACGCGTTCGGTCCGGGCCGTATCCGCGAGGATGGCCGCGCGCTGCATCCCGTCTATTTGTTCGAGGCGAAGTCGCCGTCCGAGAGCAAGCAGCCCTGGGATGTCGCGAAGGTTATCGCCACGACGCCGATGGACGAGGCGTGGCGTCCGCTGAGTGAAGGCGGCTGTTCGTTCGTCAAGTCCTGATATGTGACGTGGCGCCGAGGCTACAGCGCGGCAAATTCGCTGATTTGCCGTTGACGAATCGCCATTGGTTCTCTCCTTTTCCGTGATGGACTTGGCGCAGGCTGAGCAGATCGAGCTTCCAGGCGGTACTGCTCGGATCGAGTGGCGGCGCAGCCCGCGCGCGCGCCGCGTTAGCCTCCGGATCGATCCGTCGGTCGGCGCGGTGGTGGTGACGCTGCCCATGCGCGCCGCCCGCAGCGCCGGTGTTTCGCTTTTGATGGACAACGCGGCCTGGGTGTCGGAGCGGCTCGCGCGGCTGCCCGATGCGGTGCCGCTCGCACCCGGCTTCGAAATCGAGATCGGCGGCGTGCCGCATGTCATTCGCCATGTGCCGAACGTGCGCGGCGGCGTGTGGATCGAGGGGGTCTGCCTTTGCGTCAGCGGCGAGGCGGCGTTCATCCGCCGGCGCGTCACGGACTTTCTCCGCCGCGAAGCCCGCCGCCGGCTGGCCGCGCTCGTGGCGGAGAAAGCCTCGCTACTGGGTGCCTCGGTCCGTCGCGTGACGGTGCGCGACACGCGCAGCCGGTGGGGAAGCTGCGCCTCGGACGGTTCGCTTTCCTTCTCCTGGCGCCTGATCATGGCCCCGCCCTTCGTGCAGGACTACGTCGCCGCGCACGAGGTCGCGCATCTGCGCCATATGAATCACGGCAAACGATTCTGGGCGCTGGTCGCCAAGCTCACGCCGCACAAGGACGCCGCGATGGCGTGGCTGCATAGCGAAGGCTCACGCCTGCTGCGGGTCGGCTGAGGCGGCCTGGATCGCCCGCCACACCCGTTCGGGCGTCGCCGGCATGTTGATGTGGGTGACCCCGAGCGGCGCCAGCGCGTCGAGGATCGCCAGCATCACCGTCTGCGGCGCCGCGATCGCACCGGCCTGACCGGCACCCTTTACACCCAGCGGGTTCGCCTCCGTCGGCGTGCCGTTCAGCGCAATCTCGAGCGCCGGCAGATCGTCGGCGCGCGGGATTGCGTAATCCATGAACGAGCCGCTGAGCAACTGGCCGCTTTCCTCGTCATAGACCGTGTGCTCCAGCAGCGCCTGCCCGATACCCTGCGCCAATCCGCCCTGCACCTGTCCCGAGAGCAGCAGCGGATTGATGATCCGTCCGAAATCGTCGGTCGCGGCGTAGCGTTCCAGCGTGACGCGGCCGGTCGCTGGATCGACCTCCACCTCGGCGACGTGGCATCCGTTCGGAAAGGTGATCGGCGCGTCGCGCCGCTCGGCGCGTGAATCGAGGCTCAATCCGAAATCGCCGGCATCGCGCGCCGCATCACGCAGGGCGACTGCGCTGCCGTCGTCATCCGCGATGAAGCGGCCCGCCTCGAACCGCACCTGATTGGGGCGCCGCTGTAACAGCCGCGCCGCGACTTGGCGGCCCTTTTCGATCACCTGCTCGGCCGCCAGCGCCATCGCCCCGCCGCCCATGTGCATCGAACGGGCGCCCCCGTGACCGTTGCCGGTCGCAACCAGCGCCGTGTCGCCCTGCACATAACGCAAGCATTCCATCGGCAATCCGAGCAGGCCGGAGACGATCTGCTTGTAGCTCGTCTCGTGCCCCATGCCGTTAGACTGCGTTCCGACCAGCAGGGCCACTTTCCCGTCCGGCTCGAACCGGATCTCGGCCGCTTCGTCCGGCGCGCCGCGTGCGGTTTCCAGATAACAGGCGATGCCCCGTCCGCGCAGCTTGCCGGCGCCTTCGGAACCTGCGCGCCGCGCCGCGAACCCGGCTAGGCTCGCCTGCGCCCGATCGAGGTGCGCCGCGAACTCTCCGCCGTCGACCACGGTGCCGAGCGGCTTCGTGTAGGGATACCCGCTGATCATGTTTTGCCGCCGCAGCGCGAACGGGTCGGCGCCGAGCCTTCGTGCCGCGGCATCGACCAGCCGCTCCATCAGGTAGTTCGCTTCCGGCTTGCCCGCGCCGCGATAGGCGTCGATCGGCACGGTGTTGGTCAGCGCGCCGCGCACGTCCATGAAGATCGCCGGAATGTCGTACACGCCGCCCATCGCGGTGGCCGGCGCGCTGGTGGAACAGCCCGGCCCGAAGCCCGCGACATAGGCGCCCAGATTCGCGACCGTCTCCACATGCAGCGCGAGGAAGCGTCCGTCCGCATCCGTCGCCAGCCGCGCCCGCGTGCGGTTGTCGCGGCCCTGCGCGGCAGAGACGAAATCCTCGCTCCGCTCGGCCACCCACTTCACCGGCTTGCCGAAAGCGCGTGCCGCCCACAGCAGCATGACATGCTCGGGATAAACGGCGTTCTTGATCCCGAACCCGCCGCCGACATCGGGCGCGGAGACGCGCACTTTGGCACGCGGGATGCGGAAGATGTGATCCGCCAACACGTCGCGGATACTGTGCAAGCTGGCGCCGCTGAGGACTAGGTGAAAGCCCCCGTCCTCGTACGTGGCCAGCGCCGCCCGCGTCTCCAGCGGCGCGATCACAAGCCGGTTGTTGACAAGCTCCAGCGCGACCACGTGCGCCGCGCGCGCGAAGGCGGCTTGCACCGCCTCCGCATCGCCCTTGCGAAACCGGTAGGTCAGGTTGCCCGGCGCCTCATCCCAAATCTGCGGCGCGCCCTCGGCAAGCGCCGCTTCCGCGTCGCACACCGCCGGCAGCGGAGCGTAGCGCACCGCGACCGCTTCCGCCTTGTCGCGCGCCTCGGCCGCCGTTGCGCCGAGCACGAACGCCACCGGATCGCCCACATGCCGCACGCGGTTCCGCGCCAGCGCGAAGCGTGGCGGCACGATCATCGGCGCGACCGTCACCACGGCGGCGGTGCAGGGCAGGGGCCCCAGCCCCGCGAGATCCGCGGCGGTGAACACCCGCACCCAAGAAGGCGCCTCGATGGCCTCGATCGCGGCGTGGGCGTGCGGCGAACGGATCACCGCCATGTGCAGCGCATCCGGCGCGGCGATGTCGTCCAGATAGCGCGCGCTGCCGGTGAGGAAGCGGTGATCCTCCTCGCGCCGAACCGGCTTGCCGATCACCTCCTTAGAATCCCAGCCGCTCCGCGCAGCCGTACTCGGTCGCGAGCTTGCGCAGCACCTCCCAGGTCGCGTCCTCGATGGGGATGCCGTCGCGGCGGCGCTCCTGTTCGCGCAAATGCTCGATCTCGCCCGGATAATACACGCGCTCGAATCCTTCGGCGGGCGGGGTATCGACCAGATAGCGGGCGAACTCGGCAACCTCGCGCTTGAACGTGGCAAGGTCGCGGAACGCGGCGACGTTGAACACGGCGATGAAGCACCCGTCGTTGTGCCGCCCCTGCGGGTCGACGCCGAAGCCGAGCCCCGTCAGGAGGCCCGAGAAAATCTCCACCATCGCCGCCAAACCGTATCCCTTGTATCCTTCCGTGCCGCCGAGCGGCAGCAGCGCCCCGCCCTGGCGCAGCTTGGCCGGGTCGGTGGTGGGGCGGCCCTCCGAATCGATCACCCAGCCTTGCGGCACCGGTTTTCCGCGCGCCACCGCGAGCGCGATCTTCCCCGCCGCGGCGGCGGACGTCGCCATGTCAAAGAAGAACGGTCCTTCCAGATCGGACGGCACGGCGAAGCAGATCGGGTTGGTGCCGAGCCGCGCCTTGGCGCCGCCGAACGGCGCGACGTGCTTGGGGCTGCGCCCGGAATCGGCGGTGATCATCGCGATCATCCCTTCCGCCGCCGCCATCAGCGGATAGGACGCCAGCCGCCCGATATGGCCCTGCCGGTATACCGTTGTCGCCGCCACGTTCTGCGTGCGCGCCTTGGCGATCGTGTGGCGCATCGCGCGGTCGGTGACGACGTAGCCGAAGCCCCAGTTGCCGTCGACGACCGTGGTGGTCGCGGTCTCCTGCACGATCGTCCACGGCGCGCCGGGGATGATGTGGCCGACCTTGATGCGCTCGATATAGCTCGGGATCATGATGATTCCGTGGCTGTCATGCCCGGCGAGATTGGCACCGATGGAAAGCCGCGCCACCGTCGCCGCCTCGCTCTCCGGGGCGCCCGCACCCATCAGCAGCGCCTTGGCGATCTCGGTCAGGCGTTCGGGCATCAGCACAGGCATGGTTCGTCCTCCCTCCGGTCGCGGCGAGTGTCGGACGGGCCGCAAGGGTTGGGAAGCCGTCCCTTCCCCTGCCGGCCGAAGCGGGCCTAGCCTCGGCGGGAGCCAGCCGGAGGAACCGACATGCCGAAAGGCTACATCCTGGCCGAGGTCGAAGTCACCGACCCGGGCCTGTTCAATCAGTACCGCGAGAAGGTGATGGCCACCGTGCAGGCGTACGGCGGGCGCTTCGTCACCCGCGGGGGCGAGCCCGAGCGGCTCGAAGGCGACCGCCATCCGCACCGGATCGTGCTCTTGGAGTTCGACAGCCGCGAGCGGGCGCGGGAATGGTATTTCTCGGAACAATATCAGAAGATCCTGCCGCTCCGCCTGCGCTCGTCTAACGCGCATGTCGTGCTGCTTACCGGCGCCGATCCGGCATAGGCAAAGCAAGGGGGAAACGCCATGGCCACCATCTACGCGGGCCTGCGCTCGGCGAAGGAAGGCGGCGCGGGCGGGCTTTATCGCCGCAACGGCGGCGGCAAGTGGGAGCGCACGCTCGATCAGGACACGCAGGCGATCACGCTCGATCCGCGCGATCCGAACGTCGTTCTCGCCGGCACGGTGGGCGGCCCGTACCGGAGCACCGACGGCGGACGGACCTGGAAACGGTGCGGCTTTCCCGATGACGGCGTGCAGATCTGGTCGCTCACGTTCGATCCTTCCGATCCGCGCACCGTCTATGCGGGTGGCTCACCGGTCAGCGTCTATCGCAGCGAGGACGGCGGCGAGACGTTCAAGCGCGTGGCGCGTCCCGTGCTGCCCGAGCATGTCAAAATGAGCTTTCCCTGCCGCGTGATGCGGATCGCCGCCGCGCCCGGCAAGCGGGGTGAGCTTTTCGCGGCCCTCGAAGTCGGCGGCGCGATGCGCTCGGCCAATGGCGGCGAGAGCTGGCAGGACTGCGCCGAGGATCTCACGCGCTTCGCATCCCTGCCGCACCTCAAGAGCCGCATCGTCAGCGACAGCGAGGCGGAAGGAATCCTGGACGGCCACGCTATCGCCACCAGCGCCGCCGAGCCCGGCCGCGTCTATCTCGCGGTCCGCATGGGTTTGTTCATCAGCGACGATGCCGGGCGCACCTGGCAGAATCTGGAGGTCGGCAAATACTCGCCGCAGACCTACGGGCGCGATCTTCGCGTTTCGCCGCACGACCCGAACGTGATGTACGCCTGCCTCAGCCCCGCATTCACGTCCGGCACCGGATCGCTCTGGCGGAGCGACGATGCGGGGCGAAGCTGGCGGCGCTTCGACAAGGTGATGCCCGCCAACACGGCGATGAGCGTGGCGCTGCATCCGGCCGATCCGAAGCAGGTTTGCTTCACCGCCAAGACCGGGGGTGTGTTCGCCACCACGGACGGCGGCGAAAGTTGGCAGACCATTCCCTACCCGGACGGCGCCGGGGACGCCTACGCGCTCGCCTGCCGCTAACCAGGCTTCAGGCTGCGGAAATCCGTTCCGCGGAACACAAACACCTCGCCGATCTTCCGTCCGTGGGCTTCGATCGGCGCCGGCGGCAGCGCCGTGAGTGCGGCGAAGGACGGCGCCAGCCGCGCGGCTTCGTCCGGCCGTGTCGCCAGCACGAGCATGTTCCGCCCCGCGAAGCTTGAAGCGGGCGCGGCGATCCCGAACTCGCGCGGATCGTCGCACAGGCAGGTGACGGTAAACCCCGACCCCAGCCCGTGCGCGATCTTGCCGCCGTCCCGCCAGTTGGTGACGCCGACGACCGTGCCGGAACTCACTGCGCCGCGCGCCTCAAGTTCCGCCCGCAACGAGGTCCAGTCGGTCGCCTCCGCCGCCAGATCGCGCAGATGCAGCGCCGCGAAGGCCGGATGCAGCCAGTCGAGCCGCACCGCACTCGCCACCACAGCGAGGCAGAGAAGGACGATCACCGCCGTCCAACGCACCGCGCGTGCCGCCAGCCTCGGCCGCGCGGCGAGCCACGCGCCGAGCAGCGGGAACAGCATCAAATAGCCGGGTGCGGCCCAGTGAAACAGCACCCGCCCGCGCGAGGTCAGCGCGACCGCGCAAAACACGAGGATCGGCGGCGCGGCAAGGAAGAGGAGGGCGACTTCCCGCGCGCGCGCTGAGAGTCCTCCCTCCCCTTGGGGGAGGGGGGACTCTTTTGTGTTTCGGTCGGCAAGCACTCCCCACACGGCCGCCGCCATCCCCGCCCAGATCCACGGCAGCACGAACAGCGCCTCGCCCGCGAGCACCGCGAGCGGCGCCAAGGGATGGAAGCGCAATCCGCCCGCCCGCGCGCCCTGGAAGGCGAACGACGCCCAGCCGTGCGCCGCGTTCCATGCAATTACCGGCGCGAAAACCGCTAGCGCGATCATGCCGGCGACATAGGGCTCGGCTCGCCATAACCAGCGCCGCCGCGGCGGCGAGCTCAGCAGGAAAGCCAACGCGCCGACGATGCTCAGCACGGCAGTGTATTTCGAAAGCAGCGCCAGCCCGGCCCACGATCCGGTGCCGATCCACCACCGCCAGCCGCGATCCGAGATCGCGTGCACGAAACAGAGCGCGGCACCGGTAAGCGCGCAATCGAGCGGCCCATCCGGCAACACCCAGCTGCCCGCCGTGACGCCAAACACCGGCGACAGATTGAGCGCGATCGCCGCGAATCGCCCCGCGCGTTCATCGGCGACGGCGGTGCCGAGGCGCAACATCAGCCATGTCGTCAGCGCGAACAGCGCGATGAACGGCGCGCGCACGGCAAGCGGCGCTTCGCTGGAAAACAGGTGGACCGCCGCCCATTGCATCCACCAGGCGGAAGGCGGGTGGTCGAAATAGCCGAACGCCAGATGCCGCCCCGTGGCGACCATGTAGCTCTCGTCGACGCCGAGGCCGAGCGCCCAGGCAAAACCCAGCCGCACCAGGCTGGCGATCAGGATGAAGAGCAGACCCTGCCGGGCGACACCGGCGGAAGCAGCGGCCGAACGAGACCTTTTAAGCGTGTCAGCCTTCAACGACGCGCTGGGTCTGCACGCCCAAACCCTCGACCGAAAGCCGCATCGTCTGCCCGGCGCGCAGGAAGATCGGCTCCGGCTTCTTGCCGAGTCCGACACCCGGCGGCGTGCCGGTGGAGATGATGTCGCCCGGATGCAGCGTGATGAAGTGGCTCACATACGTCACGAGCTTGCGGCAATCGAAGATCATCGTCTTCGTATTACCGTCCTGCATCATCTTGCCGTCCACCTCGCACCAGAGGCGCAGGTTCTGCGGGTCGGGCACCTCGTCCTTCGTCACCATCCAAGGGCCGGTGGGGCCGAACGTGTCGCAGCCCTTGCCCTTGTCCCAGGTGCCGCCGCGCTCCTGCTGGTATTCGCGCTCGCTTACGTCGTTGCAGACGCAATAGCCGGCGACGTAGCTCATCGCGTCGTGCTCGGGCACGTAGCGCGCCAGCTTGCCAATGACGATGCCCAGCTCGACCTCCCAGTCGAGCTTCTTCGACCCGCGCGGCAGCTTCACATCGTCGTTTGGCCCGCAATAGGCCGACAGTGACTTCAAAAACACGATCGGCTCCTTGGGGATCGGCGCGTTCGTCTCCGCCGCATGGTCGGCATAGTTGAGCCCGATGCAGACGAAATTCACCGGCCGCGCCACGCACGGCCCGAGCCGCACGCCGGGATCGACCTTCGGCAGCGTGGCGGGGTCGATGCTCCGCAACATGTTCAACGCCGCGTCGGAGAGTGCGAACCCGTCGATGTCACGCACCACGGACGACAGGCAGCGGATCGTGCCGTCGCGGTCGAGCAAGGCGGGCTTCTCGGCGCCAGGCGGGCCGTAGCGCAGCAGCTTCATCGCTTGTGTCCCTTCCTCAGATTGTCCAGCCGCCGTCGATCACCATCGTCGTGCCGGTCACGAACTTCGCTTCGTCGCTCGCCAGATATACGGCGAGCGCCGCGATCTCCTCGGGCGTGCCTAGCCGTCCGACCGGCTGGCGCGCGATGAAGGCCGCCCGCGCCGCCTCCATGCCGCCCGCCGCCTCGGCGTTGGCGGCGATGCGCTCCTCCAGGCTCGGCGTGTGGATCGTGCCGGGGCAGATCGCGTTGCAGCGTATACCCTGGCCGACGAAATCCGCGGCGACCGATTTCGTCAGTCCCACCACCGCGGCCTTCGTCGCCCCGTAAATGAAACGGCGCGGGGCGCCTTTGATGCTGCCGACGGCGGAGGCCATGTTGATGATGGACCCGTCGCCCTTCTGCAGCATTCCCGGCAGGAACGCTTTGATCGTGCGGAACATCGAGCGGACGTTCAGGTCGAACGCCAGCGCCCATTCGTCCTCGGTCGCGTCCAGGATCGTGCCCTGGTGCACGAAGCCCGCGCAGTTGAACAGGATATCGACCGGCCCGTGATCATCGGCCGCGCGCGCGATGTCGGCCGCGTGCAGCACGTCGAGCCGCGCCGTCAGGATCGAATCGGAGGCGATCTCATGCACCTTCGCCTCGTTGATGTCGGTCGCCACTACCTTCGCACCCGAGGCGGCGAAGGCGAGCGCGGTGGCGCGGCCGATGCCCTGCCCGGCCGCGGTCACGAAAGCGGTCTTGCCCGCAAGCCGTCCGTCGCTCATCGCCCCCCCCCGCCGTTGGCGGGCCGAAAGTGGTCGGGCGCCTGGGCGGGTGTCAACCGGCCCGCCGTCTGTATGATCGGCCAATGGCTTCACCCGATTCTCCCGCCGCCGCTCGCGTCGTCCTCGTGACCGGCGCGGCGAGCGGCATCGGCGCGGCGATCTGCCGGGCGCTCGCCGGACCGGGCGTTGGCCTCGCGGTGCACACGCGCCGAAACCGCGAACGGGCGGAGGCCGTGGCCGCAGCCGCGCGCGAAGTGGGCGCGCAGGCGTGCGTGCTGCTCGGCGACCTTGCCGAGGCGCGCACTGCGCCCGCGCTGATCGAACAGGCCGCCGACCGCTTCGGCCGGCTGGACGTGCTGGTCAGCAATGCCGGTTTCGCCGACCGCACGCCCGTTTCGCTGCTCGACGACACCACCTTCGCGCACTCGCACGAGGCGATAGCCGCCGCCTTCTTCCGCCTCGCCCGCGCCGCGATCCCCCGTCTGAAGGAAGGCCGCGACGCGCGTATCGTCGCCGTGTCCAGCTTCGTCGCGCATGTGTTTCGTCCCGGCGTGCCGGTGTTCGCCGCTTCCGCCGCCGCCAAGGCGGCGCTGGAGGCGCTGGTGCGGGCTCTGGCGATGGACCTCGCGCCGGCAGGCGTCACGGTGAACGGCGTGGTGCCCGGTTTCATCCGCAAGGATGAAGGCGCGCACGCCGCCGTGCCGCCCGAGCGTCTCGCGCAGCAGCAAGCCGCGATCCCGCTCGGCCGCATCGGCCTGCCCAACGAGGTCGCCGCCGCGGTCGCGTTCCTCGCCTCGCCCGCCGCGGGCTACATCACCGGCCACATGCTGGCAGTGGATGGCGGGCTCGGGATGGGCCGTTGAAGGCCGCGATCGTCGGCATCGCGGGAACCGCGCTGAGCGGGGACGAGGCCGCGCTGTTCCGCGCCGCCCCGCCGCTCGGGGTGATCCTGTTCGCGCGCAACATCGAGAACCCGTCGCAGCTTCGGCACTTGATCGCGGAGGTCCGACGCTGCCTGCCACGCGGCGCGCTGCTGATGGTGGACCAGGAGGGGGGACGTGTGGCCCGCCTGCGTCCGCCGCCGTGGCGCCGGCATCCCCCCGCCGCCGCGTTCGGGGCGTTGTTCGCGAAAAGCCCGGCTGCCGGGCTGCGCGCGGCGTGGCTCGGCGGCGCGGCGATCGGCGCCGAGGCGGCCGAAGCCGGCTTCGACGTGGTGGCCGCCCCGGTGCTCGACCGCGCGGTGGCGGGGGCCGACCGCGTCGTGGGCGACCGCGCCTTCGGCGCTGATCCGCGCGTGATTGCCCGCCTCGCGCGCGCCTTCGCCGCCGGAGTGCTCGCCGCCGGGGTGCAGCCGGTCGGCAAGCACGCCCCCGGCCACGGGCGCGCCACCGCCGACAGCCACCGCGCCCTGCCGGTCGTGGCGGGCAGCGATGCGGATGCTGCGGCGGATTTGCTTCCCTTTCTGGCGAATCGCGACCTTCCCTGGATGATGACCGCCCATATCCTCTATCCGGCCTGGGACAGAAGGCCCGCCACTGTGTCGGCGGAGGTGATCGGGCGGGTCGTGCGGGAGAGGATCGGATTTGGCGGGGTGCTCGTGAGCGACGATCTGGCGATGGAGGCGCTCTCCGGCACGCCGGCCGAACGCGCCCTGGCGGCGCTGGCGGCTGGCTGCGACGTCGCCCTTTATTGCAGCGGCGCCTTTGAGCCGACTCGCGATCTGCTCGTGGGCTGCCCGTCGCTTGCGCCCGCCGCGCGCGCACGCCTCGCCGCTGCCCGCGCGCTCGCCGCACGCCGCCGGCTCGTGCTCGACGCGGCCTGCTTGGCCGCCGAACGGGATCGCTTGTTCGGATGAGCTTCGCTACCGCCGAGATCGTGCTTGCCGCCATCGCGGCGATCCTCGCCATCACGTTGCATGAAGCCGCGCACGGCTACGCCGCGCTCGCGCTCGGAGACGATACGGCGCGGCGCGCGGGCCGGCTCTCGCTCAACCCGCTGCGCCATGTCGATCCGGTCGGCACGCTGCTGCTGCCCGGGCTTTTGGTGCTCGCCCATTTCGTGTTCCACCTGCCGCTGATCCTGTTCGGCTGGGCCAAGCCGGTGCCGATCGGAGCGGCGAAGTTCCGCGATCCGCGGCGCGGCATGATGATCATCGCCGCCGCCGGACCGGCGATGAACTTCCTGCTCGCGTGGCTCGCGGCGGTGGTGTTGACACGCGCGCCGCCTAGCCCGCTGGAGGAGAGCTTCCTCCTCTCCTTCATCCTGGTGAATCTGGTGCTCGGCCTGTTCAACCTGATTCCGATCCCGCCGCTGGACGGCGGGCGGATCGCGGTCGGGCTGCTGCCACTGCCGCTTGCCCGTATTTGGGCGCGCATGGAGGGCGCCGGGCTCGTGATCGTGCTCCTGCTGTTGTTCGTAGTGCCGGCGCTCCTTGCCGAACTCGGCGTCCGGTTCGACCCGATCCGCGGCGCGCTGTTCAGCGTGCTCGAGCCCGCCTTCGCCGCCGTGATGTGGCTGGCGGGGCATCCGATAGGACCAGGGTTCGGTGAGCGTTACCTCTGAGCAAAGCCCAGAGGCGCTGGTCCTCCACCTGGAAGGCTTCGACGGGCCGCTCGACCTGTTGCTGGAGCTGGCGCGGGCGCAAAAGGTCGATCTGGCGCGCATTTCCATCCTGGCGCTAGTCGAGCAGTACCTCGCGGTGATCGAGAGCGCCCGCCGCTTGCGGCTGGAGGTCGCGGCCGACTGGCTGGTGATGGCGGCGTGGCTCACCTGGCTGAAATCGCGGCTTCTCGTGCCCGAGACGGCGGACGAGGTGGAGGAAGGTGCGACTGCCGCCGAGGCGCTGGCTGGACTCTTGCGGGACTGGCAGGCGATCCGCCTTGCCGCGGCTTGGCTCGCTGCGCGCTTCCAGCTCGGTCTCGACGTGTTCGCCCGCGGGGCGCCAGAGGCCCATACTGAGATCGACCGCTCCCGCCTGCGCCTCGATCTGCCCGGCTTGGTCCACGCCTACATCGCCACGGCGCGCCGCGCGGCGGCGGCCCGCACCTATACGCCCCGGCCGCTCACCGTCTGGACGGTGAAGGAGGCGCTGGATCGGCTCGTTGCCATGCTCGGCCGGGCGCCGGACTGGGCGAGCCTCGAGCACTTTCTGCCCGCGCATCTGGCTGATCGCACCGAGCGCCGTGCCGCGCTGGCCAGCACCTTGATGGCCAGTTTGGAGCTGGCCCGCGAAGGTAGGGTGCGGCTGCGCCAGGACGCGCCCTTCGGCCCGGTGCTGATCGGCCGGGGCGAGCGTTGAACCCAGCGGCCGCAGCATTTGCGGGTCGCCCACTTTGGGTCACCCATTCTTGACACCCCGGAAACCCGCCTGTAGCAAGCGCCCGCCTTCCGGCAGGGCGATCTGCCCGGAGCGGATATGACCAAGGAACACGGCGGCGATCAGCCCTCCTTCGAGGAGCGGCTGCGCGTCGCGCGCGAGAAGCAAGGGCTGGAGCCCAAGCCGACGCGATCCGGCCCCAAGGCCGACGATCCCAGCCTGAGCCCCTTGGGCATCGGCGTGCGGGTTGCGGTCGACATGGCCTCCGCCCTTCTGGTGGCGATCGCCATCGGCTGGGGGATCGACCGGCTGACCGGGCTGCATCCGTGGTTCCTGATCGGGTTCGTTCCGCTCGGGGTCGCCGCGGGCGTCCTGAACGTTTGGCGCATGTTCGCGCCGAAGGACGGCCCGGGCCAAAAAGGCATCTGAAAGGGCCGGCCGCTTCGTGCAGCCGGCCGCGCACAAGGGGGCGGGTCTTGGCTTCTGGGAATATCGACGCACTCAGCCAGTTCGAGCTGCATCCTGCTCTCGGCGCCGCCGGCGCCTCGCTACACTTCGCCCAGTCGAACCTGATGATGCTGGTCGTCGCGGTGCTGACGCTCGCGCTGATCGTGCTCGGGATGCGCCCGCGCGCGATGGTGCCGGGCCGCCTGCAGGCCGCCGCGGAGATGATTTACGAATTCACCTATTCGATGTGCGTCGATACGATCGGGCCCGAGGGGCGGCGCTTTTTTCCCTTCATCTTCACGCTGTTCCTGTTTATCCTGTTCGGCAACTTGATCGGCGTCTTCCCCTATTTCTTCACCTATACAAGCCACATCACGGTCACGCTCGCGCTGACGCTCGCCGTCATCATCATGGTGACGGTCGTCGGGCTCGCCATTCATGGGTTCCACTGGTTCGGCTACTTTGTTCCCCAAGGCGTGCCGAAGGCACTGCTGCCGCTGTTAGTGCCGATCGAGGTGCTGTCCTACCTCTCGCGCATCATCTCTCTCTCGGTCCGACTGTTCGCGAACATGATGGCCGGGCACGTGATGCTGGAGGTGTTCGGCGCCTTCGTGGTGATGCTCGGCGCGGCGGGGCTGCTCGGCATCGTGCCGGCGATCTTCGCCTTCGGCGTGAACGTGATCCTGATCGGCTTCGAGATTCTGGTCGCCGTGTTGCAGGCCTACGTGTTCGCGATCCTGAGCTGCATCTACCTGCATGACGCTATTCACCTCCATTAGCCCGTTCAACCCGTGCATTCCGGCGAGCGTGCTCGCTGGGTCGCATCCGTCCGTACAGAAAGGAACAACGACATGGATCTCGCTTCCGCCAAGAATATCGGCGCCGGTCTCGCGGTCATTGCGCTTTCGGGTGTCGGCGTCGGTATCGGTCATATCTTCGCCGCGCTGGTGAACTCGGTCGCCCGCAACCCGGCAGCGCGCGACCGCGTGTTCGGCCTGGCGATCCTCGGCTTCGCGCTGACGGAAGCCGTCGCGCTCTACGCGCTGGTCATCGCCTTCATCATCCTCTTCGTCTGATCGGGCGCCGGATCGGCCGGGCGCCCGTGCGCGTTCCGGCTCGGCGCCGGGGAACCCAAATGCCCCGCTCGCTTCGCCTGACCGCCCTTGGCCTGCTGCTCATGCCGACCGCCGCCTTCGCGGAAGGGATGCCGCAGCTCAACTTCAGCAATCCCCTGACCGTCGATCAGGTTGGCTGGGGCGCGGTCATATTCCTTATACTGTTCCTGCTCTGCTGGCGCTGGGCCTTGCCGAAGGTCGCCAGCGTGCTCGAACAGCGCGCCCACACGATCGCTGCCGATCTCGATACGGCGCGCGCGGCGAAGGCCGAGGCCGATCGCGCCATTGCGGAGATGAACACCGCCATCGCCCGCGCACGCGCGGACGCGCAGGCCGCTATCAATGCGGCGGTCGAGAAAGCGAAGCAGGAGGCCGCCGCCCGCTCGGCGACGCTGAACGAGCGACTCGAGGCGCAGCTCAAGGAGGCCGAGGGGCGGATCGCAGCGGCCCAGGCATCGGCCATGCGCGCGCTTCGCGCGGTCGCTATCGATGCGGCGGACACCCTCATCGCCCGCCTCACCGGCACGGCGCCCGATGCAGCGCGCGTCGAGCGCGCCGTTAGCACGTTGCTCGCCGCCCGCGGCCAGCAATAAAGAGGACGAGAGATGGAGCACGCGTTCTGGACCGACTCCAAGACCTGGGTCGCCATCGCTTTCATCGTCTTCTTTGTCTTGTTCGGACGCCGCCTGTGGGCGGCGCTCGCCGACATGCTGGACAACCGCGCCAAGCTGGTGCGGGCGGAACTGGAAGAGGCGGCGCGGCTGCGCCGTGAAGCCGAGGAGATGCTCCGCGAGGCGCGGCTGCGGCGGGATCGCGCGCTCGACGAGGCGCAGCAGATGATCGCAGGCGCGCAGGCCGAAGCGGAACGCCTCGCCGTCGCCGCGGCGCAAGAGGCCGATGCGGCGGCGCGGCGGCGGGAGCAGATGGCGATTGACCGCATCGCCGCGGCCGAGAAGGCCGCCGTCGACGAAGTGCGCCTGGCGGCGGCGGAGCTTGCCACCCAGGCTGCGCGCCAGGTGATCGCGGAGGGGCTGAGCGCCGATCAGGACGCGCAGCTCATCGACCACTCGATCCGCCAGCTACCCGCCGCTCTGACCGCCCGGGCGGCTTAGCGGAACTCGTCATCGCGAGCCGCCGCGAAGCGGCGGCGCGGCGCTGGACCGCCACGGCCCCGCTGCGCTGGGCCTCGCGATGACGACGCGGCTTTGGCGCCGCGAATTGGGTGCAAGCCCGGCCGGTAAAATCACCGCGCCCCAAAAATTGCCGTCCCCACCCGCACCATCGTCGCTCCGCAGGCGATCGCCGCCTCGAAGTCGGCCGACATGCCCATGGACAGCTCACGGAGCCCGTGCCGGCGCGCGCAAGCGGCGAGCCATTCGAAGTGCGGTCTGGGGTCGTCCGCCAAGGGCGGAATGCACATGAGCCCGATCACGAGACCGCCGAATCGGGCGCGGCACCGGTCGATAAAGGCATCAGCCTCGTCGCGCGGGATGCCGGATTTCTGCGGCTCCGCGCCGGTGTTGATCTCGATCAGCAGGCGCGGGCGGCACCCTTCCCTCGCCATCGCCGCGGCAAGCGCGTCGGCCAGACGGGGCCGATCGAGCGTGTGGATCACGTCAGCAAGCCGCACCGCCTCTCGTGCCTTGTTGGTCTGCAAGCCCCCGATCAGGTGCAGCACCAGTCCTGGCGACGCGGGCTTGAGCGCGGTGAACTTGGCGAGTGCCTCCTGCACCCTGTTCTCGCCGAACTCGGCCTGACCGGCCGCACACGCCGCCGCCACCGAAGCGGCGGGCTTCGTTTTGGAGACCGCGATCAGCCGCACCTGGGCGGGGTCGCGACCCGCGCGCCGGGCGGCCTCGGCGATCCGGCGGCGCACGTCCGCCAGCCGGGCGGCGATGCCCTCCGGATCGGCTGCTATAGTTCGTGTGTTCGGAGAGTCGGGCATGGACCGCAGGCTTGTAAGCTGGGCGCGCGCCGTCAAGGCGCGGCGCCGGCCGGGACCGCCACCCCTATGGCTATTTACTGACTCCCGCCGCTTGCCCGACCCGTTCCCGGCCGTCCGGGCGCTGCCGCCCGGTGGGATCTCCGGGGTCATCTTCCGTCACGATGGAAACGAAGACCGGCTGGCGGTCGGCGTGGCGCTCGCCCGCCTGTGCAGACGCCGTGGCATCGCCCTGGCCGTCGCGGCGGATGCCGCGCTCGCAGCTAGGCTCGGCGCCGGCCTCCACCTGCGGGATGGGACGCGGCCCGGAGTGCGGCGTCGGCCTCGGCGTAAGGGGGCCTTCGTCACCAGCTCGGCCCACGGCCCAGCCGCCGTCCGCCGCGCGCTCCATGCCCGGGCCGAGCTGATCTTCATCTCGCCGGCCTTTGCGACGGCGAGCCACCCCGGCGCGCGCGCACTCGGCCCGCTCCGCTGGAGTCGGCTGGCGCGGATGGCGCGTGGACGCGCCGCCGCGCTCGGCGGCATCGACGGCGCGGCGCTCCGCCGGCTGCCACGGCATCTCTGCGCCGCCATCGGGGCGATCGGGGCTCTGGCCCCCTGAATTCGTTGTGGCGTTGTGGCCACACTGTTTCGCCAATACCATGCGAGCCGGGTTCGGACCGTTGCGATGCTGGGTTTGGCCGAGCAATATGCTCGGGAAGGTCGCGCGGAAGCCGAGGCGCCGTGACGTCCGTCGGAACAAGGAGGATATGAATGCGTAAGCTATTGCTGGCGAGCGCTGCTGTTATCGGGGGGTTCGCGGGCGGTCAGGCGATGGCTCAGACTGCCGCCACGGCTCCGCTGCCCCCGACCTGGACCGAGGCGCCGCAGCCGACCGCTCCGAGCGGCATCGCGGCCGCGAACACCAACCTCAGCGCGCAGGGCTTCTACACCAAGGGCCCGCTGCCGGCTCCGACGCCAGGCAGCATCGTCGTGCGCTTCAATGGCCGCGTGGTGTTCTACGGCTACGCGCTTAGCCAGACCGGCGATTCGGTGACAGCCTCCGTCACCACCTACTCGATCAACCAGAGCACCGGCGCGATCACCAAGTCCACGGCTGGCTCGGGCACATACAAGATCCAGCCGTACGGGACGCTCGGCTACGCCCGCTTCTACCAGGGTGTGGACGGTATGACGACCAGCGGCCTCCGCTACGGCGCTGCGGCCGAAATCCGCGTCCAGACCTCGTTCAACGCGGGCGCCAGCGCAACCAGCGGCGGTGCCTCGGGCAGCAATATCGGTTCGGGCAACATCTATCAGGTGACGCCCGGCAGCACCGCGATCAACTACACGCCCGGCAACTACCTCTACGTTCGGCGCGCCTTCGCCTATTTGGGCGGCGACTGGGGTGCTATCCATCTGGGCCAGGACGACGGTCCGACCGGGTTGCTCGATGCCGGCGTCACCACCTTCCAGACCTATAATGACGGTGGCTGGAACGACGACCTGAACGACATCGGCAACGCCACCACTCCCTTGTTCCCGTTCCCTTCGGGCATCGGCAACGAGTACACGACCTCGAAGGTTGTCTACATGTCGCCGCAGATCGCCGGGTTCGACTTCATGGCGAGCTTCGAGCCTGACGACAACACATTGGGCGACTCGCTGTCACCGGGCAGCGCGATTGCGACCACCAATACCATCTCCACCGGCTCGCTTCCGTTCCTGGTCGCTCGCCGCCGCAACACGGTTGAGGTCGGCGGCCGCTATCAGGGCTCCTTCGGCCCGGCCGGAATCTATGCCTTCGCGAGCTACATGGGGTCCGGGAAGGTTGCGCCGGGTGCGGCCGGCCTGCCGGCCTATGACGGGCTGAGCGCGTTCTTCGGCGGTCTTGCCGTGAACTTTGGCGGGCTGCGGGTCGGCGGCTCGGTGTTGACGGGGCAGATGAACAACCAGGTGGCCCTGAAGCCGGAGGGCGCGCCGAATATGAACGCCTATCTGCTCGGCGCGCAGTACACGATGGGACCGCTGACGGTCGGTGCCTCCTGGCTCGATGTGTGGAGCGCCGGCGCGTGGAGCCCGGTGGTTCAGTCCACCCGGCATGAGTGGGGCCTCAATGTCGGTGGCACCTACGTCTTGGCGCCCGGCCTGCTCGGCTGGCTGTCTGCCACCTACGGCCAGCGTTACCAGGGCGGCGTGAACTTCATCGGGGTCGGCTCGGCCTCGGACTTCAACAACGTCGTGTTCCGCGCCATCGCCCTTGGCGGCATGGTTCGCTGGTAAGCACGAGCATCTGGGGTAAACCGGCAGCGGCGGGGCATGTCCCCGCCGCTTCTTTTTGGGCGCTTGGCGCCGCCCGTCCAACCCGCTAGAGGGGCGCGGTCCTTTGACGGGAGCCCGGCCAAGAATGTACCGATTCACTGTTGCCGCCGCCTCTCTCGCCGCGATCGGCCTGATCGCCGGGTGCGGCGCCAACACCCAGCCGCCGCCGCAGATGACCGGGTTTTTCGGCCCTGAACCGGCGCCGCAAAGCGGCACCGTGTTCGGCGACAACGGGCTCGTGTTCGGAGTAGGCAAGGGGGTCAACCGGAAATCCGATCAGAACGGTGGCGCCGGGCTCGGCGTGAACGCCTATCTCTGGCGGGGCGCGCTCGACACGCTCTCCTTCATGCCGATCGCCTCGGCCGACCCGTTCGGTGGCACGATCATCACCGATTGGTACTCGCCGCCCAGCGTCACCAACGAGCGTTTCAAAGTCAATGTTTTCATCTTCGGCCGCGAGCTGCGCTCCGATGCGGTCCGTATTTCGGTGTTTCGCCAGGAGCTCGAGGACGGCCGCTGGGTCGATGCGCCGGTCAGCGATGTCACCGTCAGCGACATCGACAACCGCATCCTCGACCGTGCCCGCCAGCTCCGCGCGCAAATCGCGAGCCAATAATCTCGACGGGTCGCGGGTAGCGAGGCCTCGGTCGTTCAGCTTGGCGCGGAGCGATCGGTGCGTTCGATCCGCATGTACCCAAACGCCCTCACGCGGCGCTGCCACGCTCCTGGTGCGGGGCGGGCGTGCAGCACTACCGCGAATTCCCGCGCCGCCATCACCACGAACGCGTTCGCGGAATCATCGTCGCCGAGCGCCAGTACCGCCTTCGCCGCGTCGGCCCGCCGCAGCACACCCAGAGCGCTGCCGTCGCCCACGACCACGTCGAGCCGGTAAGCACTAGTCCGGCTGTCCGAGCCCCAGGATGATCATGGCAGCGGCCACGAGGCCGATGAAGCATCAACCGACCAATTTCCCCTCACCCGGCCGGATGTTGATGCCGCCTGCTTGGCCCGATCCGGCATGATTGCAGCAGCAAAAAAACAATCTGATTGTCGTATCTGCGGCAGAGGCAAGGAGATCGAAGTGCCACGCGAACCGGCGTTACGGAACGAGTACAAGGCGGAGGGCGGACGGGCTTTGAGCTGCTCCTGCTTGTCCACCTCTCGCTCGCCGACGATGCCGACCGGGAGCTTGCCAAATTGGGGCGGCATCGGACGCACCGCCGGGCTCTCTATCTGGTCGAAAGCCGCCCCGGATGGAGCGTCGGCGAGCTCGCGCGGACCTTGCGGCTCACGCCGCAGGCCGTGCAGGCACCGATGCGCCGGCATCGAAGGTAACTATCTGTGCCAGCGCGGCGACGAAGCCGACCGGCGGACCTGGCGGCTGTCCGTCACGCCAAAGCACCGCGCTGCTCGCGAAATTTTCTACCGGCCAGTACGACCGCCTCGCCCGCGCCTACCGCGCGGCTGGCGCCGATGCCGTCGCCGGCTTCTTCCGTGTGATGGAGAGCCTTGCTGAGGCGGGCGATCTGGACAAAACCGTTGGCTGATCGCCAAGCTTCGGCCCACGGGAAAGGAGCGGGCACGAAGATGATCATCGATTCCCAGGTCCATGCCTACGAAGCCAACACGAAGCGACGGCCCTGGCACAGCGTGCCGAACTGGCCCGCCCATGTCACCGGCGACGAGATGGTGGCGGCGATGGACAAGGTCGGCGTGGACGGCGCGATCTTCATCTCCTCCTTTTCGATGTATCGCTACGATGCGAGCTACGCGGTGGAGGTGCAGCGCGCTCATCCCGGGCGCTTCGCCCTCGTCAAGCCGGTCGATCCCGACGATCCGGCGGTCGCCGACGTGATCGCCGAGTGGAAGAACACGCCGGGCACGGTCGGCATCCGCATCATGCTGCCCAAGGAGGCGGGGCGCGCGCCGGACGATCCGGGGCTCGCGCGCATCCTGCGCGCTGCCGTCCGCCACGCCTTTCCGGTCAACATGCTCTGCTGGGGCAATCTCGAGGTCGGCACGGCACTGATCGACCGATTCCCCGATACGCGCTTCATTCTCGACCATCTCGGCCTCGTGCAGCCGCGCGAGCCCCCCGCGCCACCCGAGCCTTGGGCCGAGCTGCCGAAGGTGCTCGCGCTCGCCAAGCGCCCGAACGTCGTCATCAAGGTGAGCGGCGCCTGCACCCTGTCGCGCGAACCCTATCCGTTCCCCGACATTTGGGATCCGCTCGCGCGCGTGTTCGACGTCTGGGGCTTCGAGCGGTGCCTATGGGGCACCGACTGGACCCGCGCCCATGCCGTCGTCGGCTACGAGCCCGCCGTGCGCGCGTTCCTGGAAACCGACCGGTTGAGCGCGAGCGAGCGCGCGATGCTCATGGGCGGCGCCTGCGCCAAGGCTTACGGCTGGACGCCGGGAAAGAAGTAGCCGCTAGCGCCAGAATCAACCGCGGCAGCACCGCCAGGATGGCGCGCCTACTTCCTCGGCAGCAGCTGCTCCACAAGCGTCGCCCAGTAGCTCGCGCCGACGGGCAGGATCTCGTCGTTGAAGTCGTAGCGCGGGTGGTGGACCATGGCGTCGTCCTGGCCGCGGCCGCCGCCCAGCATGATGTAGCTGCCTTGCTTGGCCTCCAGCATGAAAGCGAAGTCTTCGCCGCCCATCGTCGGGTTGCTGAGGTGGCGCACGCGCGCCTCCCCAGCGACCGCGCGGGCCGCGCTCAGCGTGAGCTTGGTGGCGTCCGGGTCGTTCACGGTGGCCGGGTAGGCGCGGCTGAAGGTGACTTCCGCCTTGGCGCCGAACCCTTCGGCGATGGAGGTGGCGAGCCGGCGCACGCCACGTTCCAGCACGTCGCCCACCTTGGGCTTGAACCAGCGGGCGGTGCCGAGCATCCGCACCGTCTCGGGGATCACGTTGTAAATGTGGCCGCCCGCGATGTGGCCGATCGTCACCACCCCGCTCTCGGTCGGATCGACCTGGCGGGCGACGATCGCCTGGAAGGCGCTGACGATCTGAGCGGCGACCACGATCGGGTCGATCCCGTGGTCGGGGTGGGCGCCGTGCGAGCCCTTGCCGGTGACGTCAATCTCGATATTGGCGACCGCCGCCATGATCGGCCCCTCCCGCCAGCCGAAAGTGCCGGCCGGGAGCTGGGGCCAGTTATGCATGCCGAACACTTGTTCCATCTTGAAGCGTTCGAACAGGCCCTCTTTGACCATCATCTCGCCGCCGCCGAGATTCTCCTCCGCCGGTTGGAAGATCACGTAAGCGGTGCCGTCGAAGTTCCTGGTTTCGGCGAGATATTTGGCCGCACCCAGTAGCATCGTCGTGTGCCCGTCATGGCCGCAGGCGTGCATCACGCCAGGGTGCTGGGAAGCGTAGGGCACGCCGGTCGCCTCCTCGATCGGCAGCGCGTCCATGTCCGCGCGGAGGCCGATGGCGCGCTCGGAGCTGCCGGTGCCGCGGATCACGCCAACGACGCCGGTCCGGGCGATGCCGGTGATGATCTCATCGACGCCGAACTCCTTGAGCTTCTGCTGCACCACGCCGCTCGTGCGGACTTCCTGCAGCGCGAGCTCGGGATGGGCGTGCAGATCGCGCCGCCAGGCGGTCATCTCGTCGTGGAATTCGGCGATGCGGTTGATGATGGGCATCACGGGTGCTCCGGCGGGATGGGCGCTTTCTGCGGCCGCGCGAAGGTGCGCGCAAGGCCCGCGTCCAGTCGCATCGGTGCGAAGCCGAGCAGGCGGCGGGCTGGGGCGATATCGAATGCCTTGTCCTCGGCGAGCCGCCTTATCTCGGCGGCGCGGATCCGGGGCAGGAAGGGCAGGGCGGAGGTGAGCGGTGCGGCGGCGAGCAGGGGTGCCAGCGCGACCGCGATGATGCGGGGCGGGGGAAGGCCGGCGGCGCGGGCCACGGCGCGGACGAAATCGGCGTAGGAAACGGGCTCGGGACCGGCCAGGACCAGCGCGTGTGGGCCGTCCCAGGTGCGAGCGAGCGCGGCGAGGAGCGCGCCCGTCACGTCGTCCTGGTGGACCGGTTGGACGAGCGCGCGCCCGCCGCCGGGCAGGGGCACGACGGGCAGGCGGCGCAGCAGCGCGGCGAGGCGCTGCACATTGTCCTCGCCCGCTGCCCCATAAATCATGGTCGGGTGCAGCATGACGCCGGAGCGGCCGGTGGCGAGAAAGGCGGACTCGCCCGCCAGCACATCGCGGGCATGGTCGTCCGGCCAGCGCGTGAACTTACGGGTGCTGCCGAGCAGAACGAGGCGCGCCGACGCCGGGGCCGCGTCAAGAATGGCGGTGGTAAAGCGCGCATGGGCGCAGGAGACGACCGCCCGCGCGTCCGCCAGTGCCGCCCGCAGCGCCGCCGCGTCCGCGAGGTCGGCGATCCGCGGCGCGGTGGGGATGCCGACCGCTGCCCAGCGCGTCGGATCGCGCACCACCGGCACGATGCCCTGGCCGCGCGCCACCAGCGCCCGACACAGCGCGGCGCCAGAGCGTCCGGAGGCGCCGATGAGATGCACCGTCTCCACGCCGCCCGCCTATACCGTGGCCACTGGCCCGTGCACGGCCATCCGCCTAAGTTTCGCGCCCATACCGTCCAGCTCGGGGGAACAAAAACCATGCTGACACGCCGGACCCTGCTTGCCTCGACCGCCGCGCTCGGCGCCGCCGGACTCGATCTGCCCGGCGCCCGAGCCGCCACGCCGCCCGGGGTCGTCGTCATGGCGAAGCAGATCGACGACGTGATCAGCTTCGATCCCGCCGAATCCTACGAGTTCACCGATAACGAGACAGACGGCAACTGCTACCGCAAGCTGATCGTGCCGGATGCGAAGGATCCCAACAAGATCGCGCCCGATCTTGCCGAGCGGTGGGAGGTCAGCCCGGACGGGATGACCTTCACCTTCCACCTCACCGAGAAGGCCAAGTTCGGCTCCGGCAAGCCGGTCACGGCGGCGGACGCCGAGTTCACGTTCCACCGCGTCGTGCAGCGCAACAAGACCCCAGCCTTCATCATCACCCAGTTCGGCTACACCAAGGACAATGTGGAGAAGCTGATCCGCGCCACCGCACCGAACACGCTGGTGATGGAGCTACCGACCAAGCAGGCACCGAGCTTCGTACTCTACTGCCTGTCCGCCAACGTGGGCTGCATCGTCGAAAAGGCCGCGGCGCTGGCGAACCAGCAAAACGGCGATCTCGGAAACGGCTGGCTGAAAACGCACACGGCCGGGGCCGGCCCCTTCAAGCTCACCTCATGGCAGGCCTCGGACCACATCATCGTCGATGCCAATCCCGGGACCGGGGAGCGGGCAGGGGTAAAGCGGGTCGTGCTGCAGCACGTGAAGGACCCGGCCGAGCAGCTTCTGCTGCTGCAGAAGGGGGGCGTCGATATCGCGCGCGACCTGCTTTCCGACCAGCTTAAGGTGATCGCGGGCAACCCGGCCTTCCACATCGTGGAGAAGGGCCAGGCGAACCAGCTCTACATCGCGATGAACCAGTCGATGCCGGAGCTCGCCAAGCCCGAGGTACACCAGGCGATCAAGTGGGCGATCGACTATCAGGCGATCGCCAAGAACATCACGCCCCAGACCTGGTCGGTGCAGCAGTCCTTCCTGCCGCGCGGTATCCCGGGTGCCCTGACCGAGCAACCGTTCGACCAGGACCTCGGCCGGGCGCGCACGCTGATGGGACAGGCCGGGCTGCAAAACGGTTTCTCCTGCACGATGGACTTCATCTCCGCCCCGCCCTTCGATCAGATCGCCCAGGCGGTGCAGGCCGATTTGAGCAAGATCGGTATCAAGGTGCAGCTGCTGCCCGGCGAGCAGAAGCAGGTGATCACCAAGACCCGCGCACGCCAGCATCAGCTCGCGATGCTGGTCTGGGGGTCGGACTACTTCGACCCGAACTCCAACGCGCAGGCCTTCTGCGCCAATCCCGACGACAGCGACAACAGCAAGCTGAAAATTCTCGCCTGGCGCAGCCACTTCGTTAACAAGCAGCTAACCATGCAGGTCGAGGACGCGGCGACCGAGCTCGATTCCAAGAAGCGGCTCGATCTTTATAAGACGATGCAGGAGGAATTCTGGGACGTGGCACCCTTCGCCATGATGCTGCAACGAAACGCGGTCGCGGCGATGCGGAAGAACGTGACCGGCTTCGAGCTCGGCCCGATGCCGGACTTCACCCACTGGGCGGACATGCGGAAGAGTTGAGCGGCAGCGTCCACGCTCGTCTCGCGCGGCTGGCCGGGACCGCCGGGTCGGTCCCGATCACGCTGTTCGGCCTGATCCTCGTCACCTTCCTGATCGGGCGGGTGATGCCGATCGACCCTGTGATCGCCATCGTCGGCGATCACGCGCCGCCCGACGTCATCGCCCGGGTGCGCGCCGAACTCGGCCTCGATCGCCCGCTGCCGGTGCAGTTCGGGATCTACCTCGACCACCTCCTGCACGGCGATCTTGGCCGCAGCGTGATGACGACGCATCCGGTGACGCAGGACATCGCGACCTACTTCCCGGCGACCTTCGAGCTGGCGACGACGGCGATCATCCTGGCGATCCTCGTTGGCGTACCGGCGGGCGTGCTGGCCGCGGCGCGGCAGGGCTCGCGGCTCGACCATCTCGTGCGGGTGGTGACGCTCACCGGGCAGTCGATCCCGGTTTTCGTGCTCGGGCTGATCTTTCTGCTGACCTTCTACGTGAAGCTCGGGATTGCGCCGGGCACCGGGCAGATCGACGTCGCCTATGACGGGCTGGTGGAGCCGGTCACTCGGATGCTGGTGGTGGATGCGGCGCTGGAGGGCCAGTGGGACGTGTTCTGGGACGCGCTCGCGCACCTCGCGCTGCCCGCGCTTGTGCTGGCCTATTTCAGCCTTGCCTATATTACGCGGATGACGCGCGCCTTCATGCTGGACGCGCTGGCGGGCGAATATATCGTCACCGCGCGGGCCAAGGGCGCCTCGGGGGCGCGGATCGTCTGGAGGCACGCATTTGGCAACATCGCGGTGCCGCTGGTGACGGTGATCGCGCTGGCCTATGCGGGGCTTTTGGAAGGCGCGGTGCTGACTGAGACCGTATTTTCCTGGCCCGGGCTGGGTCTTTACCTCACCGTGTCGCTGTTGAACGCCGACATGAACGCGGTGCTCGGGGCGACGCTGGTGGTGGGGCTGATCTACGTGGTGCTGAATTTGCTAGCTGATCTGGCTTACCGGGTGCTGGACCCGCGGACGCGGTGAGGTTCGTGGTGCGCGCCTGGCTGCTGACCGACGCCCCGAACTCGCGGCGGCAGGCGGCGTGGGGGCGGCGCTATCGCAGCTGGCTGCTGTTCCGCGCCAACCATCTCGCCTTCGCCGGGCTGGTCGTGGTGCTGGTGCTGATCCTCGTCTCGCTCGCCGCGCCGGTGCTCGCCACCCACAACCCGTACGCTCAAGACCTTGCCGACCGGCTTGCCGCGCCCTCGCCGCGACACTGGCTCGGCACTGACGAGCTGGGGCGCGACCTCTACAGCCGGCTCCTCTATGGCGGTCGGATCACGCTCGGCATGGTGGTCGCGATCGTGCTGATGGTGGCGCCGGTCGGCCTGATCATAGGCTGCGTCGCCGGCTATCTCGGCGGCTTGGCCGACCGCGTGCTGATGCGCGTCACGGACATTTTCCTCGCCTTTCCGCGCCTGATTTTGGCACTTGCCTTCGTCGCCGCGCTGCGTCCCGGCATCTCCTCGGCTGTGTTCGCAATCGCGCTGACCTCCTGGCCGCCCTATGCGCGGCTCGCGCGCGCAGACACGCTGACGGTCCGCAATGCCGACTTCATCGCTGCAGTGCGCCTGACTGGGGCCCGGGCGGGGCGGGTGATCCTGCGCCACGTGATGCCGCTGGCCGTCTCCTCGGTGATCGTGCGGGTGACGCTGGACATGGCGGGGATCATCCTGACCGCTGCCGGGCTCGGCTTCCTCGGCATGGGCGCGCAGCCGCCCACCCCCGAATGGGGCACGATGATCGCTGCCACCCGGGGCTACATTCTACAACAATGGTGGGTGCCGACCATCCCCGGTCTCGCCATCTTCGTCGCCGCGCTGGCGTTCAATTTGCTGGGCGACGGGCTGCGCGACGTGCTCGATCCGAAGCAACGCTGATGCTGGTCGAGGTCGAGAATCTGCGGATCGCATTCCCGACCCCGACCGGGCTGAGCGAAGCCGTGTGTGGCATTTCGCTGGCACTCGGGCAGGAGAAGCTCGGCATCGTCGGCGAGAGCGGGTCGGGCAAGTCCCTCACCGCCCGCGCCCTGCTGCGTCTGCTGCCGCGCAGCGCGCAGGTGACGGCCGAGCGGCTCAGCTTCGACGGCATCGACCTGTTGCGCGCCGACGAGCGGACAATGCGCCGCATCCGCGGTCGGCGCGCGGGATTGATCCTCCAAGACCCGAAATTTTCCCTCAACCCGGTGATGGCGGTCGGCGAGCAGATCGCCGAGGCGTGGCGGCTGCACAAACAGGGCGGGCGGCGGGCGGCGCGGGAGGCGGCGCTCGCGCTACTCGATCAGGTCCGCATCCGCGATCCGGCGCGCGTCGCCGGGCTCTATCCGCACGAGCTTTCCGGCGGAATGGGGCAGCGGGTAATGATCGCGATGATGCTGGCGCCGGACCCGGAACTCTTGATCGCGGACGAGCCGACCAGCGCGCTCGACGCCACGGTGCAGGCGGAAATCCTGCGGCTGATGGAGGATCTGGTCGCGCGGCGCGGCATGGCGCTGATCCTGATCAGCCACGACCTGCCGCTCGTGTCGCATTTCTGCGACCGGGTGATCGTGATGTACGCGGGGCGGGTGATGGAGGCGCTGGCGGCGCGCGATCTGGCGCAGGCGCGCCATCCCTATACGCGCGGGCTGCTCGCGTGCCTGCCCTCGCTCGTGCATCCGCGCGCGCCGCTGCCGGTGCTGGCGCGCGATCCGGCCTGGAGCCCGTGACCCTGGCCGGTCGGTGCGCTGCGTTCTATGAACCGCGCGATCCGACCGCCGGAGCCCAGCATGACCTATCTCCTCGCCGACGACCTTCCGACCGTCCCCGCCGGGGAGCGGTTCCGCGCGCTTCTCGCGCGGCCCGGCATCCTGCAAATGCCGGGCGCGCATAACGGGCAGGCGGCGCTGCAGGCGAAGCGTGCCGGGTTCGAGGCACTTTATCTGTCCGGCGCAGCGATGACGGCGCAGATGGGGCTGCCCGATCTCGGCGTGATCACGGTGGACGAGGTCTGTTTCTACATTCGCCAGGTGGCGCGGTCGGCGATGCTGCCGGTGCTAGTCGATGGCGACACGGGCTACGGCGAGGCGCTGAACGTAATGCACATGGTCCGCAGCTTCGAGGATGCGGGCGCGGCCGCGGTGCATATCGAGGATCAGCTGTTGCCCAAGAAATGCGGGCACCTGAACGACAAGAAGCTCGCCGACGCGCACGAGATGGCGGCCAAGGTGGCTGCGGCGCGGCGGGCACGGCGGACGCTTTACCTGATCGCGCGCACCGACGCGGCGGCGAGCGAGGGCATGGACGGCGCGGTGGCGCGGGCGAAGCTCTATTTGCAGGCCGGGGCGGATGCGATTTTCCCCGAGGCGCTGACCACCGCCGAGATGTTCCGCGAGTTCGCGCAACGGGTGCGGGCGCCGCTGCTCGCCAACATGACCGAGTTCGGGCGCACGCCGTTCTTCACCGCCTCCGAGTTCGAGGCGATGGGGTACAAGATGGTGATCTGGCCGGTGAGCGCGCTGCGGGTGGCGAACAAGGCGCAGGAGGAGCTCTATGCGGCTATCCGCCGCGACGGCGGCACGCAGAACATGATTGAGCGGATGCAGACCCGGACGGAGCTGTACGCAACGATCGGCTACCACGATTACGAGGCGCTGGATGCCTCGATCGTGCGGACCGTGATCCCCCAGGGCATGCCCCAGCGGGACGCATGAGGATGCGCCGCCGCGCGGTGATCCTCGGCTCGCTGGCGCTGCCGCTCGCCGCGGCGCGGGCCCAGGAGCCGACCCAGGCGCAGCCCAAGCTGCCGACCGAGAAGCTGGTGATCGTCACGCGCGACGGGGGGCGCCACGAATTCGAGGTGGAGCTGGCCACCACCTATGTCCAGCAGGAAATCGGCGAGATGTTCCGCACCAGCATCCCGCCGAACGAAGGGATGCTGTTCGTCTGGGGCGCGCCGCGCGAGAGCCAGATGTGGATGAAGAACACGCTAGTGCCGCTCGATATGGTGTTCATCAACGCCGACGGCACGATCCGCCATATCGCCGAGAACACGGTGCCGCACAGTCTGCGCGTGATCGACAGCCACGGCCCCGTGGCAGCGACGCTGGAGCTTGCCGGCGGCACCACGGCGCGGCTCGGCATCACGGTGGGTGACAAGGTGTTGGCGCCGCAGTTCCACGACTTGGGATAGCGCCGGCGCTTGCTACCGCGCGAGGCGCGGCAGGAGCGCATCGAGCACCATCCGACCGCGCGCGGTGGCCGCGATGCCGACGGCTGTGCGAATGAGATGCCCTTCCTCGAGCGCGTCGCGCAGCATTCGGCGATCAAGGGCGTCCTCAAGCGCGACGCCGGTGCGCTCCTGGAACCGCGCCGCATCGATGCCTTCGCGCAGCCGAAGGCCCATGAGCAGCGCCTCGCGCGCGCGTTCGGCGGGCGGCACTGGGGTCTGCTCCTTCGTGCCGTGGCCCTGGCGCTCGACCAGATCGGCCCAGTGCTCGGGCGCGCGATGCCGCCGTGTCGCCAATAGCGCGCCGCCGAGATTTAACCGTCCGTGCGCGCCAGGGCCGATGCCCGCGTAATCGCCGTAGCGCCAATAGATAAGGTTGTGGCGGCTCTCCGCGCCAGGGCGCGCGTAGTTGGAAATCTCGTAGGCATCGAGACCGAACCGGCCGGCTTCCTCGCCAGTCGCCTCATAGAGCGAAGCGGCGGTGTCCTCGTCAGGCAGAATGAGTGCGCCGCGCCGATGCAGTGTTTCGAACTTGGTGCCGGTCTCGACGGTGAGCTGATAAAGCGAGAGATGGTCGGCGACGAGGTCGAGCGCCTGCCGCAGCTCCGCGCGCCACGAGGGCACGTCCTGGCCCGGGCGGGCGTAAATCAGGTCGAAGGAGAGGCGCGGGAAGAGTGCGCGCGCCGTTTCCAGCGCGGCGACGGCCTGCGCCGCGTCGTGCAAGCGGCCGAGCAGCCGCAGCGCGTCGTCGTTGAGGCTTTGCACCCCGATCGAAATGCGGTTGACGCCGGAAGCACGGAAATCGGCGAGCCGCGCCGCCTCCACGCTGGTCGGGTTCGCCTCCAGGGTGATTTCGAGATCGTCCGCCGGAGTGAAGAACCGGCGCGCATTCTCGATCAGCGCTGCTGCGGTTTCCGGTTCCATCAGGCTCGGCGTGCCGCCGCCGAAGAAGATCGAGGTAAGCCGCCGCGGGCCGAGCCGCGCCGCTTCCCACGCAAGCTCCGCGCGCAAGGCGCTGGCGAAGCGCTGCTGGTCGATACGCGCGCGTACATGGCTGTTGAAGTCGCAATAAGGGCACTTGGCGAGGCAGAACGGCCAGTGGATGTAGAGGGCGAGGTCTTGCATCGCCCGCTAAGATGGGGCCGCCGCTACGGTTCTTCGAGCAGCACCGGCACCCAGCGCGGCCCGCCCTTGCCCTGCACCAGCGCGATCGCGACCCGGCGCCCCTGCGCCTTGAGCGCCGCGAGTAGGGCTTGCACCGCGGCCGGGTCGGCGACCGGATCGTCGCCCACCTTCACCACCACGTCGCCCGGTTGCAGACCGTCCTCGGCGCCGAGACTGTTCGGCTCGACCGCCTTGATCAGCGCGCCGCCCTGATTTGATGCGAGGCCCGCGCTCTGCCGGTCGGCCTCCGTGAGGGGGGCGAGCGACACGCCGTAATTGACCATTATGTCGCCGTGTTTGCGGGGCGGCGGCGGCTTGACCGGCATGAAAACGTCGGTCGGCGACTGCATGACGGTGGTGGCCATCGTCACCGGCTTCTGGTCGCGCCAGGCGACGATTGGGATCGTCTGACCGATCGGGGAGATCACGATGAGGCGCAGAAGCTCGCGCGAATCGCTGATGTCGCGATTGCCGTAGCGCAGGATCACGTCGCCTTCGCGGATGCCGGCCTTGGCCGCCGGGGAGTTGGTGTCCACGCCTGCGACCAGCGCGCCGACCGCGCGGGTCAATCCGACCGCCTCGGCGATGTCGGGCGTGACCTCCTGCACGCGCAGCCCGACCCAGCCGGGGCGCGAGTGCTCGGGGTCGAGCAGGTGCTGCACGACCATCTTCACCACGTTGGCGGGCAGCGCGAAGCCGAGGCCGATCGAGCCGGTGTTGCCCTCGCTCGAGTAGATCGCGGTGTCCATACCGACCACGCGCCCGACGGGATCGACCAGCGGGCCGCCCGAGTTGCCGTGGTTTATCGCGGCATCCGTTTGGATGTAGTCGTCATAGGGCGTATCCATGATGTTGCGGTTGAGCGCGCTGACGATGCCGGCGCTCACCGACATGCCGACGCCGAGCGGATTACCGATGGCGAGCACCGGGTCGCCTACGCGCAGCTTGTCGCTGTCGCCGAATTCGAGCGTCGGCAAGGGATGGCCCGCGTCCACCTTGACCACCGCCACATCCGCCGCTTCGGCCGCCGCGACCAGCGTGCCCTTGAGCCGGGTCTTGTCCATCAGCCCGACCGCGATCGTCTCGGCGCCCTCGATGACGTGACGGTTGGTGACGATGATTCCCGACTTGTCGATGATGTAGCCGGAACCGAACGCCTCCACGCGCACCGTGCCGGAGCCGTTGCTGGCCGGGCGCTCCTTCGAGATGGTGATGCTGACAACGGCGGGCAGCACGCTCTGGAGCGTGTCGGCATCCATCATGCCCGTCACCCACTCCGCGCGCGGCGCGGCGGCCGGCGACGCGAGCAATGCGATTAGCAGGAAGGCCGCGCGACGCAGCATCGTCGTTCCTCCATCGCCGCGCCGGACTATTTCATTTTCGCCGCGCGCCGTCCATGACGGCCGGGCTTGGCGGACCGCGCGGCGGCGGATATTGGGCGGCACTTTCTCTGCGCTAAGGAGAACCGGAGTATGGCCGCCTGCGACACGGCCGGATCGGTGGCGCGGGTGCGCGCGGCCCTGCTGGCGGCCGGGCACCCCGACACGATCACGCAGTTTCCCGAAGGCACGCGCACGGCGGTGGACGCCGCGGCGGCGGTCGGCTGCACGGTGGCGCAGATCGCCAAGTCGATCGTGTTCCGCGCCGGCGAGCGGGCAGTGGTGGTGATCACGTCCGGCGCCAACCGAGTCGATCCGGCGCGCGCCGCCGCGGTCCTCGGCGTGAAGCTCGCGCGCGCCGACGCCGCCTGGGTGCGCGAGGTGACCGGATTCGCGATCGGTGGGGTTTCGCCGGTCGGGCATACCGGCAAGCCGCTGATGCTGATCGACGAGGATTTGCTGGCGCTCGATCCGATCTGGGCGGCGGCCGGTTCGCCGAACCACGTGTTCCAGACGAGCGCGGCCGACTTGCAGCGCATCACGGGGGCCGCGGTCGCGGCGGTGCGCGCCTAGGCGCGCTGCGACTGCGCGGCCATCCGCACGGCGGCATTGGCGGCGCCGAAGCCGGCATAGCCGCCCTCGCGCTCCACCACCTCGAAGAAGAAACGGTGCTGGAATGCCTCAGTGTAGGCGTGGCGGAACGCGCCTTGCGGGTCCTGGTCATAGAGCAGGCCGAGCCGCGCCATCGGCGCCACCGCCGCGTCGTCCAGCAGGAAGCGTGCCGCCACGTCCTCGTAGTAGTTAGGCGGGATCGCGAGGCACGGTGCGCCCGCCTCGCGGATCGCCGCGACGGTGCGGAACGCATCGTCGCAGGAAAAGGCGATGTGATGCACGCCGGCGCCGGAAAAGGCGCTGACGAAGCGGTTGGTCACGGTGTCGCGTGCCTCGGAGATGTTGAAGGTGAGGCGCAGTGTGCCGCCTTGGTTCACCATGGCGCGGCTTTGGATCAGGCCATAGGGGTCTGGAAGATCCCATAGGGGCTGCGGCTCCAGCCCGAACAGCGCGCGCCAGAACAGCACGTGCGTGTCCATCTGCCAGGCGGGCAGGGCGGTGGCGAGATGGTCGATCTCGCGCAGCCCCGCGTCGCTGCCCGTCGCCGGCAGCAGCACGAAATCATCGTTCCAGAAATCGGCTCCGGGCGCGTCGCGGCCGACGAGGAAGATCAGCGTGCCGTCGGGCGCGCGGATCGCCGGGATCTGGCGCTCGCCGGCGCCGGTGCGCTCCCGCCAATCCGGCGCACGCAGCGCGCGGGCACGGGCGAGCGCCTGCTCGGGGTCGCTGACGCGCAGCGCCATCGCGCAGACCGAAGGGCCGTGGTGCTGGAAATACTCCGCCGCCGCGCTGTCCTGCTCGCAGTTGAGGACGAGGTTGATCGCGCCTTGCCGGTATAGCTCCACGTCCTTGGAGCGGTGCCGCCCGGCCAAACGGAAGCCCAGGCGGTCGAGCAGCGCCGCCAGCGCCTCGCGCGCCGCCGCATCGAGCGCGAATTCCAGGAATTCGATGCGGTCCACGTCGGGGACCGGCGGCAGCAGCGCGGCGTCCGAGGCGCGGGCTTCAGCGAGGATCAGGGAGCGCAGCCCGTCGCGGGCGATCATGCGCGCAGGGGCGGCGCGGAAATGGTCGTTAAACACTTCGAGCGAGAGCGGACCCCGGTAGCCCGCGGCGAGCACGGCGCGCACGAATGCCTCGACCGGCAGATCGCCCTGATAGGGGAAGCAGCGATGATGCCGGCTCCAGGACAGCACATCGAGCGACATTTGCGGCGCGTCGGCGAGCTGGACGAAGAAGATGCGCTCGCCCGGCACCTCGGCAAGACCGGCGGGATCGTCCCGCAAGGCGAGTGTGTGATAGCTGTCCACGATCAGGCCGAGCGCGGGATGCGCGGCGCGCTGCACGATCTCCCACGCGTGGCGCCAGTGGCGGATATGCTTGCCCCACGACAGTGCCTCGAAGCCGACGCGCAGGCCGCGGCGGTGCGCGCGCTCGGCCATTTCGGCGAGGTCGGCGGCGGCGCGCGCGTCGTCGTCGAGCGCCGCCGGCTGGGTGTTGCTGCACACAAGCAAGAGCTCGGCACCCAGCTCCTGCATAACGTCGAACTTGCGCTCGGCGCGGTCGAGATTGCGCGCGCGCTGCGGCTCCGGCATCGCCTCGAAATCGCGGAACGGCTGATAGAGGTCGATCGAAAGCCCGTAATCGCTGGCGATGCGGCGCGCCTCGGCGGGCGTGCCGCTGAAGGTCAGCAGATCGCCCTCCATCACCTCCACGCCGTCGAAGCCCGCGACCGCCGCGGCCTCCAGCTTGTCGGGCAGCGTGCCGCTGAGCGCGACCGTGGCGATGGACTTCCGCAGCGTCATGGCGCTGCCTTGGCTTCGATCAGCACGGCCATACGGCGCAGCGCGAGCTGATAGCCCTGCGTGCCAAACCCGGCGATCACCCCGTCGGCGCGGCGGGAGACGAAGGAATGGTGTCGGAACTCCTCGCGTTGGTGCACATTGGAGATGTGGATTTCGACCACCGGCCCGTCGAAGGCGTTGAGCGCATCCAGGATCGCAACCGAGGTGTGGGTGAACGCCGCCGGGTTGATGACGATCCCGGCGGCGCCTTCGCGCGCCTCGTGGATCCAGTCGATGATCTCGTATTCGCGGTTGCTCTGATGAAAGCGCAGGTCGAGCTTGAGCTCGGCGGCGAGCGCGCGGCAGTCGCGCTCGACGTCGGCCAGCGTCTCGTGGCCGTAGATATGCGGCTGGCGCTTGCCGAGCAGGTTGAGGTTCGGCCCGTTCAGCAGGAAGACGAGCCGGCTCATCGTCAGGCCGCCATGCTCGGCGCGCGCAGGCGCGCATATTCGTCCACCGGCACCGGCACGGCGTCGCGGCGGCCGAGATCATTGAGGTGGATGCGGTAGGTCTCGCGTGCGGAGAATGCGGCGAGCGCCGAGATGACCGTCACGCCGAGTGTAAGCGCGCCGATCTTGAGCGGGATGTTCTCCGATCCCGGCGGGGCCACGCTCGCGAACAACGCCGGCAGGAGCGCGGTGATGGTGGTGCCGATGTTCTGCGCGATCGCCATCGCCGAGACGCGCACCTTGGTCTGGAACAGCTCGGGGTAGAAGCTCGGGAACACCGCGTTGTAGCCCTGATAAAAGAAGCCCCACATGAGCAGCGAGAGCACGATCGCCAGCGGCACGTTGTGGCTTTTGATGGCGTACAGATAGGGGAAGGAAAGCAGACCGGCGATCAGCGAGCCGAAGATGATCGGCGGACGCCGCCCAATTCGGTCGGCGAGATTGCCGACGAAGGGGATCACGATCACCGCCAGGATGTTGCCGAGCACGGGAATCCACAGATAGATCGACGGGCTGAACCTGATGCCGTAGGCCGGTTGCACCGCGTAGGCGCCGCCGAAGATGGTCGCCACCACCGGGACCACGTTCATCAGCGCCATGCAGATCACGCGCAGCATGTCGTCCCAGCTCAGCCGGAACGCATCGACGATCGGCGAGCGCGGGATGGCGCCTTGCAAGTTTTCCTCGGTGAAGGCCGGGGTTTCCTCCACCTCGCGGCGGATGATGTAGCCGGCGATGATGACGATGACGCTGAGCAGGAACGGCACCCGCCAGCCCCAGGCCATGAACGTATCATGGGGCAGGAAGGCGGCGAGCGGCAGGAACACCGCGGCGGCGAGGATCTGCCCGGCCTGCACGCCCTGCAGGCTGAAGCTCGCGTAATAGCCGCGCCTTCCGAACGGCGCGTGCTCGAGTATCATCGAGCTCGAGCCGGAGATTTCGCCCGCGACGGCGAAGCCCTGGATCAGCCGCACGATCACGAGCAGCACCGGCGCGAGCACGCCCACGCCCTGATAGGTCGGCAGGAGACCGACCGCGATGGTGGCGAACCCCATCAGGAACATGCAGAGCAGGAGCACGTTCTTGCGGCCGTGCGTATCGCCCCAGTGGCCGAGCACGAACGCGCCGATCGGGCGCGCGACGTAGCCCACGCCGTAGGTGGCGAGTGAGGCGACGATGGCGACCGTCGGGTTGTCGGAGGGGAAGAAAATCTGTGGGAAAACGAGCGCGGCGGCGGTGGCGTAAATGAAAAAGTCATAGTACTCGAGCGCCGATCCGATCCAGCCGCTGGCGGCGGCGGCGCGGGTTTGGTGCTTGCCGCTCGGCTCGTGTTCCGTCGCACCGGCCATGTTTTGCCTCCCTGTTTGCGTTACCGGCTCGTCGTTTTCGTCCGCAGCTCGTCGAAATGCCGCCGCATCCGCTCGGCGTCCGGCTTGATGCCGGTGAACAGCTCGAAGGCGCGCACCGCCTGGAACACCGCCATGCCGCCGCCATCGAGCGTGCGGCAGCCGATCGCCCGGGCCGCGCGCAGAAGCTCGGTCTCCAGCGGAAAGTAGATGATCTCGGAAACCCACAACGCCGGGCGGAGGAATTCGGGCGGCACGGGGGTGCCCGGGAGCTTCGCCATGCCCACGGGCGTCGTGTTCACAAGGCCGTCAGCTTCGGCGATGGCGGCGCGCAAATCCTTGCCTGCGGCAGCGCGCCCGGCGCCATGGCGGGTGCAGAGATCGGCGGCGACTTGCCGGGCGCGCGCTGTGTCGGTGTCGAATAGCGTGAGCTGGCCGACGCCGAGCTGCATCAGCGCCTCGGCGACCGCCGAACCCGCGCCGCCGGCCCCGACCTGCACCACGCGCTCGCGCTTGGCGTCCGGCAGGCCGCGGCGGAGATTTTCGGCATAGCCATAAAGGTCAGTGTTGTGGCCGAAGCGCCGCCCGTCGCGCAGTACCACGGTGTTGACCGCGTGCAGGGCTCTCGCGTTGTCCGACAGGTCGGTGAGGTGGGGGATCACCTCCTGCTTGCAGGGAAAGGTGATGTTGAGGCCGGCGAAGCCCATCCGCTCGGCCGCAAGCAGCAGCTCCGACAGCGCCTTCACGTCGAGGCCGAGCTTCTGCAGGTCGATCAGCTTGTAGATGAGCTTGAGGCCCTGCGCGGCGCCCTCGCGCTCGTGCATGGCGGGCGTGAGCGAACCTTGGATCCCGGCGCCGATCAGACCGAGCAGGGCGGACGGCTGATCCTGCATGGCCGTTTCTCCCTCGCGATCTTCTGCCGCCCGTACGCACGCGGCGGTCCGGCTGGAATTTTGCGCCGGGTATTGCTGCAAAACGTGGGGCGCGCATCTTGATCCGTCAAGAGCGCCGGAGCATGGTTTCGGCGCTTGTGACGGGGAACGGGCGGGAGGCGAGGATGGCGGAATTGCCGAACTGGATGGCCGCGGACCGGCTTGGCGCCAAGCCGCCGGAGTTCATCGCCCGCGACCGTTCCGTGCATCCGCCGCCGCTTACGCCCGATTACAAGACTTCAGTGCTGCGCTCGCCGCGCCTGCCGCTCTTGTCGTTGCAGAATTCGCTGTCGGAGATCACCGGGCCGCTGTTCGGCCATGACGAGATCGGACCGCTGGATAATGACCTTATTCTCAACTATGCCAAGGACGGCGAGGCGATCGGGCCGCGCATCATCGTGCATGGGCAGGTGCTGGACCAGAACCGGCGCGGCGTGCCGAACGTGCTGGTGGAGTTCTGGCAGGCCAATGCCGGCGGGCGGTACCGGCACCGCAATGACAACTACATCGCCCCGATCGACCCGAACTTCGGCGGCTGCGGACGGTGCCTGACCGACGAGACGGGCTACTACTACTTCCGCACCATCAGGCCGGGTCCGTATCCGTGGCGCAATTACGCCAATAGCTGGCGGCCGGCGCATATCCATTTTTCGATCTTCGGCACGGGGTTCGTGCAGCGGCTGATCACCCAGCTCTATTTCGAGGGCGATCCGCTGATCCCGCTCGATCCGATGTTTAACGGCATCCCGGATAAGGAGGCGGCGGAGCGTCTGATTGCGCCGTTGGACTTCAATGCGCAGGTGGAACTCGACACGCTCGCCTACCGCTTCGACATCGTGCTGCGGGGCCAGCGTTCGACCTTGTTCGAAAACAAACTGGAGGGGAACTGAGCCATGCCGCAACCCCTTTCATACCTAAAGGAAACGCCCTCGCAGACCGCCGGGCCTTATGTGCATATCGGCCTTATCCCGCATCAGGCTGGCTTCGACATTTTCGACAAGAATTTCAGTAACGTGCTGGTGAGCGAGGCGACCGAGGGCGAGCGCATCCGCATCGAGGGGCGGGTGATCGACGGTGCCGGAACGCCCGTGCGCGACGCGCTGCTGGAGATTTGGCAGGCGAACGCCTGGGGGCGGTACAACCATCCGCTCGACCGGCAGGACAAGAAGCTCGACGCGAGTTTCCGTGGCTGGGGGCGCACGGGAGCGGATTTCAGCACCGGCGTTTATACGTTCGAGACGATCAAGCCCGGTGCGGTTGTCGGCCGTGCCGGGAAGGGTACGATGGCGCCACATATCAACTTCTGGATCGCCGCGCGCGGGATGAACATCGGCGTGCATACCAGGATGTATTTCGCCGACGAGCAGGCGGCGAACGAGGCCGACCCGGTGCTCAAGCTGATCGAGCAGGAGCACCGGCGCGCGACGCTGATCGCGCCGCGGAAGATGGACGGCGGCAAGGCGGTCTATACGTTCGATATTTATTTGCAGGGCGAGCGGGAGACGGTTTTCTTTGATATATGATGGCGGTATCTTCCCCACCGCTCCCTAACCCTCTCCGCCCCCGAGGGCGGAACGGGCTGGGGCGAGGTGGGGGTGTCAGCGAGCCTTCAGCCACTCGGTCAGGAGCGTCTGCAACTTGCTCTGGTTCCGGCTACAAAACATGCCGATATGGCCGCCTGGCACGGCCTGGGCGGTGTAGTCCTTGCTGCCGAGCCGATCGCCCATCGCGCGGCTGGCGGGGGCGGGGATGATGTGGTCGGTCTCGCTGTAGATGTTCAGTACCGGCATCGTCACCGATTTCAGATCGACGCGCCGGCCGCCGACCAACAGCTCGTTCTTCGCTAGCAGGTTGCGCTGGTAGAGATCCTTGAGCCATTGCCGCGCCGCCTCGCCCGGATGCGCCGGGCGGTCAGCGAGCCATTTCTCCATGCGGAGGAAATTGGCGAGCGCGGCACGGTCCTGCCCCACTTCCAGCAGCGTGAGATTGTATTTGGCGAGCGTGCGGAGCGGCGTCATGAGCGAGAACATCGCGCCACCGACCTCGCCCGGGACGTTGCCCATCGTATCGACCAGCAGGTCGATGTCCTCGGGACTCAGATTGCGCGTCCAGACATTCATGAACCCACGATTGAGCCGCTCCTCCGCCTTGTCGGCGTGGAAATCGACCGGGGTGACGCAGGTGATGAGGTTCCGCACCCGCTCGGGATGCAGGGCGGCGTAGCAGAGCGATAGCACCCCGCCCTGACAGATGCCGAGCAGGTTCACCTTGTCAATGCGGTGCCGGTCGCAGATCGTGTCGATGAAGCCGTCCATGTAGAGGTCGGTCAGATCGGCGAAATCGTCGTAGCGGTCGGCCTGTGAGGGATGGCCCCAGTCGAGCACGTAGACCTCGGAGCCGTGCTCCGAGAGGTTGCGCAGGAAGGATCGGTCCTCCTGCAAGTCGAGTACCGTCCAGCGCCCGACCATCGCATAGACGACCAGCACCGGCGTGGGGATCACAGGCTCGCGGCGCGGCAGGATGCGATACAGCGTCTTGCCGCCGATGCGGCCCACTTCCTCGCGCGGCGTCAGCGCGAGATCGACGTCCTTGTCGCGCATCTCGGCGAGCAGCGCGGCGGCGTTGGCGGCGCGGGCGCCGAAATCGGCGAGCTCGGACAAGCTTGGCAGCATGGAAAGGCTGGTGCTCATGCGGGGCGTGCTCCCTTGGCAGCGGGACGAGCGGGCTGCGGCGGGGACGCGGCCGGTGCTGATTGTTTCAGCGCGCGCAGCTCGCGGCGCAACGCGTGAAGCTCGCGCGTCATGTCGTGCATTCGCCGGTGCACCTCGTCCAATTCGCTGCGCGTCGGCAGGTCGAGCGCGCGTGCGAAACCTTCCGTGAGCTTGCGGACCTCCTGGCGCTGGCGCATGGCCGCGCGGACGAATCGCTGCTGCACGGCGGCGAACTCATCCGAGCGATTGAACTCCATCAGCACCTGGTCGAGCACGTTGTTCCAAACGTCCAGCGCCTCGCCCGCACTGTCGGTCGTCCCGCCCTCGGCGCGGCGGCGCGCCATCTCCGCCTGGAACCGCTGGCAGGTGCGCAGCCCGACCGAGAGTGCCGCCATCATGTATTGCTGGGTGACGGCCACCAGCTCGGCGGCGGGCACGAGCGAGGGCAGGGCAGAGGGTTCGGTCACAGGAAGGTCGGCCAATTGCGGCAGGTCGAACACTTCGAGCATTTCCTCGAGAAACGGCGCGATGGGGCCGGTCCAGAGGTCGGGTCGCCCCGCCTGTTTCAGCATCGCCTGCATTGCCGGTGCGCCGCGATGTTCAAGCAGCGCCTGCCCGGCGCCGGCGAAGGCGGCGAACATCCGCATGGGCGCCGTCCATGCCTGCTCGAACAGGGCGGCGATGTCGCTGGAACCGTTGGTTTCGCTCATAGGGTCTTCGCCATTTCGCGCAGCGCGAATTTCTGCACCTTGCCGGTGGACGTCTTGGGTATGGCGCCGAATACCACTTTTTTCGGCACCTTGAACCGCGCCAGGTGCTGGCGGCAGAAGGCGATCAGTTCGGCTTCGGTCGGCCGGTCGGCGCCTGGCTTCAGCTCGATGAAGGCGCAGGGAATTTCTCCCCAGGTGGGATCGGGGCGCGCGACCACGGCGGCGAGAAAGACCGATGGGTGCTGCGACAAAACCTCCTCCACTTCCAGGCTGGAGATGTTTTCGCCGCCGGAGATGATGATGTCCTTCGAGCGATCCTTGATCTCGATATAGCCGTCTGGGTGCCACACGGCGAGATCGCCCGACAAGTACCAGCCGTGCCGCAGCGTGTTCTCGGTCGCCTCCTTGTTGCGGAGATAGCCCTTCATCACGGTATTGCCGCGCTGCATGATCTCGCCCACCGTCGTGCCGTCGCGCGGCACCGGACGCATGGTCTCGGGATCGCCCACCATCATGTCCTGCAAGGTCGGATAGAGCACGCCCTGGCGCGCCATGTTGGCGTAGCGTCGCTCGGGCGGGAGCGTGCGCCATTCCGGCTGGAACACGCAGGAAGTGGAGGGGCCGTAGGTCTCCGTCGCGCCATAGAGATGCGTGACCTCGAAGCCGATTTCCTCAAGCGCTCGCAAGACCGATGAGGGCGGCGCGGCACCCCCCGTGGCGGCGCGTACCTTGTGATCGATCCGGCGGCGCTGCTCGGCCGGCGCGGTGGCCAGCATGTTCATTACGATCGGTGCACCGCAGAGATGCGTCACCTTGTGCTTTTCGATCAGCGCGAAGATCGTCGCCGGTTCCACCTTACGGAGGCACACTTGCGTCGCGCCGACCGCGACCGTCGCCCATGGATAGGACCAGCCCGAGCAGTGGAACATCGGCAGCGTCCAGAGATAGACGCTCTCGAAGCTGAGGCCGAACATCAGCGCGTTGGCGAGTGCCTGCAAATATGCGCCGCGATGATGGTAAACGGCGCCCTTGGGATCGCCGGTCGTGCCGGAGGTGTAGAGCAGGCAGAGCGACTGCCACTCGTCCTCCGGCAGCGACCACGCGAAATCGGGATCGGCGGCGGCGAGCAGCGACTCGTAATCGCGCGCGGCCGGGGGCAAGCCCTCCCCGATGCCGATCAGCGTGATCGGGTGATCGACCTGCGGCAGCGCCTCGGCGACGAGGGCGGTATAATCGGCGTCGGCGATCAGCACCTTGGCGTTCCCGTGGTTGAGCGAAAACGCGATGGTCGCGGCGTCGAGCCGCGTGTTGAGCGGGTTGAGCACCGCGCCCAGCATCGGCACCGCGTAGTGCGCCTCGATCATCTCGGGGATGTTGGAGGCGATGATCGCCACCGTATCGAGCCGGCCGACACCGAGTCCGGCGAGCGCGCCGGCGAGGCGCGTGCAGCGTTCGAGCAGTTCGGCGTAGGTGCAGCTTCGTTCGCCGTCGATCACGGCGGTTTTCAGGGGATAGGCGCGCGCCGCGCCGGTGAGGAAGGAAACGGGCGACAGCGGCACGTAATTGGCGCCGCTGCGATCAAGCCCCGTCTCGAACGGGTGGCGCATCGTGGTTCCTTCCATGCGATCCTCCCAGACTCTCTCTCCGCCCCTGGCGGCGGAGAGCCCCGGATTAAGTCCAGGGTGGGGAGAGGTGGGGGAGTGCCCGGCAGCCGGTGTTTCTCCCACCTCCCCTAGCCCCCCCGCCCCCAGGGGCGGAGGGGAAGACCTGTGCAGGGGCGGCGGGCGCAGGCGCTACAGCCCCGACACCAGATGCCCGCCGTCCACCACGACGACGCTCCCGGTCATGAACGAGCCGGCGTCAGAGGCGAGCAAGAGCAGCGCACCGTCAAGCTCGCGCGCCTCGCCCAGGCGGCGCTGCGGGATGCGCTTGATTAGCGCGTGACCGGGCGGGCTCGCGAAGAATTCCGCGTTGAGCTCGGTCGCGATATAGCCCGGTGCGATGGCGTTGACGCGGATGTTGTGCCGCGCCCATTCCAGCGCGAGCTGCTTCGTCATCTGGATCACGCCGGCCTTAGAGACCGCATAGGCGGCGACGCCGCCCGCCACGCGCAGACCGAGGATCGAGGCGATGTTGACGATGCTGCCGCCCGTCTGATGGCGCACCATGCGCTGCGCCGTCTGCTGCGCGGCGAGCCAGACGCCCTTGAGGTTGACGCCGATCACCTGATCCCAGCCGCTCTCGGTCACTTCCAGCGCGGGCTTGGTTTCGGTCACGCCGGCATTGTTGACGAGCACGTTCACTGGGCCGAACGCGGCTTCGGCTTCGTCGAGCGCGCGCGCGACGCTTTCCGCCTTGCTTACGTCCATGACCACGGCAGCTGCCGTGTGCCCTGCGGCGCGGATGGAATCGACACTTGCCGCCAAGGCTTCCTTCCGCCGCGCGGCGAGCGTGACGCGCGCGCCCGCTTCGGCGAGCCGCGCGGCGAAGTGCTTGCCGAGGCCGCTGGAGGCGCCGGTGACGCAGACGTGCCGCCCGGCGAGGCTGAACAGATCCGACACTAGGGCTCCCCCCCGCGCACCCGTTTCCACACTAGGATCGAGCGCCCCTCCTGGCCATCGTAATAACTGCGATAAGGCGCGGTAGTGATGGTCAGCGTGTCACCCTCGAGTTTGAAGAACCGCACCTGATCGGTGCCGGTCCAACCCTGGTTCCAGGAGATGTCGATATGGTGGACGACGCTGCCTTCGCTGAGCGTGTAGGTTCCGGCATAAGCGACCATCGAGCCGAGAAGCTGCACGCCCTCCTCGTCGGTCGGCACCACGTCCTTGGGCGCGGCGCGGTCGCTGCGCGCGAAGATGGCGTACATCCGTCCGTCCGGCGCGTAGCCGAGATAGCCGTCCGGGTTTTCGCCGAATTGGTTGAAGCGGCGCCCGGTGGACAGGACCTCGCGGACATAGGAATGCAGCTTCCAGGTGCCGATCACGGGCGACGCTTGCGGCTGTGCATCGGTCATGACCTGCTCCTCCCTCGGCTTTGTGGCGCCGACGCGCGCTTATTGTGGGCCAAAGGTGCGGCTTGCGGCGCCGCTTGTCCAGGCGGAACCCCGCCGCCTTGCGCGATCACGGGAACGTTGGTGTTCAGCCCCCGAGGAAGGCGCGGGTCCATTCCTCGTACATGCCCTCCCGCGTTACGCGCTTCATCAGCGCGGCGGGCGCGACGCCTTCGAGCTTCGCCGGCGGCACGCCCTCGCGGAGCGCCTTCAAAGTTGTATAGACCGCCTGCACAGCGGCGGCGAAAGGCTGATGGCCTTGCAGCGCGATCCGCACGCGCCGGCTGGCGAGATAGACCTTGTCGAGCAGGTCGGCCGGGACACCGCCGAGCAGCAGCGGCACGCGCACGGCCGCCGAGAGCGCCTCGAGTTGTTCGCGCGTCAGGCCGCCGGCGATGAAAAGGCCATCGACGCCCGCCTGCTCATAGGCGCGGGCGCGTGCGATCGCATCGTCGATGCCGGTGATCGCCGGGGCGCTGGTGCGGCCGATGATGCAGAGCGACTTGTCTTCGCGCGCCGCGAGTGCCGCGCGCATCTTGCCCACGCCTTCCTCAAGCGGGATCAGGGCGGGTTTCTTTTCGCCGAAACGGCGGGGCAGGTCAGTGTCTTCGATGGTAAGGGCGGCGACGCCGGCGGTTTCAAGTTCCTGCACCGTGCGCATCACGTTGAGCGCGTTGCCGTAGCCGTGGTCCGCATCGACCATCAGCGGCAGCTTGCCCGCACGGTTGATGCGGTAGGCTTGCTGCGCGAATTCGCTGAGGGTCAGCACGATAAGATCGGGCGCGCCGAGCACGGTGAAGGAGGCGATGGAGCCGGCGAACATGCCGACCTCGAAGCCCAATTCGTCGGCAATGCGCGCCGAGATCGGGTCGAATACTGAGCCCGGGTGAATGCAGGCATCGCCTGCGAGCACGGCGCGGTAGCGTTCGCGGCGGTCGGTCCAGTGCATGGGTGTTTCCTTCACGTTGCGTTCTTTCTGGTTTCACGCGAGTGCGCCGGGAGGTTGGCGGGAAGGAGAGGGTGAAACTCCGTCATGACGAAGCGAGTGCCTACCGCATCCGCCGCGAACCATCCACGTGACGCGGCCAACATGATGCGCTGGGCGCGTCGGCTGCAGGGAGTCCGGACGCCGGCATCGTCGGGTTCTTCGATGCCGTCACCGCGGCTCACGCGGTCCTCGCAATGACCCCTTCGGAGAGCCCTCTGCTAAAGCTCTCCGTGGTTCTCTGCCTGTCCTGCGCATCCTCTGTGTGAAAACCTAAACCCCATATCCCGCCAGTCTCTCAGCTGTCGCCGCGATGTCCGCTTCGCTCAACAGCACTGGCCCGCCGATCATCAGGCTGAGCCAGTACTGCCGCGCCAACGCCTCCAGCTCCACCGCCAGCCACATCGCTCGCTTTAGGCTTTGGCCGCATACGATCATCCCGTGATTGGCGAGCAGGCACGCCGAGCGACCGTCCAGCGCGCGCAGGGCATGGCGGGCCAATTCCTCGGTGCCGAAGGTGGCGTAAGGGGCGCAGCGCACGTCGCTTCCGCCGAATACTGCGACCATGTAATGGCAGGACGGGATTGGCCGCCGCGCGATCGCGAGCGCGGTGCAATGGGGCGGGTGCGCGTGTACGACCGCCCCCATCTCCGGCCGGTTGAGCAGAATGTCGCGGTGAAGGCGCCACTCGGTCGAAGGCTTGGCCGGGCCTTCCCAATCCGACGCGCCGGGTGCGAGCGGCATAGCCGCCACCTGCCCGGGCTGCATTTCCTCATAGGGCACCGCCGAGGGGGAGATCAGAATGCGCGAGCCGAGCCGCAGGCTGATATTGCCCGAGGTGCCCTGGTTGATTCCGAGGGCGTTCAGCTGCCGGCACGCGGCGACGATCGCCGCCCGTGCCGCCGCTTCGTCCACCTCAGGTCAGCCGCACGCGCACGTAGGAGCCGGGCGCGTCCTCGATCGGCTTCAGCTTGCCGTCGCCAGGCTTGCGGGCGGGCACCATCGCCTTGTCGTGGGCAGTGATCCAGCGGTGCCAGTCCGGCCACCAGGAGCCGGCCATCTCGGTCGCTCCTTTCAGCCACTCCTCGGGCTCCGGCGGCAGCGCCTCATTCACCCAGTGGCCGTATTTGCCGCTGCCCGGCGGGTTCACGACGCCCGCGATATGGCCGGAGGCCGCCAGCACGAATCGGCGCTCGCCTGACAGAAGCTGCGTACCGCGATAGGTGCTGCGCCAGGGCGCAATGTGGTCCTCGCGCGTGGACAGGAAATAGGCCGGGGTCTTGACCTTGCGGAGGTCTATCGGCACGCCCGCGAGCTCGATCCCGCCCGGCTCGCGCAGCAGATTCTCCTGATACATTTTCCGTAGGTAGAAGCTGTGCATCCGCGCGGGCATCCGCGTGGAATCGGCGTTCCAATAGAGAAGGTCGAACGGGAACGGCTCGTTGCCGAGCAGGTAGTTGTTCACCACGAACGACCAGATCAGGTCGTTGGCGCGCAGCATGTTGAATGTGGTGGCCATCTCGCTGCCCTCGAGATAGCCGCGCTTGTTCATCTTGTCCTCGAGGGCGCGAAGCTGCTCCTCGTCGATGAACACGCCGAGCTCGCCCGCTTCAGCGAAATCCATCAGCGTAACGAAAAACGTGGCGGTCTTGATCCGGTCGTCGCCCTTCGCCGCCATGTAGGCCAGCGTCGACGAGAGCAGCGTGCCGCCCAGGCAGTAGCCGATCGCATTCACGTCACGCTCGCCGGTCGCCTGCTCGATCGCGTCCAGCGCCGCAAGATAGCCCTCCGTCATGTAGTCGTCGAAGCCCTTCTCGGCGAGCTTCTCGTCGGGGTTGACCCAGGAGATCACGAACACCGTGTGTCCCTGGCTGACGGCCCAGCGCACGAAACTGTTCGAGGGTCGGAGGTCGAGGATGTAGAACTTGTTGATCCAGGGCGGCCCGATCAGCAGCGGGCGCTTCAGCACCTGCTCGGTCGCCGGATCGTACTGAATAAGCTGCATCAGATCGTTCTGGTAGATCACTTTGCCGGGCGAGACGGCGATGTTCTCGCCGAGCTTGAACGCCTCCATGTCGGTCATCTTGATGCGGAGCTGGCCCTTGCCCCGCTCGAGATCGGTCAGCAGGTTGTTCAAGCCGCGCAGCAGATTCTCCCCGCCGGTTTCCGCGGTCTTGCGCAGCACCTCGGGGTTCGTCAGCACGAAGTTGGACGGGCTCATCGCGTCGATGAACTGGCGCGAGTAGAAATCCACCTTGGCCGCGGTCTTCGGGTCGAGCCCGTCGGCTTGCTTCACCACGTCCTGCACATAGCGCGCCGACAGGAGGTAACTCTGCTTGATGAAGTCGAACACCTCGTTCTCGCGCCAGGCCTGGTCCTTGAAGCGGCGATCGGAGGAGGGTGCGTCGATCACCCGCTCGGCCGGCATCCCCATAATCCGCTTGGCGGTGTTCTGCCAAAGCGTCAGGTAATCCTGCCAGAAGCCGAGCTGCGCCTGCATCAGCTTGGCCGGATTGGCGATCAGCCGTGCCGTCATTTCCATGAAGGCCTGGCCGAGCCCGGCCGAATCCATCGCCGGCTCGCCGCTCGCCTGGCGCTTCAGCCAGTCCATCACCAGCCGCTGGGACCGCTCGGCGATGTCGGCCATGGAGCGGCCGACCGTCGCCGGGTCCGGCATCTTGAAGCCGGCGGCTTGTTCTTTCGTCTCGTTGTCGGCCATGCGGCGATCCTTTGCGGCGCGTTCGCCAGAAGCTACACAGGCCGCCCGAATTCGGGCACGGCCGGAGCGGTCCAGGCGAACACGGAGTCCCTTTAATGCGGGCGGAAGCTAGAGGCGCAAGAGGGCGGCATCAAGGCGAGCCCGCTTGCGGGCGCGCAAGCCTGTTGCGCCGCACCGGCAGCGCTCTGCTGGCAGGCGCGCTTTCGGCATGCTCGCTGCTGCCGACCGCCGTCCATCGCTTCGAAGGGGGCGAGATCAATCAGCCGCAGCCGCCCCCACCCGGCGAGAACCGGCCCTACCCTAATCTCGCCTCGGTGCCGGCGCGCCCCGCCCCGCCCGACCAGGCCGCATTGGCGGCGCTCTCACAATCGCTGACGTCGGACCGCGAGAACGCCCGGCACCTCTTGATGCCGGCGCCCGATCCGTCGCTGCCGAGCACGTCGCCCGCGCTGTTCGGGGTCGGCACGGTGCCGCCGCCGGCACCGCAGGCCGCGGCCAACGCCGCGCCCGACGCTTCGTTGCCGCGGCCGGCGCCGGCTGCCCCGACTGGCGGCGCGGCCGCCAGCCTTGCCGCCGCCAACGGGCCGACGGTCAGCGTGCCGTCCCGCCCGCCCGTTGCGGCGCAGCCGCTGTCGCCGCCGCCCCCGGCCCAGGTTGCCGCCGCCGCTGCGCCCACTGCCGCGCCGCCCAGCGTGCCACCGGCGCCGCCGCGCGCTCCGGCTGGCCTCGCGCCGACGCAAGCCGCCGCCCGGACAGCGCTGCCGCCCGCCCCGCCGCGTCTCCCCGGCACTCCGGCCAGCACCGTCGCGGTTGATTTCGCGCGCGGCTCCGCCGTGCTGCCTGCGCAGGCCGCCGACGCCCTAAAGGCGCTCGCCGCCAAGCGCGGGAACCATCCGATCGCTGTGGTCGGCGGCGGCGATGCCGCCAGCGATTCGCCGGCCGCCCAGGGCGAGGCGGTCATGCTCGGCCTGCAGCGCGCCCAGGCAATGGCGCAGGCGCTGGCCGCGGACGGGGTGCCGGCGGATGCCATCCGTCTTGACTCGCAAGCAAGCGGTCGCGGCGGCACCGCGCGCATTCTAGAATGACCTCGCGCTTCCGCTCCCTCCACCCGAAAGCCCCGATGATGTCCGACGAGTTCCACCGCATCCGACGCCTGCCGCCCTACGTCTTCGCCGAGGTGAACACCGCCAAGGCGCGGGCGCGCGCTCGGGGCGCGGACATCATCGATCTCGGCATGGGCAACCCCGACAGCCCGACCCCGCCGCACATCGTCGCCAAGCTGGTGGAAGCCGTGCAGGATCCGCGCACGCACCGCTACTCGGTGAGCAAGGGGATCCCCGGCCTACGCCGCGCGCTCGCCGCCTATTATCGTCGCCGCTTCGATGTCGGGCTCGATCCCGAGACCGAGGTGATCGCCACGCTCGGCTCCAAAGAGGGGCTGGCCAATCTCGCCAGCGCCATCACCAGTCCCGGCGACACGATCCTGGTGCCCAATCCCTCCTACCCGATCCACCAGTTCGGCTTCATCATCGCCGGGGCCGCCGTACGTTCGATACCGGCCACCCCGGACGAGGAAATGCTACGGGCGCTCGATCGCGCGGTGCGCCATTCGGTGCCCAAGCCCACCGCGCTGATCGTAAATTTTCCCTCAAACCCAACGGCTTATCTGGCGGACTTGGACTTCTACCGCGAGATCGTCTCGTTTGCCCGCCAGCACGAGATCTGGGTGATGAGCGATCTCGCCTATGCCGAGATCTATTTCGGTGCCCGCGTGCCGCCCTCGATCTTGCAAGTGCCGGGTGCCAAGGACGTGGCGGTCGAGTTCACCAGCCTTTCCAAGACCTACTCCATGCCGGGCTGGCGGATAGGCTTCGCCGCTGGCAATCCGCGGCTCATTTCGGCGCTCGCGCGCATGAAGTCCTACCTCGACTACGGCGCCTTCACGCCGATCCAGGTTGCCGCCACCGCGGCGCTGAACGGGCCCCAGGAGTGCGTCGCGCAGATGCGCGCTCTCTATAAGGAGCGGCGGGATGTATTGATCCGCGGCCTCGCCGCCGCCGGGTGGGACGTGCCGAGCCCCGAAGGTTCGATGTTCGCCTGGGCGCCGCTGCCGCCGCGCTTTGCCCATCTCGGCTCGCTCGAATTCAGCAAGCTCCTGCTGGAGCGCGCCCGGGTGGCGGTTTCCCCCGGCATCGGCTTCGGCGAGCACGGGGAGGGTTACGTCCGCATCGCGCTGGTGGAGAACACCCATCGTCTCCGCCAAGCCACCCGCAATATCCGCGCCTTCCTCCATCAAGGCTCCAACCGCGCCGAACCGGCCTCGGTGGCGGCCGCATGATGGCCGCCCTCCCCCGCTGCTCCTGCGGCGCGGCGACCTCTCCCGCCTTCGCGGGAAAGGTGATCCCTACGCCTCTCCCGCTTGCAGGAGAGGCCGGAGCGCAGCGCCGGGTGAGGGCGTGCATCGCATGACCCGCCCCCTCTCCATCGGCCTCGCCGGCCTCGGTACCGTGGGTGCCGGCGTGCTGAAGCTCCTGCGCGACAACACCGGCCTGATCGCCGCCCGGGCCGGGCGGCCAATCGCCGTCACCGCCGTCTCCGCCCGCGACCGCCATCGCGAGCGCGGGGTCTCGCTCGCGGGCCTGCGTTGGTACGACGACCCCGCCGCTCTCGCCGCGGACCCCGCGATCGACGTGGTCGCCGAGTTGATCGGCGGCGCCGAGGGGCCGGCCCGCGCGCTGGTCGAATCGGCGCTCGCCGCCCGCAAGCCGGTCGTCACCGCCAACAAGGCCCTGATCGCCGTCCACGGCACCGAGCTGGCCGCGCTCGCCGAGGAAACCGGCACACCCTTGGCCTTCGAAGCCGCGGTCGCAGGCGGCATCCCGGTCATCAAAGCGCTGCGCGAGGGGCTGGCCGCCAACCGCATCACCGGCCTCTCGGGCATCCTCAACGGCACCTGCAACTATATCCTGACGCAGATGACCGAGCACGGGCGGGAGTTCGCCGACGTGCTCGCCGACGCCCAGCGCCTCGGCTACGCCGAGGCCGACCCGAGCTTCGACATCGACGGGATCGACGCCGCCCACAAGCTCGCCATCCTCGCCGCGCTGGCCTTCGGCCGCCCGGTCGCCTTCGAGGCGGTGCACGTGGAGGGCATAAGCCGCGTCTCCGCACTCGACATCGGCTTCGCCGCCGAACTCGGCTACCGGATCAAGCTGCTCGGCATCGCCCGTGCGGCGCCGGGCGGCGGGATCGAGACCCGGGTGCATCCCTGCATGATCCCGCTTTCGGCCCCGATCGCCCGGGTGGACGGGGTGTTCAACGCAGTGGTCATCGAGGGCGATGCGGTCGGGCGGATCATGCTGGAGGGCCGCGGCGCGGGCGCCGGCCCCACCGCCTCGGCAGTCGTCGCCGACCTGATCGACCTCGCCCGCGGCCGCACGACCCCGGTCTGGGGCGCCCATTCCGGGGCGCTCTCGGCCGCCCCCTCGGTGCCGATCGCGGCCCATGTCGGCTGCTACTATCTCCGCCTGATGGTGGTCGATCGGCCTGGGGTGATCGCCGACGTGACCGCGATCCTGCGCGACCTCGGGGTCTCGCTGGAATCCATGCTCCAGCGCGGCCGGGCGCCGGGGGAGGCGGTGCCGGTGGTCCTCGTCACCCATGAGACGCCAGAGAGCGGGATGCGGGCGGCGCTGGAGCGGATCGCCGCGCTCGACGCGGTGCTCGAACCCCCCGCGCTGATCCGGATCGAGCCGGGCTGAGGCGGTACCAAACCCGGCTCGGTCGCCCGCGACCCGGTACAAATTCCGCGCTCCGCCGCCCGATCCCGGTACGAAACTCGGCGCTACCGCGCGAAAGCCGGTACAAAACGCGCCTGAAAATCCCGCCAGGCGGTACAAACCTGATAGCGGGGCAGGAATGCGTCATGCAGGGCAATCGCGCTTCCCGAACATCAGCGGACGACCCGCGATGGAGTTATAGCCGACCCGTCACGCTCGGGCCGGGTGCCACACCTCGGCCATGGCGATCATCTCGCGCACCAAGGGCGCCACTTCCTGCGCCCAGCGGCGGCCGGAGAACACGCCGTAATGGCCGACCCCGGTTTGCAGGTGATGGCGCTTCATCGCCGGGCGGATGCCGGCGCAGAGATCGAGCGCGGCGAGCGTTTGGCCGATCGCGCAAATGTCGTCGCGCTCGCCTTCCACCGTCAGCAGCGCGGTGCGGCGGATCGCCTCGGGGCGCACCGTGCGGCCGTAATAGGTGAAACGACCGCCCGCCAGCTCGGCCTCCTGGAACACGCGGCGGACCGTTTCCAAATAGAACTCGGCCGGCAGATCCATCACGGCGTTGTATTCGTCGTAGAAGCGCCGGTGCGTCGCGGCGGTGGCGGAATCGCCGCTCATCAGGCTGCGGAACTGGCCGAAATGCGCGCTCAGATGCCGGTCGATGTTCATCGACATGAAGGCCGCGAGCTGCATGAATCCCGGATAGACAAGGCGCCCGGCGCCGCGATGGCGCCACGGCACTTTGGCGATCAGGTGCCGCTCGAACCATGCGATCGGGCGCGAACGGGCCAGCTCGTTCACCTTGGTCGGGTTGATGCGCGTGTCGATCGGGCCGGCCATCAACGTCATGCTGCGTGGCTGCGCCGGATTGGCCCCCTCCGCCATCACCGCGACGGCCGCGAGCACTGGCACGGTCGGCTGGCAGACCGCGATGACGTGCGTGCCGGGGCCGATGCGTTCGATGAAGCGGATGATGTGCGCGATCATCTCGTCGAGCCCGAAGCGGCCGTCCGAGAGCGGGATGTCGCGCGCGTTCTTCCAGTCGGTGATGTAGGTGTCGTGGTCGGGCAGCAGCACCTTCACCGTGCCGCGCAGCAGCGTGGCGAAGTGCCCCGACATCGGCGCCACCACCAAGACGCGCGGCTGCGGCACCGCCGGCTGTTTCCTGAAATGCAGCAGGGCGCCGAACGGCGTCTCGTCCGCCACCTCCTCGCTCACCTCGGCGAATCGGGGGCCGACGCGAACGATGTCCAGCCCGAAGGACGGGCGGCGGTGGGAAAGGCCAGCGGCGGCGAGCATTTCGAAGGCGGCGCGGGCGGTATGCACGCTGGCCGGCGTCAGGCCGCCGAAATCGAGCTGCCGCAGCAGTCCCGCCGCGCCGCTGGCGAACGGTCGCCAGGCCGCGAGCATGTCCGCCTGCGTCTGGTAAAGGTTGTAAATCATATGGTTCGGCGGAGCTGCCTTTCCCGCTGGACCGCAGCGCTTGGCGGCCTATACTGCAATGCAGCATCGAAAGAGCCCGTGCGGCAAGGGGGTGCAGGGTGGCCGAAGCCACGCTTCTGATCAGCAGCAAGAACTACTCATCCTGGTCGCTGCGCGGCTTCCTGCTCGCCCGTCTCGCCGGCCTCGACTTCGAGGAGAAGCCGGTCGATCCCAACGATCCCGCCACCCGCGCCGAGCTCTTGCTGCGGGCCTCCTCGATCCTGGTGCCGTGCCTCATCCATGACGGGCGGCAGGTGTGGGACACGCTGGCGATCGCCGAGTATTTGCACGAACTCCGCCCCCAGGCCGGGCTTTATCCGGCCGACCGGACGGCGCGGGCGCGCTGCCGCTCGATCTCGGGCGAGATGCACGCGGGCTTCTCCGCGCTGCGCTCATCCCTGCCGATGAACTTGCGCGCGCGCCGCCCGGGCTTCACCATCTGGTCCGAGGCGCAGGCCGACATCGACCGGATCGTCACGATCTGGCGCGAGTGCCTGCAGACTTGGGGCGGCCCGTATCTGTTCGGCCGTCGGCTGACGGTTGCGGATGCAATGTACGCGCCGGTGGTGACGCGCTTCGTCACCTACGACGTGCGGCTCGACGCGGTGTGCGCCGATTATGCCGCGCGCATACTGCAATGGCCCGACCTGCGCGAATGGACCGAGGCGGCGCTGCGCGAGCCCGAGGAGATCGACGAGCTCGAGATGGAGTTCTGAGGGCGCGCCTACCGCCAGGGCGTCGGCGCCGGCACCTCGCAAGGGCCGTCCACGTCCACGGTGCCGAAATCCGCCGGCGCGACGATCTCCAGATATTCCATGTCGGGCGAATAATCGAACAGGTAGTGCGTGATGCCCGGCCGCTGGTGCACGCAGTCCCCGGCGCTGACGAGATGCTCCTTGTCCTCGTACATGAACCGGGCCCAGCCCTGCAGCATATAGACGATATGGAACTCGGCGACGTGACGGTGCCAGCCGGTGCCGTGCTCCGGCGGGTCGTTCGCCCGCACGAGCTGGGCGATCACGCGCCCGCCCGTCGCGTCGGCGACGCCGAGGTCGCGATAGAGAAAGAAGTCGCGCAACCCGGTACCGCGCCAGGGCGTGTCGTCCGGCTTGACATGGGCGAATTTGGTCCCGACCGCTTGATCCAGCATGGCGCTCACTCCTTCCGCATCGCGCGGACGAGGCCATCCCGTCCGCGACTTGCGCGCGGCGGCCGGCTGTCGCCTTCCTGGGACCGTCCTGTTGCGGCGCAGCGTGGCACGGCGGGGGCGGCGCGTGCAACTGATTTTGCCTGGAACGGAAGGAAAACCGCGTGATCCTGGTCACCAACAATGAGGGCACGGTCGGCGCGCCCACGACGGCGCGGATGCTGGCCGAAGGTGCCCCTGCGCTCGATGCGATCGAGGCTGGCATCCGGCTGATCGAGGCCGATCCGAACGTGCGGACGGTCGGCCGCGGCGGCTGGCCCAATTTGCTCGGCGAGGTGGAGCTCGACGCCTGCCTGATGGACGGCACGACCTTGCGCTCGGGCGCGGTCGGCGCGCTCAAGGGGTTCCTGCATCCGGTGTCGGTGGCACGCGAGGTGATGCGCCGCCTGCCGCACGAGCTTCTGGTCGGCGACGGCGCGGCACGGTTCGCGCGTGAGATCGGCGCCGAGACCGCCGAGAACCTGACCGAGGATTCCCGCCGCGCCTGGCAGGCCTGGTTCGAGCACGAGGTGCCGGCGGCGGACCGCGCACGCTGGGCGGAGGCGCCGCTCGCCGATCTCTGCCGCCACGCGATCGACCCCGAGACCGGCCGCGACACCACGGTTTTTCTCGCGCAGGACTCGCGCGGCAACATCTGCACCGGCACCAGCACCTCGGGCTGGGCGTGGAAATATCCCGGCCGATTGGGCGACAGCCCGATCGTCGGCGCCGGCTCCTACGCCGATGCGCGTTACGGCGCTTGCGCCTGCACCGGGGCGGGCGAGATGACGATCCGCTGCGGCACGGCGCGCGCGGTGGTGCTCTACATGAAGAAGGGCGCCGCGGTGGCCGATGCGGTGCTGGAGGCGGTCGACGACATGCGCCGGCTGAAGGGCGGGCTGATCAGCCGCGTGACGATCCACGCGATCGACGCGCGCGGCAGCCACAAGGTCATTGCGGTGAACGGTTCCGCCGACAACAAATACTGGCTGTGGCAGAAGGGCGACCCCGTGCCGCGCCTCTGCCCGGCGGAGCCGGTGGTGATCACGTCGGCCGCCATGCCTGAGACGTCAACGACGCGGTATACGCGGCCGTAGGCGGAGCTCCCCGAGCTGGGGCTACGGAACCGTGCCCCGGCTATGGCAGCCCGATCGTTTCATGGGTTCCCGCTTTCGCGGGAATGACGACGCAGCGCCTCACACCACCAGCTCGATCAAGAACGGTCCCTTCCGCCGCAGCGAGGCGGCGAACAGGTCGGCGAACCTCTCGCAATCCTCGGCGCGCGCGGCCTCCACGCCCATGCCGCGGGCGAGGGCGGTGAAATCGAGATCGGGGTTGCCGAGATCGAGCATGTCCAGCGCCGTGCGGCCGGGATTGGCGCCGACATTGGCAAGCTCGCCGATCAATATCTGATATTTCCGGTTGGAGAAGATGATCGTCGTGACATCCAGGTTCTCGCGCGCCTGCGTCCATAGCGCCTGGATCGTGTACATCGCCGAGCCGTCGGCTTGCAGGTTCACCACCCGCCGCCCCGGCGCGCCGATCGCCGCCCCCGTCGCCAGTGGCGGCCCGCCGCCGATCGCGCCGCCAGTGACGCTCAGCCAGTCGTGCGGGGCGGCGGCGTAAGTCGCGGGGAAGAATCCGCGCCCGAAGGTGATCGATTCGTCGCAAACCACCGCCTGCTCGGGCAGCAGCGCCGACAGCGTGGCGGCGAAGTTCTCCGAGGTCAGCGGCCCGCGCGCGGGCTCGGAACGCGGGCCGGGATCGGGGATCGCGGCGGGGGGCGCGGCGAGTTCGTCGGCGAGACGCGAAAGGGCGTCGAAGGGGTCTTGCTCCGGGCGGGCGAGCACGTGCACGTCGGCATCGTCGCGCACCGGGCTGCCGGGCTTGTTCGGGTAGGCGAAGAAGATCACCGGCTTGCGGCAGGAAACCAGGATCACGTGGCGGAACTCGGAAAGTGCCTTCACCGCGATATCGACCGGATAGGGGATGCGGTTGATCGGAAGCCGTCCCCGTCCGCGGGCCATGCGCGCGTTGGAGCCCATCGCCATCACTTTGGCACCGCTGGACGCGGCGACGCGGTGGGCGAGCGCGAGCGATTCCTCGCGCAAGGCCTCGCCGCCGAGCAGCAGCAAGGTCGGTTCGCGTCGGCGCAGCACGGCGGCGGCGGCGCGGATAAGGTGCGGATCGGCGTGCGGGCGCTCCGGGACGGGCAGGGGTTCGCCCACGACGCCCCCTTCGTCCCAGGCGGTGTCGGAAGGCAGGATCAGGGTCGCGATCTGCCCCGGCGCGGTGCGCGCCGCCTGAACCGCGACGGCGGCATCGTGCCCGACCCGCGCGGCCGAGGTGGCGGTGCGGACCCAGCCAGATACGCCGCGCGCCCACCCCTCGGTATCGGCGGTGAGCGGCGCGTCGAGCGGGCGGTGATAGGTCGCCTGGTCGCCCGGGATGTTGACGATCGGCGTCTGGGCGCGGCGCGCGTTGTGCAGGTTAGCGAGCCCGTTGGCGAGGCCGGGGCCGCAATGCAACAGCGTCGCCGCGGGCTTGCCCGCCATGCGCGCATAGCCATCGGCCGCGCCGGTCGCCACCCCCTCGAACAGGCCGAGCACGCAGCGCATCCCCGGAATCCGGTCAAGCGCGGCAACGAAATGCATCTCGGACGTGCCGGGATTAGTGAAGCAGGTATCGACGCCGCACCGGAGCAGCGTGTGGACGAGCGATTCGGCGCCGTTCATTCGTTCCGTTCTCCAGGCTCGCAGGACCCCCAGAGTGCGCGGTCGTGCCCGGGCGGGCAACCTCGGGCGGTTGCCGTCCGCGCCGTCGCGCCGCATGAAGGACGCAGCGAACAGGAGAGACGAATGGCGCTGACGGTGCTCTATCCCGAGAAGCTCTATGCCGATGACAGCGTGGAGCGGCGCATCTTCGGGCCGGAGGTGAACGTGGTGGTGCGCGACACCCGCACGCTCGCGGAGCTGACGGACGCCGACTGCGCGGCAGCGGACGGGCTGATGATCCTGCGCCAGCGCGTGCCGGGCGACCAGCTCGCGCGCTTCAAGAAGCTGCGTTGCGTGGTGCGGATGGGTGTGGGTTACGACGGCATCGATCGCAAGGCGGCGGCCGATCTTGGGATCATGGTCTGCAACGTGCCAGATTACGGCACGACCGAGGTTGCCGACCATGCGATCGCGCTGGCGCTCGGGCTGCGGCGCGGGCTCTTTCTGCACCATGAGTGGCAGCGGCGCGAGCCGCCTGCGCCCTGGCGCGCGGTATTCGACCCGCTAATCCGGCGCACAAGCGTGATGACCTTCGGCGTGATCGGTCTCGGCCGTATCGGCACCGCGGCGGCGCTGCGCGCCAAGGCGCTCGGCTACCGGGTGGTGTTCTTCGATCCCTACCGCCCGAACGGCGCCGAGCTCGCGATCGGCGTTGCGCGCGCCGCCACCCTCGAGGATCTACTGGCGCAGACCGATACGCTGTCGGTGCACGCGCCGCTCACTCCGGAGACGCGCGGCATGATCGGCGCGAAGGAGTTGGCGCTGCTGCCGAAGGGGGCGGTGGTGGTGAACACCGCGCGTGGGCCGATCATAGACATCGACGCGCTCGCCGCCGCCCTGAAGAGCGGGCATCTCTCCGGCGTCGGGTTGGACGTGGTTCCGGTGGAACCGCCCGCCGATCCCGTGCCCGAACTGATCCGGGCCTATCGCGCGCGCGAGCCCTGGGTTGAGGGCCGGCTCGTCATCACACCGCACTCCGCCTTCCACACGCCCGAGGCGTGGGAGGACATCCGGGTGAAGGGTGCCGAGACGATGCGGGCCGCCCTGCTCGGCTCGCGCCCGCAGAACGTGATTGCGCCGGAGAGTTACTGACGGAAGCGATTCCGTCATGGCCGGCTTATTTCGAGAGTCATGCGCGGCGAAGGCTGAGCATCCATGTCGTTACTCGCGTGCCGAAAGACGCGGATGGCCGGGCCGAGCCAGGCCGAGCCCGGCCATGACGAATGAAAGCGAGGGCCAATTGTTCCGAACCGGCCAGCAGCGTGCCACGCCTGCCCATCCGCCCGGTTCGCCGCTCCTGCCGTGAATCCGTTCCCCACGGTGATTTAGCTCTGGTCTCACGCTGCCGGCCGCATCCTCCACCGGTCTCAGGCGAGACGAAATGTTCGTCCCGCCGGGAGACACCGAAGAGGAGGCCGAAATGAGGAAATTCACCGCGTCTTTCGCGCTCGCGCTGATGCTGCTCGGCGTTGCCCTCGGGGCAGGTCGCGCGGTCGCCGCCGACCCCTACCCCTGGACGCAGCCCAATGCCGGCGGCGGCGCCGGCTGAACCAAGCGGCATCCGAGCCAGCCCCGAGGTGATGCCATGTGGATCACCATATTCGTTGTATTCACCGCGCTCATCGCGGCGGTGATCGCTTCGCTCGTCGTCGCGCCGGCACAAGGCGACCGCAACCGGCCCGACAACGATTGGCCCTGACAATGCGGCTCAACTCGCCAAGGCGCGCCCTGCCGGGCGCGTCTTGATTTTCGCCTGTTCACGGGGTGATGGTCGGGTGTAATTTGCCGCGCGCTCACGACGGAAGGAGCGGACGTTATGGTCACAGCGGCCGGAAGGCCCCTACCGTCAAGATATGCCGAGCCGCGGCCGCGCCGATCGTTCGCATCCTGCTGCAGCGATGCCGGATAGCTCGCTTTCGGTTGCAACGGTCGCGGCCGGCCAGGTGCGGCTTCAGGCCGCACTGCTCGGCCCGGCGCGGTTCGCCGTCGCCGGCCTTCCCGTGCATGGGCTCGGGCGCAAGGCGCGCGCGGTGCTTGCCTATCTGCTGCTCTCCGGCGGCTTGCAGGAGACCCGGGAGCGGCTGGTGGGGCTGCTCTGGAGCGAATCGGACGAGGAGCGGGCGCGCGCATCGCTGCGCCAGACCCTGCGGGAAATTCGCACTGCCTTCGCCGCCGCCGGATACGAGGGGTTCCGCACCGACAAGCTCGCGGTCTCGCTCGATGCGGCCTCCGTCGAACTCGATGTCGCCCACGTCACGGCGGAGGCGGAGGCGCTGCGCGCTCATCCGCTGCTGCTCGATCAGCCGCGCGCCGCGGATTTGCTACTCCAGGACCTCGACGACGTCGATCCTGAGTTCCGTGGCTGGCTGCTCGCGAAGCGGCACAGTTTGCAAGAGCGGTTGATGCGAGCGCTCGAAGCCGGGATCGGCCGCGAGGATCTGGGCCGGGAAGCCCGGATGCGGCTTGCCGAGGCGGCGATCAACCTCGATCCGACGCACGAGGAGGCGTGCCGCGCGCTGATGCAGGCCCGAGCCGAGGCGGGCGACATCGCCGGGGCTCTGAAAGCCTACAAGCAGCTCTGGGACCTGCTGGACGACGAGTACGGCATGGAGCCGTCGGCCGCGACGCAGCGGCTGGTCGCGGACATCAAGTCCGGCGTGTTCGACCATGCGCCCGAACCCCCGCCGCCGCGGCAGGCGCCGTCCGCTCCCCGCGCTGGGGGCAGCAAGCCGCTTCTGTCGGTGGGGCCGGTCGATATTCGCGGCCTGGCCGCCGACAAGCCGCATCTGATCGAGGGGTTCCGGCAAAACCTGATCGCCTCGCTGGTGCGCTTCCGCGAGTGGTACGTCACCGACCAGCCGATCGAGGGAGCGGGCCCCTCGGGTCTCGCCGACCTAGGCGCGCGCTACGAGGTCAGCATCATCGCGGGCGACGGCGACAACGCGGTCGGCCTCGTGCTTATCCTCAAGGAAATCGACGCCAACGTGTTCGTCTGGAGCGAGGGATTCGAGCTCAAGCCGGAGCAGTGGTTCCACGTGCAGCGGCAGATCGTCGCGCGGATCGCCTCGGTCTTGCAGGTCCACCTGTCGGCGGAGCGCATCATGCGCCTCGCGGGGGAGCCCGACATCTCGCTAAGCCTCTATGACCGCTGGCTGCGCTGCCGCCGCCAGATCCGCAGCTTCGGGCACGAGGAGTGGGAACACGCGGCGCGCGAGTTCGAACGCATCATCGCGGAGGCGCCGCATTTCACCGCCGCGCACTGCAGCCTGGCGGAGATGAGCAACTCGGCGCACATCGTCCATCCCGGCGTGATGCGAACGCAAGAGGCGGCGCGCCGCTCGCTAGAGCTCGCGCGCCGGGCGGTGCAGCTCGATCCGATCGACACCCGCGCGCAGCTTTGCCTCGGCTGGGCGCACGCGATGATCGGGCAGTTCGATTCGGCCGACCTGCACATGGACCTCGCCTGTGAGCTCAACCCGCAGGATTCCTGGACGCAGATCGCGGTCGCCCTCTTCAAGGCGTTCCGCGGCCGCCCGGACGAGGCGCGGACGCTCGCGCGGCCGGCGCTCGATCCGGCGCTGCGTCCCAGTCGGACGCATTGGGCCTACGAGGTGAGCATCGCCTACCTGGCGGGCGATTATGAGGGCACTCTGCGTGCGACCGATCTTGCGATGGACACCATCAAGACGCTGCCTGCATGGCGCGCGGCGGCGCTCTTCCGTCTCGGGCGAACGGCCGAGGCGCGGGCCGATGCCGCGCGGTTCATCGTGCTGGCGCGCGGCGCCTGGTGCAGCGCCGAGACCCCGACCGACGAGGCGATCACGCGCTGGCTGCTACATCTGTATCCGATCAGCAATCGCGCGGACTGGGAGCATCTGCGCGAGGGCCTGAGCGGCGCCGGGCTGCCGGCCGGCGGCGCGCGCTACGAGGCTTGGTGGAACGGTGCTACTGGCAGTTATTGATCGTGTATTCACCCACCCGCGCCGCCTGCATGGCGAGTAGCTGGGCGGTCGTCATCTTGTAGCTGGCGCCCCAGGAATTGCCGTAGAACGGCGGCAACGGATACACCGCCCCGCCCGCCTGCGAGCCGAGTTCCGTCAGGTAGGTGGTGTAGGCGTCGACCATGCTCTTGGGTGGCAGCGTCAGCACCAGCGTGTCGTCGTTCTCTTGGATCACGTGCAGCTTCTTGATCTTGGCCGGGATCGTGAGCTGACAGCCGGCGAGCTCGGCCTGCCGCCTCAAGTCGCTCAGCGAGTGCGGCGGGCGGTAGGTCTGGCCGTCGGCCAGATGGTTCACGCCCGTCGCCCAGGTCATGACCAGTCGGCCCCAGCGGTCCCAGTCGCCGATCGCCACGGCGTCGGGCTTTTCCGGGACGGAGGTGGGTGTCGGCATGGTCGCATTCTCCTGCATGGATGCATGGCGCGCCGCCGGCGAGGTGCCGGCCGCGGCCCGGGTCTGGATGGTCGCATTGGCGTGAAGCGAGCGTGAACCATCCGGCGCGCCGCGCCAATAGAGGTGCGGCCGACTGCTGGCCTAGGATGCCGGTCCGATCCGGCGAGGTCCCCCATGACAGACGCACCCGGCAAGCCCGGCATTCCCCCGCGCTGGACCTCGAGCGCGAAGAGCGGCATCGGCACCGGCCTCGCGTTCGCGAGCCGTGTCTGGTTCACGCTCAGCCACGGCATCCTGAACGAAATCTACTACCCGCGCGTCGATCAGGCCTGCACGCGCGATTTCGGCCTGCTGCTCGCCGGGCCGGACGGCTTCTTCGCCGAGGAGAAGCGCGACTGCGCCTTCGAGGTCGCGACGCTCGAGGACGGCGTGCCCGCCTTCACGCTGACCAACACGCACAAGGACGGGCGGTTCCGGGTGATCAAGCGCATCATCGCCGACCCCCGCCACGATGTGGTTCTGCAGGAAATCCGCGTTGCGCCGGAGGGGTCGCCGCTCGATGTGTTCGCGCTGCTCGCGCCGCACCTCGTCAATGGCGGGGCGCACAACACCGCCTGGCTCGGCGACTACAAAGGGCAGGACATGCTGTTCGCGCGCGGCGACGGCACCGTGCTCGCCCTCGGGTCCGACCGGGCCTTCCTGGCGCGGTCGGTCGGATATGCCGGCGTCTCCGACGGCTGGCAGCTCGTCCGCAACACCGGGCGCCTCGCCGCCTACGAGCGCGCCGAGGACGGCAATGTGGCGCTGACCGCGCAGCTCACGATTGAACCGGACATGCCAACCCGGCTCGCGCTCGGTTTCGGGCGCAGCGAGGCCGAGGCGGCGTTCCGCGTGCGCGCGAGCTTGCAGCGCCCGTTCGCACAGGCTGAGGAGGAATACGCCGCCGACTGGCGGGAATGGCAGGCGCGGCTGCGTTCGCTCGACCGCCGCGTCAACGGGCGTAACACCTACCGCATCAGCACGGGCGTGCTGCGCTGCCACGAGAGCCCGACTTTTCCGGGCGGCCTGATCGCCAGCCTCTCGATCCCCTGGGGCTTCGCCAAGGGCGACGACGACATGGGCGGCTACCATCTGGTCTGGCCGCGCGACCTTGTCGAGACGGCGGGCGGGTTCCTCGCCTGCGGCGCGCCGCACGAGGCCCGCCGCGTGCTGCGCTATCTGCGCGCGACACAGGAGGCGGACGGAAGCTGGCCGCAGAATTGCTGGCTCGACGGCTCGCCCTATTGGCGCGGCTTGCAGCTCGACGAATGCGCGTTCCCGATCCTGCTGGTCGATCTCGCCTGGCGCACCGGCGCGCTGGCGCGACCGGAGTTGCAGGATTTCTGGCCGATGGTCCGCAAGGCGGCGGGCTTTGTGCTGCAACGCGGCCCGGTGACGCGCCAGGACCGCTGGGAAGAAAACGCCGGCTACACGCCGTTCACGCTCGCAGTGGAGATCGCCGCTTTGGTGGCGGCGGCCGAGATCGCCGAGGCGGTGGAGGACGGCGCCGCCCCGGGGGTGCTGCGCGACACCGCCGATGCGTGGAACGCCATGATCGAGGACTGGCTCTACGTCAGCGGCACGCAGCTCGCGCGCGATTGCGGCGTGGAGGGCTATTATGTGCGTGTCGCGCCGAATTACGACAGCGAAGCCCGCGCCGCGCCGTTCGAGGATGTGGAGGTGCGAAACCGTCCGGGCGATTCGGGGCGCCTGCCGGCGGACCTGCTGGTGAGCCCCGACGCCCTGGCGCTGGTCCGCTTCGGCCTGCGCGCGCCCGACGATCCGCGTATCCGCAACACGATCGTCGTGATCGACCATCTGCTGAAGGCCGATTTGCCGCCCGGGCCGGTCTGGCGCCGCTACAACGGCGACGGCTACGGCGAGTGCGCTGACGGTTCGCCCTTTCGCGGTTGCGGCATCGGCCGCGCCTGGCCGCTGCTGACCGGGGAGCGCGCGCATTACGAACTAGCCGCCGGGCGCCGCGCCGAGGCCGAGCGCCTGCTCGCCACCATGGAGGCGTGCGCGAGCGAGGGCGGGCTGCTGCCCGAACAGGTTTGGGACGCCGCGCCGATCCCGGGGCGCGAGCTCTATCCGGGCCGCCCGAGCGGTTCGGCCATGCCGCTTGTCTGGGCGCACGCGGAGCATTTGAAGCTGATCCGCTCGCTCGCCGACGGCGCGGTGTTCGATCTGCCGCCGCAGACCCATGCCCGCTACGTGCGCCGGGGTCAGACCCCGCGCTGCCTCCCCTGGCGCCCCGACTGGCGGAGCGAGACCATGCCCGCCGGCAGGGCGCTGCGGATCGACCTCCCCGAGCCCGCAACGGTGCATTGGAGCACCGACGGTTGGACGACGGTGCAGGACACGCCGACCGCCGGCACCGGCCTCGGGACGGAGGTTTGCGAGTTGCCGACCGAAGCACTGCCGGCCGGCGCAACCGTGCTGTTCACCTGGCGCCGGCGCAGCGGGGAGTGGGCTGGAAGGGATTACGCGGTGCAGACGCGATAGGGAGCGCGCGGCGGGTGTTCTGCGCGTCGGTTACCGCACCGCCTTCTTTGCCTGAGCGCCCGCAACCGGGATGCCGGTAACGATGGGGGCGGCTATCCCCCGCCGGTTCTGGTTAGCGCAGCTTCGCTTTGTTGCCGGTGGCGGAAGATGCCGGCGTGCTGCTCCCAGTCGATGATGCCGCCGAGGCGGCGGACCGCCTCGGCCTCGGCGGAGTTCGGTTCGCCGAGCAGGATGCGGCAGATCGTCGCGCCGCGCGCCGCCGCCTCCTCGTCGGCGCGCGCGAGCAGCGGCACCTCAATGCCGCGCCCACGCCAGGCCGGTGCGACGCAGAGCCCGAGCTCGGCCTCGATGCCACGGGGCCGCCGGTGCAGAATCGTCTCCGCCAGCCCGCAGATTACCGCGCTTTCCATCCACACCACGAGGATCGAGGCGTCGGGGTCGAGCTCGCGGTAATGCCGCCGCACCATCTCCGGCGTCATTGCGCGCAGGAAGCGGGCGGCCCGCGTCTGGTCGTCGAGCGCGGCGACGAACTCGCCGGCGCAGTAGGGGCCGATCATGTGAATCGGATCGGCGGCGACGGCGCGCCCCGCCAGTGAGGCCATGCGGACCGGCGGCTGCCGATCGCCAAGGCGGGAGAGCCGATACCACGAAAGATCAAGCCATTGCGGATCGAAACCCGCCATCTATGCCTCCACCCGGTCATTTCGGGGCCGCAGGGTGGCGGGCTTGGCGTGAACCGAGCGCGGTAGCGCAACGGACCAGGGTTCACGCAGGGCTCACGGGCGGGACTTAGCTGAGGCGGCTGGCCCCGGTCGCGGATAGATAAGCGATCCGACCCGCGGCGATGGTCGCTACCACCGTGCGCTCATGCGGGTCGACCAGCACGAGGTCGGCGCGCCTTCCCTCGGCGATCTCGCCGCGGTCGGAAAGGGCCGCGGCGCGGGCGGGAGCGGCGGAAATCAGGTTCCAGGCGCGTGCGAAACCGAGCGGACCCTCGGCCAGCTTCAGCGCGGCGGGGAGCATGGCGGGGTAATAGTAGTCCGAACAGAGCACCGAGCAGATGCCGGCCTCGGCGAGACGCGCGGCGGAGGCCCAGCCGAGATGGCTCTTGCCGCGCACCACGTTGGGCGCGCCCATCACTACGAAATCGCCGGCGGCGGCGGCGGCGCGGGCGACCTCCTCGCGCATCGGAAACTCGCATATGCGGGCGCCGCGCGCACGGAAGAAATCGCGATCCGCGAGCGTCGCGTCATCGTGGCTCGCGATCGGGATTCCGGAAGCGCGCGCCGCCGCGCCGATCGCCTCGAGCCCGGCCGGAACCTCGGCGGCGCGGTCGGGGATCGCGGCGGCGACGGCGCGGAACGCCTCCATCGTCAGTTCCGCGCGCTCGCAGTATTTTACCGCCGTCGCCGGATCGTCGAGGCGGCGGACGATTGCGGGCGTGTGATCGTTGAAGGCGAGCAGGTGCACCCGGCCCGCGCGTATGTCCGCGATCGCCGTCTCCAGCGCATCGAGGTTGAACGCCTCCCAGCGGCAATGGACGCGCAGATCGCAGGCCCAGCGGCCCTCGCTCAAGGCATGGAGCACCGCGCGCCAGGTCTGGATCCCGCGCAGGCCGGGCTCCCAGCTCAGCGTGATGCCGAGGAAGGCGGTGGTGATGCCGTTGGCGAGCAACTGCGCCTCGGTGTCGCGCAGCGCGATATCGGGCGGAAATGCCACGCCGGGGCGCGGCTGCAGCTGCCGCTCGAACGCGTCGCCGTGGATATCGACGATGCCGGGCAAAGCGAGCAGGCCGCGGGCGTCGAGCCGCAGCCCGCGCGTGCTGCCGTCGAGTGCGGCGATGATGCCCTCCTCCAGCACGATGTCGGCCGGCGCGAGGCCGGAGGGCAGCAGCGCCTCGGCGCCGGTAATGCTTAGGGGACGGGTCATGGCTCCACGACGATCTGCACGCGCGGCGTCGGGTAGCGGGAGAGGCCGAACTCCACCACCCTGCCCTCGCCATCGACGTTGATGTTCTCCGTCACCAGCACCGGGCGGGAGCGCGGCATTTGCAAAAGCGCCGCTTCCTCCGTCGTCGGCAGCGCGGCGGTGACGCGCGTCACCTGACGCAGATAATCGGCCACGCCGACCGCGCGCAGCGCCTCGGTGATGCTGGGCATGCGGGCCAGCGCCTCGGCGATGCCGGCCAAGCGGGGCGGGAAATGGTGGCTGCCGAGGCTGACCGGGCGAGCGTCGGCGAGGCCGAGCCGGTGCAGCACCACGAGCGGCGCGCCCTCGGACACGCCGAGCGCGGCGGCGGCGGCGGGGGAAGCGGGCTCGGTGCCGAGGCGGATGATGCGCCCTGACGGTTCCTTGTTGTGCCGCCTGATCCACTCGGAGAAGCGGGTGCGTGGCGCGACGACGTAATCAAGCACGTCCTCCGGCACAAAGGCGCCGCGGCCCTGCTCGACGCGCACGAGCCCGGCGCGCGATAACTCCTCCATCGCGTGACGGACGGTGTGGCGGTTGACGCCGAAGCGGTGGGCAAGCTCCGCCTCGGTCGGCAATCTGCTGCCCGGCTTGTAGGCGCCCTCGCCGATCTCGGCCGAGAGCGCATTGGCGATCTGCCGCCACCGCGCCACACCCTCGCGCGGCGCCAGCACGGCCGCTTCCGCTGTCATCGGAGATTCACCCAGCTCCCTCCGCTTTCGGGCACAGCTGTATTGACCGGATTCTCGATCTTGTCTAGTCATCTAGATGTATTTCGGGGACGCGCCTGGATGCGGGACGAGCGGCGGCGGTGGATGGCGGTGCTGGCGCGGGCCGACGCGGGCGCGCTGGAGGCGGCGCTGTCCGCCGAGGCGCGGCCGGTCTGGACGGTGCTGCGCGGCCCGGAGGTCGGCATGGTGATGGTGCGCGGGCGCATTGGCGGCGGGGGCGGGCCGTTCAACCTGGGCGAGATGACCGTCACCCGCTGCGCGGTGCAGACCGAGAACGGCATCGTGGGCCACGCCTATGTCGCCGGGCGCGCGCCGCGCCATGCGGAACTGGCGGCGGCGGCGGACGCGCTGATGCAGGACGAACGCTGGCGCGCCACGCTGGAACCCGTCATCGCTTCCTTCGCAGCGGCGCAGCAGCAAGCGCGCGAGACGGTTGCGGCCAAGGCGGCGGCGACGCGCGTGCAGTTTTTCACCATGCGGACCATGCGCTGATGACCGACCGCGCGGGCTTCGCCGATCCCGTTCTGGGCGCCCAATCCTGCTTCCGCGCCGTGCTGGATGCGATGGCGAGGCCGGGGACGCGGCACGCGGCCGGGGAGGGGCTGTCGCCCCCCGCCCCGCTCGGCCCGGCGGCTGCCGCGGTGCTGCTCACGCTGATCGACCAGGACGCCCCGCTTTGCGTGCCCGACGACGCGAAGGCCGCGCGCGATTGGCTTGCGTTCCACTGCGGCGCCCGCTTCGTCCCTCCCGCTGAGGCCTCGTTCCTGTTCGCGACCGCCATGCCAGATCTCGGCGCGCTCAACGCCGGCACGCACGAAGCGCCCGAGGAAGGCGCCACATTGATCCTTCAGGTCGCCCGCCTCGGCGCCGGTCAGCGCTTCCGGCTGCGCGGGCCGGGGATCGACGGCGCCGTCGTGCTCGCCGTCGACGGAGTGCCGTCCGACTTTGCCGAACACTGGGCGGCCAACCGCGCGCGCTTTCCGCGCGGCATCGACCTCGTCCTCTGCGCCGGCACCGCGCTCGCCGCGTTGCCGCGCGGCGTCGCGGTGGAGGCGCTCTGATGGCCTATGTCGCGGTCAAGGGCGGCGAGCGCGCGATCGACGCCGCCCACACCTGGCTCGCCGATGCGCGGCGCGGCGACCGTTCAGTGCCGGAGCTCGGAACCGCGCAGATCGAAGAACAGCTTGGGCGCGCGGTGGATCGCGTGATGGCTGAGGGCTCGCTCTACGATCCGGGTCTCGCCGCGCTCGCGATCAAGCAAGCGCAGGGCGATCTGGTGGAGGCAGCATTCCTCGTCCGCGCCTTCCGCACCACCCTGCCGCGCTTGGGCGCGTCGCAGCCGGTGGAAACCGCGCGCATGGCGATCACGCGGCGCATCTCGGCGATCTTCAAGGATCTGCCGGGGGGGCAGGTGCTCGGGCCGACCTACGACTACAGCCACCGGCTGCTCGATTTCGCGCTCGAAGGGAGCGAACCGCCGGATGCCAAACAGGCGCGCCCCGATGCCGAGCCGGCGCCGCATGTCCACGCCTTTCTCGGCGGCGAAGGGCTCTTGGAGCCGGACGAGCCGCAAGTTGCGGACCCGCCTGACCTCACCCGCCAGCCGCTGCGCTTTCCCGCCGACCGCGCGCTGCGCTTGCAGGCCTTGGCGCGCGGCGACGAGGGTTTTTTGCTCGGGCTCGGCTACTCCACCCAGCGCGGTTATGGCGGTACGCACCCGTTCGCGGGCGAGATTCGCGTGGGCGAGGTGGAAGTGGAAATCGTGCCGCCGGAGCTCGGCTTTCCCGTCAGCATCGCCGACCTGACGCTCACCGAGTGCCAGATGGTCAACCAGTTCAAGGGCTCGAAGACCGTCCCGCCGCAGTTCACGCGCGGCTACGGCCTGGCTTTCGGCCATTCCGAACGCAAGGCGATGGCGATGGCGCTGGTCGATCGCGCGCTGCGCGCCGCGGAGCTCGGCGAGGAAACCGGCGCTCCGGCGCAGGATGTCGAATTCGTCCTCTATCATTCGGACAACGTGGAAGCGACCGGCTTCGTCGAGCATTTGAAGCTGCCGCACTACGTCGATTTCCAGAGCGAGCTCGAAGCGGTGCGCCGGATGCGCGCGGCTGCCGCGAGCTCCCTCGCCACCGCCGGGAGCGGAGAGGGTTGGGGCGAGGTGGGGGACTCCCGCAAGACGGAGCCCGCGAAATGAACGGCTACAACTTTGCCTATCTCGACGAACAGACGAAACGAATGATCCGCCGCGCGCTCTTGAAAGCGGTGGCGATCCCCGGCCACCAGGTGCCGTTCGGCTCGCGTGAGATGCCGATGCCCTATGGCTGGGGCACAGGCGGCATTCAAATCACCGCCTCGGTGCTCGGTCCCGCCGACGTGCTCAAGGTGATCGACCAGGGCGCGGACGACACCACCAACGCCGTCTCGATCCGCCGCTTCTTCGCCCGCACCGCCGGCGTCCGCACCACCACGCGCACCGCCGAGGCGACCGTGATCCAGACTCGCCACCGCATCCCGGAAACCAAGCTGCGGGAGGACCAGATCCTCGTCTATCAGGTGCCGCAGCCGGAGCCGCTGTGGCGCCTCGTGCCCTCGCGCGCCGAGACGCGGCGGATGCACGCGCTCGCCGAGTACGGCGTCATGCACGTGCGCCTTTACGAGGACATCGCCCGGCTCGGGCAGGTGGCCATCAGCTACGATTATCCGGTGATGGTGAACGGGCGCTACCTGATGTCGCCGAGCCCGATCCCCGCCTTCGACAACCCGAAGATGCACCGCATGGCCGCGCTGCAGTTGTTCGGCGCCGGGCGCGAGAAGCGCATCTACGCCGTGCCGCCCTATACCGAGGTGCGCTCGCTCGACTTCGACGATCATCCGTTCCGTCCCGCCCGCGCGCCGCAGGCGTGCATCCTGTGCGGCGCGACCGACAGCTATCTCGATGAAGTCGTCACCGACGACCGCGGCGGGCGGATGTTTGTTTGCTCCGACACCGATTACTGCGCCGGGCGGCGCGCGGCAGCGTGAGCGCCACGCTGCTTTCCGCCCGCGAGCTGTCCTTCGCCTTCGGCCCAATCCCGGCGCTGCGCGGCGTCTCGGTTGATCTCTGGCCGGGCGAGGTGCTGGCGGTGGTGGGCGAGTCCGGTTCGGGCAAGACGACCCTGCTCAACGTGCTGCTGGGCCGGCTGCGCCCCGATGCGGGCGCGGTCTGGTACCGCGACGAGGCGGGGCATCTGGCCGACGTGCACGCGATGGCCGAGCCCGAGCTGCGCCGGCTGCACCGCTCCGACTGGGGTTTCGTGCAGCAGGATGCCAAGGCGAGCCTTCGCATGGCGGTCAGCGCCGGCGGCAATATCGGCGAGCGGCTGATGGCTCAGGGCGCGCGGCACTATGGCAATATCCGCGCCGCCGCCGCGGAATGGCTGGAGCGCGTCGAGATCGACCCCGCGCGCATCGACGACCTGCCGCGCACCTTCTCGGGCGGCATGTTGCAGCGCCTGCAAATCGCCCGCGTGCTCGTCACGCATCCGCGCCTCGTCTTCATGGACGAACCGACGGGGGGCCTCGATGTCTCGGTGCAGGCGCGGCTGCTTGATTTGATCCGCAAGCTCGTCTCCCGGCTCGGCATCGCGGTGGTGCTGGTCACGCACGATCTCGGCGTCGCGCGCCTGCTGGCCGAGCGGCTGATCGTCATGCAGGGCGGGCGGGTGGTGGAGCACGGGCTAACGGATCAGGTGCTGGACGATCCGCAGCATCCCTATACGCAGCTCCTGGTCAGCTCGGTGCTGCAATGAGCGACACGATGATTGCGGCCAGCGGACTGGCCAAAAGCTTCACCCTCCATCTCCGCGGCGGCGTGCGGATCCCGGTGCTGGACGGCTTGCGCCTCGAAGTCCGCGCCGGCGAATGCGTGGTGCTCTCCGGTCCTTCGGGCGTCGGCAAATCCACCCTGATGCGCGCGCTCCACGGCACCTACCGCCTCGACGGCGGCCGCATCCTGGTGCGCCATCGCGGCACCATGACCGACCTCGCCGTCGCCGATGAGCGCACGATCCTGGAAATCCGCCGCGAGACGATCGGCTATGTCAGCCAGTTCCTGCGCGTCGTGCCGCGCGTCGGCGCGCGCGATCTGGTGGCCGAGGCCGCCGTCGCGCACGGGATGGATGAGGACGCGGCGCGCGTGCGCGCCGAGGCTCTGCTGGCGCGGCTCAACATCCCGCGCCGGCTACACCTGTTGCCGCCGGCCACCTTCTCGGGCGGCGAGCAGCAGCGGGTGAACCTGGCGCGCGGCTTCATTGCGCGCCGGCCGGTCCTGCTGCTCGACGAACCCACCGCATCCTTGGATGCGGCGAACCGGCGCGTCGTGATCGACCTCATCCGGGAGGCGAAGCAAGACGGCGCCGCCATCGTCGGCATCTTCCACGACGAGGAGGTGCGCGCTGCGGTCGCCGACCGGCTGTTTGCGATGGAGCCCTTGCAGGACGCCGCATGATCAAAGAGACGATTCTTACTAACGCGGCGCTCGTCTTGCCGGACGAGGTCTTGCACGGAACCATTCTCCTGCGCGGAGACGCGATCGCCGACATTCAGCCCGGGCCTTCGCACGTCAAGGGCGCGCTCGATCTCGAAGGCGACTACCTGATCCCCGGCATCGTCGATCTGCACACCGACAATCTGGAGCGGCAGGTGCAGCCGCGCAGCAATGCGCGCTGGCCCTCTTCCTCGGCGCTGGTGGCGCACGACCAGCAATGCGCCGCCGCCGGCGTGACCACAGTGCTCGATGCGCTCTGCCTCGGTGATCTCGGCTTCGAGAGGGACCGCATCCGCACCTTCCGCGAGGGCGTGGCGGATATCGAGGCGCTCGGCGCGGCCGGACTGCTGCGCGCGGAGCATTTTCTGCATCTGCGCTGCGAGGTGCCCGCCGACGACATGCCGGCGCTGTTCGACTCTGTTGCCGATCATCCGCTTGTGCGGCTGGTCAGCCTGATGGACCACACGCCGGGTGTGGGGCAGTACGCCAATGTCGAATACTACCGCGCCATGCGGCGCAGCATCGGCTCCACCGATGCGGAACTCGACGCCAAGATCGTCGAGCTGCAAGCCAATCGCGAACGGTTGCGGGAGGCGAATCGCCGCTTCGTCCTCCGCCGCCTCGCCGGCAGCGATGTCGCGCTGGCTAGTCACGACGATCGCACCGCCGAGGAGGTGGCGGAGAACGCCGCCGACGGCATCCGGGTGAGCGAGTTCCCCGTCTCGATGGAAGCAGCCGAGGCAGCCAAGCGCGCCGGCATGGGGGTGATTGCGGGGGCGCCCAACGTGGTGCGGGGCGGCTCGCATTCGGGCAATGTCTCCGCTCGCGCGATGATGGAGGCCGGGCTCGTCGATGCGCTCGCCTCGGACTATGTCCCGACCAGCCTGATGGAGGCGGCGTTTGCCGCCGTGCGCTTCGGCGTGGCGCTGCCGCGAGCGGTCGCCATGATTTCCGCCGCTCCCGCTCGGATCGCCGGTCTCGCCGATCGCGGCTCGCTGCAAGCAGGCTTGCGCGCCGATCTCGTCCGTGTGCGGGTGCGCGAGAAGGTGCCGGTTGCGCTTGCAACTTGGCGTGCCGCGGAACGTATCGCATGACTATGTCGTCGCGGGGGCGGGTGGCGGCGTTCTATGCACCCGAGCCGGACGATCCGCTGGCTTCGCTCGGCGCTTCCTGGCTCGGCCGCGACGCCGAAACCGGGGCCGCGTGCGCGCAGCCTGCCGTGGCGGGGATCGCCGGGATCACCGAGGCGCCGCGCCATTATGGCTTGCACGCGACTCTGAAGCCGCCGATGCGGCTGCGCCCCGGCGCCACCTGGGAGGATGTGCTCACCGAAGCTCACGCGTTGGCGGCGGGGGTTGCTCCGTTCGCACTGCCCCCGCTGGTCGTCGCCAGCCTCGGCGGCTTCCTCGCGCTGCGCGAAACCGCGCCGTCCACGAGCTTGCAGGCCTTGGCCGATCTCAGCGTGACGGCGCTCGACCGCTTCCGCGCCCCACCCGATGAGGCCGAACTCGCGCGTCGCCGCCGCGCCGGGCTGTCGGCGGCGCAGGAAGCGATGCTGCTCCGCTTCGGTTATCCGTACGTGTTCGCCGCTTGGCGCTTCCACATCACGCTCACACGGCGGCTCGCGGCCGAGGAGCGTGCCCGGATCGCCGATGCCGCCGCGGCGCATTTCGCCCCGGCGATCCGCCTCGAGCGCATCGTCAATAGCATCTGCCTGTTTTATCAGCCGGAGCCGGACGCGCCCTTCCTGCTGCGTGCGCGGGTGCCGCTCCGCGGCTGAGGCTCACACCAGCGGACGGGCGATGTGCTCGCGGTACACCGGCCGGGAGAGCAGGCGGTCGTACCAGGCGCGCAGGTTGGGCACCTCCGGCCGGTCGAACTCCATGGTGAACCAGCGATGCACATGCACGCCCCAGCAGATGTCGGCGAGCGTCGGCGCATCGCCGCAGATGAACGGATGGCGGGCGAGCTCGGCGCCGATATAGCCGTACGCCCGCGCCGCCTCGCCGATTGCCGCTTTGATCGCCGCCTGATCGCGCTTTTCCGGCGGGGTGCGTACGAGGCCGAGGAAGATCACGCCCTGCGGCCGATTCATCACGGTCTGCTGGGCGTCCATCCAGCGGTCGATGCTGCCGCGGGCCTTGGCATCCCACGGAAACCAGGGCGTGTTCCCGGCGTGGGCCGTGCAAATGTAGCGCAGGATCGCGTTGCTCTCCCAGAGCGTGAAATCGTCCTCCTGCAAGGTCGGCACGAGCCCCGTGGGGTTCATCGCGCGGTATTCCGGCGTGTCAGTCTTGCCGAACGGGCCGCCGACATCACGTCGCTCATAGGGAAGCTTCAGCTCCTCGAGCAGCCAGATCACCTTCATCACGTTGCTGGAGGTCGATCGGCCCCACAGGATGCGCGTCATGTCCGTTGCTCCTCGCCTGCCTGACTAGGTCCAGCCTAGGCACGTCGCGCCGCCCGCGGAAGCGGGGCGGCGGCGTCTCAGGAACCGGGCAGGTTCTGCGCCGGGCACCGGCGCCAGCAACAGCCCGCCCGCCCGCCGCCTGGGCGTCGAGATGCTGGACCGCGACCCGCCCCTCATCCCTGCGGCGCTCCGGCGACGGGGCCGCCCCCGCCAGTGGAATTGCCGCGCGTAAGCCTAAGCGGGTTGCCCGCCGTGCGGAAGCGGCGCATGGACCGGCGCCATGACGCTGCTGCAAACGCGCACGGCCGCCCTGATCCTGGCGCTCGCCGGTGCGCTGGCGCTCGGCGGGGCGCTCGCTTCGCAATACTGGATCGGCCTCGTGCCGTGCGCGCTTTGCTTGGTCGAACGCTGGCCCTGGCGCGCCGTGATCGTCGTCGGGTTGATCGCCGCGTCGCTGCCGCCGCGTGCCGGGCGATGGGCACTCGGCATAGGCCTGATCGTCCTGCTTGCCAGCACCGCGCTGGGGGCGGTGCATGTCGGCGTGGAGCTGGGGCTTTGGAAGAGCCCGCTGCCAGAGTGCGCCGCGCCGCCGCTCGGCACAGGTTCGATCGCCGAGCGGCTCGCTGCCATGCCGCTCCGTCCGGCCAAGCCGTGCGACGCGCCGAGCTACTTGGTGCCCGGCCTGCCAGTCTCGATCGCGGCGATGAACCTGATCTGGTCCGTCGTCGTATTCCTTGCGCTCGCCGTCTATCTCGCGTGCAGCCGGGGGAGCAGGCGATGACTAAGATAGACCAGTACCTGCCGGGTGATCCGCCACCGCAGGAACGGATCGCGCGCATGATCCGCGTCGATCATGCCGGCGAATATGGCGCCCGCCGCATCTACGAGGGCCAGCTCGCGGTGCTGGGGCGGCGTGCCGGCGCCGCGGCAATTCGCCAGATGAAGGCCCAGGAGGAGCGGCACCTGCGCGCCTTCGAGGAACTGATCGCCCGCCGCCGTGTGCGCCCGACGGCGCTTTTGCCGGTATGGCATCTGGCCGGCTTCGCGCTCGGTGCGGCCACGGCGGCGCTGGGCGAACGGGCCGCGATGGCCTGCACGGTCGCGGTCGAGGAGGCGATCGACGCGCATTACGCGGGCCAAGCCGCGCGCCTGCCGGAGGACGAGGCGGAGCTGCGCGCGATGATCGAGGCATTCCGCGCCGAGGAACTGGAGCATCGCGACATCGGCCTCGCCCATGGGGCGGAACGCGCGCCCGGCTATCCGCTGCTCCGCGCCGCCATCAAGGCGGGCTGCCGGGCCGCCATCCGGCTGAGCGAGCGCCTCTAGCTAGACGAATACGGGCCTACATCGGCTGGTTGTCCACCCGTTTGCCGAGCGCCCGGCCAAGCAGTTGCCCGAGGTCGAAAGCAAGCTGGGTATTGTCGCCGCCCTGCGGCGTGCATTGCAGGGAGGCGACCCAGTACACGGTGCCATCTGCTCCACGCGCCTGCGCGTTCATGATCAGCAGCACGGTGGGTGTCGTGCCGCGCTGACGCGAAAACAAGCCGGCGGAGGGGAAGTCGGGAAGCGCCGCCGACCTCCCGCCCTGGAGCCCGGAAACCGGCGCGCTGCTCCATGAGGAGAAGCCCGAATTGTCCGATCGCCCGAGCCCGACGGTCGAACCGGCGCTGCCGCCTTGTCCGACGGCCTGCCAACGCAGCCGGATGCGTACATTCGGTGCGCCCGTGACCTTGAGGCCGGCCTGGCTCAGGCCATTGGTGAAAGCCTCTCCGAGCGAGACATTGCGCCGCGAATTGTCTCGCAGGTCGACCGCAACCACCGCAGGATGGGGCAGCGCCTGCAGTGGGGTGGCGGAGAACTGCCCGGTGCAGCTCGGCATGCCGCGGGCGGCGCCGGCGGCGCCGATCAGGGCCGCGACGGCCAACAGCGATGCTGCGGTTCGGAATACGGGGCTCATCGGCAGGCACTCCCTCCCTGCTGGCGGCATCGGCGCCGGTCGTGACATTCGTCACCGCCGGTTCGGCGCGAACCCGGCACGTGCGCCGGGCCGGCTCACGCCGCCGAACCGCCTCGACGGCGCGGGGCGGAATAAGGTCACATATTCGGGACCGCACAGCCATGAGGGAAGTGGCAGAATGACAACGAACCGAGCTTGCGGTGTCCTCGCCGCCGTTGCCGGATCGGCGCTCGCAGGATGCACCGCCATTTACCAGGGCACCGCGCCGCCAGTCGTGGCCGTCAGTAACCCGTTCGGCGCACCCCTCGTCCTGAACCGCCCCCCCGGGCCGCCGCCCCCGCCGCCGGCGGCCGATCTCAACGGCGCCTACAGCGGCACCGCTTTCGTGCTCGATACCGGCGGCGGTGTATGTGTTCAGAACCGGCCGGTGAGAGATTTCCTGGTGCATGACCATCGCGTGCGGTGGCTGGGGTTCCGCGGCCGCATCGCCCCGGATGGGGAACTGCAAATGGTCTACGGCACCACCTGGGTCTACGGGCAGTTCGTTGGCGACCGCTTCCAGGGACAGATCAGCTTCATGGGCGGACGCAATTTCGAAGGCAACTGCACTTACATCATGGAGCTGCGGCGCTCCCCCGCGTGATCAGCAGGCGGTGGACCAGAACACACCGCGGAGGCTGCCACTCGAGGATCATCGCCGGGCTTGTGGGCCTGGCCCCCTGCGCCTGATCAGCCGCGCCGCTCCCCGGGGTCGATCCAGCCCACGTTCCCGTCGCCGCGGCGGTACACGACATTGAGTTCCCCGCTGGCGCTGTTGCGGAACATCAGCACCGCTTGATCGGCAAGGTCGAGGCGCATCACCGCTTCGCCCACCGTCAGCCGGCTGATCTCCGCCGGCTGCTCGGCGATGACGGTGGCGAAGCAATTGATTCGCGCCGCCTCGTCGCCGTTCTCGTGGTCCACCTCCGCCGGCTGCTGCAGCACATACTGGCGGGCCATCTCCGGGCGCTCGCGGTGGGCGAGATCGCGGGCATGGTCGCTGACCCGCCGCCGGTAGCGGCGCAGCCGTTTGGCGATATGCTCGGCGGCGTCGTCGAAGGCCGTCGGCGCGTCGGCGGCCTCGCCTTCCCCGCGCAGTATCAGGCCGCGGCCGGCGTGCAGGTTGATGTCGCAGGTGAAGAAGCTGCGGGCGCGGCTGAACGTCACCTGCGCCTCCAGCGCGCGGTCGAAATATTTCCGCGCGATCCCCTCAAGGCTCTCCGCCACCCGGGTCCTGAGCGCGTCCGAAAGCTCGACCTGCTTGCCGGATACCTTGATGTCCATCCTGGCCCTCCCGAGACGCTCATGCGCTCCCGGCCCGGGGCGGCGGCGCCTCAGGCCGGAACGGCCTTCTCCCGCTTGCGCTGCGTCGAGTTGGGGATCCGCAGCGCTTCGCGGTATTTGGCCACGGTCCGGCGGGCAATGTCCACGCCCTCCGCCCGCAGGGCCTCGACGATCGCCTCATCGGAGAGAACGTGATCGGGATCCTCGGTGTGTATCAATGCCTTGATGCGGTGCCGCACCGCCTCGGCGCTCTGCGCGCCGCCGTCGGTGCGGGCGATCGCGGTGGTGAAGAAGTATTTGAGCTCGAACATGCCGCGCGGGGTGGCGATATATTTGTTCGCCGTTACCCGGCTGACGGTGCTCTCGTGCAGATCGACAGCCTCGGCGATATCGCGCAGGATCAGCGGTTTCAGGTGTGCCACCCCATGCCGCAGGAACCCGTCCTGCTGGCGCACGATCTCGGCCGAGACCTTCAGGATCGTCTGTGTGCGCTGTTGCAGCGACTTGACCAGCCAGTTGGCGCTGGCGAGGTGCTCGGCGAGGAATCCGCGGGTCTCCTTCGCCGCGCCCGGCGCCACCGTCGCGTAGAAACGCTGGTTGACCAGCACGCGCGGCAGCGTGTCGGGGTTCACCTCCAACAACCACCCGCCCTCGGCCGAGGGGCGCATCAAAACATCCGGTACGATCGCGCGCGCGGGCTCGGCCTCCCAGGTCGCGGCGGGCTTCGGATCGAGCGCCTTGATCTCGCCGATCATGTCGGCAAGATCCTCGGAGTCCACGCCGCAGACTGCCATCAGCCGCCGCAGGTCCCGCCGCGCCAGCAAATCCAGATTGTCGAGCAGTGCCTGCATCGCCGGATCGAGCCGGTTGCGATCGGCGAGCTGCGCAGCCAGGCACTCCCTCAAATCGCGCGCGAACAGGCCCGGCGGATCGAAGCGCATCATGCGTTCGCGCACGGCTTCCACCCGCTCGAGCGGTACCTTGAGGGCATCGGCAATGTCGGCAGGGGCCGCGGTCAGGCGGCCCGCCGGGCACAGGAGCGCAATCAGGTGCGCCCCGATCATACGGTCGCCGTGATCGGGAAAGGTCAGCCGGAGCTGCTCGCCGAGATACTCCCGCAGTGGCGGGCGCCCGCCGGGCAGGTCTTCGACGCCGCGTTCGTCCTCCTCGAAGCCCCATCCTCCGCCGCCGCGATCGAATCGCGCGCCGTCCGACGAGGTGCCGGGGTCGTAGGTGTTGGAGAAATCACCGTCGAGCGGCGCGGCCGATTCCGCCGGCAAGCTGTCCGCGCGCGCCGTTTCAGCGGCGTCCGGTTCGCGCGCGGCCGGCACGGCGAGCTGATCGGGGGCGGCCCGCTCAGGGTCGGGCTCATCGCTTCGCTCGTCGCGCTCGAGCAGCGGGTTCCGCTCCAGTTCCTGCTCGACGAACGCCGCGACTTCCACGTTCGTGTACTGCAGCAGCTTGATCGCCTGCCGCAGTTGCGGCGTCATGACGAGGGACTGGCTCTGCCGCAGATCGAGGCGCGGGGCTAGGGACATTGCCGGTCCGATGCTACTCCGCCATCGCCGGGTACGGCCCGGTATGGGTCAAGCGAACGCGCGAGGACGGTCAAAGGCTGAACCGCTCGCCGAGATAAACGCGCCGCACGCCCTCGTGCGCAACCACCTCGTCGGGCCGTCCCTCCATCAGCACCTGGCCGTCGTGCATGATGTAGGCGCGGTCGATGATCTCCAGCGTCTCGCGCACATTGTGGTCGGTGATCAGCACGCCGATCCCGCGATCCTTGAGGTGGGAGACGAGGTCGCGGATCTCGCCCACCGCGATCGGGTCGATGCCGGCCAGCGGCTCGTCGAGCAGGATGTAGGCCGGCTGGGTGGCGAGCGCGCGAGCGATCTCCACACGCCGGCGCTCGCCGCCCGACAAGGCGAGCGCGGGCGTGCGGCGGAGATGGCTGATGCCGAATTCGGCCAGCAGCTCGTCCAGCATCTGGTCGCGCCGGTAGCGATCGGACTCCACCACCTCGAGCGCCGCCATCACGTTCTGCTCCACGTTCAGGCCGCGGAACACGCTCGCCTCCTGCGGCAGGTAGCCGACCCCGAGGCGCGCGCGCCGGTACATCGGCAGCCGCGTGATATCCGCCCCGTCGAGCGTGATGGCGCCCGTGTCGGGCCGCACCAGGCCGACGATCATGTAAAAGGTCGTGGTCTTGCCGGCCCCGTTCGGCCCAAGGAGGCCCACCGCCTCGCCGCGCCGGAGGGTGACGGAGACGTTCCGCACCACCGGGCGGCGATTGTAGGTTTTGCCGATCCCGTTCGCGCCCAGACCGCCGCTGCCCGCCAGCACGCGCAGCCCGATCGCGCTTGCCCGCGTCGTGCTCATGGCTTCGCCTTGGGCGTGGGTTGCGCCTTGGCAGGCGCCGCACCGGGCGGTGCGCCGGCGTCCTGGTTGGCGCTTTCCGGGACGATCAGCCCCGCCACACGCGCGCCCTTGTTGCCAATCAGCCGCGCGATCCCGGTCTTTAGGTTCACTTCCGCTTCCGCCCCTTCGAGCTGATTGTCGCCCCGCGTGATCCGCACCTTGTCGAGCAGGAGCGCGATCCCCGTCTCCGGCACATAGACGCCGCGATCCCCGGTCACGACCTCGGTCGGCGTGCTGACCGTTACGTGGCCGAACGCCTCGACCTTCTCGAGCTTGCCGCTGTTCTCGAGCGTATCCCCGCTGCCCTGCGCGGGCTGGGTAGCCACCGGCGTCGGGTGCGCCTGATCGTCCGGCACCGTGTAGGCCACCAGCACGTCGGCGGCGATCCGGCGGCTGTCCTTCGTCACTACCACCGCATCGCCGCGTGCCACCGCCATGTGTTTGGCCGACCAGTATTCCACGTCGTCGCGCGCGGTCAGCACCTCGTTCGGCGTGGTGAGCCGCAGGTCGTGCCCGGTCAGCACAAGCACCGCCTGGTCCATGTCGTACACCGCCCGGTCGCCGACCGCGCGATCGGTCGGCGTCGAGATCACCACGTTGCCCTCGGCGACCAGGCGGTAAACCTCATTGTCGCCGTTATCCTCGCCCGGGACCTGGCCCGCGGCCGTGCCGGCGGGGGCTGCCCTCGGCGGCCTGGTCTCGCCGGTATCAGGGGCCGCTTCGGTCCCCGGTTTCTTCCGGTAGTAGGCGATCAGCTTGTCGGCGCTAACGGTGACGTCCTGGCGCACCGCGGTGGCACCGCCGCTCGCGATCACCTCGTGCTGCTGTTGCAGCCACTCGATCCCCCCCTTCGCCGTGACCTGCACCGGCCCGCCATGCGCGAGATCGATGCCCTGCGCCCGCGCCGATCCCAGGGCGGCCAGCGCGAGGACGCCCGCGAGCGCCGCCGGCCGTCTCGCTCGCCCCGTCATTGCGGCGGCGCCTGGACCGCGTTCAGCCGCACGCTGGCGGGGCCGGCGAAGAAAATCTGCTGCCCGCTGTCGACGGCGGTGAACCCGCCCTGCGCGTCGAGGGTGCCGAACGGTCCCGTTGCGTGCACCGGCTCAGTGCCGGCGGCGGCGCCTGACTTCAGGTCCACCGTGGCGCTTTTCGTCACCATCGTCGTGCCGTCGTCGCGGTAGAGCGTCACCCCCTGCGTCAGATCGAGCGTGTCGGCGTGCTGGCGATAGGTGCCCGCCGCCGATTGCAGCATGAGCCACGTGCCGTCTTGTAGCGTGATGTCGCCCTTGGGCTGGACCAAGTCCACCTGATCGTCGTTCAGCCGGCGTGCCCGCGCGGCGGTGATGGTGAACGGCCGCCCCTGCTGATCGACGCTGCGGTAGCGTGCATCGAAAACGGTGTCGCCATGCACCTCGCCCAGCAGTTTCGCGGCTTTGTTTGCCTGCTCCGCCTCTTGCCGGAACTCCGGCCACAGGGCGAGGCTCCCAAGCAGCGCCAGCGCGACTGCGGGCAGCAGCAGCTTGGTGAGGGTGAGGGTCCAGCGCCGCCGCGCAATCCTCCCCGGGGAGGGAACGCGCGACCGCTGGATCGTGTCGAGCAGCCGGCCTTCGCGCCGGCGCGGGGTGCGGACGGCGCCGCTCATGCCACACCCGCCCGCAGCAGGTCGTGGATGTGCAGGATGCCCACCGGCCGACCTGCGGGGTCCACGACGAAGAGCGCAGTGATCGGACGCTTGCGTGCGTTCATGGCGTGCAGCGCCTCGGCGGCCAGCGCGTCGGGCGCGATCGTCTGCGGATCGCGCGTCATGATCTCGTCCACCCGCCGGGCAAGAAGCTCCGGGCCCATGTGCCGGCGCAGATCGCCGTCGGTGATGATCCCCGCCAGCCGCCCCGCCGCGTCGGTGACGCCGAGGCAGCCGAACCGCTTCTCGGTCATCCGCAGCAGCGCCGCATCCATCGGCAGATCTGGCGGTGCGAGCGGCATCTCCTCGCCCGCGTGCATCAGCTCGCGCACCCGGCGCAGCCGGGCGCCGAGGCGGCCGCCGGGATGGAAGCGGCGGAAATCAGCGGCGGTGAAGCCGCGCCTGGTCAGCAAGGCAACCGCCAGCGCGTCGCCGAGCGCCATCTGCATGACCGTGCTCGTGGTCGGCGCGAGCCCCATGGGGCAGGCCTCGGCGGCGGCCGGCAGCAGCAGCACCACATCGGCCGCGCGAGCCAGAGCCGACCGGGCGTCGCCGGTGACGGCGACCAGCGGCAGCGCGAACCGGCGCGCATGGCGGACCAGATCGGCCAGCTCCGGCGTCTCGCCGGAATTGGACAGCGCCAGCAGCGCGTCCCCGGCGACGATCATGCCGAGGTCGCCGTGCGAGGCCTCGGCGGGGTGGACGAACAGGGCAGGCGTGCCGGTCGAGGCGAGGGTGGCGGCAATCTTCCGGGCCACGTGGCCCGATTTGCCCATCCCAGAGACCACCACCCGCCCGGTGACGCGGACCAGCGTCTCGACCGCTTGGGTGAACGCCTCGTCCAGCCCCGCCGCGAGCGCTCGTAGCCCCGACGCCTCGGTGGCGAGCACGGCACGCGCGACGTCGAGATCCGCCCGTGCGGTGGCGATCGCGGCTGTCATGTCCCCCGTTGCTACGCCGTCAGAGTCGGACGCTTAGGTTATCGGGGCGTGCCGGGTCAACTGCTGCACCGCAACAAGACAATAATCATGCCAAGTTGGCAGCCCTAATGGGCGAAAATGTCGGGATCGTCGAACCCGAGGACATCGAGCCGCGCGCGGGTGGGCAGGAAGGCGAAGCACTCTTCGGCCAGCGCGAGCCGCCCCTCCCGCTCCAGCAGCGCCTGCAGCTTGGCCCAGAGCGCATGGAGGTGCAGCACGTCGCTCGCGGCGTAGGCGAGCTGCTCGGCCCCTAATTCCGGCGCCCCCCAGTCCGAGGTCTGCTGCTGCTTGCTAAGCTCGATGCCGAGCAGCTCCTTGCAAAGATCGCGCAGCCCGTGCCGGTCGGTGAAGGTACGGGTCAGCTTGGCGGCGATCTTCGTGCAGCGTACCGGCGCGACGGTGATGTCGAGATGAAGCTGGAGCATCGCCACGTCGAAGCGGGCGAAGTGCATCAGTTTCACCACCTTCGGATCGGCCAGCAACCGGCGCAGGTTGGGACAGGCGTAGCCGAGCCCGCCGAGCGAGGGGGGGCGGAGCTGCACCAGATGCGCCGTGCCGTCGCCCGCCGACAGCTGCACGAGGCACAGCCGGTCGCGCCTGAAATCCAGCCCCATCGTCTCGGTGTCCACCGCCACCACCGCGCCGAGCGCGAGCCCGTCCGGCAGGTCGTCGCGATAGAGGCGCAAGGAGGCGCCGTCCGGCAGGAATTGCGTGGTGCTCATCGGGGAGTGCGGATTGGTGCCCAGGAGAAGACTCGAACTTCCACGACCTTGCGGCCACAGGTACCTGAAACCTGCGCGTCTACCAATTCCGCCACCTGGGCAGGTGCGAGGCGCGCGATGTAGCCGCGCGGTCAGCCAGGGTCAACTCAACGGAACACAACCGTTCTGGACAGCCCGAAATTCACCCCCATGCCGGCCAGCGCGCCGCTGAAGGTCGCCAGCACCGGCTGCGCGGCGCAGAGGGGAACGAAGCTCACCAGCAGCACATAGGCGCCGCGGTTGAGCACGAAGCCGGCCAGGTTGGCGATCAGGAACAGCGCCCATTGCCGGTGCGCCGGGCCGCTGCCCCGTCCCCGAAACGTCCAGGCGCGGTTGAGCGCCCAGGTGACGGTCGCCGCGGCCACATAGGACGCCATCCCGGCGGCGATCAGCCCGATCGGGTGGCGAAGCGCATAGACGATCCCGGTATCGACGCCGAACCCGGCAAGCCCGACCATGCCGAAGCGCAGGAACTGCGCCGCGAGCGCGATCAGCCCCGCATGGCGTCCGCCTACCACGCCCCCTGCCGCTTGCAACCCTGCTTCCATGCCTGCCATCTAGCGGCGCTTGGGCTTCCCGCGAAAGGCCACGACCATGAAGCGACGCACCTTCATCGCCGGCACCGCCGCCGCGCTCGCCGCGCCACTGGCCGCACCCCGCCTCGCGCGGGCGGAAAGCGCGCGGGTGCTGCGCTTCGTGCCCCAATCCGATGTCACGATACTCGACCCGATCTGGACCACCGCCTACGTCACCCGCAATCACGGCTACCTGATCTTCGACACGCTTTATGGGATCGACGCGAACTATGCCGCGCAGCCGCAAATGGTCGCGGGCCACACGGTCGAGGACGACGGCAAGCTCTGGAAGCTCACTCTGCGCGACGGGCTTCTCTGGCACGACGGGGAGAAGGTGTTGGCCCGCGATTGCGTGGCCTCCATCCAGCGTTGGGGCAAGCGCGATGCCTTCGGCCAGACCTTGATCGCCTATACGGACGAGCTCTCCGCTCCCGACGACCGCACGATCCAGTTTCGCCTGAAGAAGCCGTTTCCGATGCTGCCCGACGCGCTCGGCCACGCCGGCAGCAACATGTGCGCGATGATGCCAGAGAGGCTGGCGAACACCGATGCGTTTAAGCAGATCACGGAGATGGTCGGCTCGGGGCCGTTCAGGTGGAAGGCCGACGAGCGGGTTGTTGGCTCGCGCGCGGTCTATGAGCGCAATCCGGCCTACAAGCCGCGCGAGGGCGGCGCGCCCGCGTGGACCTCGGGGCCGAAGATCGTCAACTTCGACCGCGTCGAATGGCATGTCATCCCCGATGCCTCCACCAAGCTCGCCGCGCTGCAAAGCAAGGAGGTCGATTGGTGGGAAGACCCCACCAACGACATGCTGCCGATCCTGGCGGCGTCGGACTTCCTACGCGCCGAGGTGATCGATCCGACCGGGCTGATGGCCTGTATGCGGCTGAACGAGCTCTATCCGCCGTTCGACAACCCAGCGATCCGCCGTGCGCTGCTCAAGGGGACGGCGCAGATCGACGTGGTGCAGGCGGTGGCAGGCGACGATCCCAAAATGTCCTACACGCCTACCGGCGTGTTCACGCCCAAGACTCCCGATGCGTCCGATGCCGGGCTCGATGTTTTCCGCGGGCCGCGCGACTACCCTGCCGTCAAGAAGGCGCTGGAGGAGGCCGGATACAAGGGCGAGAAGGTGGTCCTTATGGTTCCGACCGACTTCCCGATCCTGAAGGCTGAGGGCGATGTCGCCGCCGACATGCTGAAGAAGTGCGGCTTCAACGTCGATTATCAGGCGATGGACTGGGGGACGCTGGTGCAGCGCCGCACCAAGCAGGATCCGCCCGGCAGCCCCGGTTACTGGAGCGCCTTCTGCACCTTCTGGTCCGGGCTCGACCAGTCCAATCCGGTCGGTCACGCCTTCCTGCGCGGCAACGGCAAGCAGGCGCTGTTCGGCTGGCCGACGGCGCCCAAGATCGAGGCGTTGCGCCAGCAATGGATTGATGCGCCGGACGATGCGGCGCGCCGGAAGCTCGCGGTCGATTTGCAGCTCCAGGCGCTTGAGGACGTGCCCTATGTCCCGCTCGGCCAGGTGTTCGGCGCCACCGCCCACCAGAAGGACATCACGGGAATCCTGGACGGGTTCGTGATGTTCTGGAACGTGCGGCGGGCTTAGCCCGCCTGCCGCAAGGGGAGGGGGAACTCTTTTCTGGCCGGCAGCCAACGCGCCCCATGGGCGCCGCCCGGCTGATCGCCGCGGCGGGCGGCCTCGGCCATGTGCCGCGGGCGCCCGGCACGGCGGCATCGGCTGCCGCGGTCATCGTCGGCTGGGTGCTGCTGCGCCAAAGCCCAACCTTGCTCGGCGCGGCAATCGCGATTGCGATCCTGTTCGGCTTCTGGTCCCTGTCCCGGCTGCCCGAGGCCGAAGCCGATCCAGGCTGGGTGGTGATCGACGAGGTGGCGGGCCAGTTTCTCGCCTTGCTCGGCCTCGTGGGCGGCGCGGGAGGGCCTGGCGTGCTCGCCGCCTTCCTGCTGTTCCGCCTGTTCGACATCGCCAAGCCCGGCCCGGTCGGCTGGGCCGACCGGCGCGGCGGCGCAACGGGGGTGATGCTGGACGACCTAATAGCGGGGCTCCTCGCCGCCGCCCTGCTCGCGGCAGGCCGCGCGCTGCTCGCTACGGCTTCAGCCTGACCACGGGTGCGGCGGGCGCCGCAGCGCGCTCGACCTCGATCACCTGGCCGCCCCAGCCATGCACCAGATCGGCCAGTACGGCCTCGGCCGGATAGGCGCCGCATACCAGCACATCCGGGCGCAGCCCACGCACCAGCGCCTCGGGGCTCTCGTCCTCGAACACGCACACCAGATCGACCGCCGGCACGCTCGCCACCACCGCCGCCCGCGCCGCTGTCTGCTGCTCGGGGTGCGGCTGTCCGCGTGCCTTGCGCGCGCCAGGATCGCTGTTCAGGCCGACCACCAGCCGGTCGCAGGCAAGCCGCGCCTGCTCCAGCAGATGCACATCGCCCGGCGTCAGGCCGTCGAAGGCGCCGAAGGTGAAGCCGACCCGCCAGCCCCGCTGGCGCCAGCGCGTGACTTGTTCCTCGGCCTCGTCCTGATCGACCACCTTCCGCAGCACGGCCCGTTGCGGGCTGAGCGCGGCGAGCAAGTCGCGCTCGCGCACGACCGCCGTGCCCGCCTTGCCCACGGCGATTCCCGCGGCAAGGTTCGCCAGCCGCGCCGCCAGCGGCAGATCGAGCCCGGCGGCGAGCGCGCAGGCGAGCATGGCGACCGCCGTGTCGCCCGCGCCCGAGACATCGTATACCTCGGCCGCCTCGGCCGGGATGTGCAGCACGCCCGCATCATTCACGAGCACCATCCCATCCACGCCGCGGGTGGTCAGCACCGCGCCAAAGCCGTGCCGCTGGCGCAGAGCGGTGGCGGCGGCGACGATGCCCGCCTCGTCGCCGGTTCCAATCCCGGTCGCTGCGGCGAGTTCGGCGCGGTTCGGCATGATCACGTCCGCCCCCGCGAACGGGGCGTAGTTCGGCCCCTTGGCGTCCACCACCACGCGCCGCCCGGCTGCCTTCACCGTCGCCACGAGCTGCTCGGGCAAGCCGTCGGCGAACAGGCCTTTGCCGAAGTCCGACAGCACCGTCACGCTGGTCGCCGCGACCGAATCGCGGGCGATCCGCAGGATGCGATCGGCGAGGCGCGCATCCACCGAATGGGTCTGCTCGCGGTCGGCGCGGAACAGATGCTGGCCGGCGGCGATGTAGCGGGTCTTGACCGTGGTCGTGCGTCCGCCCTCGACCAGCAGCCAGGGCTCGACATTGGGCTGCCCGCCGATCAGCCCCGTCAGGTCTGATCCCGCCTGGTCGTCGCCGACCACCGAAATGAAGGCGGTCGCGGCGCCCAACGCGGTCAGATTCCGCACCACGTTGCCCGCGCCACCCGGGATGGCGATCTCCCGGTCCTCGCGCAGGATCGGCACCGGCGCCTCGGGGCTCACGCGCGAGACCGAGCCATAGACATAGCGGTCCAGCATCACGTCCCCGATCACCAGGGCAGCAGCTTTCGCCAGGCGCCGCACCGCGGACGCGAGGTCGGGGACCGGCGCCAGGGCCGGCTTGCCAGGGGTCATGGGGGATCGCCTAGCAACTCGCGCTGCCGTGCATCAAGCGAGAGCTGAGCTCATGCCGAAAGGAACCCGACCCGATCCTGTTCCAGCACCGCGCATGTCAGCGTGCCGCCCATCACCGCCCCGGTGTCGATACCGATGCGGTTGGGGCGCACGACCGGCGCGTGGGCGGGTGTATGTCCATGCACCACCACCGCCTCCAACGGCGCGGCATGGGAGAGGAACGGATCGCGGATCCAGATCACGTCCTCGCGCGACTGCGCTTCCAGACCGACACCGGGGCGGATGCCCGCATGGACAAAGACATAGGGGCCGATGCGATGCATCGGCGCAAGCCCGCGAAGGAACGTGACGGGCTCGGGCGAAAGCCGTGCCGCCCAACGCGCCGGCTCGATCGCCTGCTCCAGCCCGAAGCTCGCCAGGGTTGCGAACGCGCCGTTGCGAAGCCACAGGTCGACCGAGGTCTCGTCGCGCCGCTCGAGCGCATCCAGCATCATCGCCTCGTGATTGCCGAGCAGGTTCACCGTGGCGGTGATGCCCTGCGGCGCGGTTCCGGCCATCAGGTGCGCGAGCACGCCGGCGCTGTCCGGCCCGCGGTCCACATAGTCGCCGAGATGCACGAGGATCGCCTCGCGCGTCGGCCGCTCGGCCAGATCCTCCGTGATCCGACCGTGCAGCGCGCGGAGCCGATCCAGGCAGCCATGCACATCGCCTACGGCATACACCCGAAGACCTTCAGGCAGGCGACCAGGTGCAGGCCGGAACGCGATCATGCCCCGGATCGCCGCCGTGCCGTGCGGGGTGCCATGCGGCGCCGCTTCCTTGTCGCACGCGCCCGGAGGGCGGATATTGGCACCATGAGCAGTCGGATCCTTCTGACGCTGAACGGCGAGGCCCGCAGCTTCGATGGGCCGCTGACCGTCGCCGGCCTGCTGACCGAGCTTGGCTTCGAGACCCGCAAGGTGGCCGTGGAGCGCAACATGGAGATCGTCCCGCGCTCGCGCTACGCCGAAGTCTGGCTCGGCAGCGGCGACGCGCTCGAAATCGTGCACTTCATCGGCGGAGGCTGAGATGGACGGAACCACGATCATCGAGGACGACGGCTGGACCGTCGCCGGCCGCCGCTTCCGCTCGCGCCTGATCGTCGGCACCGGCAAATACAAGGACTATGTGGAAACCGCCGCCGCCATCGAGGCGAGCGGCGCGGAGATCGTGACGGTCGCGGTGCGCCGGGTGAACCTGTCCGACCCGAAGGCGCCGATGCTTCAGGATTACGTGGACCCGAAAAGGTACACCTACCTTCCGAACACCGCGGGCTGTCATACCGCGCAGGATGCGGTCCGCACGCTCCGCCTCGCCCGCGAGGCGGGCGGGTGGAACTTGGTCAAGCTTGAAGTCCTCGGCCCGCCGCCGACGCTTTATCCCGACATGCCGGCAACGCTCGAAGCCGCCGAGGCGCTGATCAAGGACGGGTTCGAGGTGATGGTCTATTGCGCCGACGACCCGGTTTCCGCGGTCAAATTGCAGGACATGGGGTGCGTCGCGATCATGCCGCTCGGCGCGCCGATCGGCTCCGGCTTGGGCATCCAGAACCCGGCGATGATCTCGATCCTGCGCGAGCTGGTGAAGGTGCCGTTCCTGGTCGATGCCGGGGTGGGCCAGGCCTCGGACGCGGCGATCGCGATGGAGCTCGGCTGCGATGCGGTGCTGCTCAACTCGGCGATCGCGCACGCCAAGGATCCGGTCAGGATGGCACGCGCCATGAAACTCGCGGTCGAGGCCGGACGGCTTTCCTACCTTGCCGGGCGGATGCCGCGGCGGATGGGCGCCGATCCGTCCAGCCCACTGACCGGATTGATCAGATAATCACCGTCATGACCGGGCTTGGCCCGGCTACCCAAGCCTGTGCCGCCCGTGGCCAAGCAAGTCGTGGGTGCCCAGGCCAAGCCCTTGCATGACGTCCGGAAGGACGAACGCCAATGCCCCAGCCTTCCCACATCTCCAAACTCGGCGTGCCCGACCCGGAAACGCTCGACGAGGATTTGCGCGCGCTCTGGCGCAAGTGCGTCGATAAGCTCGGCTTCGTGCCGAACGTCTACAGCGCCTATTCGCTCCGGCCAGAGCGGCTGCGGAACTTTATGCGGATGTACAACGAGATCATGCTCTCGGACTCCGGCCTCTCGAAGCTGGAGCGGGAGATGGTCGCTGTCGTCGTTTCCTCCGCCAATCGCTGCTATTACTGCCTCGTCGCGCACGGTGCGGCGGTCCGGCAGCTCTCGGGCGATCCCGAACTCGGCGAGATGATGGCGCTGAATTACCGCGTCGCCGAACTCGATCCGCGCCGGCGCGCCATGCTCGACTTCGCCTGGAAGATGACCACCACGCCCTGGCTGATCGAGGACGCCGACCGCGATGCGCTGCGCCGCGCGGGGCTGAGCGAGGCGGATATTTTCGACCTCGCGGAGACGGTGGCGTTCTTCAATCTTTCCAATCGCATGGCGTCTGCAATGGACATGATGCCGAACCGCGAATACCATCGTTCCGCTCGTGGCGAGCCGTCGGGCTAAGCGACAGGGCGTTCTGCGCGTGAGTGATCCAGACGCCCTGGCGACCTTCGGGTTTCCCGGCTGCGGATCGAATGCAGGCGCGCCCCGGCGAATTTCGGAGCGGTCGAAATCCGCCCGCCGCCACGTGTTCTACCGTGCCCCATGAAGATCGACGCCCGCCGCCTGCCTTCCTTCCTGCGCGATCCCGGCAACGCCCGTGTCGTGCTGCTCTATGGCGACGATGTGGGCATGATCCGCGAGCATGCTGCGGCGCTGACCCGGGCGGTGGCGGGTGCGCCCGATGATCCGTTCCGCGTCGCCGAGCTCGACCGCGACGAGGCGGGCAATCTGCTCGGCGAGGCGGGCTCCCTGCCGCTCACCGGCGGCCGCCGCGTCGTCCGGCTGCGCGAGGCGGCCGACAACGACGCCACTCGCGAGGCGGTGCGCGCGGTCTTGGAAAGCGCCGCCCCGGCGCTGGTGATCATAGAGGCCGGCAGCCTCAATGCGCGCTCCGCGCTGCGGAAGCTCGTGGAGGCGGCGCCCGACGGGGCGGCGATCGGCTGCTACCCCGACGAGCCCCGCGCCATTGCCGACACGATCCGCGAGACGCTGGCGGCCGAGGGCGTCGGCGCCGATACCGAGGCGCTCGCCTGGCTCGCCGCCCATCTCGGGGCGGATCGCGCCGCCACGCGCCAGGAGTTGGCGAAGCTCGCCCTCTATCTCGGCCCCGGCGGGCGGGCGGACCTCGCCGCCGCCACCGAATGCGTGGGCGACCTCGCCGGGTTGTCGCTCGATGATGCCCTGTTCGCCGCCACCTCGGGCGAGGTGGTGCTGGCCGACCGCGCGCTCGAACTCGCGCTGGCCGAGGGGGCAACGCCGGTCGGCGTGCTGCGGGCGGCGCTGATGCATGTGCAGCGCCTGCACCGGGCGCGGCTGGAGATGGACCGGGGCCTGTCGGCCGCGGAGGCGGCGAAGGCGGCCCGCCCGCCGGTGTTCTTCCGCCGCATCGGCGCCTTCGCCCGCGCGCTCGCGCTCTGGCCCGCCGCCGCGCTGATGGCGCAGGCGGGGGCGCTATCCACGGCCGAGCTCGCGTGCAAGCGCACCGGCGCCCCCGACCTCGCCCTCTGCCGCGGCGCCGTGCTGGCGATGGCCCAGCGGGCGTCTCGCCGGACGGCGCGTTAGGGCCGGAACCGCCCCGGCCGCACCGCCTCGACGATCGCGCCTGCCTCCCCCGGATCGCGCCCGGCGATCAGATCGGCGACGAACCGGCCGGCGGCGGGCGAGGTTTGGATGCCGTAGCCGCCCTGGCCGACGCACCAGAAAAAGCCCGCCGCATCTGCATCCCAGCCGAAGGCAAGGCTGCCGTCCGCGGTGAAGGTGCGAAGCCCCGCCCAGCTTCGCTCGACGCGCCGCACCTCGATCGCCAGCGCCTGCTGCATCCGGTCGATCCCGAGCGCGATGTCGAACGCGTCGGGCTGCACGTCGTGGGGAGGCATCGGCGTCTCGTCGGCCGGCGAGACCATCAGACGGGTCCGTGCCTCCGGCCGCGCATACCAGTCGGGGCCGAGCACCAGCGGCCAGTGCTCCACCTCCCAGGGCGCGGGATCGATGATCGCGGCGGTGCGCCGGCAAGGGCGGAGGCCGATCGGGCGCAGCCCGGCGAGGGCCGCCACCACATCGCCCCACGCCCCGGCGGCGTTCACCAGTACAGGGGCGGCGAACAGCCCGCCCGCGCTCGTCTCCACCCGCCAGAGCCCGCCCGAGCGGCCGATGCGCGTGGCACGCTGCCCGAGACCGAGCACGCCGCCCTGGCGCCGCAGCCCGCGCAGGAAGCCCTGATGCAGCGCGGCTACATCCATGTCGAAGCAATCGGGTTCGAGCGCCGCGCCAGCGGCATAGCCCTCACGCAACGCCGGGACCATCCGCCCCGCCTCTTCGGGCGTGATGGCCTGGATGCCGCCACCTTCCGCGATCGCCGCCTCCAGGGCGGGAAGCGACCCCGGCGGCGCCAGATGGAGCACCGCCCGGGGCCGCATCAGCGGCACCTCGGCAAATCCGGGCGGGGGCTGCTCGAAGAACGGGCGGGAGAGGGCGGTCAGCACCCGCACATCGGGAGGCCCGTAATTCCGAACCCAGATCGCGGCCGACCGGCCGGTCGTGTGATAGCCCGCCTGCGCCTCGGCCTCGAGCAGTGCCACGCGCCGGTCGGCGGCGAGCGCCCACGCCGCGCTCGCCCCGGCCATCCCGGCCCCGATCACCACCGCATCGAAGCGCTCCATGGGGGCACCCTTGCGCCGCAGCGGCATGCCTCGCAACCCGGTACGAAATCGCCGCGCGGCCGCGTGAACCCGGTACGAAATCCGCCGCGGTCGCCGGGATCTCCGTAGCGAACGCGCGCCGGCGGGCGCGCGCCCGGTACATATTTTCCCGCAGGTCAGCCTAGGTGGCGACGCCCTCGATCACCTCGCCGAACCGCTCCCACTTCTCGCCGGTCCAGCGCGCTGGCTGCAAGGCACGCACCGGGTGGTAGTTGGTCGGGCTGGTGTTGATCTTGATCCCCGGCAGCAGCACCGGGTTGTCGAGGTTGTGCAGGTTGGTCGCCTGCTTCATCACATTCGCCCGCGAGAAGTCGCCGTTGCACTGCTGTAGCACCTTCCACATCGTGTGGCTCACAGCGTAGCCCGCGATGTAGCCGCCGTCGGTGATGTCGCCGCCCGGCACGTATTTCGCCATGAACGCCTTGAAGCCCTTCATGCCCTCGTCGTTGTCCCACGACGGATCGGCCGGGTCCTTCAGGTAGAGCGTGCTGATCATGCCGATCGCGTTCTCCGGCCCCGCCGGGCGCATCACCGCACCGACCGAGATCGCGACATTGGTCATGAAGAACATCGGCTTCCAGTTGAGGTCGTGCACCTTGCGGATCGCCTGCGCGGCGAACTTTGGCGTCGCCGCCACCAGCAGCGTATCAGCGCCGCTGTTCTGCAAATCCGCGATCTGGCTGTCCACCGTGGCGTCCGTCACCTCGTAGGTGAGCGCCTTGGCCACCACCTTATCCCAGTCCTTGCCGAGCACGTCGCGCACGCCGACCGGATAGTCCTTGCCGAAATCGTCGTTCTGATACAGCAGGGCGAGCTTCGCCTTCGGATTCTCCTTCAGCATGTACTTGGTGTAGATCTGCGCTTCCGTGCGGTAGCTCGGCTGCCAGCCGATGGTCCAGGGAAACTCCTTGTAGTTGCCCCACTTGTCCGCACCCGTGGCGACGAAAAGCTGCGGCACCTTCCGCTGGTTGCAATACCGCTCGATCGCCGAGTTGGTCGGCGTGCCGAGCGTGTGGAACAGGAAATCGACCTTGTCCTGCTCCACCAGGCGCCGCACCTGCTCGACCGTCTTGGGCGGGCTGTAGCCGTCATCGTAGGAAAGGAAGTCGATCTGCCGGCCGGCGACGCCGCCCTGGTCGTTGACCCACTTGAAGTACCCGACGTCGGCCTTGCCGACCGAGGAATAGGCCGAGGCCGGCCCGCTGTACGGCATGGTGTTGCCGATCTTGATGACGCCGGCCGCGCGCGCGCGCCCGATGATTGCCGGCGCCACCAAGCTGGACACGCCGGCCGCCAGCATCTCTCTTCTTCCAAGGACCATCTGACACCTCCCATCGCCCTTCGCCGGGCCGGCGAATGTGACCGCGCGGCCCGCCGGCGCGCAAGGGCGCGAGCAGTGCTACCTCTCCGCCCCTTGGGGCGGAGAGGGTTCGGACGAGGTGGGAGATTTGACGAGAGGTGGGGGACTTGCGCCTTACACGCCCTCGATCACGCCCCCGAACAACTGCCATTGCGAGCCGGTCCAGCGTGCGAGCTGCATCGCTCGGATCGGCCGGTAGTCCTTCGGCGTCGTGCTGATGACGATCCCCGGCAAGAGCGTGCCGAGCGTGAGGTTCTGGATGCTCGCCGCCTGCTTCATCACGTTCTCGCGCGAGAAGTCGCCGTTGCACTGATCGAGCACGTGCTTCATCGTCGCGGTGACGGAGTAGCCGTAAATGTAGCCGGAGTCCTTTACGTCCGCGCCCGGCATGTATTTCGCCATGAACGCCTTGAACTCTTTCATGCCGGCGTCGTTCTCCCACGCCGGGTCGGTCGGATCCTTGAGGTATTGCGTTGTGATCATGCCGGCGGCGTTCTCGGGGCCTGCCGGGTTGATCACGGTGCCGACCGAGATCGACACGTTGGTCATGAAGAAGACCGGCTTCCAGTTGAGGTCGTGGATCTTACGGATCGCCTGCGCGGCGAACTTCGGCGTCGCCGCCACCAGGATCGCATCGGCGCCCGAGGACTGGCACTCCGTCACCTGGCTGTCGATCGTCGGGTCCGTGACTTCGTAGGTGACGCTTTTGACCACGACGGCGTTGAATTTGTCGCCGAGCACGTCCTTGACGCCGATATAGTAGTCCTTGCCGAAATCGTCGTTCTGATAAAGAATCGCCAGCTTGGCGCTCGGCTTCTCCTGCATGAGGTACTTGGTATAAATCTGCGCCTCGGTGCGGTAGCTCGGCTGCCAGCCCATGGTCCAGGGGAACTTCTCGGGATCGTTCCACTTGCTGGCGCCGGTGGCGACGAACAGCTGCGGCACCTTGTGCTGGTTGCAGTAGCGCTGGATCGCCGAGTTGCTCGGCGTGCCGAGCGTGTTGAACAGGAAGTCGACCTGATCCTGCTCGATCAGGCGGCGCACGTCCTCCACCGTCTTCGGCGGACTGTAGGCGTCATCGAGCGAGTCGAAATTGATCTTGTGCCCGGCGATGCCGCCCTGCTCGTTCACCATCTTGAAATAAGCGTCGTCCGCCTTGCCGATCGAGGCATAGGCCGAGGCCGGGCCGCTGTACGGCATCGTGTTGCCGATCTTCACCTCGGTCGTGGTGACACCCGGGGTGGCGGCGCGCGCGCGCGCGAACGCGGCGGCGGCAAGCGTCGCGGCCACGCCGCCCCGAAGCGCCGTTCGTCGTGTAATCATCTCTGGTAACGTCTCCGTGTGATTGTCGCTCGTCTGGCCGGACCGGCCGAGGGCGGCGCAATCTGTACGGGCAACGTGGCAGGCGCAACCCGCGCTAGGGGCGGCGGATGCAGCGGCATCCTTCGCGCCTTCCCAGGCGAGCAGAAAGCGAAGGCGACCCCGAGAACGCCTAAGTCGGCCGCTCCCCCTTTACCGTCACCCGGTGCCCTGAGCGCGTGTGCGGCCAGTAGTCCCACATCGCGCGGTGCTGCGTGCAGCGGTTGTCCCAGAACGCCACCGAGTTCTCCCGCCAACGGAAGCGGCACTGAAACAGCGGATTCTCCGCCAGCGAATAGAGGTAGCCGAGGATCGCGTCGCTCTCGTCGCGCGGCAGCCCGACGATGCGGCGCGTGAAGCCGCGGTTCACGTAGAGCGCCTTCTTGCCCGTGACGGGATGCGTGCGGATGACCGGGTGTTCGGCGCGCGGATAGCTTGGCTTGTCGGCTACCCCCTGATAGAGCCCGCGATACACATCCTCGCCGTCGTGGATCGCGGTCAGCCCGTCCAGATACGCTTTCATCCGCTCCGACAGCGCCTCGTAGGCGGCGTACATCGAGGCGAACAGCGTATCGCCGCCGCGCGGCGGGCATTGCCGGATATAGAGGATGCTGCCCATCGGCGGCTCGGGATCGCACGAAACATCCGAGTGCCAGCCTTCGCCGTTAGCGCGCGGACTGTCCTTGTCGGCATGGATGATCATCAGCTCGGGATGACCGGGCGCGTGCGGCGCCGCCGGGTGGAGGTGCAAATCGCCGAACTGCCGCCCGAACGAAAGATGCTGCTCGGGCGTCAGGTGCTGGTCGCGGAAGAAGATCACCAAATTCTCGGCGAGCGCGCGATGGATTTCGTCCATCTGCCGGTTCGACGGCCGCGCCAGATCGACCCCGCCGATCTCCGCGCCGATGATCGGCGTCAGCTTGTCGACGGTGATGGTCTCGTAGGGCGCCTCTTCGTTCGCCACATACCGGATGCGCGGTCCCCCGCCGCCTCTCAACGTGCTCATCGTCGTCTCCTCGTGCCGCCGGTAGCTCACCGCGAACGCATCCGCTTCCAGGTCGTAGTGCGTCCCACTCATGGCCTCGGCATTCTACCTTAGCTGCAACCGCTCAACCAAATCGTGCGGCCTGATTTCCCCGTCATTGCCAGGCCCATACGACGTATGGCCCCCGCGCAGGCGGGGGCGCGCTGCCGCGCGGGGCCTCGGAATGACGACGTTACGCATACCTCTCGATCACCTCCCGCCACGCCAGCACGTCCTCCGGCCCGGCGATGCGCTTGGTCAGACCGGCATTCGCCATCACCGGCACGGTGACGCGGCGAATCCCCATCCGCTCCAGCGCCGGGATCTCCGCCAGATCTTCGGGGCAGCTCACCGTGATCTCGATCGCGCCGGGATCGCGCCCGCATTCGCGCGCGGTCTGGCGCACGAGCTCCAGAAGCTCGGGCGTCGTGCCGCGCGCCGGGAAGAACCCGTCGCCGAGCCGCCCCGCGCGCCGCGCCGCCGCCTTGGTGTGTCCGCCGATCACGATCGGCACTGTGCCCTGCGCGGGCTTGGGACGCATGTGTGCCTTTTCGAAGCGCACGAACTCGCCGCTGAAGGTCGGCTTGTCCGAACTCCACAGCTCGCGCATCGCCGCGATGTATTCGTCGGTCATCCGCCCGCGCGGCTCGAACGGCACGCCGAGCGCGTCGAACTCCTCTTTCAGCCATCCCACGCCGACGCCTAGGATTACCCGGCCGCCCGAAAGATGATCGAGCGTGGCCACCTGCTTGGCGCACAGCACCGGGTTGTGCTCGGGCAAGATGATCACGCCCGTGGCGAGCTTGATCCGGGTGGTTGCCGCCGCGACGAACGCCATCCAGGTCAGCGCGTCGGGCAGCGCAAACTCCCATTCCCGCCCCGGCATCTTGCCGGTGGGCGAATATGGGTATGCCGACTGATAGCCCTCCGGCACGACGATGTGCTCCACCGTCCAGGCGGATTCGAAACCCGCCTCCTCGGCGGCCTGCAGCAGCGCGATCGCCTGCTTGGGATCGGTGTAGCGGCCGGTGTTGCAGTAGCGCAGACCGAACTTCATCGGCGGGTTCCTCCTGAGCCGCGCAGCTTGCGCCCGCCGGCAAACTCTTGGAAGCCTGGGGAGATGGGAACAGGGTTCGCACGGAGACCACGGAGGGTCCACGAAGGACCACGGAGACCCTCCGTGGACCTCCGTGCCATCTCCGTGTCCCCCATGTGAAGCCCCTTCGTCGATGTTCCTCAACCAGGCCGCCAATGCCTTCCTGCTCGGCTTCCCGGCGCTCTTTTCCATCATCAACCCGGTCGCCGGCGCGCTGATCTTCCACGAGGCGACCGCCGCCTTCGCACCCGCCGAGCGTGTCCGCATCGCCCGCCGCGTCGGCCTGAACAGCCTGCTCGTCATGCTGCTCGCCCTTTGGACCGGCTCTTACGTGCTCGCCTTCTTCGGTATCTCGCTCGCCGCACTCAGGATCGGCGGCGGCGTGGTGGTGGCGCTGTTCGCCTGGGAGCTTCTGAAGGCCCCCGAGGACTGGGAGGCGCGCAAGCGCGACCAGGCCGCCCGATCTTCCGGCGAGGATATCGCCTTTTTCCCCCTCACCCTGCCCATCACCACCGGCCCGGGCACGATTTCGGTTGCCATCACGCTCGGCTCGGACCGCCCGGAGCCGTTCGCCAACGCGCTCTTGTTTTTCGCCGGCACCTCCGCCGCCGCGGCGGCAATGGCGCTGGTGATCCTCGTCCTCTACCGCTTCGCCGATCGCCTCGCCTCCTTCCTCGGCCGCAGCGGCGAGCGCACGCTGACGCGGCTATCGGCATTCCTGCTGCTCTGCATCGGCGTGCAGATCCTGATCACGGGCGTCGTGGATGTGCTGCAGCCGCTGCTGGGGCGCTAGCGGCCGACGAGCGTCGAATAACCAGGTGTTGATGCCGCGCTGCTACACAGAGCGACGATCCGAAACCGCCGGAGTCCTCTCCGTGGCCCTCCGTGCCCTCCTCTGTGCCCTCCGTTTGAAGCTTTCTTCCCCTACCCCAATGCCCGCGAAACCATCTCCATCGTATTCTTCGATAGCCCCGCCGTCCCTCGTATCCGCTCCAGCTCCGCCCGCATGAGCACCTGCCGCGCCGGATCGACGCGCCGCCACTGGCCGAGCGGCGTCGAAATCCGCGCCGCCACCTGCGGGTTCATTGCATCGAGCCGGATGATCGTATCGGCCAGGATCGCGTAGCCCGCGCCGTCAGGGCTGTGGAACCGCACCTGATTTCCGGCGGCGAAACTTCCCACCAGCGCGCGCACTCGGTTGGGGTTCCGCAGGTCGAAATCGGGATGCGCCATCAGCGCCCGCACTTCCGCGACCGTTCCCGGCAGCGGTGACGTGGCCTGCATGGCGAACCATTTGTCGAGCACCAGTGCATCGTGCTTCCACGCTTCGTAGAACGAAGCGAAGGCTTCGCGCCGCTCGGCGCAGTCCACCATCGACAGCGCACCGAGCGCGGCCAGCACGTCGGTCATGTTGGAACGCGCATCGAACTGCGCCTTGGCGCGCCGCACGCCGTCCGCGTCGTCGTCGGCGACCAGATAGGCAAGGCAGGTGTTCCGCAGCGCCCGCCGCCCGATCGCGGCGCCGTCGATGCGGTAGTCGCCCGCATCCGTCAGCCGCTCGTACGTCGCGCGGAACCGATCGCGCAGCGCCTGCCCGATCGCGATCACCGCGGCACGCCGCGCGCGGTGAATGCCGTCCACGTCGGCCTGTTTCATCTGATCGAATAGGAACGCCTCCGAGGGCAGGCTCAGCGCCACGGCGGCGAAGGCGTGATCCTCGTCGGCGCGGTCTAAGGCCGCCGCCATCATCTCGACCAGCGCGGGCGGCGGCGCGGTCTCCGGTCCGCCCGCGATCATCTCCAAGAGCAGCCCGGTCGCGAATTGCTGCCCCGAATCCCAGCGCACGAACGGATCGGTGTCGTGCGCGGCGAGGAACCGCAGCCGCTCGGGCGCGAGCCCCGACAGTTTCACCGGCGCAGAGAAGGCGCGCAGCAGCGAAGGGACGGGGGGCTCCGCCACGCCCTCGAAGGCGAAGCTCTGCTCGGGCTCGGTCAGCATCAGCACGCGGGTGGCCGCAAGCTCCGTCCCACTCGCGCCGATCAACCCGGCCGCGACCGGGACCACCATCGGCTTCTTGTCCGGCTGGCCCGGCGTCGGCGGCACGCGCTGGGCGAGCGTGAGCGTGTAGCGCCGCGCCGCCGCGTCGTACTCGTCGCGCACCGTCACCTCGGGCGTGCCCGCCTGATGATACCAGAGCCGGAACGCGCTGAGATCCGCACCCGACGCATCCTCCATGCAGCGCACGAAATCCTCGATCGTCACCGCCTGGTTGTCGTGGCGCTGGAAATAGAGATCCATCCCGCGCCGGAACGCCGCCTTGCCGATGATGGTTGCGATCATACGGATCACCTCGGCGCCCTTGTTGTAAACCGTCGCCGTGTAGAAATTGTCGATCGCCAGATAGCGGTCGGGCTGCACGGGATGTGCCAGGGGCCCGGCATCCTCGCGGAACTGCGCCGCGCGCAGGGTGCGCACGTCGCCGATCCGCTTCACCGCGCGCGAGCCCTGATCCATCGAGAACTCCTGATCCCGATAGACGGTCAGCCCCTCCTTGAGCGAAAGCTGGAACCAGTCGCGGCATGTCACGCGGTTGCCGGTCCAGTTGTGGAAATATTCGTGCGCGATCACGCTCTCGATCGCTTGGTAGTCGCTATCGGTCGCGGTCGCCGGATCGGCCAGCACGTAGCGCGTGTTGAAGACATTCAGCCCCTTGTTCTCCATTGCCCCCATGTTGAAGTCCGATACGGCGGCTATGTTGAACACATCCAGGTCGTATTCGAGCCCGAACACCTCCTCGTCCCAGCGCATCGCGGTTTTCAGGGAGCGCATGGCGTGCGCGCAGCGGCCTTCGTCGCCCCGCCGCACATAGATGCCGAGCGCCACCTCGCGCCCCGAGCGCGTGCGGAAGCGGTCCGGCACGCAAACAAGGTCACCCGCCACCAGCGCGAACAAATAGCAGGGCTTCGGATGCGGGTCGGTCCAGACAACCCGGTGCCGTCCGTCCGCCAGCGCCTCCACCGCGCCGGGATTGCCGTTCGACAGCATCACCGGGCAGGCGGTGGCGTCGGCGGTGATCGTCACCGCGTAGCGCGCCATCACGTCGGGCCGGTCGGGGAAATAGGTGATGCGCCGGAACCCCTCCGCCTCGCACTGGGTGAAGAACGCGCCATTGGAGAGGTAAAGCCCGGACAACTCGGTGTTCGCCTGCGGGTTGATCGTGGTCTCGAGCTGCAGCGTGAACCGCTCGGGCACCTCGGGAATTGTCAGCCCCTCGGCGTCGAGCGCGTAGCGGTTCGACCCCAGCGCCTCGCCATCCAGCGCAATGCGCTCCAACGGCTGACCCGCGCCGTTCAGGAACAGCGGCCCGCCTTCGCCCGCCGGATTGCGCCGGAACGCAATCCGCGAGCACACGCGGGTCGCGGTTTCGTGCAGGTCGAACTCGAGCGCGACCGTTTCGGCGAGGTAGGCGGGCGGGCGGTAGTCGGCGAGCCTTGTCTCGCGCGGCGTTCCGGCGGCGTGCGGGTCGTGGCGGTCCATCGTCGCTCCTTCCTCCAGGCGGGCGGTCTATAGCGCCCGCGGCGCGCCGGCGGCTAATCTCGGGCAGGGCAGGAGAACGGCAAGATGCGAAGCTGGCGCGTGGGCGATGTGCGGATCACCAAGCTCGTGGAGCTGGAGGCGACGGGCGGCAGCCGCTTCCTGCTGCCGCAGGCCACCCCGGAGACGATCCTGCCGATCAAATGGCTCCAGCCGCATTTCGCCGACGCGAACGGGCGGCTGAAAATGAGTATCCACGCCTTCATCGTGGAAACGCCCACGCGGCGGATCGTCGTTGACACCTGCCTCGGCAACGACAAAGAAGGCCGCCGCATCCCGCACTGGAATAATCTCCAGGGCCCGTTCCTGCGCGATCTCGCTGAGGCCGGTTATCCGCGCGAGTCGATCGACACCGTGCTTTGCACCCATCTCCATGTCGATCACGTGGGTTGGAATACGATGAAGGTGGACGGGCGCTGGGTGCCCACCTTCCCGCAGGCGCGCTACCTAATGGGCCGCAAGGAGTTCGAGCACTGGACGAATGACCGCACGCGCGAGGACATGCGCCTGATCCTCGCCGATTCCGTGCTGCCGGTGTACGAGGCGGGGCTCGTTGATCTCGTCGAAACCGATCACCGCATCGGCGAGGAGATCAGCCTGCTGCCGACCTTCGGCCACACCCCGGGCCATGTCAGCGTGCGGATTTCCTCGCGCGGGGAGGAGGCGCTGATCACCGGGGACTTCCTGCACCATCCCTGCCAGATCGCGCATCCCGAATGGTCATCGACGGCCGACTGGGACGGCGAGCAGGCGCACGCGACGAGGCGCCGCATGTACGAGCAGCTCGCCGGCAAGCCGGTGCTCGTGCTCGGCACCCACTTCGCGGGCGCCACCGCCGGGCGTATCGTGCGGGACGGAGAAACGTTCCGCCTGGACGTGTGAAGGAGTCACCCGCAATGCCCGCCGTCGCGCTCAACCACTACACGATCCTGGTGAAAGACCTGGAAGCGACCCGCCGCTTCTACGAGGACATTGTCGGCCTCACGTCAGGCGACCGCCCGCCGCTCGGCTTCCCCGGCTACTGGCTCTACTGCGGCGGGATGCCGGTCGTGCACCTCGTCGGCCACCGGCCCGAGAACGCGCCGATCGAGGGCACGCCGGAAACCGGCCGGCTCGATCACATCGCCTTCTCGGCCGAGAACCTCCAGCTCATGAAAGAGCGGCTGCGCGCCAACGAGATCGAGTATCAGGAGCGCGTGCTGCCCCGCCTCAACATGACGCAGCTCTTCTTCCAGGACCCGGATGGGATCAGCATCGAGTTCAACTTCCCGCCGGAGGAGACGGTCGCTTGATGCCTCAGCCGGGCAGGTAATCGCCGATTACCCAGAGCCCGGCGACGTCCCCGTCCTCCTTCCGGTCGCGGAAGCTCGCGGCCACGTCCTCGCGCCCGCCCGCGGCGTTCGGTCAGCCCACCAACCCCTTGACGCGCCAAGGCGGCTATTCCATCTGCCCTCAATCCGGACCATATGGGTCCGCTTACCCCGACGCACCCGGAGCGGCTCGTGCTGAGGCTGTCGAAGCTGACCGATTATGCCGTGGTCGTGCTCGTGCGGCTGGCGCGCGGGCAGGGGGTGCAGACCTCGCCCGGCATCGCCGCCGCCACGGGTATCCCCGAACCGACGGTCGCCAAGGTGCTGAAGGCGCTCGCCGCCGCCGGGCTCGTGCTCTCCCAGCGCGGCGCGCGCGGCGGCTACCGGCTGGCCCGCTCGCTCGGCGCGATCGGCGTGGCCGAGGTGATCGCCGCCATCGAGGGACCGATCGCGCTCACCGCCTGCGTCGATGGCGCGGTCGGCAATTGCGAGGCCGAGCGCCTCTGCCCGGTGCGCGGGCGCTGGGACCCGGTGAACGAGGCGATCCAGCAGGCGCTCGCCTGCATCACGGTCGCCGACATGGACGAGGCTTCGGTGCCGCGCGGCTTCCGCTTCCCGCTGCCCTTTCCCGCGCCGCTCGCCGAATAAACGGAGCGTTCCCGAATGCCCGCCGTCACCGAAACGCTCGAGACCGTCCAGTCCGTCACCCAGTCCGGGTACAAATGGGGCTTCGAGACCGACATCGAGATGGAGATGGCCCCGAAGGGCCTCTCCGAGGACACGATCCGCCTGATTTCCGACCGCAAGGGCGAGCCCGCCTGGCTGCTTGAATGGCGGCTGAAGGCGTATGCCGCCTGGAAGGAGATGGAGGAGCCGCACTGGGCCAAGGTGTGGCATCCGCCGATCGACTATCAGGATATCCACTACTACGCCGCGCCCAAGAAGAAGCCCGGGCCGAAGTCACTCGATGAGGTCGATCCCGAGCTGCTCGCCACCTACGAGAAGCTCGGCATCCCGCTGAAGGAGCGCGCCATCCTGGCGGGCGTTGAGGGTGCGGGGGCGGAGATTTCCGCCGCGCCGGGGATCGCGGTCGATGCGGTGTTCGACAGCGTCTCGGTCGCCACCACCTTCCGTGCCACGCTGGCCAAGGCGGGCGTCATCTTCTGCCCGATCAGCGAGGCGGTGCGGGATTACCCCGACCTCGTGCGCAAGTATCTCGGCAGCGTGGTCCCCGTGGCCGACAATTTCTTCGCCGCGCTGAACAGCGCGGTCTTCACCGACGGCAGCTTCGTCTACATCCCGAAGGGCGTGCGCTGCCCGATGGAGCTCTCCACCTATTTCCGCATCAATGCGCGCAACACCGGCCAGTTCGAGCGCACGCTGATCATCGCCGATGAAGGGAGCTACGTGAGCTACCTCGAAGGTTGCACCGCGCCGATGCGTGACGAGAACCAGTTGCACGCCGCCGTGGTGGAGCTGGTCGCGCTTCAGGACGCGCAGATCAAATACAGCACGGTGCAGAACTGGTATCCGGGCGACGCGGAAGGAAAGGGCGGCATCTACAATTTTGTCACCAAGCGCGGCGCCTGCCGGGGCGCGCGGGCGAAGATTTCCTGGACCCAGGTGGAAACCGGCTCGGCGATCACCTGGAAATATCCCTCCTGCGTGCTGGAGGGCGACGACAGCGTGGGCGAGTTCTACTCGGTCGCGGTGACGAACAACCGCCAGCAGGCCGACACCGGCACCAAGATGATCCATATCGGCCGCAACACGCGTAGCACCATCATCTCCAAGGGCATCAGCGCCGGGCGCTCCAACAACACCTACCGGGGCCTGGTGCGGATCACGCCGCGCGCCACGGGTGCCCGCAATTACACGCAGTGCGATTCGCTCTTGATCGGCGATCAGTGCGGCGCGCACACGGTGCCCTATATCGAGAGCCGCAATCCGGCGGCGAAGGTGGAGCACGAGGCCACCACCTCGAAGATCGCCGACGATCAGTTGTTCTACTGCCGCTCGCGCGGGCTTTCCGAGGAAGACGCGGTGAACCTGATCGTCAATGGCTTCTGCAAGGAAGTGCTCAAGGAACTGCCGATGGAATTCGCGGTCGAGGCGCAGAAGCTGCTCGCCGTCAGCCTGGAGGGGTCGGTCGGCTGATGTCGCTCGTCATCGACAATCTGCACGCCGGGATCAACGGCGTGGAAATCCTGCGCGGCATCTCCATCGCCGTTCCCTCGGGGGAAATCCACGCGCTGATGGGCCCGAACGGCTCGGGAAAATCTACCCTCGGCTATGTCCTCGCCGGGCGCGAGGACTACGAAGTGACGGAGGGTTCCGTTACGTTCGACGGCCGCGACCTGTTGGCGATGGAGCCGGAGGCGCGCGCCGCCGCCGGCGTGTTCCTGGCGTTCCAGGCCCCGGTTGAGCTGCCCGGGGTAGGCAACGCCAACTTCCTGCGCACGGCGCTCAATGCGATCCGCCGCACGCGTGGCGAGCCGGAACTGGACGCGGTGCAGTTCCTCAAGATGGCCCGCGCCGAAGCCAAGCGCCTGCACATGCCGGACGACATGCTGAAGCGCAACGTCAACGTGGGTTTCTCGGGCGGCGAGAAGAAGCGGAACGAGGTGTTGCAGATGGCGCTGCTGCGCCCGCGCCTCGCGATCCTGGACGAAACCGACAGCGGGCTCGACATCGACGCGCTGAAGATCGTCGCCGACGGGGTGAACGCGCTGCGCTCGCCCGATTTCTCCGCACTCGTCATCACGCACCATCAGCGCCTGCTCGACCATCTCGTGCCGCACCGCGTGCATGTGCTCGCCGCCGGCCGCATCGTCCGCTCGGGCGGGCCCGAGCTCGCGCGCGAGCTGGAGGCGCGGGGCTATGCCGGGCTTGCGGCGGAGGCGGCATGAGCGCGCTCGAACCCACGGGCGTGGCCGGCTTCCTCGCCCATTACGAGGGGCTGCGCGCGCGCCTGCCCGGCGATCCGACCGCGCGCGCCGCCGCCGCCGAATTGTTCCGCACTCTGGGCCTGCCCGGACGGCGCGACGAGGCTTGGAAATACACCAATCTCCGCCCGCTCGCCGAAGCCGCGTTCCACGAGCCGCTGTCGCCGGTTGCCGACCACCAGGTGGCGGAAGGCATCCCGCGCCTGGCAGGATCGCGCCTCTTGTTCATCGACGGCCGCTATCGCCCCGATCTCTCCGCGCCGCCCGCGTTCTTCACCGCGTTCGCCGACCGCCCGCTGCTCGCCGACCTGTCCGATCGCGCCGAGCAGCGCATGATCGCGCTCAACACGATGCTGGCCGAGGACGGCGCGGTGCTCGACATCCCGGCGGGCCATGAGGCGGGCGCGGTGCAGATCGCCACCATCGCCGCCGCCGCCCCCGGCCGTGCGACGGGCGTGCATCCGCGCCATGTGGTCCGCCTCGGCGCGGGCGCGCGGCTGGTGCTGATTCTGAGCAACGCCGGGGAGGGGACCTATCTGCACAACGAGGTCGCCGACATCGTGCTCGCCGAGGGTGCGCACCTGACGCTTTTGCGCGTGCAGGACGAGTCCCGCGCGGCTTTCCACATCGCGACCGGTGTGGCCGACATCGCCGCCGGCGCGACGCTCGACAGTTTCGTGCTGACGCTCGGCGGCCGGATGGTCCGCACCGAAATCCACGCCTGCCTTGCGGGGGCGCGCGCAGAGGCGCATCTGTCGGCGGCGCAACTCCTTTCCGGCGTGCAGCACGCCGACGCCACCACGGTCGTACGGCACAACGCGCCGGAATGCGCCTCGCGCCAGACGGTGAAGCACGTGCTTACGGGCCGCTCGCGCGGCGTCTTTCAGGGCCGCATCGAGGTCGCGCGTGGCGCGCAGAAGACCGACGGCTACCAGATGAGCCAGGCGCTTTTGCTTTCGCCGGACGCCGAGATCGACACCAAGCCCGAGCTCGAGATTTTCGCCGACGACGTGAAATGCAGCCACGGCGCGACCGTGGGCGAGCTCGACGCCGAGCAAATGTTCTATCTCCGCAGCCGTGGCGTGCCCGAGGCCGACGCGCGCGCCATCCTAATCCGCGCTTTCCTGGCGGAAGCCCTGGATGCCGTGCCGCACGAACCGACGCGCGCGGCCATGGAGGCGATGATCGACGCCTGGTGGCGCAAGGAGGCGGCGTGATGGTCCGCCTCGCCTGGGGGCAAGGAGGTGCCGCCTGATGGACTCCCTTCCCCCACCCCCGCTCGACGTCGCCCGCGTCCGCGCGGACTTCCCCATCCTCGCGCAGAAGATCCGCGGCAAGCCGTTGGTGTTCCTCGATAGCGCCGCCTCGGCGCAGAAACCGCGCGCCGTGATCGAGGCAATGCGGGCCGCGATGGAAACCCAGTACGCCAACGTGCATCGCGGCCTGCACTGGATGAGCGAGCGCACCACCGACGCCTATGAAGCCGCGCGTGACGCCGTGGCCGCGCTGATGAACGCGCGCGAGCGCAACGAAGTGGTATTCGTCCGCAACAGCACCGAGGCGATTAACCTCGTCGCCTACAGCTACGGCGCGCTGCTGCGTCCCGGTCAGGCGGTGCTGATCTCGGGGATGGAGCACCACTCCAATTTGGTCCCCTGGCAGCTCCTGCGCGACCGCCACGGCATCGAATTGCGCGTGGCGCCGGTCACCGACGCGGGCGAACTGAATTGGCCCGCGTTCGAGAACGCGCTTGCCGACGGCAAGGTGGGATTGGTCGCCATCACCCACATGTCGAACGTGCTCGGCACCTACACCCCGGTCGAGCGCATCGTGCGCGCCGCGCACGCCGTCGGTGCCAAGGTGCTGTTGGACGGCAGCCAGGCGATCGTGCATCGCAAGGTCGATGTGCAGGCGCTCGATTGCGATTTCTACGCCTGGACCGGCCACAAACTTTACGGCCCCACGGGGATCGGCGTGCTGTGGGCGCGGCGCGAGCTTCTGGAGGCGATGCCGCCCTTCCTCGGCGGCGGGGAGATGATTTCCTCCGTCACCTACGCGCGGTCGACCTGGGCCGCCGTGCCGCACAAGTTCGAGGCCGGCACTCCGGCCATCATTGAGGGCATCGGCCTGAAAGCGGCGATCGAGTACGTGCAGGCGCTCGGCTACGAGGCCATCGCCGCGCATGAACGGGCATTGACGGAGCACGCCCTCGCCCGGCTCTCCGATATCGAGGGCCTGCGGATTCTCGGCGCGGCGCAGGATCGCGGCGGCGTGGTGTCGTTCGCGCTCGCGGGCGCGCACGCGCACGACGTTGCGACGCTGCTCGACCGGCAAGGCATCGCCGTGCGCGCCGGGCACCATTGCGCCGAGCCGCTGATGCACCGCTTCGGGCTGGAAAGCACGGCGCGCGCCAGCTTCGGGATTTACACCACGCGCGAGGAGATCGACGTGCTCGCCGATACGCTCGTCCGCGTGCGGGAGTTCTTCGCCTGATGTCCGATACGTTCGACGATCTGCGCGATCTTTATCAGGAAGTGATCCTCGACCACGGCCGCAATCCGCGCCGCGGCCGCCGGCTCGCCGCGTTCGACGCCACCGCCAAGGGTGACAACCCGATGTGCGGGGACCGCGTGCAGGTGTTCCTGAAATACGGACCGGACGGTGCCATTGCCGACACCGGCTTTGAGGCGCGCGGCTGCGCGATCTCGGTCGCCTCCGCCGATCTGATGGCGGAGACCGTGACGGGCCGCAGCCAGCAGGACGCCCGCGCGCTGTTCGCCGCCTTCCGCGAGCTTGCCCGCACCGGCCGATGCCCCGCCTGCGACGGCGCGCTCGCCGAGGCGCTCGAACGGTTGCAACCGCTTGCCGGCGTGCACGAGTACCCTTCGCGCGTAAAGTGCGCGACCTTGCCCTGGCACGCCCTGATCGCCGCGCTCGACGGAGCGCAGGAGGCCAGCAGTGAATGACATGTCCACCCACGGCGCCTGGACTCCCGAAGGCGAGACCGCGCCGCCGCTCACCGAGGATGCGGTGATCGGCGCCGTCTCCACCGTCTATGATCCGGAAATTCCGGTGAACATCTACGACCTCGGCCTGATCTACGCGATCGAGCTCGCCGAGGGGGGCAAGGTGAAGGTGGAAATGACGCTCACCGCGCCCGCCTGCCCGAGCGCGCAGGAGCTGCCCGAGCAGGTGCACGAGGCGGTCATGGCGCTGCCGGGCGTCACCGAATGCGAGGTCGAGACGGTGTGGGATCCGCCCTGGGACCCGAGCCGGATGAGCGACGAGGCCCGCCTGCAGTTGAATATGTATTAGTCCGGCACGAGATCGAGCCCATGAGCACGACCACCGCCGCAAGCCGCCCGGTCCGCGAACTGCCGCCCCTGATGCGGCTCACCGACGCCGCCGCCGAACGGCTGCGGAAGCTTTACGAAGGCGGCGAGCAGGGCCGCTTGCTCCGCGTCAGCGTGAAGACCAAGGGCTGCTCCGGCCTCTCCTACGACATGAGCTGGGCGGACGCGCCCGCGCCGACCGACGAGGTGGTGACGGACAAGGGCCTGACCTTGCTTGTGGACCGCAAAGCGAGCCTCTTCTTGATCGGCACGATCATGGATTACGAGGCGCAGGCGCTTGCCTCCGGCTTCACCTTCCGCAACCCCAATGAGAAGGCGCGCTGCGGCTGCGGGGAAAGCTTCTCGGTCTGAGGCGCACGCCGCCCTCATCACCCGGCGCTGCGCGCCGCCCGCAGCCGCAAGCGGCAGAGGCGTAAGGAGGGGGCGCCGAACCGCGCCCCCCGCCGGCGGGAGAGGCTGCCGTGCGCGGCGAGCGCGACGAGCAGGCCGTATGGCAGCGGATGGCGGGCACGCTCGAAACGATCGAACTGCCCGGTGCTCCCCTCGCGCTGGTGGCCCGCCCCATGTCGCCGAGCTGGCAGCGGCGCTGCGACGGGCGCTCGCAGAGGCCGCTACGCCGGCCGCGGCGGCGCCGTCAGGCTCACCGTCACGTTCTTACGCTGCGTGAAGCTGTCGAGCATCCCCTCGAGCGAGAACTCCCGCCCGATCCCGCTCTGCTTGTAGCCGCCATAGGAATGGCCGGGCACCTGCCCCAGCCCCTGATTTACCTGCACCCAGCCCGACTCGATCGCGTGCGCGGTGCCGATCCCCTTGGTGATGTCGTGCGTCCACACATAGGCCGCGAGCCCGTAATGGCTGTCGTTTGCCATGCGGATCGCGTCCGCCTCGTCCTCCCAGGGGATTGCCACGAGCACCGGGCCGAAAATCTCCTCGCGCGCCAGCCGCCAGTCGTTGGAGCTGTCGGCGAACACCGTGGGGATGGCGAAATAGCCCTGTGCGAGCGGGCCTTCCCTCGGCGGCAGGCCGCCGAACACCACGCGCGCCTCCTTCCGTTTCAGCCCGTCCTCCACATAGCCGCAGACCTTGGTGAATTGCTTGTTGTTGATGATGGCGCCCATGTCGGTCGCCTCGTCCAAGGGGTCGCCGATCTTCAGCTTGCGCGTCTTCTCCTCCAGTTTCGCGAGGAACGGGTCGAAAATCTTCTTGTGCAGGAAGAGCCGCGAGCCCGCGGTGCAGGACTGGCTTTGGCGGGTGAAGCGCATGGAGGCAATGATGCCCTCCACCGCCCAGTCCTCGGTGCCGATGTCGGAGAACACGATCGAGGGACTCTTGCCGCCCAGTTCGAGCGACACCGGCACGATGCGGTCCGCCGCCGCGCGCATCACGCTCTTGCCGACCGCCGTCGAGCCGGTGAAGGAGAGCTTGCGGATCAATGGGTGCTCCGCCAGCGGCGCGCCGCATTCGGGGCCCGTTCCGGTCAGCAGGTTCAAGACACCGGGCGGCAGATGCTCCTGGCAGATGCGCGCCATCATCAGCACACCGAGCGGCGCGTCCTCGGCCGCCTTCATCACCATCGTATTGCCGGCGAGCAAAGCCGGCGCGATCTTCAGCGCCCCCAGCATCACCGGGGCGTTCCACGGGATGATCGCACCCACCACCCCGAGCGGCTCGCGGCGCGTGTAGCTCAGCACGTGTTCGCCCAAGGGGATCGTCTCGCCCTTCAGCTCGCCGCCCAGGCCCCCGAAATAGCGGAAGATATCGGCGGTCATCCGCGCTTCGCCGCGCGCCTGGGTCCGCAGCGCATTGCCGGTCTCGCGCGCAATGGTGCGCGCCAGCTCCTCGCTCACCGCCTCGATCGCATCGGCGATGCGGAGCAGCATCCGCCCGCGTTCGCGCGGGATCACCTTGCTCCATTCGGGGAACGCCTTGGCGGCGGCGCGCACGGCGCGATCGACGTCCTCGGCGCCGCCGCGGGGAATACTGGCGAAGATTTGCCGGTTGCCGGGGTTCTCCACCGGCAGCGTGTCGCCGTTCGCCGCCTCCACCCATTCGCCGCCGATCAGCATCCGCGCCTCTTCTAGCGCGCCCGCGGTGGTGCGGCTCCGCTCGATCGTGTCCATCGCCAACTCCCCTGCCTTGATCGGCAGAGATGTGCGTCGGTTCCGGGGGGTGATCAAGCGCGCGCTATTCGCGGAACTCCAGCGCCGCGCCGAAGGCGTCTGCGGCGGCGATGAGCACGCGCTCCCCCTGTTCGAGCGGCGCGATCCCGCCCGCCCGCAGCGCCGCCACGGCGCGGTCCAACGATAGAGTGCGGAAAGTCAGCGCCGCCATGAACGCAGACCGACCTCCGCCATCGGGCGCCGCGGCGCCGAACTGGGCGCGCAAGGCGGCCGGGGTGATGATCTCCACGCTCGCCGCCCCCATCGCGAGCACCGCCTCGCTGCGCACCGCATCGGCGCCGAACAGGGTGCGGAAATAGGCGGTGACGGCGGGGGGATCCTCGGCCGCGACCACCGCGCGCACGACCGCCACCGCGCCGTTCGGGTGCCGGCGCCATTCGTCGCGCCATACGAGATCCCGGGTGAAATGGTGGCAGAAATACAGCCGCCCGCCCGGGATGATCTGCTGCGCCAGGCGCACGGTGCGGAACACCGCATCCCGCCGCGCCCCACCCTCCAGCTCCACCGGCCGCGAGAACTCGTTCGGCGGCTCCACCGCCGCGCCGGCCGCGCGCAGGGCCGCGTGGACCGCGGCCGAATCCTCGGTGCCGAACACGATCCCGTTCAATCCGAGCGGCGCCTCGAGGATTTCCGCGCGGGTGCGGTCGCCCGGGCGGGCGGCGATCAGCTCCAGATAGTCGGTGCCGAAGATCGCCAGATGGTTCATCGAGCCGAGCGTGTGATAGCCGCGCGGTGTCAGGGCGAACCCCAGCCGCCGATAGACGTCCGCGCCCTCGTCGATGCGGTCGCGCAGGTTGACGACGACGTGATCGAGCGTCGGAACCGGCAGAGCGCTCATGTATTTCGGTCCTCCTCCGGGCGGGAGGAGGCTACGGCGTGCGCCCCAGCCGATCCAGGCTGCCCGCCAGGATCGGCAGCGGCGGGGCGGGGACGGGACGGGGCGGGTCGAGCCCCTCGAGGTGAGCGAGGAAAGTCTCGCAATAGCGTCGCGCCGTGCTGTGCCAGACCGCCTGACGCAGCATCCGATGCCGCTCGCGCCGCTCGTCGAGCCCCATGACCAGGGCGCGATGCGTCGCGTCGGCAATTTCGTCCACGTCGTAGGGGTTGACGAGCAGCGCGTCGGTCATCTCCGCTGCGGCTCCGGCGAAGCGCGACAGCACCAGCACGCCGGGATCGAGCGGGTCCTGCGCCGCCACGAACTCCTTGGCGACGAGATTCATGCCGTCGCGGAGGGGCGTGACGAGCCCGACCCGGGCGATCCGGTAGAACCCGGCGAGCGTGCGACGCCGCACGGCGCGGGTCATGTAGCGGATCGGCACCCAGTCGAACTCGGAATATTCGCCATCCACGTCACCGACGATCCGGTTCAGCTCTTCGCCGAGATCGCGGTAGTCGGTGACGTCCTCGCGCGAGCGGGCGGCGATCTGCAGCAGGCTCACCTGCCTTCGGTGCTCGGGGTGCTGGGCGAGCATCCGTCCGAACGCCTCAAGCCGGTTGGGCAGGCCCTTGGAGTAGTCCAGCCGGTCCACCCCGATCGCCAGCGCACGGCCGGCGAGGCTTTGGCGCAGGCGCTGGGTCTCGCTGCCCCGCTCCGCGGCAACCGCCATGCGCGCGAAGGCGTCGGGGTCGATGCCGATCGGATCGACGATCGGCAGCACCGCGCCGGTGCCGAACCAGACCCGTCCCGCCTTGTCGATCTGCGCACCGAGCATCTCGCGGGCGCAATCCTCGAAGGCGGTCTTGTACTCGCGGGTGTGAAACCCCACCACGTCATAGGCGCAGAGCGACGCGAGCAGCGCCTCGGCATCGCGCGGCAAGGTTTGCAGGATCGATGGCGGCACGAACGGGGTGTGCAGGAAGAAGCCGAGCCGGTTCTTCACGCCGAGCGCGCGCAGCTCGGTGCCAAGCGGGATGAGATGGTAGTCATGCACCCAGATCAGGTCGCCGGGCCGCAGCAGGCGGGCGAGCGTCGCGGCGAAGCGACGGTTCACCGCGCGGTAGCCCTGATATTCCTCGGCGGTGTAGCGCAGCAAGCCGAGCCGGAAGTGCAACAGCGGCCAAAGCACGCTGTTCGAATAGCCGGCGTAAAAGCGCTGATACTCCGTCTCGCTGAGGTCCAATGTCGCGTATGTGATCCCGCCCGCCACCAGGACCGTCGGCTCATCCGACGGTCGCGGCGCGCGGCGCCCGCTCCAGCCGAACCAAAGCGAACCCGGCGCCAGCGCCTCGCCGAGCGCCACCGCGAGCCCGCCCGCCTGCGGGCCCTTCTCGGTCGGGACGGGGACGCGATTCGAGACGACGACGAGGCGGGACAATGAGAAACCCTCGCGTTCAGCTTTCCGACTTCTCATTTGGACGAATCCTTGGCGAATATCGCCTCAAAAAAACCTGACCGCCCGCGTTCACTCCCACCAGACAAGGGCAGCTTCCGGCCGCCCGGCGAAAATGGGAGCCCGGGAACAATGCGCATCGCGCAGATCGCACCGCTAACCGAATCGGTGCCGCCGCAACTCTACGGTGGCACCGAGCGGGTGGTCTCTTACCTCACCGAGGAACTGGTCCGGCTGGGCCATCAGGTCACGCTGTTCGCGAGCGGGGATTCCGTGACCTCGGCCGAGCTGCACTCGGGCTGGCCCAAGGCGCTACGCTTCGATAGCACCGTCCGGGACTTGCTGGCGCCGGCGCTGATGCAGCTCGAGGACGCGATGCAGCGCACCGAGGAATTCGACGTCCTGCACTTTCACCTCGACTACATGCCGTTCTCGCTGTTCAGCCGCCAGCGCGTGCCGTTCGTCACCACGTTGCACGGCAGGCTCGACCTGCCGGAGCTCGCGGCGGTGTTCGACCGCTTTCCGCGCGCGGCCGTGGTGTCGATCTCGAACGCGCAGCGCCGGCCGCTGCCGCAGGCGAACTTCGTCCGCACGATCTATCACGGGATGCCGACGGGGCTCGTCACGCCGCGGCCGGTGAAGCCCGCCTATCTGGCCTTCCTCGGCCGCATCGCGCCCGAGAAAGCGCCCGACCGTGCCATCCGCATCGCGCGGCGCGCCGGGATTCCGTTGAAGATCGCCGCCAAGGTCGATCGCGTGGACGAGGCTTACTGGCGCGAGCGCATCCGCCCGCTGGTCGATGGCAAGCACATCGAGATGCTGGGCGAGATCGGCGACGCCGAGAAGTCCGACTTCCTGAGCGGGGCGGTGGCGCTGCTCACGCCGATCGACTGGCCGGAGCCGTTCGGCCTCGTGATGATCGAGGCGATGGCGGCGGGCACGCCGGTGATCGCCTTCAACCGCGGTTCGGTGCCGGAGATCGTCGAGCAGGGCTTGACGGGCTTCGTCGTGGAGGACGAGCAGAGCGCGGTCGCCGCCGTCAGCCGCGCCGCCGCGCTGCCGCGTGCGGCGATCCGCCGCCGCTTCGAGGAACGCTTCAGCGCCGAACGGATGGCGCGGGAATATCTCGATCTTTACCGGGAGCTCTCCGTTGAGCGCCGCCCGAGGCTGCGGGCGGTGACGTAGCGGCTGGACCCGGCGGGGCGTCTGGCCCGCCGCCACTGAGCCTAAGCCCACCCGAAGGATCGCTCCACCGCCTTGCGCCAGCCGGCGGCGAGCGCCTCGCGCCGCGCCGGGTCCATCGACGGCGCCCAGCGGCGGTCCGCGGCCCAGTTGGCGCGCAGATCCTCCGGTCCCTGCCAGTAGCTGACGGCGAGACCGGCGGCATAGGCGGCGCCGAGGGCGGTGGTCTCGAACACGCGCGGACGCACCACCTCGGTTGCCAGCATGTCGGCCTGAAACTGCATCAGCATATCGTTGACCGTCATGCCGCCGTCGGCGCGCAAGGTGGCAAGCCGGATGCCGGAATCGCGCTCCATTGCCGCCACTACGTCCATCACCTGATAGGCGGTCGCCTCCAGCGCCGCGCGCGCGATGTGCCCCGCTGCGGCATAGCGTGTGAGGCCGGCGATCACGCCGCGCGCGTCGGCCCGCCAATAGGGCGCGTAAAGGCCGGAGAAGGCGGGCACGATATACACGCCGCCATTATCGGCGACGCTTCGCGCCAACTGTTCGACTTCGCTACTCGTGCGGATCAGCCGCAGATTGTCGCGCAGCCATTGCACGAGCGCCCCGGTGATCGCGATCGAACCCTCGAGCGCATAGGTGGTGCGCCCGGCGCGGCGGCAGGCAACGGTCGTCAGCAGACCGTGCCCGGAAACGACCGGCTTTTCACCGGTGTTCATCAACAGGAAACTGCCGGTTCCGTAGGTGTTCTTCGCCTCACCCGGCTCGAAGCAGGCCTGTCCGAACAGCGCCGCTTGCTGATCCCCCAGAATGCCCGCCACCGGCACGCCTGCCAGAATGTCGCGCCCCTCGCCGAGCACGGCGGAACTCTCCACGATTTCCGGCAGCACCGCGCGCGGAATGCCGAAGGCAGACAGCAGCGCCTCGTCCCAGCCGAGCGTGTGGAGATTCATGAGCTGGGTGCGGCTCGCGTTCGTCGCGTCGGTCGCGTGCCGGCCGGTGAGGTGAAACAGCAGGAACGAGTCGATCGTACCGAACGCGAGCGCCCCCGCTTCCGCCCGCGCGCGCGCGCCCGGCACGTTGTCGAGCAGCCAGCGCAGCTTGAGCGCGCTGAAATAGCTGGCGAGCGGCAGGCCGGTGATAGCGCGGAAACGGTCCGGACCGCCCTCGCGCGCCATCTCGGCGACCATCGGATCGACGCGCGTGTCCTGCCATACGAGCGCATTGTGGACCGCGTGCCCGCTCGCGCGGTCCCACAGCACGGTGGTTTCGCGCTGGTTGGTGATGCCGACCGCGGCGAGGTCGCGCGGGCCGAGGTCCGCGCGTGCCAAAGCCTCGGCGATGACGCCCCGCGCCGCCGCCCAGATCTCGGCCGGATCATGCTCCACCCAGCCCGGTTGCGGCATGATCTGCGCGTGCTCGCGCTGCGCGGAGGCGACGATCGCACCCGTGCGGTCGAACAGGATGAAACGGGTGCTGGTGGTGCCCTGGTCGATCGCGCCGACGAAGCGCGTCATCGTTCAGGCTCCGAGCATCTGCCCGCCATCGACGGTGATGGTCTGCCCCGTCACCCACGAAGCAAGCGGCGAGGCGAGGAACAGCACGACGTTCGCCACCTCCTCGGGATGGCCGAGGCGGCCGAACGGGCAGCTTCGGAAGATCGCGTTGTAGAGTGTCGGGTTGTCGGTCTTGCGCCGGTCCCACACGCCGCCCGGGAACTCGATCGAGCCGGGGGCGACCGCGTTCACGCGGATTCCCTCGCGGGCGTACATCTGCGCCTGGGTGCTCGTGTAGTGGATCGCCGCGAGCTTGAGCGCGCCGTACGGCGGCTGGCGCTGCGCCGGGCGGTAAGCGGAGATGGAAGAGGTGTTGACGACGCAGCCCTTGCTCTCGCGCAGGTGCGTCAGCGCCGCGTGGGTGGCATGGATGATCGCCATCAGGTCGACGCGAAATGTCGCTTCCCAGGCTTCCGCGCTGTCGGCGGTGGCGAAGGCGGAGGCGTTGTTGATCAGCACGTCGATGCCGCCGAGCGCCGTCGCCGCGTCGGCGATGTAGCGGCCGATCGCCGCAGCGTCGCCGAGGTCGCAAACGCCCGCATGCGCAGGGTTGCCGGATGCGGCGATCTCCCGCCGCGTGGCCTCCAGCGTCTCGGCGCCGCGTGCGCAGATCGAAACGGCCGCGCCGGTTTGCGCGAAGCCGAGCGCGATCGCGCGCCCGATGCCGCGCGATCCGCCGCAGACGATCACCCGCTTGCCCTTGAAGTCGAACATGCTCGCGTTTCCCCGTTTCTGCGCCGCATCCTGCGCGACTAGGGCCGCAGCCGCAACGCCATCCATTCCGGGCCGGGATGCACCGGCTTCTCGCTCGCGACCAGCATGGCGACGAACAGACGTCCGCTGTCGCGCGCCGCCGCGAGCGCGGCACGATAGGCGTCGGGCGAGCCCACCGGCTGATCATCCACCCGCTCGATCGCCTGCCCCGCCGAGAGGCCGCGCCAGGCGGCGTCGGTGCCCGGCGCAACCTCGGTGACGAGAACGCCCGGCGTGTCCGGGGCGATGTTCAGCCGCACGCGGTCGGCGTCCAGGAGCGGGCCGACCGTGATGCCGAGATCGGCCGGCACCGCCAGCTCCTTCTCGACGATCTGCACCGGCTGATCGACCTTCTCCCACCGCTGGCGCGGAAACAGGCCGACGATCGCCGTCAGCTCCATCGGCTTGCCTCGCCGCAACACGCGTAGGCTGACATGCGTGCCCTCCGGCGTCTCGGCGATCATCCGCAGCAAGGCGCGCTCGTCGGTCGGCGTGCGGCCCTGGTACTGGGTTACGATATCGCCCGCCTGGAGCCCCGCCTCTGCGGCGGGGCCGCCCGCCAGCACGGCGGCGACGATGGCGCCGTCGGTGTTCCTCAGCCCCAGCGCTTCGGCGAGTTCTGGCGTGATCTGCTGCACCTTCACGCCGAGATAGCCGGGCTTGATCCAGCCGTATTTCTCCAGCCGCCCGATGACGAAGCGGGCGTCGCGCGAAGGAATGGCGAACCCGAGGCCGGAGAAGGCGGTGGTGGGCGAGATGATGGCGGTGTTGATGCCGACCACCTCACCCTGGAGGTTGAACAGCGGGCCGCCGGAATTGCCGTGGTTTATCGGCGCGTCGGTCTGGATGTAGTTGTCGTACGGGGTCGCCATGATGTTGCGGTTGAGCGCGCTGACGATCCCCGAGGTCACGCTCATGCCGACACCGAGCGGATTGCCGATGGCGATGACCGGATCGCCCACATGCAGATCATCGTCGTTCGCCCAGCGCACCGGCGTGAGCTTCTCGGCGCTGCGGACATCGAGGATCGCGATGTCGGCGAGCCGGTCGGCCGCGCGCAGGGTGGCGTGCGCCTGATCGCCGTCCGAGAAGGTGATCACGATGTCGCTCGCACCCTCGACGACGTGGAAGTTCGTCACAATGGTTCCCTTGCGGTCGATCACGAACCCCGAGCCTAGGTCGCGCCGTTGCGTCGCCATCAGGGTCGGCTCCGAACCGGCTTTCCCCTCGTTGCCGGCTTGAGGAACGAACGAGGTGATGTTCACCACCGTCGGCAAAAGCGACGAGACGAGCTTGGAAGCGGTGTAGATCATCTCCTGCTGCGCCAACGCGGGGCAGGCCGCGCCGAGCAGCATCGTTGCGGCCAGGAAGGCGATTGCGAACCGCATTGCGGGGCCTCGCGGAGGATTTCGGGACGGCACGGGCTGAAGCCGCGCCTCCATAGCGCGTGCTGCGCGATCCTATTAGCGCTGAGCGCCCGCGCCGAGAGGCCCCGCCCCGGCTTCGCCACCTTCCCCCAGCAGCGCTGAGGCGTCAGGCGCAGAACGAGCCGGGCGGCCGCAGAGCGTCGCGCAGCCCTATTTTTCACCGTTGACTTGCATTATAGAAGTCACTAGATAGCATCCTGAAAGCCACGCGAGACCTCTTATGCACCGGACCAGCTTCGGCAACATGCAGTGCCCGATCGCGCGCAGCCTGGAGCGGGTCGGCGAATGGTGGAGCATCCTGATCCTGCGCGATGCCTTCCACGGCCTGACGCGGTTCGACCAGTTCCAGGAAAACCTCGGCATCGCGCCCAACATGCTGGCGCGGCGCCTCAATGCCCTGGTCGAAGGCGGCCTGCTGGAACGGCGGCGATACAGCGATCGTCCGCCGCGCTATGAATATGTACTGACCGAGCGCGGGCGTGATTTCCGCCCGGTGCTGTTGTCGCTGCTCGCCTGGGGGAACCGGCATTTTGCCCCGGAGGGGCCGAGCGTGCTGCTGGTTGATGCTGAAACCGGCCAGCCGGCCGATCCGGTGCTGGTCGATCGCACGTCCGGCAAACCGATCACGGCGGGCGCCTTCCGCACCGTTCCCGGCCCTGCCGCCGACGCGCGCACACGCGCCCGCCATGGCGCCGTCGAGCAGCGGCCATGAGCGGCCAGACACTCGCGCGTGACCTCGCACCGCCGGTCGGCGCGCGCCCGACCGCGCGGCTTTCGCGCAAGCGGCTCGCTCTTGCCGCCCTCGGCCTCGCCGCGCTGACCGGCGCCGGCCTCTATGCGGATCATTACTGGCGCGTCGGACGCTTCATCGAAACGACGGATGACGCCTATGTGGGCGGCAACGTCACGCCGATCGCCCCGCACATTGCGGGCTTCGTCGCCGAGGTGTCCGTCGCCGACAACCAGCGCGTCGCCGCTGGCCAACTGCTCGTGCGCCTCGATCCCGCGGACGAGGAGGCGGCGCTGACCCATGCGCGGGCGGTGCTGGAGTCCCGGCAGGCGGCCCTCGCCGCGCTCCAGGCGCGCCGTGTGATGCAGCAATCGCTGATCGCCGGCGCCGCGGCCGATCTCACCGCGAAACAGGCCGAGGCCGCATTCGCCGCCGAGGACGAACAACGTTACCGGGTGCTCGCCGCCACCGCTGCCGGCTCGCGCCAGAACGCCGAGAAGGCGCTCGCCGGCGAGCGCGCTGCCGCCGCCGCCGTCGCCGCGTCCCAGGCCGCGCTGCGCGCCGCCGCTCAGCAGCTTGCCGTGCTCGATACGGAAATCGCCGCCGCCAAGGCGGATGCGGCGGAGGCGGAGGCCGACCTCCGCACCGCACATCTCAATCTTGGCTACACCGCGATTACGGCGCCGGTCGCGGGGTGGATCGGTAACCGCTCCGCGCAGGTCGGCGCTTATGTTTCGGCCGGGACCAACCTGCTCTCGCTGGTGCCGGCGCAGGGCTTGTGGGTGGACGCCAACTTTAAGGAGGACGAGATCGCGCGCATGAAGCCGGGCGATCCCGCAACCATCGTCGCCGACGTGCTGCCCGGCCGCGTGTTCCACGGCCATGTGGACAGCCTCTCGCCCGCCACGGGGGCGGTGTTCAGTGTCATCCCGCCGCAGAACGCGACCGGCAACTTCACCAAAATCGTCCAGCGCGTGCCGGTGCGGATCGCGCTCGAGGGCGATGCCGCCGAACTCGGCGCGCTGCGTCCGGGCCTTTCGGCCTATGTCAGCGTCGATACGCGGCGCGCCGGCCAATGAACGTCCGCGCCGTCCTGCCGTTCGCCGTGATGTGCGTCGGCATGTTCGTGGCTCTGCTCGACATTCAGATCGTCGCCTCCTCGCTCGCCGACATCGGCGGCGGGCTGTCGGCGGCGCAGGATCAGATAAGCTGGGTGCAGACCGCCTACCTGATTGCGGAGATCATCGTCATCCCGCTGTCCGGCTGGCTGACGCGCGTGTTCTCCACGCGCTGGCTGTTCGCCGGCTCGGCGCTCGGCTTCACTGCGGCCTCGATGCTGTGCGGACTGGCGTGGAGCATCAACAGCATGATTGCCTTCCGCGCCCTGCAAGGCGTGCTCGGCGCCTCGATGATCCCGACCGTGTTCACCTCGTCCTTCCATTTCTTCGAAGGCCCGCGCCGCGTCTATGCCGCCGCCGTGGTCGGCACCATCGCCTCGATGGCGCCGACGCTCGGGCCGGTGATCGGCGGCTGGATCACCGACACGCTGAGCTGGCAGTGGCTGTTCTATGTGAACCTGATCCCGGGCCTGCTGGTCGCCGCCGGCGTCGCCGTGCTCGTCGATATCGACAAGCCCGACCTCGCGCTGCTCGCCGATGCCGATTATGCGGGGATCGCGTTGCTCGCCCTCGCGCTCGGCCCGCTCGAATACGTGCTGGAGGAAGGCAGCCGCTGGAACTGGTTCGACGATTCCACGATCCGGCTGTGCGCTTGGGTCGCCGCCGTCGCCTGCACGCTGTTCGTGATCCGCAGCCTGAGCGTGACCAATCCGGTCGTCGATCTGCGCGCGCTCCGCAACCGCAACTTCCTGATCGGCTGCATCCTTTCTTTCGTCAGCGGCATCGGTATTTTCACCACCATCTACCTGACACCGCTCTTTCTCGGCTATGTGCGCGGCTTCTCCGCCTGGCAGACCGGAGTGGCGGTGTTCTCCACCGGCATCGCCGCGGTGATCGGCGTGCCGATCTATGTCGCGCTCGGCCGGCGCGTCGATCTGCGCTGGCTGATGCTGGCCGGGTTCGCGAGCTTCGGCCTCGCCATGTGGAGCTACACGAGGATCACCAGCGACTGGGGCGGCGAGCAGCTTCTTCTTCCGCAGGTGCTGCGCGGCCTGCCGCAGGTGTTCGTCACCGCGCCCGCGGTCTCGCTCGGCTTGGGTAGCCTGCCGCCGGCGCGGCTCAAATACGCCTCGGGCCTTTTCAACATGATGCGGAACCTCGGCGGCGCGGTGGGGATCGCGGTGTGCGGGGCGGTGCTGAACGACAGCACCAACCACCACTTCACCGACATCGCCTCCACGCTCACGCCGGCCAACGGCGCCATGCGCCAGATGCTCGCTGAGATGGGTGCACGCCTGACTGTCGAGTTGGGATCCGCGCCCTCGGGCGCGCTCGCCGCGCTCGAGCAGTTGCGCGCCATTGCCTATCGCGAGGCGTCCACGATGGCCTATGCCGACGCCTTCCGCACCGTCATGCTCGCGTTCCTGTTCACGGCGCCGCTCATCCCACTGTTGCGGAAGGTCGCGCCGCCCAAGGCGCCGCAGGCCGACGCGCATTGATCGCCGCTGCGGCGCCGACTAACTCTTGCCCATGCTGAGCTTCTACTTCGCGCCGGGCGCAAGCTCGATGGCGCCGCACATCGCGCTGCACGAGGTGGGCGCGGCGTTCGAAGCGCACCCGCTCTCCCTTGCCCGCGGGGAGACGCGCGCGCCCGCGTTCCTGGCGATCAACCCGGAGGGCAGGGTACCCGTGTTGCTGATCGAGGGCCGCCCGCTCACGCAAGTCGCCGCCATCCTGTTTTATCTGGCGCGGCGTTTCCCGGCCGCCGGGTTGTTGCCCCAGGGCGACGCGGAGGCCGAGGCGCGAACCTTGTCCTGGATGTCGTTCATCGCCGCCGAGATCCATCCCGCCCGCCGCCAGGGCATCGATCATGCGCGGCAGGTCTGGGCCATCGCCGAGACAAAGCTCGGAGGCCGCGAATGGGCGCTCGGCCACTACTCGATCGCCGACATCCATTTGTTCCGGCTGTTCTGGCGCTTTCGTGGCTCGCTCGGTCTTACGCCGGGCGAGTTCCCGGGCCTGAGCGCCCACCATGCGCGCATGATGGCGCGGGACGCGGTGCGGCGGACGATCGAAATCGAGTCGGCGATCGGCTACGAACTTCCTCCGTAGCACCCGATCCGCTACCGTCGGACGACCACAGCGAGCGGAGCATGACATGCGGCTGAGCGCGCGTAACCAGATCAAGGGCAAGATCGTTGCCATCCAGAAGGGGCAGACGACCGGGCATGTGCGCCTCGACATCGGCGGCGGGGTGGAGGTGTTTGCCTCCATCACCAACGAGGCGATCGACGATCTCGGGCTGAAGGTGGGCGACGAGGCGATCGCCGTGATTAAGGCGTCGGACGTGATGATCGCGAAGTGAGGGGGCCTCGGCGTTTCCGCAAGGTCGTGAAGATTTTCGGGCAATCCTAAAGCTGATCCGCTCTACAGTCTCGGTTTGATGCAGAGCGTGTTGCTCACTCGATCGCGAACCGGAGCAGCGAAACAGCGGCAATCACCCACACGGCTCCCGCAACCGCGCGCGGCCGGCCCGCGGCGGACTTGACCACACAATAAACCACGAAGCCGATCCCGATCCCGGTCGCGATGGAAAAGGTGAAAGGGATGGCGATGGCCAGGATCACCGCCGGCACCGCCTCCGTCATGTCGTTCCAGGGCACGTCGCCCAGCGCCCGCGCCATCAGGCAGGCGACGAAGACAAGTGCGGGCGCGGTGGCGAAGCCGGGGATCGCGGTCGCCAGCGGGGCGAAGAAGAGCGCGAGCAGAAAGAGCGCCGCCACGGTGACGGCGGTGAGCCCCGTGCGCCCGCCCGCCTCGATGCCCGCCGCGCTCTCGATATAGCTCGTCGTCGTGCTGGTCCCGAGCACCGAGCCGATGATCGCGCCGCCCGAATCGGCCAGCAGCGCCTCGCGCAGGCGCGGCACCGTTCCGTCGGGGCGCAGCAGGCCGGCGCGGTGCGTGGTGGCGATCAACGTGCCGGCATTGTCGAGCACATCGACAAGGAAGAAGGTCAAGATCACCGCCGGGATGCCGAGCGTGGCGGCGGCGTGCAGATCGAGTTTCAGGAAGGTCGGCGCGAGCGAGGGCGGCATCGCGACGACGCCGTTGAACTTGGTGAGCCCGAGCGGCACTCCGATCGCCGCGACGATCAAAATGCCTGCCAGGATCGCGCCCGGAAACCCGCGCGCCGCCAGCCCCGCCATGATCAGGAAACCGACGCACGAGAGCAGCACCGGCGCGCTGCGGAGATCGCCGAGTGTGACCAGCGTCTCCGGGTTGCCGGTGACAACGCCCATGTCATGCAGCCCGATCAGCCCGAGGAACAGGCCGATGCCCGCGCCGATGCCGAGCTTGAGCGAGAGCGGGATGGCGTTGATCAGCCATTCGCGGACGCGGAACACCGAGATTAGCAAAAAGAGCACGCCGGAGATGAACACCGCGCCGAGGGCGGCCTGCCACGGCACGCCCATGCCCTTCACCACCGTGTAGGTGAAATAGGCGTTGAGCCCCATGCCCGGCGCGAGCGCGAGTGGCAGGTTGGCGATGACGCCCATCAGCGTCGAGCCGATCGCGGCGGCGACGCACGTGGCGACGAACGCCGCGCCGTGGTCGATCCCGGAGTCGGCGAGGATCGCCGGGTTGACGACGATGATATAGGCCATCGTCAGCCACGTCGTCAGCCCGGCGACGATTTCCGTGCGAACCGAAGTGCGATGGTCTGCCAGCGCGAACATGCTTGCCGCCTAGCCGTCCCGGACCGGAGGCGCAAGGATCGTCCGAAGGCGGCAACCACTCACGTGCTTGCCGTCCAGGCTCGGCGTCGGAGGCGACGGTGAGCGTGGTTTTCGATCAGCTCGGTTTCGTCAACCGCCTGGAAAAGCGGTTCTCCCGCCGCCAGGCCGAAGCGATGACCGAGGCGTTCCGCTCCGAGCTCAGGCTCTGGACCGGCAGCGCCGCCGCCGAGCTGTTCGCCGCGCCCAGCGACATGGCCGCCGTGATGCGCTTCCTCGGCCACTGCGCGGGCGAGGCGCGGTCAGCCCGCCGGAACATCGTGCGCGCCGCGACCGAGCGCGCGCTGCATCGTCACCACATCGAGCCAGCGCCCGAATTTGAGCCCGATGGCGCGCATCGTCCCGGACATCGTGAAACCGAGGCTTGCGTGCACGCCGATCGAGCCGGTGTTCTCTGAATCGCCGATCACCGCGATCATCTGCCGCATCCCGGACGCTTCGGCATCGGCGATGAGCTGGCGCACCAGCGCCTTGCCGACGCCCTGGCCGCGCACGTCGTCGCGCACATAGATGCTGTCTTCGACCGTGAACCGATACGCCGTGCGGTCGCGGAACTGCGTATAATAGCCAAAGCCGAGCACGCCCGAGGCATCGGCCGCGACGCGCCAGGACCAGCCGTGCGCGCGCACCTTGCGGAACCGCTCCGTCATCTCCTCGAGCGAGGGCGGCACCTCCTCGAACGTGCCGGTGCCGTGCAGCACGTGATGGGCGTAGATCGACTGGATCTCGGGCAGATCGGTCTCGCTCGCGTCTCGGATGTCCAAAGCGGGCTCCCTTTTTCAGACCGGCAAGCCGAGCACATCGGCTGCGTCGCAGGCAAAGGCAAGCAGCCCGCGGTCGCGCCCCGGCCCGGCGATCAGCGAGAGGCCCACCGGCGCCCCGGCCACCTTGCCCGCCGGCAGCGTGACCTCGCAGAGCCCGCACAGGCTGGCAACCGCGGTGATCCCGATCGTCGCCTGCCGCACCGCTTCCAGCTCCTCGTCGCCGGCAACGGTCAGCGGAGCGGGGCAGGGGGAGGTCGGCGCCAGCAGGATCGCCCCGCCGGCGAGCAGCGGGCGGATGCGGGCCCGCAGCGTGCGGCGAAAGGCGCGCCCGGCTGCCGCCGCCTCGGGATCGAGCGCGCGGGCCGCCGCGACCCGGGCGGCGACGTCGGGCGCAAGCTTCGGTCCGGTGCTCTCCACCCACGGGCCGAGCGTCGCCCACGCCTCCTCGGCCTGGACGGTGCGGAAATGGTCGTAAACCGCATCGACGCCCTCCGGCAGTAGCCGGATGCCGATCGTTCGCCCGCGCAGCTTCTCGAGCCGGGCCATCGCCGGCCGCAGCGCCTCGGCGACCGGCGCCTGCGCGCCGACCCAGGCCTCCTCCAGCCGCAGGAGGGGGCCGGACACACTGAGCCTTTCGAGCGCAAGCACCGCCTCGCCGACCTCGGCCAGCACCGCGGCTTGGCGCGCGAACCAGCCCGGGACGTCCATGCTGGGCGCCAGCGGGCAGACCCCGGCCGCGCTCACCGCGCCGAAGCTCGGTCGGATGCCGAAAATCCCGCAATAGCTGGCGGGCACCCGCACCGACCCGCCGGTATCGGTGCCGAGCGCGAAATCGACGCTCTCGCCGGCGACGGCTGCGGCCGATCCGCAGCTCGAACCGCCGGGCAAGCGATCCGGCGCGGCCGGGTTGATCGGCGTGCCCTGCCAGGGATTGATGCCGGTCATACCCCAGGCGAGCTCGACCGTCTTCGTCACGCCCGCGAGTTCCGCGCCTGCCTGCAAGAGCGTGGTGATCAACGGCGCGTGCGCGGGCGCCACATCGTGCGTGCGCTGCCAGTCGGGATTGCCGTAGCCCGTCACCCGGCCGGCGACCGCAAACACGTCCTTCGCGGCGAAGCGCAGTCCCGAAAGCCGGCCGCTGCCGAGCGGCGCGCACGCAATCGGCTCGCCGGGAACGAAGGCGCCGTGCCTGTCCTGCTTTGCTGGGGCCATATCAACTCCGATTGTCTCCGTCCGTGACGCGCGCGGATCAGGCGCGGGCGCCGCGGAATCTCTTTCCCGTGATCGATGGCTTGTGCCATAAACGCCGAGGCGCCGTCTGCCCGCCGTCTTCTGTGACCGGCGGTTTTTTGCGCGATCATGCTAAGGCATGTGCGGGGCGCCCAAGCACGGGGGCGAGCTTCTCACAGCCTCGGCTGAGCAAGACACCCGGCATCCGCCGGCGCGCTAGAAGGAAGAACGCGTGGACGATTCCCATCATCGCACTACGGGTTCGCTGTCGCAGGACCTGCCTCCGACCGATTCGGCAACGAGCACGCAGACGCGGCGCGATCGCTCGCCCGCCCATCCGCGCCTGCAGGCCGTCATCATGGCCGGGCGCTACTATGGGATGGAGCTGGCGCCCGAGGAGTTCCGCAGCATCGAGCTGACCGAAATACCGTCGGCTGCCTCGCTCGCCGCCTGGGTGCAGGCGTCCGGCCTGTGGGGGCGGGCGCTCAGGATGCGCTGGCGCCACCTGATGCGCCTGCGCGAGACCGGCCCGGTCGTGCTGCTGTTTAAGGATGGCGGCGCCGGCCTGCTGATCGGCTCCAACTCCGAGCACAAGGTGGTATTCATCCGCGACCCGATGGCGCCTGAGGGCGAGCCGGCGGTCGCGGTGGACGAGATGCGGCTCGCCGAGGTGTGGTCGGGCGAGGCGCTGCTCGTGCGCGCCAACCGCGGCTTCGCCGAGGTCGATGCGCCGTTCTCGCTCGGCTGGCTTGCCAAGCTCGTGCTGACCGAAAAGAAGTCGCTGCGCGACATCGGCATCGCCTCCATCACTATCAGCTTCCTGACCATCTTCCCGCCGTTCCTGGTGATGACGGTGGTCAACAAGGTGCTGACGCATCACAGCGTCTCCACGCTTGTCCTGCTGTCGCTGATCCTCGGCGTGTTCGTGCTTTACGAGACTTTGCTCGGCTTCGCGCGCCGGTTGATCATCGTCTACATCGGCACACGCATCGACGCGCGCCTTAATCTGCACATGTTCAACCGCCTGGTGCGCCTCTCGCTCGACTATTTCGAGCGGCATCCGGCCGGCGAGACCATGCACCGGGTCAACCAGATCAACAAGGTGCGGGAGTTCCTGACCGGCCGTTTGCTGACGACGATGCTCGACTGCTTCACGCTGATCGTGCTGCTGCCGTTCCTCTTTTACCTCAGCGCGACGCTCGCCTGGATCGTGGTCGCCTGCGCCTGCATAATCCTACTGATCATCCTGGCGTTCCTGCGGCCGATGCGCATCGTCTTCAAGCGCGTGATCGAGGCTGAGGTGGCGCGCAACGCGGCGCTCGGCGAGACGATCTTCGGCGTCAAGACGGTCAAGGCGCTGGCGCTCGAGCCCGCGCGCAAGGCGCTATGGGACGAGCGGGTGGCGGAATCCTCCCGCTGGCGCCTCGCCTTCGGCAAGCTCGCCAACTGGCCGCAGACGCTGGTTACGCCGATCGAGCGGTTCATGTGGCTCGGCACGATCATGCTGGGCGCCTACCTGGCGATGAACGACACCACGGGCTATCTCGTCGGCTCGCTGTTCGCCTTCATGATGCTGTCGCAGCGGGTCAGCCAGCCGCTCGTCAGCATGGCGCGGCTGATCGAGGATTACGAGGAAGCGGCCGCCTCCATTGGCGAGGCGGCTTCGGTGCTGAACCGGCCGCTGGAGGCCGACGCCGCCTCGGGCGGGCTGCGTCCGCGCTTCGCCGGCGCGATCACGTTCGACGACGTGACCTTCCAGTACGCAGGCACCAAGACCCCGGCGCTCGACCGGGTGAGCTTCAGCGTCCCTGCCGGCACGATGCTCGGCATTGTCGGCCGCTCCGGTTCCGGCAAGTCCACCATTACGCGGCTCCTGCAGGGTATCAACCGCGACTACTCGGGCTTCGTGAAGATCGACGGGGGCGATCTGCGCGAGATCAATCTGCGCCACTTGCGCCAGAGCTTCGGCGTCGTCTTGCAGGAGAACTTCCTGTTCCGCGGCTCGATCCGCGAGAACATCATCGCCGGCCGCCCCGGCCTCACGCTGAACGACGTGGTGCGCGCCGCGCGCCTTGCCGGCGCCGAGGAATTCATCGAGCGGATGCCGAACGGCTACGAGACCTATATCGAGGAAGGGTCGCCCAATCTCTCGGGCGGTCAGCGGCAGCGGCTCGCCATCGCGCGCGCGCTGATCACCGATCCGCGCATCCTGATCCTGGATGAAGCGACGAGCGCGCTCGATCCCGAAAGTGAGGCGCTGGTGAACGCCAACCTGCTCAGGATCGCGCAGGGACGGACGATGGTGATCGTCTCGCACCGCCTTTCCTCGCTCACCGAGTGCGATCAGATCCTGGTGCTCGAAAAGGGCAAGGTGGAGGATATCGGCCCGCACCGCACGCTGCTGGAACGCTGCTCCGCCTATCGCCAGCTCTGGGCGCAGCAGACCCGTCACATGGACGCCCATCCGGCGCGCGGAAGCGCGCCCGCACCTGCGCTGATCCAGGGAGACTGAGCCGATGACCAAGAATCTCCCGGCGGTGCGGCACGACGATCCGGCCTTGCCGGTGATTTTGGAGTTTCAGTCGCCGACGACCGGCGTGATGGCGACGCCCATTCCGCCCATCGCGAAGCGGATGACCTGGGTGATCGCCTCGATGTTCGCCGCGCTTGCCCTCGCTGCCGGGTTGATCCCCGTCGATCAGGTGGTCACGGCCAGGGGCGAGGTGGTCTCGCGTGCGCCCACGCTGGTCGTGCAGCCCTATGATCTTTCGATCGTCCGCTCGATCGACGTGCACATGGGCGAGCAGGTCCATGCCGGGCAGGTGCTGGCCCGGCTCGATCCAACCTTCGCCGCGGCCGACGTGAGCTCGCTGGTCGCGCAGGTTTCCTCGCTCCAGGCCCAGGTCTCGCGCCTGCAGGCGGAAGCCGACGGGCGCGACTTCACCTATAGCGGCACCGAGCCCGATCTTGCCTTGCAGGCGGCGATCTTCGCCCAGAAGAAGGCGGAATACGACTACAAGATCCGCAACTACCAGGAGAAGATCGACAGCCTGGTCGATCAGATCCGGCGTGCCAACAGCGACGCCAAGGGCTTCGCCGAGCGGCTCCAGGTCGCCAAGCAGGTCGAGGCGATGCGGCGGGATTCCGAGCGCGCCTATGTCGGCAGCAAGCTCAACACGCTGGCGGCGATGGACAACACCGCCGAGATGGAACGCAACATGCAGTCCGCCGAGGAGCAGGCGCAGCAAGGCGCGCGCGACCTCGCCGCCCAGGTCGCCGAGCGCGATGCCTATGTGCAGAGCTGGCACGCCGACATCTCCCAGCAGCTCGCCGATGCGACGCAGAAGCTTTCCGATGCGCGCCAGCAGCTCAACAAGGCGCAGCTCCACCAGCAGCTTGTCGAGCTGCGCGCGGACCGCGACGGCACAGTATTAACGGTCGCCAAGATATCGGTGGGCTCCGTGGTGCAGCCCGGCCAGCAGCTCATCACGCTGATGCCGGCCGACGCCCCGCTCGAGGTCGAGGCGAACATCGCCGGCAACGATGACGGCTATGTGCGGGTCGGCGATCCGGTGGCGATCAAGTTCGACACTTTCCCCTTCACCCGCTACGGGCTGGCGCACGGCACGATCCGCACCATCAGCGCCAATAGCTTCACGGCGATGGACCAGCAGCAGAATGCGACGCCTGGCAACGTGCCGCTGCCCAACAACACGCTGGAGCCTTATTACAAGGCCCGGGTCACGATCGATAAGGTCGACCTGCACGGCACGCCCGAAGGGTTCCACTTGATCCCCGGGATGCCCGTGACGGCGGACATCAAGGTCGGCAAGCAGACCGTGCTCTCCTATCTCCTTGACCGCGTGCTGCCGATCACCAGCGATGCGATGCGGGAGCCGTCGTGAGGCGCTCCGGTGTCGCTGACTGAGCGGCTGATCTCACCCCAGGCCGCGCTGCGGCGCGGGATCAAGTGCGCCGAGGCCGGCCGCACCGGGCGCGCCTTCCGCCTGTTCTCGCGCGCGGCCCGGGCCGGACTGCCGGAGGCGCAGTATCGGGTCGGCCGCTGCTATCTGGAGGGATCGGGCGTCCCGGTGAGTCGCGCGGATGCGGTGAGCTGGCTCGAGAAGGCGGCCGAGCGGGGATTCGTCGAGGCGCAGGCGACGCTGGCCACGCTCTATCTGCACGGCATCGTCGGCGCGGTGGAGACGCTGCACCAGGGCGCGGCGGCGGCGCGGCTCTTTTCCGCCAATGCCTCCCCTGCGGCGCCCGATATGGAGACCGCGGCGAAGTGGGCACGGCGCGCGGCCGAAGGGGGTTCGGCCGACGGCCAGGCGCTGCTCGGCTACCTGCTCACCTCCGGGCCCGAGTCTTTGCGCGACCTTCCGACGGCGCGCGAATGGTACCGCAAATCGGCCGAGGCCGGCTGCCCGCAGGGCGCGCTCGGCTACGCGCTCGCGCTCGGCCAGGAGAACGCCGGCAACGACGAGGCGCGCAACCGCGAGATCGTCGCCTGGCTTAGGAAGGCGGCCGATGTCGAGCTGCCGACCGCGCTTTATTTGCTTGCCGAGATCACCGACCGCGGGTTTTGCGTGCCGCGCGATCCCGAGGCCGCGGTGAAGCTTTACCAGCGCGCTGCCGAGCGGGGGCATCGCTCCGCCCAGGCGCGCTACGGGCTCGCGCTGATGGAAGGGCGCGGCGTGCGGGCGAACCAAGTGGAGGGCGAGACCTGGCTTCGCAAGGCCGCGCTCGCCGGCGACCCCGAGGCGGCGGCGCTGGTGGGCGACCTCTACGCCAAGGGGGGCGCGCTGCCGCCCAACTATGCCGAGGCGGCGATGTGGTTCCGCCGCGCTTCCGACGCCGGCCACAAGGGGGCCGCGCGCGCCCTCGGGATGCTCTATCTCACCGGCGCTGGCGTGCCGCGCGACGAGCGGGAGGCAGCGCACTGGTTCCGCCTCGCCGCCGCAGCGGGTGATGCGCAGGCGCAGGTCGATTTCGCCAATCTCGTCCGCAAGGGCGCTGGCGAGCCGGGCGACGAGCTGAAGGCGCGCGAATGGTTCGAGCAGGCCGCCGCCTCCGGCGACCTGGTGGCGGCCTTCAATCTCGGCGTCTGCTTCGCCGAGGGCGTCGGGATCGAGCGCGACGAGCGTAAGGCGGCCGAGTGGCTTCGCAAGGCCGCCGACGGGATCGTCAACGCGCAATACTGGTACGGCCGCATGTTGCTCGAGGGGCGCGGGGTCGATGCCGACCCGGAGGCCGGGCGGGAATGGATCGCCAAGGCCGCCCAGCAGGGCATGGTCGAAGCGGAGGTCGCGCTGGCCGAGCTGCTGTTGAACGGGCGCGGCGGCGCGAAGGATCATCCGGCGGCGCTTGCCTTGTTCGAGCGCGCGGCCGGGCGGGGCCATGTGGGGGCGATGTTCGCCGCCGGGGCGATGTGGGGCGGCGGGCACGAGGTGCCGACCGACCGCGCGGTCGCCCAGCGCTGGTTCCGCGCCGGCGCCGAGCGCGGCCATCCCTACGCGCAGATGATGCTCGGCCGCTATCTCGCCCGGGCGCTCGCCGGTGAGCGCGATCTGGCGCAGGCCCGGCTGTGGTTGGAGAAGGCTGCCGCGCAGGGGCTTGCCGAGGCGCGCGGCGATCTCGCCGCCCTGCCGCCGGCCCCGGCTGCGGCGGACAATGGCCAGGAGGTGCCGGCGGCCAGGGTCGCCAGCCATTAGCGGCGCTCGCGCCTGCTTCCCTGGGGCCCGCGCCGGAGAAGCCGGAGGTAGTCTCCGAATAGGATCGCTTAGTTAGGTGGCATGCGCCACTCCGGGCCGCACACAGGCAATGTCGGGATTTATTGCGATCAGTTCTGAGCTGATATTCACAAGCGCTACGTCGCCAACTGGGGCGCCGAGGGCGGCCCCCATTCGTGCAACTGTTTGGTCGTTAAAGAGCGATGCCTCGGCGATGACGACCTGCATCTGATTTTTGCGCGCCTCTTCGATGAGGCCGGCGAACCGCTCAGCGTTGGCGCCGCGGGCGGCGGAGGGCAAGAAGCCCGGCGCCAGTCGCAAGCAGCGCGAGCGATCCTGGCTCGGGAACGCTGGTGCTCGGGGTCGCCTTGATGAGATCGAAAGTGACGAGGCCGTTGGGGCCGGCGCCGAAATCGATCCCGGCCGCGCCCGGGGTCACGCTGGCGGTGCCGGCGAGAACGCTGCTCGCGAGAAACGACGTGCCGCCAGCGCCGCTGCTAAGCCCGGCATTACCACCGTTATAGCCGCCACCACCGCCACCAGTCGCACCTCCTGCGCCGCCGCCGCCGCCAAAACCGCCGAACCCGGCGCCGGTATGTGATCCGCCACCGGCGCCGCCATTGACGAAGCTCGCGCCGCCCGCCCCGGATATCCCCGAGCCGCCATTGCCCAAGAACCCGCCGCCCCCGCCGGCATCGCCGTTGCCGCTGCCGCCGGAACCATTGCCGCCGAGGCCGGCGCCACCGGAACCGGCAACAAAACCACTACCACCGCCGCCGCCCGCGATCACGAGGGGCGAGAGCGTCTGCCCGGAGATCTCGGCGACGTAACTTCCGCCGCCTCCGCCTCCGCCGCCGCCGCCGCCAAAGCTCGCGCCGCCGCCCACGAGAATCCGCAAGGTCTCGCCGGCCGCGAGGCTGAAATCGCCGCCCACACTCGCCCCGCCACCGCCCGGGTTGCCTCCCACCAGGCTAGCCCCGCCGCCGCCGCCGGTCGCCGCGATCTGGTAGTAGCCGGCGCTGGTTACGGTATCTGTGACGATCTGGCCGCTATAATCGAGCGTGGTCGTGCCGGTGCCGATGCTCCCGGCGTGGGCGACAGGCGCCAGCGCCAGGGTGAGGGCGGCAAGGGTGGGAAAAAAATAACGCACGCGTTTCTCCTTTGGCTTCCCATCGGCGTGACGCGGCGGGATGATGATCGCCCAAATTGCCGCCTGCGGCGGGCGAAACTCAAATGATGTTCGCTCAGATGCAAGATGAGATCGCCGCGCGAAATCTGGCGATAAAGCGGCGCGTTCTCGTCGTAGCGATCATCCCAGTCGACGGTGAATCCAAGGAACCCTTGGGAGAACTCATTCCGAAAGCAGTTTCATCACATGATCCATAGCCGCTTGATAGCCTTGATGGCGACGCTATTCAGTTAACTCCGGTGACGGCGGTTGCGATCTGACACCGCACTTCTTGGGCAGGAGGCGGAGGATCGTTCGATCCTCGCCCAGGCGGCCTATGAGCGGGGCCGCGCCGCTTCGGAACCGGCCGAGCGCATCCGCTGGCTCGATCGCGCGCACCGCTATTTCCCCGCCGATCCGGTCTTCGCGCTGGCGCTGGCCGAGGCGCTGCTTGGTCGCGACGATGCGCGCGCCGCGCGCCTGCTTGCGGGGATCGTGGCGCGCCACGACATCGGCGCGGCCTGGCTCGCGCTCGCGGCCGCGCATCGGCGGCGCGGACAGAGCAAGCAAGCGGCGGCGGCGCTCGCCCAGGCGCTGGCGCGGCATGTCTTGCCGGCGAATCTCGCCCCGCTCGCCGATGCCATCGCTGCCGCGGCCGGCTTTCCCGGCTGGTGCGGGTGGGAGGAAACCGGCGCGGTGATCGTGGGACCGCCCGGCGTCCAGGCGCGCCAGCAGGTGCTCCCGGCCGGATTGGTGCGGGTGAGGGCGCACGGACGCGAGCTGCTCGGCTCGCCGCTGTCACCACGCGGCGCGGAGAACGAACCGCGCCGAGGCGGGCCGTCACCAGTGGGGCCGGTGCCGCTGCGATCTGGCCTGCGTGCGTGGCGGCGGCGTGCGCCCGCGGCGGGCGCTGTCGCGTTGATCACGCACGATCAAGGCGGCGGCGTCGAACGCGCGGTGCTTGCCGAGGCCACGCGGCTCAGCCGGAGCGGCGTGCTGCCGCTCCTCCTCAAGCCGGCCCTGCCAGGCAGCGGAGCGGGGATTCGCATCGCCGATCCCGCTTGCGTCCTGCCCGATCTCCTGTTCTCCGTCCCGGAGGCGCTTCCGGAACTCCGCGGCTTCATGCGCGCGCTGCCGGTGCGGCGCATTGCGGTGCATCACCTGCTCGGCCATGCGCCTGAGATCCGGCTCCTGCTCGGCGAGAGCGGCATTCCCTATGAGGTGCATGTCCACGACCACGCGTTTCTGTGCCCGCGCGTGGTGCTGCTCGGTGCCGAGGGTATCTACTGCGGCGAGCCCGACCTGGCCGGCTGCGCGAGCTGCATCGCGCGCGCGGGCAGTTTCATGGACGATTTCGACGATGCCGCCGCGCTGCGCTCGGCAAGCGCCGCGCTACTCGGCCGCGCCGCGCGGGTGGTCGTCCCCTCCCGCGACACGGCCGAGCGGCTGCGCCGGTACTTCCCGGCGATCCGCCCAATCATCCGCCCGCTCGATCGCGTCGGCGCGCCGGCGCCGCGCACCGATCTTCCGGTGCCGGGGAGGATCGCCGTGGTGGGCGGCATCGGTCCCGCCAAGGGCTATCATGTGCTGCTGGCACTTGCCCGCGACGCCGCTTTGCGGCGGCTGCCGCTCGACTTCGTTGTGGTCGGCGCGACCACCGGGGATGCGGCGCTGATGGAGACGGGCCGTGTGTTCGTCACCGGGCCGTTCGCGGGCGAGGAGGCCGTCTCGTTGATTCGCGCGCAGCACGCCGCGCTCGCGCTGCTGCCGTCGGTCGTCCCGGAGAGCTGGTGCTACGCGCTCAGCGATTGCTGGCGCGCGGGGCTCGACGTGGCGGCGTTCGATCTCGGCGCCCAGGCGGCGCGCATTCGCCGCAGCGGCGGCGGCCTCTTGTTCCCGCTCGGCACGCCGCCTGCCAGGATGAACGACCGCTTGCTTGCGGCAAGCGGTGAGTTTCGCCATGAAGATGCATCCCAGGAAACTCGAACAGGTACTTGATGTCGGAAGCCGTTGCCCGCGCGCGCCAGACGGGCGCCCGCACCCAGCCCGCCGCCCCAAACCGCATCGCCGAGCTCAAGGTATCCGGGCACCTGATGACGCTCGATCCGGGGCTCTATTGCATCATGGCGACCAGCACGGCCACCGCCCCGCACACCGGTCTGCCGGGCATCCGCATCTCGCCACCGCCGGGTCCCGCCGGCCGGCCGCATAGCGTCGCGATCAGCACCTTTCACGGCGATGGCTGGGTCGCCTCCGGCGAGGCGGGGCTAGTTCGCATCAGCGACGGGCCGGCGCAGGTCCTGATGACGATCTATCAGGCGCCCGACGCCACACCCGATCAGGCGCCGCGCCTGACCGTCATGCCGCTTGGCGGCGAGGCCGGCGCCGGTGTGCGCCCCGGCGGGGCGCAGACCGTGCCGCTTCCCGCCGCCAGCTCGGTGCCGGAGGCGGTGGCGCATGTGCAGCGCATGGGCGATGTCGCCGGGCGCATCGGCGAATGGATCGGCACCAGAGGGAGCCGCCTCTGGATGGAGGGGTTCGGGCTGGCGCCGCAGGGCGCGGTCAAGTCGTCCGACATCGAATACCAGGCGGTGCTGGGCAAAGACTGGCTCTCGCCCTGGGTGGAAGGTGGCAAGTTTTGCGGCAGCCGCGGCATGGCGCTGCCCGTGCTCGGGCTTGCCGTGCGCCTGAAGGGCGAGGCGGCCGGCGCCTACGATCTCAGCTACAGCGCGAGCTTCGTGGACGGCAGCACCGTCGGCCCGGTCGCGGCGGGGAAGATTTGCCAAAGCGAGAGCCTCGCCGCGCTGGAGGCGTTTCAGGTCGTTATGCGGCCGAAAGCGCAGGGCGAAGTGGCGGTCGCAACGCCGTCCCCGAAGAGCCAAGCGAGGCAAGCGCCCGCTGCCAAGCCGGGCGCGGCGGAGCCGGCGAGGAAAACCGCGCGCCCCCGGCGCTGACCCGCGCGGTCCCGGCGTGCGCCTGCTTTGCGTCCACCAGAACTTTCCGGGCCAATATCTGCACCTCGTGCGCCGGATCGCCGCCACGCGCCGCCACGACATCGTTTTCATCACCGAGCCCAATGCCAACCTTATCCCGGGCGTGCGGAAGGTGCCGTATGCGATGCCGCCGCCCTTGGCCGGCCTGCCGATCGAATTGTTCGAGGCCGAGCGCGCCTTCCGGCGCGCCGAGCTGGTGGCCCAAGCGGCGCGCAATCTGCGCCAGCTCGGCTTCGTGCCGGACGTGATCCTCGGCCATCACGGATGGGGCGAGCTGCTCAACCTGCCCGATGTGTGGCCGGGCGTTCCGCTGGTCGGCTATCTTGAATTTTATTACCGGGTCGAAGGCGCCGACGTGAATTTCGATCCCGAGTTCCCGATGGCGCCCGAGGCTTTCCCGCGCGTGCGGGCGAAGAACATCGTCAACCATCTGGCGCTGGCGCTCGGCCAGCACGGGCAGACGCCGACCGAATGGCAGTTTTCCACCTATCCCGACTGGGCGCAGCCGCGGATCGCGCTCTTGCGCGAGGGCGCCGATCTCGATCGCTGCAAGCCTGATCCCGAGGCGCGCCGTGGCGCGCTCCAGGTCGGGCGCATGAAGATCGGCCCGCGCGACAAGCTGATTACCTACGTTGCCCGCGACCTCGAGCCCTATCGCGGTTTTCACATCCTCATGCGCGCGCTGCCGCGCATCCTGAAGGCGCGACAGGACGTCAAGGCGGTGCTGGTGGGCGGCGACAACGTGAGCTATGGCGCCCCGCCCCCGCTCGGCTCCTGGCGCCAGCAGCTATTGGCCGAGCTCGGCGAGGCGATCGACCTCACGCGCGTCGCGCTGCCCGGCAAGGTCGATTACGAGCTCTATCTGAAACTGCTGCGCCGCTCCGACGCGCATGTTTATTTCACTTATCCGTTCGTCGCCTCCTGGTCGCTGCGCGAGGCGCTGGCGAGCGGCTGCGCGATCGTCGCCAGCGACACCGCGCCTGTGCGCGAGTTCGTCGCGCACGAGGAAACCGGATTGCTGACGCCGTTCCTGAGGCCGGATGCGCTTGCTGATGCGGTGCTGCGCCTGCTCGAGGAGAAGGAGCTTGCCGCGCGTCTGCGCGCCGCGGCGCGACGCTTCGCGGCCGACCGGCTCGACCTGCGGCAAACGATCGAGGCCTATATCGCGATGCTGGCCCGGCTGACCGGCCAGAAGGAAGCCGACATTGCCTGACGGAGTGCCCATGTTGAAACAGCCGCGCCGCTATCCCGACCTCGCCGACCCGCAGGCGCGCCCGCGCTATAGCGGGATCGCCACCTTCTTCCGTGCCCCGCACAGCGAGCTGCCAGCGGACGCCGACATCGGCATCATCGGCGTGCCGTTCGACGGCGGCGTGACTAACCGCAGCGGCGCGCGGCACGGCCCGCGCGCCGTGCGCGAGCAATCGACCTTGTTGCGTCGCTTCGATGGCACAACGGGGCTCGCGCCGTTCGCCGCCGCGCGCGTGCGCGATTTGGGCGATTGCTGGATCGAGGAACCATATGCGCTGGAAGGCGCGCTGGACGAGATCGCCGCCTTCTATCGCCCCGTGATCGCGGCGGGCTGCGTACCGCTCTCGGTCGGCGGCGATCATTCGATCAGCTTGCCGATCCTGCGCGCCGTCGCCGCGCATCGGCCGGTCGGGATGGTGCACATCGACGCCCATTGCGATACGGGCGACGATTATCTCGGCTCGCGCTTCCACCACGGCGCGCCGTTCCGCCGCGCGACCGAGGAGGGATTGCTCGATCCGAAGCGCGTGATCCAGATCGGCATCCGCGGCACGACCAGCGATCCCGACATGTGGGCGTTCAGCCTGTCGAGCGGGATGCGCGTTCTGCCGATGGACGAGCTGTTCGAGCGCGGCTGGCGCTATGCGGCCGAGGAGGCAAGGCGCGTCGCTGGAGCGGGTCCGGTCTATCTCTCCTTCGACATCGACAGTCTCGATCCCTCGGAAGCGCCCGGCACCGGCACGCCGGAAGCGGGCGGCCTGCGCGCGATCGAGGCGCTGCACCTGTTGCGCGCGCTGCGCGGGCTCGATTTCATCGGCGGCGATTTGGTGGAGGTAGCGCCCAGCTTCGATCCGGGCACGCTGACCGCCTTCAACGGCGCCTCGGTTCTGTTCGAGATATTGTGCCTGCTCGTCGAAGCGCGGAAGGCGCGGTGACCTGAGCCTCGGCGCGGGGACGGCCATGACGACGAGGCCGAAGCGGACTAGCTTCGCCGCCGATCCTTCATTGCGGGAGCAGCACGCATGATCGAGGTCTGGACTTGGCCGACGCCGAATGGCCACAAGGTGCATATTGCGCTGGAGGAACTGGGGCTCGCCTACAAGGTGGTGCCGGTGAACATCGGCAAGGGCGAGCAGTTCAAGCCCGAGTTCCTGGCGATCACACCCAATCACCGCATCCCGGCGATCGTCGATCCCGAGGGGCCGGGCGGCAAGCGGTTCCAGCTTTTCGAATCAGGCGCGATCCTGATTTATCTGTCGGAAAAATGCGGCGGCAAGCTGATCCCCGCCGATCCTGTGGGGCGCTACACGTGCCTGCAATGGATCATGTTCCAGATGGGCGGCGTGGGGCCGATGTTCGGCCAGTACAACCACTTTGCGAACTACGCGGGCGAGAAGCTCGCTTATCCGATCGAACGCTACACCAACGAGGTGCGGCGGCTGCATCGCGTGCTCGACAAGCGGCTCGGCGAGGCGGCGTTCCTCGCGGGCGGCGAATACAGCATGGCCGACATCTGCACCTTCCCCTGGATCCGCAACCCCGACCGGCGCGGGATCGACTTGACCGACTATCCCAACGTGAAACGCTGGCACGATGCGATCGCCGCGCGTCCTGCCGTGCAGCGCGGCGTCGCGGTGCTCGCCGAACACCAGCGGCGCGGGCCGATGACGGAGGAGGAAAAGGAGATTTTGTTCGGCAAGACGCAGTTCGCGGCCAGGTAGCCGCCGCTCGGCCGCGGCCCGTCCCCCTGACCCCCTCCCCGCGAGCGGAGGGGGAGCCCTTCGCGCGCGCGGCCCGCTAGCGCCCGAGGGCATTGCTTGTGGCGGCGGCGAGGTCTTCCAGGCGGTAGGGCTTGGGCAGCAGCGCGATGCCTTCGGCCTCGGCCTCGCGGCGCGTCGCCTCGGCATAGGCGGTGGTAAGCAGGATCGGCAGGTCGGGGCGGCGGCGGCGGACCTCGCGGGCGAGCGCGACGCCATTCATGCCGCCCGGCATCATCACATCCGAAAACACAAGGTCGATGCGCCTGCCGTTGGCGAGCGCGCCGAGCGCGGCCTCGGCGCTGGCGGCGCGGGTCGCATTCATCCCGAGCTGGGCAAGCATCTCGGTCACCAGCGCCGCCACTTCGTTGTCGTCTTCGACCAGCAGCACCTCCGCCGACGCTTCCTGCGACCGTTGCGCGCCTGCCGCTTCGGCGGGCTGGGGCGGGGCGGGCGCGGTCACGGAGCGCGGCAAGAGGAGCGTGATGGTGGTGCCGCGCCCGACCTCGCTCTCGATCCGCACGGCGCCGCCCGACTGCTTGGCGAAGCCATAGACCTGCGCGAGCCCCATGCCGGAGCCCTGCCCGACTTCCTTTGTGGTGAAGAACGGGTCGAAGACGCGCGAGAGCACCTCGGGCGGGATCCCCGTTCCGGTGTCGATGACCGAGAGAGACACGAAACCGCCGCGCAGCTCGCCGTCGGCCACCGGCTCACGGTTCACGGCGCGGATGGTGATCGTGCCGCCCGCTGGCATCGCGTCCCTGGCATTGACCGCCAGGTTGAGCACGGCAAGCTCGAGCTCGCCGGGATCGGCGAGCACCGGCCAGAGATCCTCGGCGAGATCGAGCACGACAGTCACGTCGCCGCGCAGGCTGCGATCGAGCAGTTCGCGGATGCCGGCGAACTGGCCGTGCAGGTCGAGCGGCTCGGGACTCAGCGCCTGCAGGCGCGAGAAGGTGAGGAGCTGGCGCGTGAGCGAGGCGCCACGGGCGGCAGCCTGGCGCATGCTCTCGAGCAGGCGGCGGCGGCGCTCGGGCTCGATCCGGCCTTCCAGCGTCTCCAGGCCGCCGGTGATGACCATCAGCAGATTGTTGAAGTCGTGCGCGATGCCGCCGGTGAGCTGGCCGATCGCCTCCAGCTTCTGCGCGTGGCGCAGGGCTTCCTCGATGCGGGCACGCTCGGCCATCTGCGCCCGCAGCTCGCAGTTGGCCGCCTCCAGCTCGCGCGTGCGCGCTGCGACCAGGTTCTCGAGCTTCCGCGCGGCGCGATTGCGCTCGGCGAGATGCGCGCGGACTTCGTACTGGCGCCGGCGCGCGCGCAGCGAGGACTGCACGGCGCTTGTCAGCGTGATGGTTTGCAGCGGCCGCTCCAGCAGCGACACGTTCCGCAGCGCCGCCACGAGCCGCCGCCGCGCGGCGATGACGGCGGGATGCTCGCGATGGCTGGTGAGCATCACGAACGGCATGTCCGACCAGGGCGGCTGACGCCCCACCCATTCGGTGAGCGCGTCGGCGGCGGCGCCGCGCAGCGCCTCCTCGGCGATCAGCACGGCGCCGGCGCCTTGTTGGAGGCGCGCGACCAGTTCGGCCGCATCGGCGCAGAGATGCGCCGACAGCCCGGCGCGGCGCAGCAAGTCCGCCGAGGCCGGCCCGTCCCGCCCGGTCGGGGCAAGGATCAGGACGGCGTTTTCGGACTGCTCAGAGGAAGTCGGACTCATGGAGGGGCAGAAGCGGAGAGGCGGAGCCGGTATATTCCGGGGTGCCGGTGAAGATGCCGCGGAAATCCTTAAGCGGCGGCCCGACGACGATGCCGCGCCCGCTGAGCCGGAACTCGCGGATGCTGTGCTCGTGCCTGCCGCTGCGCTTCTTGACGACGGAGAGCGCGCGTCGCACCTCACCCGCGAATTCGAAGTAGCGCAGCATCAGCACCGCGTCGCTTAGATAGCTGAGATCGACCGGCGTCTGCATCGGGCCGACCAGGTCGTGCTGCGCGAGCACGAGCAGGGTCAGCACGCCGAGCTGGCTAAGATAGCTCAGCAGCTCGTGCATTTGCAGGATCAGGAAACGCTCGTCCGGCATTGCGCTGAGGTAGCCGTTGAGGCTGTCGATAATGATGACGCGGGCCGCGCTCTGCTCCACGTCCTTCCTGACGAGGCTCGCGAACTCGCCGGGCGAGAGCTCGGCCGGGTCGATCTGCTGGATGCGCATCAGGCCCGCCTCCACCGCCTTCTGCACCGGGAGCCCGAGCGCGGCGGAGCGGGTGATGATGGTCGCCTCGCCTTCGTCGAAGGCGTACAGCACCGCGTGCTCGCTCCGACCGGCGGCGGCGACGGCATAGGTGAGCGCCAATGAGGATTTGCCGACACCCGCCGCGCCGAGCACGAGCACGCTCGTGCCGGGGTCGAGGCCGCCGCCGACGATGGCGTCGAGACCGGCATTGCCGCTGAGCACGGCGTCGGCGGGGAAGGCGCGGTGATGCTCGGCGGCGACAAGCCGGGGGTAGATCGCGAGCCCGCCGGTTTTGATGGCGAAGTCGTGATAGCCGTGGCGGAACGGCATCCCGCGCATCTTGATGACGCGCAGCCGCCGCCGCTCGCCGCCGTAATCCACCGCGATCTGCTCGAGATTAATGATGCCGTGGACGATCGAATGAAGCTGCAGCTCGTCGCTCTGCGAGGACATGTCATCGAGCATCAGGACCGTGCAGGAACGGCCGGTGAAGAAGTGCTTGAGCGCCAGGATCTGGCGGCGGTAGCGCAGCGAGTTCTGCGCCAGGAGGCGCAGTTCCGAGAGGCTGTCGAACACGATGCGCGCGGGGTTGAGCGCGATGACCCGCTCGAACACGAGTTCGGTGGTTTCGCCGAGCTCCACCTCGGCGGGGTGGAAGATGGTCAGTTCCCGGTTGGGGTCGAGGCTCGCTTCGGGCGGCACGAGCTCGAAGACGTTGATGCGGTCGAGCGACCAGCCGTGGCGCTGCGCGACCAGGCGCAGTTCCCGCTCGGTCTCCGACAGCGAGATGTAGAGCGTGGTTTCGCCCCGGCTTGCGCCCTCGAGGAGGAACTGGAGCGCGAGCGTCGTTTTGCCGGTGCCGGGGCGGCCTTCGCAGAGATAGAGCCGCTCGGCGTCGAACCCGCCGCCGAGGATGTCGTCGAGTCCCTCGCTGCCGGTGGAGACGCGCGGCGGATCCTTGTCGGTGATGCGGTCCCCGCTCCGGGTCTCGGCCATCATTACAACCCCATGCGCTGCCCCGGGGCCGGCGGAGGTGGGACGGCTGCGATCGGGTAATGGCCAGCATAGAGCGGAACGTGTCCATGCCGAATTCGGCTCGGCCCGCGAGCCTCCCGGCTTCGTGACTCAGGGGCAGGCCGCTCGAACCCCCGACGCTGCCCGCAAGGCATCGCAAGGGCAGGGGGCGCGCCTTCGCAGCGTGGACCCGGCGGAGAGGGGTCGGACGAACGTTGCGCTTCCGCAATCCCATTGCGAATGGGGCGCTGGAGTGGCACCATCAAAGCAAACCGCTCCGCGCTGAAAGGGAATGGGAAGAGGCGAAAAATTGCAGGGCAGAATCCTGGATTGGTGCCGACGGCGGCACCGGATTCCGACGGCTCCTCTCTTCTGGCTCATCGGCCTTCCCGTTCTTAGCTCATTGCCGCACGTGATCGGACTGATCAAATCCGATCCGCGGTTCCATGCGGCGGCGCTGTCTCTGACCCACCATGGCGCCGGGCTGAGCGGCAACAGTGTCCCCGTGCTGGATTTCAACGACGGCTGGCAGACGCAGGCGCTTGGGCACCTCGCCGCATCGGACTGGCTGCATTTCGTCGTCCCCTGGTGGAACCCCTATTCCGGGATCGGGCTCCCGCTGGCTGCGGAATACCAGCCGGGCGGGTTCTTCCCCCTGACGCTGCTCCTGCTGCTGCCGAACGGCGTGGCTTTGGAGCATATGTGTTTGCAGATCGTCGCGAGCACCGGAACGTTCCTGCTGCTGCGCGGGCTCGGAACCGGCCGGCTGGCGGCAACCGTCGCCGGACTGCTCTTTGCGTTCAGTGGCACACTCGCCTGGTTCCATCACGCGCCCTCGCTGCCGATCGCGTTCCTGCCGTGGCAGCTCGTTGCGGTAGAGCGGATCGCCGCCGGCGCGCGGTTCGGCTGGGGCTGGCTCGCCATCTCGATGGGTCTCGGCATCGCCGCTGCCTTTCCCGAGGTCGCTTATATCGACGGTTTGCTGGTCTTTTGCTGGGCCGTGCTCCGGCTCGCGCAGGCCGCGCCCGCGCAGCGCCCGGTGCTGATCTGCCAGCTCGTCGGCGGTGGCCTCGCCGCGCTCGCGCTCAACGCGCCCCAGCTCCTGTCGTTCTTCGAGTTCCTCGGCATCGCGGACATCGACGGACATCGTGCGGCGTTCGCGCATTTGTCGCTTCCGTTGATCGCGATCGTGCCGATGTTCGTGGCGCCATATGCGTTCGGCCCGCTGCATGCATATCTTTTCGCGTGGCCGAAGCTTTTTGTCATTGCGGGGACAACGGCGGGGTTTGTCGGTCTATCGACAATCGGGGCGGCGTGCATCGGGCTGAGCCGGAGGTCGCGCGGCATCGAGTGGCTGCTTCTGGCCTGGATCGCCGTCACCCTCGCCAAATCGTTCGGGCTCCCCCTCGTCACGGACTTGCTGAACCTCGTGCCGGGCGTGCCGCAGAGCGCGTTCCTCGTCTACGCCTGTCCGTCCTGGGAGTTCGCCTTTGCCGTACTCGCGGGGTTCGGGGTCGAGCAGGTTCGGCAGGGCAGGGTGCCCCGCTACCTATGGCTGTCCACCGTCGTCGTCGGTACGCTGTTGTTCTCATCGGCGATCGCGGTCGGGGTGCACGAGCGCACGCCCCTTACCGAACCCGGGCTCAATGTTTGGTACATCGTCTGCCTAATATGGGCCATCTCGGTTTTCGGATTGTTCCTGTGGACAGCACGACAGGGACGCTTGCGGTTGATGGTCGTCTTATTGGTCGGGGATGCTATGATCCTTGCCGACCTCCCGGCGCTCGCCAACCCGACCCGCGCGACGCTCGACCTGCCGGCAGTTGAATTTCTGAAATCGCATCTTGGGCTGAACCGGTTCTATACGCTCGGTCCGATTGCTCCGAACTACGGAGCGTTCTTTCGCATCGCTTCGATCAACTACAATTACCTTCCGGCTCCGCAAGTCTGGACGACATGGGTGCCGTCACATCTTGACTCGCAGGCCAACACGATCATCTTCGACGGCACCCCCGGACCCCGCCACGCCAGCATGCCGACGCCGTTGCAGGAATTGCAGCGCAACCTGGCCAACTACCGATGGCTCGGCGTCGAATATGTGGTTGTACCTAAGTGGCTCCACGCTCAGCCCGATTCGAGGCTCGTCCGTCGTTATCAAGACCGGATGCTGTCGATTTACGAAGTGCCGGACCCCGCCCCATATTTTGAGGTGATTGGCGGTGACTGCGCGGGGCCGGCGCCGCTATCGCGGACCGATGTGCGGCTTTCGTGCCGCACGCCGGCGACCTTGCTGCGCCGCGAGCTGTTCTTTCCGGGCTGGTCGGCCGAGGTCAACGGGCGGCCGGCCCCTGTGCAGCCTTACGCCGAACTCTTTCAGGCCGTTTCGGTGCCGGCGGGCGAGAGCACGGTCCGCTTCACCTATGCGCCGCCGAATATCCTGTGGGCGTGGGCGGCGCTGGCGGTTGCTGCGCTGGCGCTTCTGTGGGACGGGCTACGCGCCATCCGCGCCGGCGCCGGCCGCATCCGACCCTTGCGCGGCGGGGCGGGTGACGGAAGGGTGCGGGCTGAGTGAGCGGAGGCGGAGCGATGGAAGTCGAATGGCGCAAGCTGCGGGCCGACGAGTTGCGGGCGGCGGCGAAGCAGGATGCGATCGTGATCCTGCCGGTCGCCTCGATCGAGCAGCACGGGCCGCATCTGCCGGTGGAAACCGACACGATGATCGGCGAGGCGGTGGCGATCGGGACCGCGCGGGAGCTGGAGAAGCGCGGGCAGCGCGCGCTCGTGCTGCCGGTGCTGTGGACGGGGCTTTCCGAGCATCACATGCCGTTCGGCGGCACGATCACGCTCGGGTTGCCGGCATTCGCGGCGGTGATCGAGGATATTTGCCGTTCGATCGGGCGGCACGGATTCCGCCGCATCGGCCTCTCCAACTCGCACGGCGGCAACGAGAACGCGCTGAAGACGATCACCGACGAGCTAACGATCAAGCTGCGTATCCCGATCGTGCACTTCACTTACGTCTATGGCGCGGCCACGCAGATCGCCGGCCTGCTGACGACGCAGACGGGCATTCGCCATGCGTGCGAGGGCGAGACGGCGATGATGCTGGCGCTGCGGCCGGAGCTGGTGGCGAAGGAGCGGATTCCGGCGCGCTCCAACACGCCATCCGAGAGCGGCGCGGGCGTCCATCGCTGGCGCAGCTTCGCGGTGCGGACCGAAACCGGCGTGATCGGCAATCCCGATGCGGCGACGGCCGAGCAGGGGCAGAAGATGCTGGCGGCGATCGCCGAGGCATTGGCGGAGAAGCTCGCCGATCCGGCGCTGTGGGAGGCGGCGATTTTTCCGTGAGGGGTCGTTCTGTCCCCCACCTCACCCCAACCCTCGCCGCCCGCTGGGGCGGAGAGGCGACATTTGGAATCGGCTGATGAATCTCACAGTGAACGGCAAGACCGTCGCCATCGCCGACGATCCCGCCACGCCGCTGCTCGATGTGCTGCGGAACACGCTCGGGCTGAAAGGGTCGCGCTACGGGTGCGGGCTCGAGCAATGCGGGGCGTGCATGGTGCTGATCGACGGCGCGCCCGAATTCTCCTGCGTGCGCGAGGTGGGCACGCTCGCGGGGCGCGACATACGCACCGTGGAAAGCCTTCGCGAGCATAAAGTGATCGCGGCCTTCCTCGCCGAGCAGGCGGGGCAGTGCGGCTATTGCCTGTCGGGGATCGTGGTGAGCGCCGCGGCGCTGCTGGCGCGCAACAAGGACCCGAGCCGCGCCGAGATCGCCGCCGCGCTCGATCGCAATCTCTGCCGCTGCGGGGCGCATCCGCGCATCATCCGCGCGGTCGAGCGCGCGGCGGCGGCGATGGAAGGAAGCCGCGCATGAGCGACGCGCCGCTGCCCCTATCCGTCGCCAACAACCCGAGCCCGGCGCGCTGGCTGCGCTTCGAGGCGCCGGGCGTCGTGCATCTGTCGGTCGGCAAGGTGGAGATCGGCCAGGGCGTGCTGACCGCGCTGACGCAGATCGCCGCCGAGGAATTGGATGTGCCGGCGGGCGCGGTGCGGATCCTTTCGGGCGATACCGACAATGCGCCCGACGAGGGCTCCACCAGCTCGAGCCTGTCGATCGAGGTCTCGGGCGCGTCGGTGCGGCTGATCTCCGCCGAGGTGCGGGCGCGGTTCCTGCAAAGGCTCGCGCTGCGGCTGAATTGCGCGCCCGAGGAACTGTCGGTCAGTGCGGGCGCGTTCCTCCGCGCCGGCGCGCCGACCGGGCAGGATTATTGGAGTCTCGCGCCGGAGGTCGATCTCGCCGCGCCGGCGACCGGGCGCGCGCCGCGCAAGCCGCTCGCCGCCTATTCGGTGGTCGGGCGCAACCTGCCGCGCATCGACCTGCCGGCGAAACTCACGGGTGCTGCGTTCATCCACGACATGGCGCCGCCCGGGATGCTGCACGCGCGCACGCTGCGCCAGCCCTGCCGCGGCGCGCGGCTCGCTGCGCTCGACGAGGCGGCCATCAAGCGGGCGGCGAAGGGCGAGGTGCGGATCGTCCGCAAGGGCGATTTCGTCGCCTTCGTGGCTGAGAACGAAACCGTTGCGCAGCGCGCCGCCGTCGCCGCGCCCGCGCATGCGCGCTGGGAGAATGTCGCCGCGATCCCGCCGGGCGCGGACGAGGCGCAATGGCTGGTCGGGCAGAAGGCGATCACGCGCGAATTGGGCGATCCGCTGACGGCGGCGCAAGGCGAGGTGGTGGAGGCCATGTACTCGCGCAACTATGTCGCGCACGCCTCGCTCGGGCCTTCCTGCGCGGTGGCGGAGGAGCGCGACGGGCACCTGACCGTTTGGACGCACTCGCAGGCGGTTTATCCGCTGCGGACCTCGCTTTCCAACGTGCTGGGGCGGGGGATCGAGACGATCTCGGTACGGCACGCGCAAGGCGCCGGCTGCTATGGCCACAATGGCGCCGACGACGCGGCGCTGGATGCGGCGCTGGTGGCCGAGCTCGTGCCGGGACGGCCGATCCGGCTGCAATGGCGGCGCGAGGAGGAATTCGCCTTCGAGCCGGTCGGCACGGCGCAGGTTATGCGGCTCCGCGCGGTGGTGGATTCGCGCGGGCGGCCCGTCGATTGGACGGCGGAGATTTGGGCCGGCTCGCACGTCACGCGTCCGGCGCTCGGCGGCAACATGCTGGCGCACGAAGCATTGCCGACGCCGCCGCCCGATCCGCGCCCGATGGACCCGCCCGAGGCCGCGGGCGGCGGCGGCACGCGCAACGCCTTTCCGCTCTACGCGGTCGGGGCGAAGCGGATCGTGCACCATCTGGTGGAACGGATGCCGGTGCGGACTTCGGCGCTGCGAAGCCTCGGCGGCATGGCCAATATCTTCGCGCTGGAGTGTTTCCTGGACGAGCTGGCCGAGCGTGCGGGCGCCGATCCGGTTGCGTACCGGCTGACGCTGATGGAGGACGCGCGGGCGGCGGCGGTGATCGCGCGCGCCGCCGAAATGGCGGAGTGGACCAGGCGGCGCGGACCGGCCGGCACAGGCCGGGGGATCGGGATCGGTTTCGGGCAATACAAAAACCGCTCGGCCTACGCCGCGGTGGTGGCGGAGGTCGAGGTGGAGCAGGAGGTGCGGCTCGCACGCGTGTGGTGCGCCGCCGACGGCGGGTTGGTGATCGCGCCCGACGGCGCGCGCAACCAGGTGGAAGGCGGCATCGTGCAGGCGGCGAGCTTCGCCTTGAAGGAGCAGGTGCGGTTCGGCGAGACCGGGATCGCGAGCTGCGACTGGGACGCCTATCCGATCCTGCGTTTCTCCGAGGTGCCGGAGATCACGACGGAACTGATCGGGCCGCCGGGGGCGCCCTCGCTCGGCATGGGCGAGTGCACGATGGGCCCGACGGCGGCGGCGATCGGCAACGCGGTGGCGCACGCGCTCGGCGTACGGCTGCGCGCGCTGCCGCTGACGCGGGAGCGGATCGCGGCGGCGCTGGGGGCTGGATGAGAAGGGTGTTATCCCTTCCCGCAGGTTTTCACCGTCGTGCTCGGCGAAGGACCCGCATCCACGTCTTTGCTTGCGTGTAAAAAAATCGCGCCTGGCCGGCCGATCCCCGCGTATCCCGGAGACGGCCATGAAGATTGAAGAAGTCAGTCGTCAAGTGCGCGAAACCGGACCGGTCTCGGGTTCCTCGCCGCGACCGTGCGCTTCCAGTTCCGCGGCCAGGGCGTCGAGTTCGACCGCCGTTTCCAGCAGCCTGTTCCGATCCGCCGCGATGAGCAACTCCTGGGCCAGCCGGCGCGCGCGGGCGGCCTGCTCCCGAAGGCGGAGAGGTGAGTCCCGCAAACTTGGGGGCACGCTGGAATCTGATCTCGGCACGACTGGAGTTTCCCGGATGACTGGCGAGATAGACATGCACCGCATGTTGGACAATCCCGGATTCCGCTTGCCGCCGCGGGCACTTTTGTAAGTCATCGCTTTGCGACTCGTGCTGCGTGTGCCGGCGTGATCGTGGATCCACGCGAGGAATTTTCTTGCGAAAGACGAAATGCGGCACACTATCCTGCCTTGAATTGGCTATGCTTGTGCTTGGAATGGAGCGATCGATTGCTGCGCGCATAATCGTACGTCCGCCGCCGCACGATCAATTGATGGGGACTTCTCGCGCGACAACGCCTGTTTCCCTCGCCGGCGCGTCGGGATAGGTCGGTCCGCACGGGAGCGGCGGATCGCGGGTGGGAATGGCGGTACAAGACTGGGCAACCTGGAGCATCGCTGCCGTCGCGACCGCCGGCGTGATCGTCCGCCCGTTCGGGTGGCCGGAATTCGCGTGGGCGGTGGCGGGGGCGGCGATGCTCGTGCTGCTCGGGCTGCTGGGGCCCGGCGCCGCGCTCGCGGGCGTGGCGCGGGGAACAGACGTCTATCTGTTCCTTACCGGCATGATGCTGCTGTCGGAACTGGCGCGCCAGGAAGGGCTGTTCGACTGGCTCGCCGCGCGCGCGGCGCGCGCCTCGGGCGGGTCGGCGGCGCAGCTGTTCAGCCTCGTGTTCGGCGTCGGCACGCTGGTGACGGTGTTTCTCTCGAACGATGCGACCGCGGTGGTGCTGACGCCGGCAGTCGCGGCGGTGGCGCGCGCGGCGAAGGCGCGCACGGCGCTGCCCTATCTCTATGTCTGCGCGTTCGTCGCCAACGCGGCGAGCTTCGTGCTGCCGATTTCCAATCCGGCGAACCTCGTTTTTTACGAACGTCACATGCCGCCCTTGCTGGTTTGGCTGCCGCGTTACCTGCCGGCGTCCGTGCTGGCGATTCTCGCCACCTGGGTAGTGCTGCGGCTCACGCAGCGGCGGGCACTGCTCGCGCCGGTTTCCGCCGATGTGCCGGTGCCGCTGCTGGGCACGGGCGGACGCGTCGCGGCGTGGGGGATCGCGGCGACGGCGGCGATTTTGCTGGCGGCCTCGGCGCTCGATGTGCGCCTCGGGCTGCCGACCTTCGCCGCCGGCGCCGCGACGGCTTGCCTTGTGTTCGCGCGCGCCGAGGTCCGCCCGTTCGCGACGCTGCGGCGCATTTCGTGGGGCGTGCTGCCGCTCGTGGCCGGGCTATTCGTGCTGGTGCAGGCGCTGGAGGCGACGGGAGTAACGGCCGATCTCGCCCTGCTGCTGGACGGTTTGGTGCGGCGCTCTTCGGTGCTCGCGGCCTGGATCGCGGGGCCCGCGCTCGCCGTGGCGTGCAACCTCGTCAACAATCTGCCGGCCGGGCTCGTGACGGCGCGGGTCGTGCAGGGCGGCGCGGTGCCGGAGGCGGTGCGCGCTGCGCTGCTGATCGCGGTCGATGTGGGGCCGAATCTTTCGGTCACGGGCTCGCTGGCGACGATCCTGTGGCTCGCCGCGTTGCGGCGCGAGGGCGAGGCGGTGGGCGCGCTCACGTTCCTGAGGCTCGGCGTCCTGGTGATGCCGCCCGCGCTCGTGCTGGCGATCGCGGCGGTGCTGCTGGGGGGATGAGCGATTGCGGTTGACTTCGCGCCGCGCGGCGTTCTCTACAGGCCGGGCCGTATTGCAGCCGGGTGCCAATGCTGTTCGAGATCGAGGCCGCGCCGCGCGTCTTTGACACGTTCATCTTCTATAACGAGCTCGATCTTCTGGAGCTGCGGCTCAAAGAGCATTGGGACGCGGTGGATTTCTTCGTGCTGTGCGAGGCGACGCGCACCTTCCGCGGCGAGCCGAAGAGGCTGTGGTTCGCCGACAATCGCGACCGCTTTGCCGAGTATCTGCCCAAGATCATCCATGTGGTGGTTGACGACATGCCGGACGGCGTCTCGGCCTGGGAGCGCGAGCGGTTTCAGCGGCAGGCGACGTGCCGCGGCATGGCCGCGGCGCGCGACAGCGACGTCATGCTGGTGTCCGACTGCGACGAGCTTTTCACAGCGGCCGCGATCGCGGCGGCGCGCGAGGCGGGGCACCTCGTGCTGTTCGACATGCCGATGTTCCAGTTCTATATGAACATGCAGGCGATCCCGGAAGGCTGGTGCAAGGCGTTCGGCTTTCCGTGGGGAATGCGCGCGGAGATTGGCGATTTTCACGATGCGCGCTTGCAGGCGGCGCGCTTCGCCGAGCGTTTCCCCGGCCGCGCGACCATACTGAAGAACGCGGGCTGGCATTTCACCTTCCTGGGCGGCGCGGAGCGGGTGCGGGAGAAACTATCGGCCTATTCGCACGGCGAATGGTGGCAGACCGCGATGCTGGAGCCGGGGCGGGCCGAGCGGCAGATGATGGAGCTGCGTGACGTGGGCGACGGGCGCCAGCTCCGTTTCCGCTCCGTCGATGCGAGCTTTCCGCGCACCGTGCAGACGGAGGCGGCGCATTACCTGCGGCTCGGGTTCTTGAAGGAGCCGCTGGAGCGGCTGGCGGAGCTCGAGCAGTTGCTCGCCGAGCGGCAATGGGACGTGATGCGGCTCGAGGGCGAGGCGCGCTGGCGCGAGGCGGAGCTTCGGCTGGCGGACGGCATGAGCAGTCTTGCGCGCAAGCGCCCGGCAACGCAAAGCTCGGTGCCGGCGGACCAGAGATCCGACAAGGCGCATCTCGCCTCGGCCGGTTGCAACGGGATGATTCTGCGCCGGCCCTGGTTCCGCACCGGATGGCAGAACGATCCGTGGTGGCAGGTCGATCTCGGCCGGGCGTGCGCGGTGCGGCGGATCGCGATTTTCAGCGACCCCGATGGCGCGCGGCGGCCGATGCGGCTCGCGATTTACGGCTCGGTCGACGGCGCGGCGTGGGAGCCGTTGGCGGAGATGGCGGAGCCGCTGCGCTGGGACTGCGACGCGCCGCTGGTGCTGGATATGGCGGCGGCAGCGCCCGTGCGGTTCGTGCGGGTGCAACTACTTGGCTTCGGCGCACTGCAATGGGACGAGGCGATGCTGTTCGGAGAGGCAGCGGGTGGCGCGGAGTGATGCGCGGCGTCCGCGCATGACGGTCAACGGCCGGAAAGCCTGAAGGTCTGATCTGCAAACTATCAGCGGAGCCAAACAACATGGCCGACGAGCTTGTCTTCTACACCAATCCGATGTCGCGCGGGCGGATCGTGCGCTGGATGCTGGAGGAGGTGGGACAGCCGTACCGCACCGAGGTGATCGAGTACGCGGCAATGAAGGCGCCAGCGTATCTCGCGATCAACCCGATGGGGAAGGTGCCGGCGCTCGTGCATGGCGAGACGCTGGTGACGGAGTGCGCCGCCATTTGCGCCTATCTCGCCGATGCGTTTCCCGCCGCCGGGTTCGCGCCGCCGCCGGGGGAGCGGCTGCGCGGACCCTACTATCGCTGGCTCTTCTTCGCCGCGGGCCCGCTGGAGGCGGCGGCGAGCAACCGTGCGCTCGGGTTCGTGGTGCCGAAGGACCGCGAAAGAATGATAGGATACGGCACCTTTGCGGACGTGATGAACACGCTCGAGCGGGCCGTGGAGGACGTCGATTATCTGGTCGGCAACCGCTTCAGCGCCGCCGACGTGTACGTGGGCGCGCATCTCGGTTTCGGGATGCAGTTCGGCACGATCGACAAGCGCCCGGCTTTCGAGCGCTACTCGGCGAAGCTCGCCGCCCGCCCCGCCGCCGCGCGCGCCCGGGCGATCGACGACGGGCTCGCGGGCGCCGGCGCTGCGTAGGTGTACACCCGAAGCCGCCGAAATAAGGCAAGTGATCACTTGGGAGGGGGGATTTCGGGGCGTGTTGTCACTTGGGAGGGCGGTCGGAGCCTCGGGTGATCACTTCGCGGGGTTTTGGGCGCCGCAGGTCTACACCGCGAGCCAGCGGCGCTGCGCCCCGGCGTCGGCCTGCAGCGCGGCCGGGGTGCCGGACCAGACGACCGCGCCCTGCTCCAGGACCACTGCCGCGTCGCCGATCGCGTGCGCGAAGGCGAGGTTCTGTTCCGCGAGCAGGATCGTCACCCCTTCGGCCTTGAGAGCGCGGAGCGCGGCGGCGAGCTGCTGGACGACGAGCGGCGACAGGCCCTCGCTCGGTTCGTCGAGCAGCAGGAGGCGCGGGTTGCCCATCAGCGTGCGGGCGATGGTGAGCATCTGCTGCTCGCCGCCGCTCATCCGCCCGGCGGGGCGGCGAAGCATGGGGGCGAGGTTGGGAAAGAGGGCGAACAGGCGTTCGGCGGTCCAGGGCGCCACGCCGGGCGGGGCGGGGCGGGCGCCGACCTCCAGGTTTTCGGCGACCGTCAGGTCGGCGAAGATGCGCCGCTCCTCCGGGACGTAGCCGAGGCCCAAACGGGCGATGCGGAACGGCTCGAGGCCGGCGATCTCGCGCCCTCGGAAGCGGATGGAGCCGCCGGTCGGGCGGACGAGGCCGATCAGGGACTTGAGCGTGGTGCTCTTGCCCGCGCCGTTGCGGCCGAGCAGGAGGCAGACGGCACCCTCGGCGACCGAAAAGCCGACGCCGCGCAGCACCTGGGCGCGGCCGTACTGTGCGTCGAGGCCGGCGACCTCCAGCATCAGGCGAAGCCGCCGCCGAGATAGACCTCGCGCACCAGCGGGTCGGCGCGGATCGCCTCGGGGTCGCCCTCGGCGATCAATCGGCCGCGGTTGAGCACGATGATACGGTCGGCGACGCCGAACACGGCTTCCATGTCGTGCTCGGTGAACAGCACGGCGAGGCGCTGGGCGGTGGCGAGGCGGCGGACGAGGGCCATCAGGGCGGCGCGTTCGGCGGCGGCCATGCCGGCGGTGGGTTCGTCCATGAGCAGAAGTCGCGGGGCGGCGGCCAGCGCCATCGCGAGCTCCAGCCGCTTCACGTCCCCATAGGCCAGCACCCCGGCGGCGCGGGCGGACTGGGCGGCGAGCCCGACCTGATCGAGCAGGCGGAGCGCGGCCTCCTCCTGCTGGGCGGCGAGGGGGCGGGCGAAGCGCCAGATGCGGCGCTGATGGGCAAGAAGCGCGGTCTGCACGTTCTCCCGCACGGTCATGGAGGCAAAGGTTTCGGTGACCTGGAAGGTGCGGCCGACGCCGAGGCGGGCGAGGCGGCCGGGTCGGGCGCCGGTCACGTCGGCGCCTGCCAGGGTCACGCGCCCCGCATCGGGGCGAAGCTGGCCGCCGATCATGTTGAAACAGGTGGATTTTCCGGCGCCGTTGGGCCCGATCAGGGCGAGCATCTCGCCTTCGGCGACGGCGAAGGAGACACCGCCGACCGCCTGCACGCCGCCGAACGACTTGGCGAGCCCGGCGACGGCGAGCGTCATGCGGCCCGCCAGCGGCGGAGCGCGGCACCCGCGATGCCCTCGGGGAAGGCGAGCACGAGGGCGATGATGGCGAGGCCGAGGACGAGGCGCCACAGGTCGGTGACCTGGAGCAGAAGGTCATAGAGGATCGTGTAGGCGAGGGCGCCGACGATGGGCCCGGACATGGCATGGACGCCGCCGAGCAGGACCATCAGCAGCGCATCGACCGAGCGCGGAATGCCGGCGTAGGAGGGGAACACGCCGCCCTTGGCGAAGCCGAAGAGGCCTCCCGCGAGACCCGCCCCGGCGCCGGCGAGCGCGAAGGCGGCGACGCGGAGGGCGAAGGGGGAGAGCCCGATCGCCTCGGCGCGCAGGGGCGAATCGCGGGCGGCGCGCAGCGCGTAGCCGAACGGGGCGTAGAGGGCGCGGCGCAGCAGCAGCGCGGTGCCGACGCAGAGGACGAGGGCGAGCCAGAAGAAGGCGGCGGGCGAACCGGCCCAGCGCGGCGGCCAGACGTTCAAGAGCCCGTTGTCGCCGCCCGTCAGTTGGACCCACTGGAAGGCGGCGGCCCAGACGATCTGGGCGAAGGCCAGGGTGAGCATGGCGAGATATACGCCGGCGAGCCGCGCGACGAAGGCGCCGAGCAGGGCGGCGGCGACGGCGGCCAGCAGAAGACCGAGGGCGAGGCCGGGGAGCATCCCGGCCCCCGCCTGGGCCGCCAGCGCGGCGGCGTAGGCGCCGAGGCCGAAGAAGGCGGCGTGGCCGAAGCTCGGCATCCCGCCCGGTCCCATCATCAAGTGCAGGCTGGCGGCGAACAGGATGGCGATCGCGGCCTCGGTGAGGATCGAGAGCCCGTAGGCGCCGAGCCAGAAGGGCGCGAGTGCCGCGAGCAGCAGGGCGACCGCGCCAAGCGCACGGGCGGCGGTGGGGGCGGGACGGATCATCGGTGCGAGGCCAGCGGTGGCGCGGGTCTCCGCGATGGGGCGACCGAGCAGACCGTTGGGGCGCAGCGCCAGCACCGCTGCCATGACGACGAAAGCGAGCACGAGCGTCGCCTGCGGCACGAGCACGATGCCGAATGCCTGCAACTCGCCAATCAGCAGGGCGGCGAGCCATGCTCCGCCCACGCTGCCAAGCCCGCCCACCACAACGATGACGAAGGCATCGGTGATGGCGGGGAGGTCCATCTGGAGGGTGGCGGACTGGTCGGGCAGGGTCAGGGCGCCGCCGAGGCCGGCGAGCCCGGCGCCGAGCGCGAAGACGGCGGTGAAGAGCAGGCGCTGATCGACGCCGAGGGCGCCGACCATCTCGCGGTCCTCGGTGGCGGCGCGCACGAGCGTGCCCCAGCGCGTGCGGGTGAACAGCGCCCAGAGGAGCGCGAGGACGAGCGGGCCGACGAAGATCAGCGCGAGGTCGTAGGCGGGGAAGCGGCCCCCGGCGAGGGGCACGGCGCCGCGCAGCCAGGGCGGGCGCGGCAGCGAGAGGTCGTCGGGCCCCCAGATGCGCTGGGTCAGCTCCTCGATCACCAGCAGGACGCCGAAGGTGGCGAGGAGCTGAAAGAGGGCCGGCGCGCGGTAGATGCGGCGCAGGAGGGCGATCTCCAGCGCCGCGCCGAGGGCGGCGACCGCGAGCGCGGCGGCGAGCACGCCGAGCGCGAACCAGAACGGGCCGGACGGGAGGACTGTGAGGATCGTCCAGCCGATATAGGCGCCGAGCATGAACAGGCCCCCGTGGGCGAAGTTGACCACGCGGGTGACGCCGAAGATGACGGTCAGCCCGGCCGCCAGCAGGAACAGCGAAGACGCGCCGGAAAGACCTGTAAGCGCCTGGAGGTAAAAGAAATCCAATGGCCCGGCGGGCTATTTGCGGAGCTTCGCCACCACGTCGTCGGGCGGCATGACCGTCGCGCCGTCCACGTAGCGCCAGTCGGTCATCGTGCCCTTGCCGTCCACCAGCGCAAGCTTGCCGACAAACGTGCCCATCGTGCTCTGATGGTCGATCGGCCGGTAGGTGGCGGTGCCGAAGGGCGTGTCGAACGAGGCGCCGGCGAAGCCTTTCTCGAGTTGCGCGGTCTCAAGCCCGCCGGCCCGGGCGATGCCGGCGGCGATCGAAAACACCAGGGCGTAGCCGACCACCGAGCCCATGCGGGGGGGCTCCTTGTAGGTCTCGGTGTAGGCGTTGACGAAGCCGAGGTTGGCGGGCTGGCGGTCCTGTTCGACCGGGTAGCCGGTGACGATCCAGCCCACCGGCGTGTCGGCGCCGAGCGGGATCAGGTATTCGGGCTCGCCCGTCAGCAGCGAGACGACGGGGCGGTTCTGGAACAGGCCGCGCGTGTTGCCCTGGCGGACGAAGTTGGTCAGGTCGGCGCCGAAGGTGACGTTGAACAGGGCGTTTGGCTTGGCCTGTTCGAGCGCTCCCACCGTGGCCCCGGCGTCGATATGGCCGAGTGCGGGCCATTGCTCGGCGACGAACTCGATGTCGGGCTGGCGCTCCTTCATCAAGGTCTCGAACCAGTGGACGGCGGACTGGCCGTATTCGTAGTTGGGCGCGACGGTGGCCCAGCGCTTGGCCTTTAGCGCCAGCGCGTCCGGCACCAGCATCGCCACCTGCATATAGGTGGAGGGGCGCAGGCGGAAACAGGTGGCGTTGCCGTCCTGCCACACGAGCGCGTCGGCCAGCGGCTCCCCGGCAACGTAGAGCTTGTTGGCGTGATTGGCGAAGTCGGAGAGGGCGAGGCCGATATTGGAGAGGAATCCGCCGGCGAGCAGATCGACCTTCTGCTCGTTGACCAGCTCGCCCGCGAGGCGGATGGCGTCGGCCGGCTTGCCGGCGTCGTCGCGGGAGATGATCTCGAGCTTGCGGCCGAGCACGCCGCCTGCGTTGTTGATACGGGTGAGCGCCATCTCCCAGCCCTTGCGGTAGGGGAGGGTGAAGGCCGGGATGGCGCTGTAGCTGTTGATCTCGCCGATGCGGATCGGCTCCTCCCCGGCGGCACGGACAATGGCCGGCGCGGCGAGCGCGGCGGCGGCGCCGGCAAGCGCGGCACGGCGGGTGATTTGGTTCATGCGGTCCTCCGTTCGGGTCAGCGCAGCCCGTCCTTGCCTTCGATTTGATCGACCGTCAGCCCCCCGATCCGTGGCAGGGGGCGACCGGAGTCGGTGACGACGAGCGCGACCAGGATTTCGTCCCGGCGTGGCGCGTCGGCCACGCGCACCTCCATCGCATCGAAATGGCTGCGGACGAAAGCCGCATCTTTGTGGCCAAGCGGCACGTCGATCCCCGAACCCGGGCCGCCGCGCTTCTTCGCACTCGGGATCAGCGCCGCACCCCGGCGGACGGCGGCGCGCAGCGGGCCGCCGAGCTTCGGGTGCAGGATCGCCGCGGCGTGCTCCAGCTCGCCATCCTCGCCGACGATGGCGGCCTTGCCGTAGCTCTGCACAAGGTCGGGCGAGATGCCGAGGGCGGCGACGGCGCGCTCGCCGAGCAGGCCGCCCAGCGTCTCGCCCGTCGCGATGAGGTCGGAGAGGTCTTCCTGGTAGGTGCCGGCATGGGGGTTGGCGATCACCGCGATGGCGGCGGCCTTGCGGGTGGGCGGTGCGACGGCGCGGCCGGCCTCGCTGTGGGTTTCCTCGACGATGGTGAGGAGTTTGCGGATGTGCATGGGGCGCCTGCAGTCAGTGGGGCCTGAGCCATTGTTCCCGTCCGCCCTCGCCGGGGATACCCCCGACCCTCTCCGCCCCTAAGGCCGGAGAGGAGCACTTTGGTGGGAGCGGAAACGAGCGCGGCATCAGCGCAGGGCCTTGAGCAGCGCGATCAGCTCGTGTCGCCGAGCCGGGGCGAGGGGGGCGAGCGTCGCTTCGGTGATTCGTTTGGCGCATGGGATGGCGCGTGTCACCACCGCGCGGCCGGCTTCGGTGAGCGCGACGACGAGCAGGCGGGCATCGTCCGGGGCGGGGCCGGTCCTCGTCAGGCCGCGGCGGGTCAGGCGGTCGATCACGCCCTTGATCGTCGGCGGGTCCATCGACGTGAGGCGGCCGAGCCGGTTCTGCGAGCAGGGGCCGTATTCGGCCAGTTTGACGAGCGCGGAGAACTGGGTGGGGGTGAGGTCGTCGGTCATCAGCGCGGCGAAGATGGCGAGGTGCCGCTGTGTGGCCTGGCGCAGGATGAAGCCGATGTTGTCTTCGAGAGTGTAGTTGTGAACGCCTCTCCCCTCGCCCCGGCCCTCTCCGTCCCCAGGGGCGGAGAGGGAGTTTTCGCGGCGGGTCGGGGTTGCAGGGGCTGCCGCACCCTTTCCCCTGTCCCCCTCCCGCAAGGGGAGGGGGGACCCTTCTCGGCGTCGCGCGGCGGAGGTGCGCGGCATCGTTAGGCGCGGACCAGTTCGGGCAGGCGCTCGGCGGGGGGCGTGTTGCGGCTGCGGGTGCAGCGCAGGATGCCGTCGATGAGCACCATGCCGATCCCCGGAAGGTCGCCCTGGCGGATGCTGTCGAGCAAATCCTTGCCCGCCGAGTGCTGGGCGCGGTCCATGAGCACGAAATCCGCCGCCCTTCCAGTCTCGATGATGCCGCAATTCAGGCCGCGCTGGCGGGCGGTGTTGCCGGTGGCGCAGGCGATGATCTGCTCGGCCGGTGTGTCGCCGAGCGAGGAAAGGAGCGCGATCATGCGCAGTATGCCGAGCGGCTGCACGCCGGAGCCGGCGGGGCTGTCGGTGCCAAGGATCACCCGGTCGAGCTGGCCGAGCTCCTTGGCATAGCGCAGCGCGGTGAGGCCGGCCAGCTCGTTGCCGTTGTGCACGATCTCGATCGCGCGGGTGCAGCGTTCGCACAGGCAGCGGATTTGCAGCGGCGGCAGGGCGGTATGGCCGCCGTTGATGTGGCCGATCACATCGGCATCCGCCTCCAGCACCGTATCGGCGTCGATATAGCCCGAGCCGGGCACACTCGGGCCGCCGGTGTGGATCGTGCTTCGGATGCCGTATTTGCGCGCCCAGGCGACCATGCGTCGCGCCTCGTCCCCGGCCTTCACCGTGCCGAGGCCCACTTCGCCGAGCAGCTTCACGCCCGCAAGGGCAAGCTCGGCGAAATCCTGCTCCTCCATCCCCTGTTCCAGCACCGGCGCCCCGGCGAGCAGCTTCACGCCCGCGGGGCGGAAATTCTCGTAGGCGCGCTGGGCTGCGACGGCGAGCGCTTTGACACCGGTCACGTCGCGCGGACGGCCGGGCGTATGCACCTCGCCCGCCGAGATCATCGTGGTGACGCCGCCATTGAGGCAGCTCTCGATCCAGCCAAGCTGGTTCTGCCGCGGCGTCCAGTCGCCGAGCACGGGGTGGACATGGCTGTCGATCAGGCCGGGGGCGAGCGCGGTGCCCTTGGCGTCGATCACCACGCGAGCGCCTTCGGTGTCGCAATCGGCCGCCTTGCCGATTTCGGTGATGTGGCCCGCTTCGGCGACGACGGTGTCGGCATCGAGCAGCGGCGCTTCCAGCCGGCCTGACAGCAGGAGGCCGATATTGCGGATGACGAGTTTCCCGACCTGCTTCTCGGGACCGGCGGCGAGGGCCATCAGTTCACCCCTTTTCGGCGTGACGCAGCGTGCGGGCGGCGTCGAGCACCGCATCGACTATGCCCTGATAGCCGGTGCAGCGGCAGAGGTTGGCGGAAAGCGCGTCGACCAGGGCCGCGTCGGTGATCCCGGGATCGCGCTCCAGCACGGCGGCGGCGAGCATCAGGAAGCCCGGCGTGCAGAAGCCGCATTGCAGCCCGTGATGGGCGATGAAGGCGGATTGCAGGGGGTGGAGGGTGGCGCCGTCCTTTTCTTCGCATGACGGATTGATGCTGAGCGCCAGCCCCTCGATGGTCCGCACGTCACACGCCTCGGCCTGCACGGCGAACATCAGACACGCGCGCACCGGCTCGCCGTCCACGATGACCGTGCAGGCGCCGCAGACGCCGTGCTCGCAGCCGATGTGGGTGCCGGTGAGGCCGCAATCCTGGCGCAGCGCGTCGGCGAGCGTGCGGCGGGGCTCGACCTCGATCGCATAGGGCACGCCGTTGACGCGGAGGGAAATGGGAACCCTCATCGCGCGCGGGCGGTCTGTAAGGCGGCGTGGATGCGGCGGGGCGTCGCGGGCATCGTGTCGATCTCGGCGCCGAGCGGGGCGAGCGCGTCGTTGATCGCGTTCAGCACCGAAGCCGGGGCGCCGATCGCCCCACCTTCGCCCAACCCCTTGGCGCCGGTCAGGGTGGCCTCGGTGATCGTCTCCAGGTGGATGATCTCGATGCGCGGCACCTCCCGCACCGTCGGCGTCAGGTAGTCGGCGAGCGTGGCCGTCAGCACGTCGCCGGTGTCGCTGTAAATGATCTCCTCATAAAGCGCGTTGGCGATGCCCTGCGCGACGCCGCCCCTGATCTGGCCTTCGGCGATCATCGGGTTGATCAGGCGTCCGGCGTCCTCGGCGACGATGAAGCGTTCGATCCCGACCGCGCAGGTCTCGATGTCCACTTCCACGATCGCGAGATGGCAGGCGTTGGAGAAGGTGCCGGAGGGATCATAGACGGCGCTTTCGCGGAGGCCCGGCGACAGATCGGCGAAGCGGTGCGCCTGGTGGTAGGCGGCGCGGGCGAGGACGGGCAGCGCCACTGCGCGGTCGGTGCCGGCGATTCGTGCCATGCCGTCCGCGAGCTCGATGTCGGCGGGGGCGGCCTCCAGCAGCGTGGCGGCGATGGCGCGCAGCTTGGTCCGCAGCTTCTCGGCGGCGAGCTGCACCGCGCCGCCGGCGATGACGATGGAGCGGCTGGCGAAGGTGCCGAAGCCGTAGGGGGTGCGGTCGGTGTCGCCGTGCACGACGCGGACTTGGTGCGGCGCGGTGCCGAGCCGGTCGGCGATGATCTGCGCCAGCGTGGTGGCGAGGCCCTGGCCGTGCGGCGAGGCGCCGATCCGCGCCTCCACCGCCCCCGACGGGTCCATCGCCAGCTCCACCTGCTCCCAGCCGGGCGTGACCTCCATGCCGCGCGCGGCGAAGGCGGGCGAGCCGTAGCCGGTGCGCTCGCAGAAGGTGGAAAGCCCGAGGCCGAGATAGCGGCCCTCGGCGCGGAGCGCGGCCTGGCGCGCCTGGAAGGCCGGCAGGTCTGCGGCTTGCAGCGCCGCTTCCATCGCCCCGACATAGGCGCCCTCGTCATACACGAGCCCGGTCGGGCTCGTGTGCGGGAAGCGGGTGATCAGGTTGCGGCGGCGGATTTCCCACGGCGTCAGGCCGAGCGCGCGCGCCGCCTTGTCCATGAGCCGCTCGAGCGCGAGCGTGATGGCCGGGCGGGCGACGCCGCGATAGGGGGCGCTGCAGCAGGTGTTGGTCACCACGCCGCGCGCCCGGCAGCGATAGGCGGCGATGTCGTAGGGGCCGGGCAGTTCGGCGACCGACATCAGCGGCTCGACGGCGGCGGTGTTCGGATAGGGCGCGTAGGCGCCGACATTGGCGGTCACGTCCGCATCCAGGGCGCGGAGGCGGCCGTCGGCGTCGAACGTGCCGGCGAGCGCGATCTCCATGTCGCGGCTGTGGAAGCTCGCCATCAGGTTCTCGCGCCGGTCCTCGGTCCAGGCGAGCGACGTGCGGAGGTGCCGGGCCAGCCAGACCAGCGCCAGGAACTCGGGCGCCAGCGACATTTTCTGCCCGAACCCGCCGCCGACGTCGGGCGCGATCACGCGCAGATCGGCTTCCGCCATGCCGATCAGGTCGGCGATGGCGGTCCGCATCATGTGCGGCGTCTGGGTGGTGCAGGTGAGGGTGACGCGGCCGGTCGCCGGGTCGAACGCGGCGTGCGCGGCGCGCGGCTCAATCGGCGTGGCGTTCTGGCGGTGCGAGCGGATCGCTGCGCGGATCGTGGTGCCGGGGGGTGGGGCGAAGCCTGGCGTCTCGAAACGTGCGTCGATGACGAGGTTGCCCGGCGCTTCCGGCTGCACTTGCGGAGCGCCGGGTGCCAGCGCGGCTTCGGCGGTGGTGACGGCGGGAAGGGGGTCAATGTCCAGCGCGACAAGCTCGGCCTGGTCCTCGGCCGCTTCGGCGGTGTCGGCGACCACGGCGGCGATCAGGTCGCCGGCGTAGCGCACGACGCCATCGGCCAACACCGGCTGGGCGATGGGGACGTAGCCGAATTTGTGCAGCATCGGCCGGATCGGCGCGACGCCCACGAGGTCCGCGGCGGTGAAGAGGCGCGTGCCGGGCTCCGCGGTGACGCGCCGGATCGTCCCGGCGGCAACGGGGCTGCGGACGAAGCGGACATGGTGGCGGGCGGGAAGGTCGGCGGTGAAGCGGCCGCGTCCCTGCACGAGTGCCGGGTCTTCCAGGCGGTTTATCGGGCGGCCGACCCAGCTCATGGGCGCGCATCCCGAAGCGCGCGGCGCACCATCGCGCGCACGAGGTCGCGGCGGAGCGCGGCGGAGACTTGCACGTCCTCCATCGGGGCGATGGCCTCGGCGGCGGTGTCGGCGGCGCGGCGGAAGGAGGGCTCGGTCGGTTCGGCGCCTTCCAGCGCCGCCTCGGCGGCTTCGATCCGGCGCGGGACCGGCTCCGCGCCGCCCACGCCGATGCGGGGCGCGCGGATCACGCCGTGAGAGATTTCTAACGAAACGAGCGCCATCGCCATCGCGTAATCGCCCGCGCGGCGGCTGATCTCGGCGAAGCCGAGCCTTGTGCCCGGAGCGGGCAGCGGTAGGCGGGCTTCGGTCAGAAGCTCATTCTCGGCGAGCGCGGTCACCATGATGCCGCGGCACCACGCGGCGGCCTCGATGCGCCGCTCGCCGGCTTCGCTCCGCGCCCGCGCCTCGCCGCCGAGTGTGACGAAGACGAGCGGCCATTCGGCGGCGGGATCGGCATGGGCGAGGCTGCCGCAGAACGTGCCCCGCGCGCGGATCGGCAGATGCGCGATGTGCGCCGCGACCCTGGCGAGCAGGCCACCGAGCGGCAGCGGCGCGGCGGCGGCGATTGCCGCGTGGCGGGCGGTCGCCGGGATGACGAACGCCCCCGCCTCCGTGCGCAGCGCGCCGAAATCGCTGACGCGGTTGATGTCGATGAGGTGCTTGGGCTCCGCCAGCCGAAACGCCATCAGCGGCACGAGGCTCTGGCCGCCCGCGAGCACGCGCCCGCCTTCGGGGGCGAAGCGGGCGAGCAGCGCCACCGCGTGCGCCGCGCTTTCGGCCCGGTGATAGGCGAACGGCGCGGGCTTCATCCGACGCGATGGACCTCCAGCCGTGTCTGTTAGTATGCTAACGAGCGTTCGCGGCCGTTGTCAAAGCGAACGGAGGCCCGAGATGGCGCGTGAGGTGGCCCAGGACGACCGCATCCGCTGCGATGCCTGCCCGGTGCTCTGCTACATCAAGGAGGGCATGACCGGCGCCTGCGATCGCTACGCCAACGCGGGCGGCAAGCTCGTGCGCGTCGATCCCGTCGTGGTGCTGAGCCGCGCGCCGGAAGCCGCGCTGGTGCCGTTCCTGGCGCAGAGCGAGGAATGGGACGGGGAGATCGTGAGCCCGCCGCCCTTCGTCACCGCGATCGGGGCCGGCACCACCTATCCCGACTACAAGCCCGCCCCCTTCATCGTGTCCTCCACGGTGGAAGGCGTCGATGTGGTTACGGTCGTCACCGAGGGCATCTTCAGCTACTGCGGCGTCAAGGTGAAGATCGACACTGACCGCCATATCGGCCCGGAGCGGAGCCTGGTGCGCGCGGAGGGCGAGCCGGTGGGGCACGTGACGACTGGCGAATACGGCTCGCAGATGCTCTCGCTCGGCGGCGTCCATCACCTGACCGGCAGCGGCAAAAGGACAGGGCGGGTGACGTGCGAGACCCTGCTCGCGCTGGCGAACCGCAAGGAGGTGGAGCTCACGGTCGATGACGGGCTGCTTCTGCGCCTCGCCGCTGGGGCGGCGCCGGTGATCGAGGGGGTGCGCGAGGAGCGGATGCGGGTCGGCTGCGGCTCGGCCACGATCGGGATGTTCGCGCGCCAATGGTTCGGGCTGGCCGACGAGGTGGTGGTGGTCGACGACCACATCACGGGCGTCCTGTCCGAGCATCAGGCGGGCAAGCTGCTCGGCGTCGCCGAGACGGGCATCCGCATGCGGGGGCGGCGCTCGACGCCGGGGCGCTATTTCGAGGTGGCGAACCCCGGCACAGGCTGGGGCGGGACCGACATTTCCGACCCGCTGACGATCCTGGGGCCGTTCGATCCCAAAAAGGCGCGGCCGGGGCTGCGGATGCTAATGGTCAGCACGACCGGCGAGCACGCCGCCTACTTCGAGCTGGACGCGGCGCTGCGGCCGGTGGAGCGGGAGATGCCGGCCGCGCTCGCGGCCTCGGTCGAGCGGATCAAGGAGAACTGCGAGCCGGCGCTGACCAGTGTCTTGTTCATGGGCGGCGCCGGGGGCTCGCTGCGCGCCGGGGTGACGGAGAACCCGGTCGGGCTGACGCGCTCGGTGAAGCGGGCGCTGACCCGAGTCACATGCGGTGGCGCGCCCGTTTACATATGGCCGGGCGGGGGTATCACCTTCATGGTCGATGTGACCTTGATGCCGGCCGATGCCTTCGGCTCGGTGCCGACGCCGGCGCTGGTGGCGCCGATCGAGTTCACCATGCGGGCGGAGGACTACGCCGCACTCGGCGGCTATGTGGGGCAGGTGCGGCCGGTGGAGGCGGTGCTGGCCGAGGCGCGCCAGCGCACGCTGGCGCCGCCGCCCGGCACGCCATGGCCGCTCAATCCGCCCGGATGACGCGGCTTGCCGCCCGTATGCTGCCGGACGGGCGGCGGCTGTTTCTGGCCGACGGGCCGATTGAGCTGGTGATCGAAGCGTGGGGCGGGGCGGAAGCCGTCCAGGCGGCTTACGCGGCGGCGCGGCGGCGGGCGGCTACGATCCTCGACGAGCTGTGCGCCGAGTTGCCGGCGCTGCGGCGGCAGGCGCGGCCGGGCGACGCGCCGCTCACGGGCGTGGTCGCGCGCCGGATGCAGGCCGCCGTGGCGCCGTTCGCGGGCGCGCTGTTCATCACGCCCATGGCGGCCGTGGCCGGAGCGGTGGCCGAGGAGGTACTGGCCGCGATGACCGAAGCCGCGCCGCTCGACCGGGCCTATGTGAACGACGGCGGCGACATCGCCATCCATCTGGCCCCGGACCAGGCGCTGACAGTGGGCCTGGTGGATCGCCCCGACCGGCCCGGCCTGTTCGGTACGGCGGTGCTGCGGGCGAACGAGGACGTGCGGGGCATCGCCACCAGCGGCTGGCGCGGGCGCAGCCACTCCCTCGGGATCGCCGATGCCGTGACGGTACTCGCCCGCACCGCCGCCCAAGCGGACGCGGCGGCGACGGTGATCGCCAACACGGTCGATTTGCCCGGCCATCCGGCGGTGCGGCGGATACCGGCTGCCGAGCTGGCCCCCGACAGCGATCTCGGGATGCTCCCGGTCACCCGCGCGGTCGGCCCGCTGGCGGATGAGGAGGTGGATGGAGCGCTTCGGCGCGGCGCGGCGTGCGCCGACGATTTGGCGCAGCGCGGGTTGATCAGTGCGGCGGCGCTACACCTGAACGGGCAAACCGTCACGACCCCGGAGAAAAGAGTGGTGGGTGGAGCTGACCGAACCATCTCGCCAGCGTAACTTAACGCCGGCGCAGAGGCACTCACTGGCCTCGAGCGAATGCCGGCGATCCGATTAACAATCCGCCGCTCACGGTCGTCATCGTCCCTACCGCTCCTGCAAGCGCGGCATCAGCTCCACGAGGTTGCAGGGGCGATGGCGGTTGTCGAGCTGGGAGGCGAGAATCTCGTCCCAGCCGTCCTTCACCGCGCCGGTGCTGCCGGGGAGCGCGAACAGATAGGTGCCGCCCGCTACCCCGCCGATGGCGCGGGACTGCATCGTGGAGGTACCGATCTTCTGGTAGCTCAGCATCCTGAACAGTTCCCCGAACCCCTCGATCCGCTTCTCCATCACCCGCTCGAACGCCTCGGGCGTCACGTCGCGTCCGGTGATGCCGGTGCCGCCCGTGCTGATGACGACATCGATCTCGGGGTCGGCGATCCAGGCCCGCAGGCGGCGTTCGATCAGGTCGGCATCGTCACGCTCGATTGCGCGGGCGGCGAGGCGGTGCCCGGCGGACTGGATGCGCGCGGCGAGCGTGTCGCCCGAGGTGTCGTTGGCCTCCGTACGGGTGTCGGAAACGGTCAGCACCGCGATGTTGACCGCAAGGAACGGTCGCGATTGATCTAGCCGGCTCATGTGACGATATCCCTGGCGCGAGCGCGATTTGCCATGGAGCGGGCACGCCGGTCCACACCGCCCGGCCGGCGCCCGCGCGCTTGACTTTCTGGCACTGCCTCTTGATATGCGCGCTGGGCCCGGAACGGGCCCGATCGCGCGCCGGCGCCGAGGCTAGCGCGCCGGTATCCGTGGCGTAAGCCGCGCTCGCACGCGACTGGGAACAAGTTGACCGACACGACGATTGCTATCGCGGACCCGGAAGGGCACGCGCAAGAGGCGCAACAAGATGACGCCGTGCCCGCCGCTCGCGCGACCTTCCGCGATCTCGGCCTCTCCGAGCCGGTGCTCCGCGCCATCGCGGAGATGGGATACGAGCATCCGACGCCCATTCAGGAACAGGCGATCCCCTATGTGCTGATGGGGCGCGACGTGCTGGGCGCGGCGCAGACCGGCACCGGCAAGACCGCGAGCTTCACCCTGCCGATGCTCGACATCCTGGCGGGCTCGCGCGCGCGGGCGCGGATGCCGCGCAGCCTGATCCTGGAGCCGACGCGCGAGCTGGCGCTCCAGGTGGCGGAGAACTTCGTCCGCTACGGCAAATACCTGAAGCTCACCCATGCGCTGATCATCGGCGGCGACAGCGTGACCGACCAGCGCGACGTGCTGATGCGCGGCGTCGATGTGCTGATCGCCACGCCGGGCCGGCTGCTGGACATGTTCGAGCGCGGGCTGATGCTGCTGACGGACGCCAAGATCCTGGTGATCGACGAGGCGGACCGGATGCTCGACATGGGGTTCATCCCCGACGTGGAGCGCATCGTCTCGCTGCTACCGCGCGCCCGGCAAACGCTCTTTTTCTCCGCCACCATGCTGCCGGAGATCCGCCAGCTCGCCGACAAGTTCCTGACCGATCCCAAGGAAATCTCCGTCAGCCGGCCGGCCTCCGTGGCGACGACGATCGTCGAGGGGCTAGTGGTGGTCTCCGAGCACGACAAGCGCGAGGCCCTGCGGCGGCTGGTGCGGACGCAGAAGGTGCAGAACGCGCTGATCTTCTGCAACCGCAAGCGCGACGTGGACATCCTGCACCGCTCCCTCGTGCGCCATAAATTCTCGGCCGGCGCCCTGCACGGCGACATGGCACAGCCCGCGCGGTTCGCCACGCTGGAGAAGTTCAAGGCGGGCGAGCTTCAGCTTCTGGTTTGCAGCGACGTCGCGGCGCGCGGGCTCGACATCGGCGGGCTTTCGCACGTCTTCAATTTCGACGTGCCGCATCATGCCGAGGACTATGTGCACCGCATCGGCCGCACCGGCCGCGCCGGGCTGGAGGGGCACGCCTTCACGCTGGCGCTGCCAGACGACAGGCTGGCGGTGGAGGCGATCGAAAAGCTGATCGGCCATCCCATTCCGCGCATCGAGGTGGAGGGGCTCGATCCGGTGGATTGGGCCGAGGGCGATTCGCGCCGGCGTCGCCGCGCGCCCCCTGACAGATCCTCGCGGACCAGGGGGAGCGAGGCGAAGGACAGGAAGGGGAGGCAGCAGGACAAGACCGAGCGACCGAGGGCTGAAGGGCAGCGGCGGCGCGAGGGAACAAAGCCGAGGCATGAGCCGCGCGCCCCCGAACGTGCTGCCGAGCCGGCGCTCGGCGGCTCCGTTCGCGGCTTCGGCGACGAGGTTCCTGCGTTCATGCTGGTCCGCGCGCGGCCCGCGCGGGGCGGAGCGCGGGCGCAGGTGGAGGAGCAGCCATGAACGTCGCTAGCGCGCCCAAGCAGAAGAGCCACTTCACCTCGTTCAAGTGGGACGACGCTCTACGGCTGGATGACCAGCTCACCGATGACGAGCGCGCCATCCGCGACGCCGCCCATGCCTACTGCCAGGAGAAGCTCTTTCCGCGCGTGCTGGAGGCGAACCGGCACGAGAAGTTCGACCGCGCCATCATGAACGAGATGGGCGAGATGGGCTTTCTCGGCGCCACGCTGGAAGGCTATGGCTGCGCCGGTGTGAACTATGTCTCCTACGGGCTGATCGCCCGTGAGGTGGAGCGTGTCGATTCCGGCTACCGCTCGGCCTTCTCGGTGCAGTCCTCACTGGTGATGTATCCGATCTACGATTTCGGCTCGGAGGAGCAGCGGCAGAAATACCTGCCCAAGCTTCGCTCGGGCGAGTTCGTCGGCTGCTTCGGCCTGACCGAACCGGATGCCGGGTCCGATCCGGCCTCGATGCGCTCGCGGGCGCGCAAGGTGGATGGCGGCTACATCCTCAACGGGTCGAAGACCTGGATCACCAACTCGCCGCTCGCCGACGTGCTCGTGGTATGGGCGAAGGACGAGGCGGGCGACATCCGGGGCTTCATCCTGGAGCGCGGGATGAAGGGACTGGAGACGCCGAAGATCGAAGGCAAATTCAGCCTGCGCGCCAGTGTGACCGGGATGATCATGATGGCGGACGTGTTCGTGCCCGATGCGAATGTGCTGCCGAACGTGAAGGGCCTGCGCGGCCCGTTCTCCTGCCTCAACAATGCCCGTTACGGCATCGCCTGGGGGGCGCTCGGCGCGGCCGAGTTCTGCTGGATGGCAGCGCGCGAGTACACCATGCAGCGGATGATGTTCGGCCGCCCGCTCGCGGCCACCCAGCTCATCCAGAAGAAGCTCGCCGACATGCAGACCGAGATCACGCTCGGGTTGCAATCGGTGCTGCGCCTGGGGCGGCTGATCGACGCCGACAACGCCGCCCCTGAGATGATCTCGCTCTGCAAGCGCAACTCCTGCGGCAAGGCGCTGGAGATCGCGCGCACCGCGCGCGACATGCACGGCGGCAACGGCATCGCCGACGAGTACCACGTGATCCGCCATGTGATGAACCTGGAGGCGGTGAACACCTACGAGGGCACCCACGACGTCCACGCCCTGATCCTCGGGCGGGCGCAGACCGGGCTCAACGCGTTCGGCAACGCCTGATCCCTGTCACGCATCTGACGTTTGCCTCGCGGGTTCCGCCCAAGGTGAAACCGCCGAATCGCCAGACGGGAGTCCGAGTCGCCGATGCCCTTCGTGCCGCCCAAGGGAGTGCCCCGCTGCGCCGTGGTCGATCTCGGGTCGAACTCGGTGCGGCTGGTCGTCTATGAGGGGCTGCGCCGCAATCCGGTCGCCATTTTCAACGAGAAGGCAGTGCCGCGGCTCGGACGGGGGCTGCAGAAGACCGGACGGCTGAGCGCGCAGGCGACCGCCGAAACGGCGATGGTGCTGCGCCGCTATCACGCGGTTGCTCGCGCGATGGGCGCGGACACGATCGAGGTGCTCGCAACCGCGGCGGTGCGCGACGCCGCCAATGGCGCGGCGTTCGTGGCTGAGCTGGAGAAAGAGCTTCCGGGCGTGACGATCCGCGTCCTGCCTGGGGGGCAGGAGGCGGCGCTCTCCGCCCTCGGTGTGCTGTGCGGCATTCCGGGCGCGGACGGAGTGCTGGCCGACATCGGCGGCGGCTCGCTCGAACTGGTGCAGCTCGAGAATGGACGGCCCGGCACCGCCTCGCAGACGCTGCGGCTCGGCGTGATCCGGCTGGCGGAGCGCGCGGGCGGCGATCCGGCGGTGGCGGGCGACCTGGCCGATGCCGATCTTCAAGCGGTCCCGTGGCTCGCCCAAGGGGCGGGACGGGGCCTCTATCTCGTCGGCGGGGCGTGGCGGGCGCTGGCGCGGCTGCACATGCACGAGACCGCCTATCCGCTGCACATGGTCCATCAATACGCGATCGGGCGCGAGGAGGCGAAGGCGCTGGCGATCATGGTGGGCGGCGCGACGAAGCGTGCCCTCGAGCGCATGCCGGGCGTGCCGCGCCGGCGGATCGAAGACCTCCCGTTCGCCGCGGTGGTGCTGCGACGCCTGTTGCGTGCCACCGGTGCGGCGCGCGTGGTGTTCAGCGCGAGCGGCCTGCGCGAGGGCTGGTACATGGGCCAGCTCCCCGAGCCCATTCGCGATCAGGACCCGCTGATTTCTACCGGGCAGGACTATGCGCGCCGGCTTGGCCGCGATCCGGACTTCCCGCCGCACCTGATTGCCTGGACCGCGGTGCTGTTCGCGGACGAGACGCCGGTGCAGCGGCGTCTGCGGGAGGCGCTTTGCTGGATGAGCGATCTCGGCAGCCGCGATCATCCCGAATACCGGGCCGAGCAGGCGTTCTGGCGCGTGCTGCGCCAGCCGGGGATCGCGCTCGATCATGCGGCCCGCGGGTTCCTCGCGCTGGCGGTGGCGATCCGCTACGAGATGGAGCCCGACGCCGAGGTGCTGCGCTCGGCGCGGCTGCTGCTCGATGTGGCCGCAACGCACCGGGCGGAAATCCTCGGCACGGCGCTACGCCTCGCCTATACGCTTTCGGCCGGTACGCCCGATCTCTTGGCGGCGACCTCCCTCGCGGTGGAAGGGCGCCAGCTGGTGCTGACGCTCGACGAGGCGCGCGGGGTGTTCGCAGGCGAGAGCATCATCCGCCGCCTGGAGCGGCTGGCCGAGGCGATGGGACTGCAGGGGGTGGTGCGGACGGGGTGAGGCAACGCGGGTGCCGGCCCGCACTCCTCCCCGCTGGCCCCCCTCCCGCAAGGAGAGGGGAACCTTCGCCTGGTGGCAGGGTCAGACGTAGTGTTCGGCGAGCGGGGCGAAGCCGTTGAAACCCTGGCTGGCGTAGGTCGCCACATAGGCGCCGGTCGAGAGCAGCTGCACCCGGTCGCCGCTCGTCAGAGCGAGCGGCAGGCGGTAGTTGGCGTGCTCGTACATGATGTCGGCGCCGTCGCAGGTCGGGCCGGCGATGGCGACGGGCCCGCAGGGGCCGCCGTCGTGCGGGGTGGCGATGCGGTACTTGATCGCCTCGCCCTCGGTCTCCGCCAGGCCGCCGAAGCGGCCGATGTCGAGATAGACCCAGCGGACCGGATCGGTCGGGTCGCGCCGGCTGACCAGCACGACCTCCGCGCTCACCACGCCCGCATCGGCTACCAGGCACCTTCCGGGCTCGACGACCATTTCGGGCAGCGCGTTACCGAAAGCGTCCGTCATCGCGCGCATGATGGTGCCGGCGAAATCGTCGAGCTCCGGCACCTCGTCGCGATAGCGCGTGGGGAAGCCGCCGCCGAGATTCATCATGCGGAGCTTGACCCCGGCCTCGGTGAGGTCGGTGAACAGCATGCCGACCTTGGCAATCGCCGCGTCATAGGCGCGCGTCGTCGTCTGCTGGCTGCCGACATGGAAGGAAAGCCCATACGGATCGAGCCCGCGCGCACCCGCGCGCAGCATGAGCCGCTTGGCGTTCTCGACCGTGGTGCCGAACTTGCGTGAGAGCGGCCAATCGGCGCCGGCGTTCTCCACCAGCACGCGGCAATAGACCCGCGCGCCTGGGGCGTTGCGGGCGAGCTTGTCCAGCTCCTCGTCGGAATCGAAGGCGAACAGAGTGACGCCAGCCTCGTGCGCGCGGCGGATGGCGGTGGCCTTCTTGATCGTGTTGCCGAAACTGATGGCCGACGGCGCGGCACCCGCAGCGAGACAGGCCGACACCTCCTCGAAGCTCGCGGCATCGAAGGAGCTGCCGAGCGCCGCCAGCCGCGCGAGCACCGGGGCGGCAGGGTTGGCCTTCACGGCGTAATAGATGCGGGCGAGCGGAAGCGCGCGCCGAAGCGCACGGTAATTGGCCTCAACACGGTCCAGGTCGAACACCAGGCACGGCGTTGCCGGCTGATGGTCGGCCAGGAATCGGGCGATTTTCGGGGTCATCGCACCGAGCCTCCCTTCCAGGCGTCCGCCTGTAACGGCGACGGACGGAGTTGACGAAACGGTCGAACGAACCAGCGACCTAAGCGAGTTGCCAGAACGCTTGACGTCGTTGCGTAACCCCAGAGGGCCAGAGGCACGTGCGTTGCTGCGTAGGGGCCGCAGATAGGGCCCCTACCCCCTTGGTGCAAGCCCTAATTTCCGCAGAGGCAACGGAAATGCTGTCCGAACCGGCTCGGTTGCGACGACCTACCGATGGCTTCTGACCGTCATGGCCGGGCGTGACGCTGAGATCTGCGGGTCGGAAGTGCGACCTAGCCATAGGGCTCAGGGCAGGGGCGCGTGGCAGCCGGGCTTCGGGGTGAAAGTCGCGCAGCGGGAGACGAGCACCGGGTCTTGCCCGAGTTCGAGCGCCCGGCGGTTCGCCGGCGTGCCGGCGATCGCCGCCGAGCGCGGAGCGGTGAAAGACGGCGAGTCGAGCGGCTCGCCCATCGAGGTCGTGGTGTCATTGGCGATCGCATTGCCGCCGCCGCGGCTGGCCGCGAGCGCAGGGGTCGTGACCGAGAGCACGACGAGAGCGAACAGCAGCGGGCGCATGGAAGCCTCCTCCAATGGTGCCGATCTGGGTTCGGCGCGCCGGGCCGGCAACCTTTCGTTTCGCCTCTCGTTCCGGCGCCATGGACTTGGTTCACGCCTTGATCGGGCACGGCACGCCGAGGCAGATCACCTGGTGGTATGAGGCACTGCTTGAGCCGGAGGCGCGGATAATCTCGGTCGCCGCAACTTACCCGATGGTCCTTCACCAATTTGTCGGAAAATCCCGGCCGCTCTATGTCATCGACGAAAACGGGCGACTGGCGGGCCGCATCCTGGCGCAGGATGCTGCTTCTGCCCGGCGCTGACGCGCGTGCTGTCGATGTCGGCGGCGGGTGATCTCATGCGTCCGGTGGCAGGCCTGCCGCCCGATCTTTCCGAAGCGGAGGCGCGCGCCCGGCGCGCCGCGGAGCCGTGCCGGGAGCTTCCGGTCGTCGCTTCTCAGTCCGGACGGCTGATCGGCGTGGCGGCGGCCGTTCCCCATGGTGGAACCGCGGCTTATGATCGCGGCGCAGTCTGAAAGACACGCCATGACCGAACGCTATCTGCGGAGCGGCATCTTCCTTGCCCCGTTCCACGCGCTCGACGAGAACCCGACGCTCGCGCTGGAGCGCGACTTGGAACTCGTCCAGCATCTCGACCGGCTCGGCTACAACGAGGCCTGGATCGGCGAGCACCATTCCGGCGGGTTCGAGATCATCGCCTCGCCCGAGGTGTTCATCGCCGCCGCCGCCGAGCGCACCCGTCACATCAGGCTCGGCACCGGGGTGGCATCGCTGCCCTACCATAACCCGTTCATCCTGGCCGACCGGATGGTCCAGCTCGACCACATGACGCGCGGGCGGGCGATGTTCGGTGTAGGCCCCGGCGCGCTCGTGCACGATGCGAAGAAGATCGGCGTCGCCGCCGCCGACCAGCGGCGGATGATGAACGAGAGCCTGGACGTGATCGTGCGGCTGCTGCACGGCGAGACGGTGGATGCGCGCACCGACTGGTTCCACCTGGACGGCGCGCGGCTACAACTGCCCTGCTACACGCAGCCGGTGATGGAGCTGGCGGTCGCCGCCTCGCGCTCGCCGGTCGGCGCGCTGGCGGCGGGGCGGCACGGGATCGGGATGCTGTCGATCGGCGGCACCTCGCCCGAGGCGATGCTGCATCACGCTAACAACTGGCGCATCTACGCCGATCAGGCGCAGAAGCAAGGCAAGCTCGCCGACCGGGGCAACTGGCGGCTGGTGACGCTGCTGCATGTCGCCGAAACGCGCGACCAGGCGCGCGAGAACGTGCGTTTCGGGCTGGAGGCGTTCGCCCAGTATTTCCGCGATGTGGCAACGTTCCCGATCGTGCCGCCGGGCATCACCGATGCCTATGAGTACCTGCTCGAGACAAAATCCGCCTGCATCGGCACACCGCAGGACGCGATCGATTACATCGAGACGCTTTATGCGGGCTGCGGCGGGTTCGGAGTGATCACCGAGCTTGCCCATAACTGGGCCGACTGGGAGGCGACCAAGCGGCATTACGAGCTGATGGCGCGCTTCGTTCACCCGCATTTCCAGGGCAGCCGCGCGCTACGCGTGTCGAGCTACGAATTCGCCCGCGAGCATGGCGAGCTGTTCCGCGCGCAAAGCCAGGCCGCGGTGCAGGCCGAGATCGATAAGATTAAGCGCGCCGCGGAGTAGGAGCCTGGACGCCGCGCGCGGACAGACCGCCCGGGTCTGGCATTTCGCCTACGCGCTGCTCGGCTTCGTGCAGAGCGGGATCGCGCCGATCCTGCTGCCGCTTTCCGCGCGGAGCGGGCTCGCAGCCGGGGTGACGTACGGGGCATTCGCGCTGGCGGGGATGACGGCGCCGCTGCTCGGCGCTTGGAGCGACCGGCATCGCCGTAACCGCACCCTATTCGTGGCCGGTCTCGCGCTGGGCGGCTTCGCAATGGGCGCCGGGGCGACCGTGTCCGCCCTGCCGCTGCGGCTCGTGCTCGCTTTCCTGGTCGGGCTCGGGACGATGGCGGCGAGCACCACCGGGACGATGCTGGCGGTGGAGAGCGCGGCGCCGGAACAGTGGGACGCGGACATCAGCGTGCTGCAGAGCTGGGGCGCGGGCGGGCAGATCGCCGGGTTGCTGGTGGCCGGGACGCTCGCGACGACGCGGCCCGCGCTCGCCTTCCTGATCGGCGGCGCTGCGCTGGTGTTTGCCGCTTCGTTCGCCGCGTTGTTCGCGCCGAGGCCCGGGCCGCGCGTGCTTCGCCGCGAGGTGCCGACGCGCCCGGCACCGGGTGGTGAGGCGGCGTCGGCGAGCCCGGCGCGGCATCTGCATCAGGCGGGCCGTCATGGGATGCCGGCTGTGCGCGCGGCGCTTGCCAGCCCGCTCGGGCATTTCCTGATCGTCTGGCTGATCTCCTACACGGCGACCAACGCGGTGGCGGTGCTGTTTCCCGTCGCGATGCTGCGCGAGTTCGGGTCGGGCTCGGGCCCCGCATCCCTGGCCTACGCGGCCGGGATCGCCGCGAGCTTGCCCGTCTATCGTTTCGCCGCCGCCGAGGATACGAGGCAGGGCCCGGCGACGACCCTGCGGCTCGGCCTGGTCGGCCGCGCCGTCGCGCTCGCTGCGATGGTCGTCATCGGCACCCTGATGCACATGGGCGCGCGGTCGGGCGTGATGGCGCTGCTCGCCCTGTTCGCCTCGACACAGATGATATGGCCGCTCTTGAACGTCAGCAGCAACGCGCTGGCGGTGCGGCTGCATCCGAGCGACCGTGGCGAGAGCCTTGGCCTTCTCAACGCCTGTTCGTCGCTCGGCTCGGTGCTCGGCTCGGTGATTGGCGGCGCGCTTATTCAATACGCCAGCTATCCCGTCCTCTGCGGGGCGGCGGTCGCGGCGGTTCTCGCCGCCGCGACGATGCTGCGGCGTCCGGGCGCGATCCGCGTCCCCGGCGCGCCTATTCCCTAAGCGGGCGCATTAGCGCCTGCAGCTCGGCGATGCTGAGCCCGCCCGGAGTGCCGCCGCCCGCATCGATCCAGTCGGGATCGGCGATCGCGTACACCTCGTCCACATATTCGGCGAAGAAACGCCAAGTCATCATGTATTGCCGGCCCCACGAGATCACCTTGGCGCCGCGCGCGTCGTAGCCGGCCAGCACCACAGCGTGGCCGCCGACGATGCGGGTGTCGTCGCGGCGCACATCCCACACCAGGGGTGGATCGGCGGCGAGCGAGGCGGGAACCTTCAGGCCGACATAGGCGAGCCCGCAATCGGCGATGGTGCGCTTCACGTCGTCGATGTTGCGCGGATCGACCTCCACGAAGGCGAGCACCGGACGACGGTGCTGGCCGCGGAACCCGGTCGGGGCGCCGGCCTGGACGAGATAAGTTAGAACCGCCTGCGCCGTACCGCCCGGACCCGCGTCGCCCGCCTGGGGTTCGTAGCCGCACGCCTCGATATAGAGCCGCTCGACGTTGGAATCGGGCTCAAAGTCGATGTCGCCGTTCTTGGCGTTGAAGCTCCAGACCTGGACGGCGTGGTAATAGGCGGCGCAGGTAGCGATTGCGAGCCGGTCGGTGAGCATCGCGCCGAGTTCGGCCGGCATCTGCTCGATGCCGATCCGGGTGTAGTCGATGGCGGGGGGTGGCGGCGGCGGCCTCTGGCCGGCGATCAGGGCACTGAGGTGGGGCACGCGCGCATCGTGGCCGCGGCTCAGGCGGCCGAGCGGGTAGGGTATCGGGCTGACGGTCATGCTCACTGAATTGTCCCCGGCTCCAAGCGGGGCGAGGCTGGCGCGCGGAGCGTGAGCCGAACGTGAGTCGGGCCGGTTTTCCGCGCGCGGCAGGCGGTTCACGCTAGGCTCACGGCGAGGGCGCCACGGAGAAGCGTCTCAACACTGTCTCGGAGCACCAAATGTCGACGGCGGCGCGGTACGAGCCCAGGCTTGATGTCGATATTGGCCAGTTCCGGATCCAGGGGAACCGGCACCGGGATGAGCTGATCCGCGTGGCCCTGCGGCTCGGGGCGCTGTTCCGCCTGCCGGCGCCGGATGCGCCGACCTTGTGCTTCCTCGGCGGCCGCGCCGAGGCGGACGCGATCGGGCCGGCGGGGCGCGGCGTGCTGGCGGGAAACATCGCGGGGGCAGGACTCGATTGGTCGCGCGCCTTCGAAACCTGTGTCGGCGAGGCGGCAGAATTCTGGGGGCAGGTCGGCGCGGCGCACCTGCCGACGCGGGTCCAGGCGGCCGGTGGCGTCCTGGAAGGCGCCGCACCGGCGCTGCGCCGCTTCCTCGCCGGCGTGCTGGAGGCATCCGGCGTTGGCCGAGCGGCGGCGGTCGCCTGCACGGAGGCGCGCCGGATGAGCGACGGTGCCGTGGTTGCGGTGCCGGTCGATCTCTGCGTGCGCCGGGCGCCGGGGGAGCGCGATTTCACGCCGCCCCTCAAGCTCGGCACAGGCTGTGGCGCGGGCGCGACCGCGGAGGCGGCGGCGCTGCATGGACTCCTCGAGCTGATCGAACGCGACGCCGTGGCGCTCTGGTGGCGCGGCGGCACGCCGGCGCGGGCCCTGCCCGCCGGCAGCACGGTCGTGCGCGGCGCGGCCGCGCTCCTGCATTGGCTGCGCGCGGGCAACGGCGAACGGCGGACCTGGCTGCTCGATGTGACGAGCGATCTCGGCGTGCCGGTAGTGGTGGCGCTCTCCGCGCGGGCGGGCGGGCGCGGACTCGCCTACGGTGCCGCTTGCCGCCCGCATATCGCGGACGCCGCCGCGGCGGCGCTCATCGAGCTCTGCCAGATGGAACTCGGCCAGCATCTCGCGCAAGCGAAGCTAATGGCCGGCGGTGCGGCGACGCTGACGGCCGGCGACCGGTTGCACCTCCATCGCGCCGAAATGCTCGATCCGGCGTGCTGCACCTTGTTGCATCCGACGCTCGGCGAGACGGTGTTCTGGGAGGCACCGGAAACCGACGACGCGGGCGAATTGCTGCGCTGTCTGGTCGCGCTGCTGGAGCGGCGGGGGATCGAGACCTACGCGGTCGCGCTGACGCGGTCGGAGCTCGACATCCCCGTGGTGCGGGTGATCGCGCCGGGCCTTCAGCTCGATCCGTGCGAACTTGTTTCGCCCCGGCTCGCGCGGGCGATCGTCGCCTCGGGCGGCGGGGCGCGGCTGACGCGGGGGATAAGGCTGTTTTGAGAGGCGGCGGCGGATGCGGCCGCCTCCCCCTGCCCCCTCCCGCAAGGGGAAGGGGGCTCTTTGTGCAGGCTCTATCGCGTCAGCGGTCGGTATTTGATGCGGTGCGGTTCGGTGGAGTCGGCGCCGAGGCGGCGGCGCTTGTCTTCCTCGTAGGCCTCGAAATTGCCTTCGAACCATTCGACGTGGCTGTCGCCCTCGAAGGCGAGTATGTGCGTCGCCAGACGGTCGAGGAACCAGCGGTCGTGGCTAATGATCACCGCGCAGCCGGCGAACTCTGACAACGCCTCTTCCAGCGCGCGCAGCGTATCGACGTCGAGGTCGTTGGTCGGCTCGTCGAGCAGGATCACGTTGTGCTCGCCCTTCAGCATCTTCGCCAGATGCACGCGGTTCCGCTCGCCGCCGGAGAGGATACCGACCTTCTTCTGCTGATCCGCTCCCTTGAAGTTGAAGGCGGCGACATAGGCGCGCGACTGCACCGCGCGCTTGCCGAGATAGATCACCTCCTCGCCGCCGCTAATCTCCTCCCAGACCGTGTTGTTCGCGTTAAGCGTGTCGCGGGATTGATCAACATAGCCCATCTGCACGGTATCGCCGATGCGTAAGCTCCCGGCGTCGGGCTGCTCCTGGCCGATGATCATGCGAAACAGCGTTGTCTTGCCGGCGCCGTTCGGACCGATCACGCCGACGATCCCGCCCGGCGGCAGCTTGAAGCTCAGATCGTCGATCAGCAGCTCGTTGCCGTAGCCCTTGCGGAGATTCTCAGCCTCGATGACGGTTTGGCCGAGGCGGGGCCCGGGCGGGATGACGATCTCGGCCACCCCGGTCGCGCGCTCCTGCGAAGCCGACAGCATTTCCTCGTAACGCTGGATGCGGGCGCGGTTCTTTGTCTGCCGCGCGCGCGGGGAGGAGGCGATCCATTCCTGCTCGGCGGCGAGCGCGCGCTGGCGGGCGCTTTCCTCCTTTTCCTCCTGGGCGAGCCGCTTGCGCTTCTGCTCGAGCCAGGCCGAATAGTTGCCTTCGTACGGATAGCCGCGCCCGCGCTCGATCTCGAGAATCCAACCCGTCACGTTGTCGAGGAAGTAGCGGTCGTGGGTGACGAGCATCACCGTGCCCGGATAGTCGCGCAACGTGCGCTCCAGCCACGCCACGCTTTCCGCGTCGAGGTGGTTGGTCGGCTCGTCGAGCAGCAGCAGGTCGGGCTTTTCGAGCAGCAGCCGGCAAAGGGCGACGCGGCGACGCTCGCCGCCCGAGAGCGTCGTCACCTTGGCCTCGGCCGGCGGGCAGCGCAGCGCATCGAGCGCGATGTCCACGCGCCGATCGAGGTCCCAGCCGTCCTCGGCGTCGATCTTGGCCTGGAGATCGGCCTGCTCGGCAAGCAGGTCGTTCATCTCCGCATCGCTCATCGGCTCGGCGAACTTGTTGGAAATTTCGTTGAAGCGGGCGAGGGCCGCCTTGAGGTCGGCGAACGCCTCCTCGACGTTCTCGCCCACCGTCTTGTCGGGATCGAGCTGTGGCTCCTGCGGCAGATAGCCGACGCGCACGCCCTCAGCAGCCCAGGCCTCTCCGCCGAATTCGGTTTCGAGCCCGGCCATGATCTTGAGCAGGGTCGATTTGCCGGCGCCGTTCACACCGAGCACGCCGATCTTGGCGCCCGGGAGGAACGAGAGGGTGATGCCCTTGAACACCTCACGCCCGCCCGGGAAGGACTTGGTGAGGTTCTTCATAACATAGACGTATTGGTAGCTCGGCATCCGGCGGCGGCTTTCGGCTGGGGGATCGGGGAGGCTTCTAGGTGGCGATGCGCCAGGCCGCAACCAAGCGGGGCCGCATGTCGTTGCCACTTGATCGAGGTCGGCCCGCTCCCTAGCTGGCTGGCACTCGAAGTCAGGGAGCGGCAACCGGCCGCCGCCGGATTCCTGATCTCGTGCAGCCGCTTCCCGGCTTCGGCAAACCGAAGGGGGAAAGGCAATGGCTTTATTTCCCAACCCGTTCGACTCCCTCCTGCGCTGGCAGGAGGCGCTTGACCGATTCCGCGCGAGCGACTGGCTGACCGGCGGCCCGAGCGCGCCCGGAGCGTTCCCGCCGATCAACGTGTTCCGCAAGGGCGACGATTACATCGTGCTCGCCGAGTTGCCGGGCGTGGATCGCGCCGAGCTCGACATCCAGATCAAGGAGAGCACGATCCGCATCGCCGGCCGCAAGGCACCGAAATACCCAGAGCAGGCGAGCGTGCATCGCCGCGAGCGGCCGTTCGGCGAGTTTGACCGCACTGTGACGCTGCCGGTGGAGATCGAGGCCGACAAGGTGCAGGCGAACTATCACGACGGGATGCTCGCCCTGCTGCTGCCACGCGCCGAGCGTGACAAGCCGCGGCGCATCCAGTTGAGCTGAGACGATGGAGGAGACCATGACCGCGGCACAGGACCTGGCGGTGCAGGAAAAGAAGGAGGTGGCGACGAAGGGCGAGCGAACGGTTCCCGGCCGCTACTACATGCCGCCCGCCGACATCTATGAAACCGACGAGGCGCTGACGGTGCTGATGGAGATGCCGGGTGTAGCGCGGGAGCGGCTGAAAGTGTCGCTCGAGAACGACGTGCTGCAAGTGCAGGGCGAGATCGACCTCGGCAAATACGAGGGCATGGAGCCCGTCTATGCCGAATACAATGTCGGCCACTACGCGCGCTCGTTCACGCTCTCGCGGAAGATCGACCAGGAACGCATCGGCGCGCAGCTCCAGGACGGCGTGCTGACGCTGACCTTGCCGAAGGCCAGGGAGGCGCAGCCGCGACGGATCCCAATCAGCTGAGGCGGGATCGGCAAAGATCTGGTTCTCGCGTGCTGCCGAGGTGGGCCGCGGCCTGCCGCCCTCGGCGCTCGACCGGCTGGTCAGCCGGGTGACGCCGGAGGACGGTTCATGCGCGTTCCGGCTGCTACCGCGCGTGACCCTCGCCCGTCGCCGTAGGGCAGCCGAAGACCGCATGGGGAGGCAGCGGCTTTCTCCGGATCAAGGGGCGAGGGGGCGCGTCTGGCCGAGGTGGGCGCTGGCGCGCCGGGTTTGGGGCGATGACGACGAGGCGCGGGCCTTCCTATTCCGCCCGCATCCGATGCTGGGAGGGCGCCGGCCGGTGGATGTCGTGCTGACGAACGCGTTCCGGCGCCCGATGCGACCGGCTCCAAGCGCTATCCCGGCCGGTGGAACACGACCGCGGCGGCGATGCCATATGCATCGGAAGGTTACGCGACAGCGATTCTGGAAAAGCCTGTTCTCGGTAGCGACAGGCTGCGGCCCAGCATCCGGCTGGACGCGGTAGTTCAGCGCAATGGCGATGCGCCCGGCAGGACTCGAACCTGCAGCCAAGCCGTTATGAGCGGCCCGCTCTGACCGATTGAGCTACGGGCGCACGCGCCACGCGTTGTGGCCGATGCGGGCGGCGGGAGGCAAGCGGCGGTTCGAGCTCAATCCGGACGGGCGATCTCCCGCCACAGGGCGCGCGTCTCGCCCATCGGATCGTCCTCCACCCGGCATGTTTCATCCAGCACCATCGTCGCGCGGCGCTGCGTGTCGTAGGCGGGCCAGTCGGGGAGCGCGGCGTGCGCGGGGCGGGCGGCGCGGGCGAAGGCGATCCAGGTTTCGCTGCACAGCGCGGCGAGGCGGCGGGCGGCCTCGCTGCCGTCGGCGGCATGGGTGAGGTCGATCGTGTCGAACACGAAGGGCACGTCGATCGCGTGCGTGGCACCGAGCCGGCCGGCGTGCGCGGAGCTCCGCCAGGCGAAATTGTACATCCAGAGCGGGGCGGTCTTCTGCGCCGCCTTGTGCTCGGCGGCGATCAAGGAGCGGATGCGGAAGTTGGAATCGGTGAGGGTCGCGATTAGGCGCTCGGCGGGGCTCGCGGCCGGATAGGGGCGCCGGTAGAGCGCGACGACGCGCGCGGTGTGGTCGCCCGCGACGGCGCGCACGCGCGCCTGCATCGCGGATTCGCTCAGTGTGCGATTCCAGACCGCGTCGTCATGGGCGAGGAAGCCCGCCATCTCGTCGCGCGTGTCGCCGATGAGGAGAGGGATTGAGGCAGCCGGGGCGGGAGCGGCGGGATGGAATGGGTGCGCCGGGATCAGAGCACCGTCCACGGTGGGGCCGAACGGGTAGCGGTCGAACAGCGGCCAGGGCGAGGGGCCGGCGGCGCGAACGGCGGGTTCGATGGCGGCGAGGAGGCCGCGCATCGGCACATGCTGAAGGCGGCGCGCGTCCTTGGGCGGAATATCGAGCGCGCGCAGCACTTCCTCGGTGAGGCGCGCGGCGCGGGCCGGCTCGCGCAGGCGCACCACCGCACCGCTCTGCACGATCGCGCGGTGAAACAGGCCGCGCGCCGCCGGCATTGCCATCAGGGTGCAGACCTTCGCGCCGCCGCCCGATTCGCCGAAGATGGTGACGTTGCCGGGATCACCGCCGAATGCGGCGATGTTGTCGCGGACCCATCGCAGGGCGGCGAGCATGTCGAGCGCGCCCGCATTGCCAGACTGCGCGAACTCGGCACCGGCGAAGGGGGCCAGGTCGAGATGACCGAAGATGTTGAGCCGCTGGTTGACGGTGACGACCACGACGTCGCCGCGCTTCACGAGCCGCGTGCCGCGCAGGCGGACTTGGTTCGACGAGCCGAAGGAGAAGGCGCCGCCGTGTAGCCAGACCATCACAGGCCGGCGCGCGGCGGGATCGAGGCTTGCGGTCCAGACATTGAGCGTGAGGCAGTCCTCGCTCTCCGGCGACGGGTCGGGTGGTCCCCACAGCTCGGCAAGCTCCGGACGGACGGGAAAGCCGAGGCGCGATTGCGGGGACTGGGTGCGGAATTCGGTCGCCTCGCGTACGCCGGCCCAGGGAGCGGGCGGCTCGGGCGGGCGGAAGCGGTTGGCGCCGTCGGTGGGCGCGCCGTAGGGGACGGACTTGAAGGCGAGCACGCCCTCCACCGTGCTGCCGCCGACGCGGCCGTGGGTGGTTTCGACGATGGGATCGGTGGGCATTGATCGGTCCTCGTGCCGGCGATGCCAGGGTGCGGTGCCTGGCGGGTGATGTCGAGTCGCTGGCAAATGCGTTCACAGTTCTTCGCGTGTTCGTATTCGGGGCTGCACACGCGGACCGAGGTCGCTGCCCTCGGGCTTCATGCAGCCCAAGCAGGCAGTCGGCGTTTCCGTGCGCGATCCCCGCGCGGTCGGCCGGAGAGACGGGCAGCGCACGCAGGAACGCGCGGGCGCGGGCGTGCCGGCTGGTGGCAACGGCAACTCCCGGGCCGCCAAGGCTGCGCGTGCTGCGGGACGACGTTCAGCGACAAAGGAGATAGGGAGCCATTCCTAACATCCCGTGCGCCGGGAAAATGCGGCATGACTGCGTAGGGGCTTTCCTTTTAACATTTTGCAAACCATCTTGCGTGATACCGCCCGTCTCGGGAACACCCGAACGAGGACGGCATGGGCACGCTCACATGGGTGAACGCGGCCGGCGGTTTCTGGAGCTTCGGACCGTCTTGGTCCTCCGGGGCGCCGCCCACCGCGACCGACAGCGTGGTCATTGGTGTCGGCGGAGCCTATCAGGTCGCGCTGTTCGGCGCCGGGCCGTTCGCGGCCTACTCGGTCTCCCTCACCGATCCGACGGCGACACTGGCGCTCGAGTTCGGCGCTGGCCTCACGCTCGGCAGCGTGCTGCTGCTGCAGGCGGGCACACTCGAGCTCGGCGGCACGATATCGGGCGGCACGATCGATTTCGTCGGTGGCACGCTCATCCCGTCGCTCGCGGACGGTCTGGCGGGCGTCGCGCTGGAAGGCACAGCGGCGATCGGCGGCGGATTGCAGCTTCCTACCTATAATTCGTTGCAGATTCTTTCCGGACCGGCGGGAGCGGGCGTGCTCGATCTGCAAGGCGCCGGGCTCGCGATCGAGAACACGCAGACGATCTCGGGCGGTTCGGTGCTGCTGGACGCAACCGCCTACACCGTGCCGTCGATCAGCGTGGCCGGCGGCACGCTGACGCTCGCCCAAAATGTCACACTCATCGCCCAGGGCCTGTTCGGCGGCTCGTTGACCGGCAACGTGACGAGCGACGGTTTGGTGCAAGTGCTGCCGGGCAGGGTGCTGTCGATCGGCGGCGGGGGCAGCAGCGGCATTTTCGTCAATGCAGGCACGATCACCGTGGCGGCCGGCGGCACGCTCGCGCTTGCCGGGCCGTTTCAGAACTCGGGCACGGTGCAGGACAATGGCGCGACCGTGCTTTTGGAGGGGAGCGTCACGCCCGCCGAGCTTGCCGCGGTCGCGAGCCAGGGCGCCACCGTCGAGCTGATGGGTATGCTGAACGAGGCGGCCGGCACGCTGGGGCTCGGCGGCACGGGATTGCAGAATCTGATCCTTGCCGGCGGTACGATCCTGAACGGCATCGTCGCCATGCAGCCGGGAGCCATGCTGCAGGCGGCGTATTCATTCACCCCCGACGTGCTCTCCGGCGTGACGCTGCAAGGCAGCGAGACGCTCGGCGCCGCCGCGCCGGCCGCGCTTGCCGTGACCAACGGACTGAGCCTCGCCGGCGCGGGCGGCACCGGAAGCGGGACGCTCACCATCGCCGGATTGCTGGGCTTTGTGGGGCCTGAGGCGGTTTCCGGTGGCACGATCCAGCTATCGCAAGCCAGCACGCTCGCCGCGACCGGCGGACAGCTCACGCTTGCCGCCGGAACAATGCTTCAGACCGTTCCGGCCGTCGCAGCAAGCCTTACGGGAAACATTCTCAATCTCGGGACCGTGCTCGTCACCGCCGGTAGCAGCCTTGCGGTCGGGACGGGCGGCACCTTCGCCAATGCAGGCGGGCTCACCGTCGCGCCGGGCGCCACGCTGTTGCTCACCGGCGCGGTTGCGAACACCGGTTCGACGAGCATCGGCGGCGCTGTGGTCGCGGTCGGCTCGCAGGGCGCGGCGCAGCTTCTTGCCGACCGCACCGCCCTCACCGCGCCGCTCACGCTCGCCGGCACGCTGATCAACACCGGCAGCACGCTGGCAGTCGGCGCGGGAAGCGCGCTCGGCACGCTCACCCTCGCGCCCGGCGGCGGGATTGTGGGCGGCCTGATCGCCGACAGCGGAGGCGGTTTGCTGGCGACCGGCGGCACCGTCTCGGCCCTGAGTTATCGCGGCACGCTTCAGGCGATCAGTGGCACGCTTGCCGTCGTCAACGGGCTCAGCCTGCAATCGCCGGGTGCCGGGCTTGGCGCGATCAGCGTCGCGCCGGGCGCCACCCTCGCTCTGCTCGATCAGGAGACCATCGACAACGCCGCCATCCTGCTCGGCGGGACGCTCAGCGGCGCGCTCAGCCTCGGCGCGCACGGCACGCTGACGCACGCGGGCCGGAGCGCGCAGATCCTCGGCAGCCTCGCCAACGCCGGGCTCGTTACAGCCGCCGTGCCGAGCGGCGTCATGTCGATCGCCACGCTGAGTAATACCGGCACCGTCAGCGTCTCCGCCGGCGACGTGCTCGCGATCAGCACGCTCGCCAACGCCGGAACCGTCGCCGTCGCCAACGGCGGCGCGTTGAGCCTGAACGCCCTCACCGGCAACGCCTCCGGCATCAGCGTCAGCAACGCCACACTCAATCTGCTCGGCCCGATCGCGCTCCCGACGCTCGCCGCGATATCGCGTGCGGGCGGGATCGTGAATCTCGAAGGGACGCTGTCGCTTGGCGGCGGCACGCTGAGCGTGGGCGCCGGCACCGCACTCGGCCAGCTCCGCAACGACGCGCACGACATCATCACCGGCGGCACGATCCGCGATAGCGGCAGCGGGCTGATCTTCGTCGGCCCGCTCGGCCAGGGCGGAACGCTGAACGGCGTCTACTATCAAGGCACGCTCAATCTCGTGCCGTCCGGGTCGACCGTCACCGTGACCGGCGGGACGAGCTTCACCGACATCACCGGCACGACACGTGGCACGATCAACCTGCTGGGCGCGGCGAGCTATCTCGGTCTGCTCGGCCCGCAAACGCTCAACAACGTGCAGATCAACATGGGCAACGGCTTCTCGGCCGTCGAGCTGGCGGTTGCCGATGCAAGCATTGCCGGAGGAGCGGCAGTGACGCTCGGCGCAAGCAGCACCGTGACCACCTGGGGCGCGCTCAGCAGCATCGCCGTCGCGCGTGGGCTCGACGATTCCCTCCTCGACCAGGGTTTGCTTAGCGTCACCGGCGCGGCGAGCCGGCTCCTCGTGCAAGGCGGCACCTTCACCGCGGCCGGCACCGTGGTGATCGGCAATGCCAGCACGCTGAGCATCCAGACCGACGCGATCGGCAATTTGTCGGGTGGCACCTTGAGCGGCGGAAATTGGCAGGTGCTGGCCGGCTCGACGCTCGACCTCGGTTACGCGAATCCGGTCAGCACGCTCACCACCTCCATGTACCTGAGCGGCCCCGGTTCTCAGGTGGAGTATTTCGATCTCGGCACCTATCAAGAGACCACGATCGACCAGACGTTGCGCGCTGTGGGCAGCGGCGGCACTCTGCTGATCGTCAACGGCCGTTCCTTCGCCGATCCCGGCTCTCTTTCCGTGACCGGGCGAATCACGGTGGTCGGCGGAACGGTGCTCGCCGCGCCGCTGACCGTGGCGGCGGGGGGCGTGGTGAGCGGGGCGGGGGTGATCGGTTCTTCGACCGGGAACGTCTATGACTCGGGGATCATCCTCGGCCGGGGCGGCCAGCTCACCATCAACGGCTCCATCCTGCCGGGCCCCTCCGGGTTCGGGAGTGTCTGGATCAATGTCGACGGAACGCTCGCCGTGAGCGGGCAGGAAGCCGATCCCGTCTGGTTCATCGGCGCCTCGGGCGAACTCATCCTGTCGCAGCCCGCGCTGATGAGCGGCCAGATATCGGGCTTTACCGGCGCCGACCTGATCGACCTCACCAATGTCGGTACGGCGGGGCTTTCGCTGAGCTATGCCTCAAACGGCAATTCCGGCGTGCTGACCGTCCGTTCCGGTACCGTAGTCATGGCGAGCCTCCAGTTCCTTGGCGCGTACGTGACGCAGAACTTTACCTTCATGCCCGACGGACACGGCGGAACGCTGATCGAGGATCCGCCGGCGCCGGCGGCACTCATCTTCAATGGCCATTCGCTCACACCCGGCGATCTCCCCAGCTTGCCGTCGCAGCCAAGCGCGAGCGGCGGCACCGCGGCGGGCACCATTGCGCTGGCGGTGCCGGCCGGTCCGGTTCTCGATCAGCCGGCGGGACAAACCGCCACCGGGCTGCTCACGCCGCACGGCGCCTGATCAGCGGACGGCTTCCGTCCGGTGTCCATCCAGCCACGCGGAGGCGTGATCTCCAACGCGAGCGGAACGCGGGCGAACACGGTCGCTTCCGCTTCGGGCGCCGGGGCGAACGTACGGGCAAACACCCTTCCATGCGTTCGCGCTTGCTATGATTGGCGCCCCTGGCGCCGCCGAGGCGGCCCATTGCATAGGCCGGACTGATCATTCGGGGAAATCCGGCTAGACTGGAGCTGCAACGGCAGTCCCGCACCCACAGCCGGATTGCCCGGAGCCTGCGTGTTGCCCGCGGGGCGGGGAGGAGGTCGTGATGACAGAGGTGCGGGTGCTCTCCGCCTCGGGCCAGATCGGCTCGGGTTTCCTGGACTCGTCGTTCGCGCGTGGGGTCGGCTTGCGACCGCACGTGATCGCCTGCGACGGCGGCTCGACCGATGCCGGGCCGGTGCATCTTGGCTCGGGCCGCCCGCATTTTTCGCGCGAGGGCACGAAGCGTGACCTGCGACTGATGATGAAGGCGGGCGCGGAATTGCGCGTGCCGGTGATCGTCGGCTCCTGCGGGTTCGGCGGCGGCGACGACGGCGTCGCCTGGATGCGCGACATCGCGCTCGAGGTCGCGCGCGAGGAAGGGCTCTATCCGCGCATCGCGCTGATCCGCAGCGAGCAAAGCAAGGACTATCTCAAGCGCCGCTATCGCGAGGGCCGCATCCTGCCGCTCGAGCCCGCGCCGCCGCTCGACGAGGCCGTGATCGACCGCAGCGCGCATATCGTCGGCATGATGGGGCACGAACCGATCGCCGCGGCGATCGAGCGCGGAGCCGATGTCGTGCTTGCCGGCCGCGCTTCCGACACCGCCCTGTTCGCGACGGTACCGCTGATGCAGGGGGCCGATCCGGGCGCGGCCTGGCACGCCGCCAAGATATTGGAATGCGGCACTGCCTGCGTGGTGCAGCGCAAGCGCCCGGACAGCATCTTCGCCTGGGTCCGCGCCGACCACTTCGATATCGAGCCCATGGATACGGAGGCCCGCTGCACGCCGCAGAGCGTCGCCTCGCACACGCTCTATGAAAACGCCGATCCGTTCATGATCACCGAACCCGGTGGCGTGCTCGATACCCGCGAGGCGCGCTATGAGGCGTTGAACGACCGCGCCGTGCGCGTGCGCGGCTCGGTCTTCCATCCAGCGGAACGCATCACCATCAAGCTCGAAGGCGCGGAGCTGCTCGGCTATCAGTCGATCATCATCGGCGGCGTGCGCGAACCCTACATCCTCCGCCAGCTCGATTCATGGCTGGCGGGGATGCAGGCGAAGTTCGTGGAGCGCGTGCGCGAGCTGTTCGCGGGCCGCGTCGGGCCGGACGACTACAGCATCCATGCCCGCGTCTACGGGCGGGATGGCGTGATGGGAAAGCTCGAACCGAAGGCACATGAGATCGGCCACGAGGTCGGGCTGCTGTTCACCATCACGTCGCAGGAAGAGGCGGTCACGCAGGCGATCGCCAAGACCTTTGCCCATTTCGCGGTGCACTACCCGATCCCCGAATGGCGCGGCCTGATCAGCGCCATCGCCTACCCCACGGTGCCGGCCGACACGTACAAGGGGCCGGCCTACCGGTTCAACCTCAACCACGTTGTCGTGCCGGATTCGGCGCACGAGATGTTCCGCACCGAATTCCAGGAGGTCTGACGGATGGCCACTCTTGGCGAACTGGCGCGGCTGATCCGCTCCAAAAACGCGGGACCGTTCACGCTGACGTTCGACATCATGTTTGAAACCGAAGAGAACTACCGGCGCGTGCTGCGCTCGAACGTGCTGACGCCGGAAACCTTCGCGCGCCTCTACAATGTGCCCGTGCAGGAGGTGCTGTTCGTACCCCACGATGCGGCCAGCGCGATCAAGATTTCCATCCCCCGTCCGTACGTTCAGTGCGATCCGGGGGACGGCGACGCCTATGGAGGGCAGCAACACGGCCCGCTCGTCGACCTGGAGATTCCGGGCTGAACGATGCCTCGGTCCGCGTGCCGCGAAGGGGTCAGCGACTTATGCCGACGGCTGTGACGCGGAACAGGCAGGGACGCCGTCCGTGGCGCCCCTGCAAGGTTCTGTCACACCGCGGGCAGCGTTTCGGCTGGCGATTCCACGCCCAAGGTGATGTCGGAGCTGAGCACCATTCCCTTGGTCTCCGGCCCTAGCAGCAGGGCGATCACGAAGACTGCGCAGGCGCCGAGCGTGGTGATCAGCATCGGCATGATGAAGCCGCTGGCCTGCGTTGCCGCCCAGGCGGTGAGCAGCGGACCCGCGAAGCCTGCCCAAATCGCGCCCTGGTGGTAGCAGAACCCCGATGCGGTGGCCCGCACCTCGGTCGGGAACCGCTCCGAGAGATAGGCCGGGTTCTGCCCATAGATCGCGCCCAGGAAGAAGCCCTGCACGGCGTAGGCGAGCACGATAACCGCATAATCGGAGAAGAAGAGATAGAAGGGGGTCACCATCGCCCCGAGCACGGCCGGAACGATCATTGCCCAGCGTCGCCCCCAGCGGTCGGCAACCGCGCCCCAGAAACCGCTGGCGAAGAAGGCGATCAAGTTTGTGAGCGCGAGCGGGAAGGCCACGGCGCCCGCGCCGAAGTGCAGATCCTTTTGCAAGTGAGTGGCAAACATGCCGAACACCGTGTAGTAGATCACGAAGCCGGATGCCATCCATAGGCAGGCGGTGATCGTGTTCGGCAACACGCGCAAGCGGAAGATGTCCAACAGCGGCGTGCGGAACTCGCGCTGCTGCTCGCGCTGCTTGCGTCGGTTCTCCACCCAGACATGCGGCTCCTTGACGTAGCGGCGTATCCACAGCACCGAGAGGGCCGGCAGCACGCCGATCAGCAGCAGGCCGCGCCAGCCGATCGCATTGTAGAGAAGGCCGTAGATGGCGCTCGACAAAAGAAACCCGAGCGACCAGGAGCCTTGCAGGATGCCGCTCATGAAGCCGCGCGAGCGGGCCGGCCAAGTCTCCATCGCCAAGGCCGCGCCGGCCGGCCATTCGGCGCCCATGCCGATGCCGAGCAGCGCGCGGAACAGGAACACAAAGCCGAAACTTGGGGCAAGCCCCGCGAGCAGGTTGCAAACCGAGTACCAGCTTATCGATATCATGAGCGGCAGCTTGCGTCCGATCCGGTCGGCGAGCCAGCCGGATGCGGTGGCGCCAACGAGCCGCAGCCACAGGGTGATCGTGAACACCGCCGTCACCGCGAGCAGCGAGACGCCGAAATATTGCGAGATCGGCACCATGATGAGCAGGAAGATCGTGAAGTCGAAGGCGTCCAGCGTCCAGCCGAGCCAGGCGGCGACGTAGGCAAGCCACTGGTCTTTGGTCGGCTCCCTCCACCAAGGAATCGGAACGGCGCCTGTTGCATTGGCGGTTATCGACATGAAAGCGCTCCCTCTGTTCGTCCAGAGGGGCGCCGCGCGCCCCTTCGGGCGCGGCTTCGCGATTGCTGCCGCGGTGGGAAACTAGACCGCCTACCGGCGCCGGGTCAAAAGGAGGATGTCCAGCTCACCGCGCGCGGGAAAAGACCGCACGGAGATTCGCTCCGCCGCCTTTCGTGATGGCGTGCCGGGGACGACGATGATGAGCTCTTTGTCTACGCCATAGCCCTCTGATCAAAGTCGCGGGCGATGTCTCCATACTACACAGTCAGCCCTTCAGAGAGTCTCGCCTGTAAGTCTGGCCCTACACGCCTGAAACCCAGCAACCGGGCCACACTCCGCACCAGATCAGCGTCGTCACCCCCGCCGTTGTCGTTGCGGGCGATCCTGAACGCCGCCTTTATTTCCAGCATCGAGATGTTTTCAGCTTTAAGGGTTGCCCCTGCTTCCGCCGAGCGATCACGGACCGGAGGAGCGTCTGCCTGTGCTTGGGTATACCAGAACGCACCATCGCAAAGTAGGCCCGCATTCCCTACCCGAGCACGCGCGAGTGCTCTTCGCGTCGCCGCCAGAATCCGCGAACCCGCTTTATCCCGCCCGAAGCAGGTCGCGACCCGTCTAGCAATCTCCTCCACATGGATGGGACCTTCGGCGTCGACGATTTTCCCAACCAATTCAGCCAGCATTGCAACGGGCGCCTGGTGCGGCTCGCACGCGCTGCTGACTGGAAACACCGCGCGCTTGTAGGGCGGCATCTGCCGCTTGACTACTTCAGGAGTCTCGATCGTCACAGGGGTTGCGTTGACGGGCTCGGCGGAAGAGCGCCTTTGATTGGCCCCTTCGATCTGAAACCCCTTCTCGGCTTTCTCACGCGCCTCGAACAGGGCGTCCCGCAAACGCTTGATCTCATCCTGGCGGCGGTAAAACCAGTCGGTGCTCCAGATCCGGTGAAATCTCCAGCCGAGTTGTTCGAGAACATCCTGGCGCAGCCGGTCGCGTTCCCGGGCCCACAACGCGCTGTGATAGGTAGCGCCATCGCATTCAACGGCCAGGATGTAGGTGCCTGGTTTGTCAGGATGTCGAATGCCGAGGTCGATGCGGAAGCCGGCTGAGCCAATCTGCGGATCGGCGAGAAATCCTTGGCCTCGGATCACATTGGCGACGTCTTCCTCAAAGGGTGAGTCCGCACCCTCTCCAGTCGGTGCGCTGTTATCCAGTCGGCCATTCTTGGCGAATTCAAGAAATCTCTTGAGAATGCGCGGCCCTTCTGCCGCCGTGCGGCTCAAATCGATATCGCCGGGATCGAAGGAGGCGAAAACCTCGCAGCGGATGCGGGCACGAGTGAAGAGTACATTTAGCCGCCGCGCCCCGCCTTCGCCGTTAACTGGGCCGAATGACATACTATTCAGCCGCCCACCCGGCACAGATGGGCCATATCCAACGCTCACGAGGATAACGTCGCGCTCATCCCCCTGTACGTTCTCAATATTCTTGACGAACAGGCCTTCGGACTGTCCCTCCCGCAAGAATTCATCGAGAGTCGAGTCCTTTCGACGGCGCACTTCCAGAAGTTCTGTGATGAGATTCCGTTGGGCGAAAGAAAAAGTGGCGATGCCGAGCGACAGTGACGGACTCAGTTGCGCATGTTCCGTAACGCGATCAACAATGGCTTCGCCTTCCCTGCGGTTGTCCCGCCTCCCGCCTTTATCATAAAGGCCGTCTACCCGCGTGAAACGTAAGCCGTACCCGGGGTCTTTCTGGAAGGGCGAAGGCGGCAGAACGAGATCGCTCTCGTAAAATTCGTGGTTCGATACCTCAATCAGTGACGGGTCGCGCGAACGGTAGTGCCACTTGAGCATACGATTGGGCAGCCCGCGCGCCTCGCAAAGGGTCAAGATGCTCTCCATGGAGCCAACTTGAGCGGCGCCTTCAAGCAAGTCCGGACCAACATCCTCGTCATCGCCTTCATTTTCGTCTTCTTCGTCAGCCAGCAACCGGTCGAAGAACGACGACGGCGGTAGTTGCTTATTGTCACCCACCACCACGATTTGCCGCGCTCGCGCGATCGCGCCCAATGCATCCTCCGGGCGAACCTGCGAAGCCTCGTCTATGACCAGAAGATCAAAGGAAACGGTCCCCGGCGGCAGAAATTGCGCGACAGACATCGGGCTCATCAGCAAAACGGGCTTGATACGCTGAATGGTGGTGCCCGCCCGTTCGAACAATCGACGCAGGGAGATGTGCCCTCGTTTCTTCGCGATCTCACCGCGAATGACCCTCATTTCGGCGGTTGCGCCTTGCGGCATCTGCGCGAGATGTCCCGCAAGAATAGAGGTGACGTTATCCTTGAGGTGCTGGCGCTCGAGTGCGGCGAAGGCGGATACAAGCTCGTGACGCTTCTCGAAAACGATAGCAGGCAGGTCTGAATTCTCGGCGAGAGCTCGCTTCCACAGGCTTTCGGCGCGGGCAAAACGCAGTTCCACAGCAGCGGCGGCGCCATCCAGATCGCCGCACCGCATCCGTTCCTCAAGCTCGGGTAATCCCGCTGAAATAAGCGTGTTTTTTAGGCGAACCTGTTGTGTCCATGACGCATATCGGTTCGTCCCTCCAGCCATAGCGCCGAAACGCGCTGCCATGACATCCAGGTCGACAGCCTCGAAGTCGCTCTGCCCGAGAACGGTGAGTTCAAGATCAAGCAGCTTCGTGACCTCGGAAATTTTATCCCGAGCGACTGACGCTGTCTCCCGGAGTGTCTTAAGCATGGCCGGAGCCTTGTTGGTCAAGCCGAGGAGATCGACGTTCTTGCCGCGAGGCAGCTTGATCGACGCGCGGGAGAGATTGGCACACCATGCTGTGATCGCGAACAATTTTGAAAAGTCGGTTTTCTCGCCGCGCCAGGCATCGCCAAAAATACGGCTGCAATAGTCCTGATCCCTCTCCCAGTCCGATTTCAGCGACGCTACTGCCGTCAGCCGATCTACGCGTTCCACCCGCTCCGTCGCGCGCTTCGGCAAGCCTTCCCTCAGCAAGCCAGCCAATTCGCGCGACGCACCACGGTAGCCACGGCCCCAGCGCGCGAAAAATGAATGGCTGCCCGCCGCAAGTGGCGCCCGCAAATGAGCGACGGAATTGGCGAAGGCAGCATCGATGAAATAGGAGGCTGCGGCGTCATGGGCCTCCCGCCACGAGGCGCCGGCTCGCAATGCTTCCAAGACGCGCGGAATATCAGTTGTGTCGGGGATGGCCCGCGCAATCTCCGCGCCGCCCTCAGGAAGCCCTTCTAGCCGCTCCAGCATATCGGCTAGGGGCGCGACGGTTTTGAGGGTGATAGAACCAGTCGAGGCAAGGGCCTCGAATGCGTCACGCATAGCCGTGGCGAGAGCGATTACGCTATGCTGGGCATCTGACAGGATGTCCGCCAACCTACGCAGGTCCACCGGCTGAAGGTCGAGATTGCGCGTGCCGTCGAAGGGATTCGAACCGTCCTGACCGTCTGTGGCCAAAATGGCCCCATAGCTCTCGATGGTCCTCAACAAGTCCGCTTCATCCTCCCGCGACATCGAGGCGAGGCTTTCGACCTTCAGGCTTGGGGGGCGGCAATCATTACCGATGAACAGCGATTGGCGACCCAGTACGCTATAAACTGTCTCACCCGTGTTCCCGATGGGACGGTGCAAAGCCGCGGCCAGAGCATTTAGACGGTCGCGGCGTTCCCTTAGTGCCGTGGGCGTCCCCGGCAGATTCGGCACGGCGCTGGCTCGGGATAAGGTACGCTTCAGTTCCTCGAGCGCTGATTTCTTGTTCGCGCTCCTGGAATGTAATTCAAGACAGATGTCGCGCAACCCCGCTTTCACCAAGCGGTGATGAACAACCGAAAGAGCCGCCATCTTTTCCGCGAGAAATAGAACCCGTTTGCCTTCCTTGGCTGCCGCTGCGACGATGTTGGTGATGGTCTGGGATTTGCCCGTTCCCGGGGGCCCCTGGACTACCAGATTGCGCCCAACCCGGACCTCCTCGATTACCTTTGCTTGAGATGCATCTGCATCGACCACATGGAAAATCTTCTCGGGTGGTAACACGTCGTCTAGCCTGTCGTTCGGGTTGAACAGCGGCTCGTCGCGTTCGAAGCCTTCGTAGAGCAAGCCTCGTATCAGCGCATGACCGGCTAGCGCGTCATTCGGCCAAGCATCTATGTCCAGATCGCGATACATCAGAAGCTTGCTGAAACTGAAAAACCCGAGCTGGATCGCATCGGCATCAATTTTCCAACGGTCGTGCCCGGCGATCACGTCATCGACGAGCGCGAAATAGACGGGCGGTTTCCAATCCTCGCCGATTTCGAGTCCCGGCAGATCGATCCCGAAATCGTCCCGCAGCCGCTGCTGAAGCGGCAGATTGGTCGGCGCGTCTTCGTAACGTGCGCGGATGTCGTATGTCGAGGTGCGGGCATTGCGGGACAATTCGACGGGAAGAAGCACGAGCGGTGCCTCGCGCGGTTCGCTTGATGACTTTTCCTCGTACCAAGTCAAAAAGCCCATTGCGAGGTAGAGCATATTGACGCCCGACTCTTCCTCTGCGGTCTGTGCCTCGCGGGCGATTTTCAGCAGCTTCGTCTGGAGAGCATCCGGACCAAGTTGGGTTTCGAGCTGCGCATCGGTATAGTGATCGTGGTCGAGGGCACGGCCGTCCTCAGCCGCAAGAATGAGATCCCCGCGGTGGTCATCCTGGTCACGCCCGGAAGGAAGGAAGCGCATAGTCTTACCGCCGGACAGCAAGGCATAAGCGTCGTCCGACCGTCTGTTGACGATATTCAGCACATTGCCGCGCGTATTTGCGCGATTGACATGTAACAGTCGGTTTTTGCGCGTTCTGGTCTCAACCAGCCTTCGCCTCGTGTCATCAAACAGCTTTATCACTGCTTGACGAGTTGCCTGATCTTCGCTCTCCCGGTTCGTGGTTATGCTCGCCACCTAAACGCCTCCCCCAGCGGTACGACGGCTCTCATAAGCTGATCGAGCTTCGCCCCGCCGCCTCGTCATCGGCCCTGTTTCGCCACTTTCGCGGCGGACTGTTCGCGCTTTCTCGTGCTGTTTACCCGCAAAGAAAGACGCTCATATTCCTCCACGGACACGACCACCACGACGCCGCGCCGGTGCTTCTCAGCCAGCACTGGCGCTGCACGCGCGCTGGCGATCATCAGCCCAAAAGCGCTCTTGGCCTCCCGTGCCGATATGGTTTTCATGGCCGGATCCCGCGACGATACATGCGCTATTAAGGCCGTTATGGTTCTTTGTTCCAAGCAGACTTTTGGATGGACGATAGGGGCGTTGCGGCCGATGGATTAGGGGCATGGTCTGCAGGTTGGACGGCAAGGGAGAAGCCCGGATGGCTGCTGGTCGGATGTCTTTGACGGTATTGAAATTATTGGACTCTCGCCGGATACCCCCTGCTGGGGCTTCTAGCCAGAAGCTCAAGGATATCAATGCACCGAGCGCTATTCGCCTATCCCACGGCCGCCCAACGCCCTCCTCAATATGATGACCATATCCCGTGACAGAGCCACGTGGCCCGATCCTCGACTTCTCGACCTCGACGGGCAGGTTCTCGTGGTGGACCCGAAGGGCGGCCATTCAGTCCGGTTCGTGGTGACGCGGGTGTCGGTGTCGCCGGAGAAACCGCACGGCATCGACTACTCGCTCACGCTGCATGGTTCGGGTGGCGAAAGCCGCTGGTCGGGTTCGACAATGCGCATCTGGTCGCCGAGATCGTGGTCGCCGGCCTCAAATCGGCTCGCGAACAGGCGCCGGCCGAAGCCGAGGGAACCGTCGCGGCGCTCGGAAGCAACGGCCAGCAGATCATCACGCCGGCTATGGTGCGGAAGTTCGCTGCCACGGCTCGCCAGCGGATACGAGTTGCTGGCGGCGGCTATCGCCGCGACCACCTCCGGGTGCTCGCGTAGTGCGTCGAGGCGGCGGACGGCGAGGTCCGCATCATCGGATCGAAGACCAATCTCCGGCACACGCTCGAAGCCGCGTCAGGAGCGCGGCCAGCCCCAATTACGGTTCGCAGTTCTATTCCGAATTGGCGTCCCGTACGGGATTCGAACCCGTGTTACCAACGTGAAAGGCTGGTGTCCTAGGCCTCTAGACGAACGGGACCGGCGCGCCCGTGCATAGCGGGGCGGGCCGGTCAGGGCTAGCCCGCATTTCTCGGAGGGATCGGTGGATCGGGTCCCGAGCTGGCGAACGGTCTTCGCCGACGACACCTCATCGCTGAGCGGCGATATTCCCCGCTACCACAAGGCGGAGCCCGACACCGCCCCTCCGTCCGGTGAGAAGGGCGGGCTAAGCTGCCCCCCGCCGCGCCTCCAGGCGAGTTTCCGCCAGATGGTCGAAGCGGCGCTTGAAGGTGCCGAGGCCTAGGGTTTGCGAGCGCAGCTCGATGATGAGGTCGTGCAGCTCGGCCTCCGGCACCAGCGCCTCCACGTCGTCCCAGCCGCGCCAGCCTGGACGCTCGGCATAGCCCAAAATCTGACCGCGGCGGCTACTCAGGATGCGCTGCGCGCGCGAGGTGAACTCGTTCGGCACGCTGATGCTCACATGGTCGATCGGCTCGAGCAGCACCGGGTCGGCGGCCGCCAGACCCTCGCGTAGGGCGATTCCGGCGGCGGTCTTGAACGCCATGTCGGAACTGTCGACGGAGTGGAATTGCCCGTCCACCAGCGTGACGGCGATATCGACCACCGGGAAGCCGTGCGGCCCCTTCTTGGCCGCCTCGATCGCGCCCTCCTCCACCGCGGGGATGAAGTTGCGCGGCACCGCGCCCCCGACGATCTTGTCGATGAACTGGAACCCGGCGCCGCGCTCGCGCGGCTCGATGTCGATCTTCACGTCGGCGAACTGGCCGTGCCCGCCGGTCTGGCGCTTGAGCCGCCCATGCTGGTGCACCTTACGCCGGATCGTCTCCTTGTAGGCGACCTGCGGGCGGTGCGTGGTGAGCTTGAGCGCATAGTTGCGGGCGAGACGGTCGATCGCGGTGTTGAGGTGAATCTCGCCCTGGCCATGCAGCACGGTCTCGTTCGTGTCCTGCTGGTGCTCTACCGTGAGCGTCGGATCTTCCTCGATGAGCTTCTGCAAGGCACCCGATAGTTTCACGTCGTCCTTGCGGTCGGCGGTAGCAATGGCGAGCGAATAGACGGGCGAGGGCGGCTCGGGGAAGGGAAGGGTCTCCGCGCTGGTCCCGGTGGAGACGGTCGCGCCGGTGGGGATGCCTTCCAGCCGGCCGAGCGCCACCACGTCGCCCGCCTCGGCCTCCGCAACCTTGCTGAGCTGGTCGGCGATCATCTGGTTGATGCTGCCGAGCCGCGTGCCGTTGAGCGAGGCGCCGTCTTTGATCGTGCCGCGCCAGACGCGCGCGTAAGAGAGTTTGCCGGAATGGCCGGCGTGGACGGTCTTAAAAATCTGCGCGAGCGGCGGGCCCTCGGCGGCGAGGCCACGCGCGGCGGCGGTTTCGGCGGCAAAGGGCGTGTCGTGGCGCAGCGCCTTCCACAGCCGCCGCACCCCGGCGCTCGATTCGGCGGCGCCGAGCATCACCTCGATCACGTTGCCGGCCGCCAGATCCTTCTTGAGATCGCGATAGAGCTCATCCGGCGTCGGCTGCACGTCCTCCAGAACTTTCTCCAGAAGCTCGTCATCGTGGTCGGCCAAAATCTCGACCAGCTTGGATTTCGCCTCGTCCTTAACGGAGGACAGCTCGGCAGGGATTTGCACCAGCTCCGAGGGCTGGCCCTTGCGGTAGCGGTAGGCGCGGTCGCTGATCACGTCCATGTATCCGGCGACCTTCTCGCCTTCCATGATCGGCATGTGCCGCAGCACGAGCGGGCTTTTCGCGTAAGCTTGCAGCGCGGCGATGGTGTCGCCGACGCTGCCTTCCAGCGTGTCGATCCGGTTGATGAAAACGATATGCGGCACGTTCCGCTCGCCGAGCAGCTTGAGCAGCGGCGCCGCCGCCATCGCCTTTCCCGGCTGCGGGTCGCACACCACCACGGCGACGTCGCACACGGCGAGTGCCGCGGCGGTCTCGTAGGCGAACTCGATCGAGCCGGGGCAGTCGAGCACGGCCCAGCGATCGCCGAGGTAGGTGCAGTTGCCGAGGCGTATCTCGGTGGTCGACGGGCGGTTGCGGGGATCGACGGGGCGCTTCACGGGGCACTCGGCGGCCTCCATCAGCGCATCGAACAAGGTCGACTTGCCGCTGCCGTACGGCCCCGCCAGAGCCACCGAGCGCGGACTTCTGCCGTTCTGATTTCCGGACATGCGGCGCCTCCCATGCGCGTGACGCACCGGGCGCCGGCACCGCCGGCAACCCGGACAGTGATTGCTGAGCAGCTTGCCGCGAGCTTTTCACAGCGCCGCGCCACTGTCACGCCGGCGCAGCGCGCGCACCGGGACACGGCGGCAGTGTTCCGGAGCGGCATAGAGGCGACGATCATGCGGAGCACGATCCTGGCGGCGCTCGGCGCGGTGTTGCTCGCCGTGCCAGTTGCCGTGATGGTGCAGGGTCAGGCAGCGAAACAGGGCGCACAGTCCGCTACGCAGGGGCCGCAGCCGAACCGGCTGGCGGCGCGTCAGCAAGGCCTGTTCCCGCCGAACCAGCCGGTGCCGCGATAAGAGACGGGCGCCGATGCGTCGGCGGCCTCGCCCAATCCCGGCAATACCGGGCGGAGCGGGTCGGCCGGCACGTCGTTCGGGTGGAAGGGGACGAGTTCCTGAGTCCTCCACTTCAGATCCCCCCCCTCCCTAGCCCCTCCGCCCCCGGGGGGCGGAGGGGAACGAATTGCGCGTGGCTTGCCGGAGCGGAGGCGGGGCGTTCATAAGCGCCCGCCTTGACAGAGCTTCCCCTCGGCCCTGGGCTGCACGCCTTCGTTCCAGACTGGCACGCGCTGGCCGGTTTCCTGGGTCTCCTGGTCACGCTGGCGATCTGTCTGGGGCTCGGCGCGTTGGCCCTCGGGCGCGATAGCGAGCCGGAGGTGCAGGTCACGGCGGGCTGGGGCGTGCTCAGCATCGTGCTCACCGCCTGCGGCGTGGCTACGAACGTGAGCCTGCGGATCCCACTTCTATTGCTGCTGCTGGTCGCGGCCGCGTCGTTCGCGGTACCGCGTCTGCGCGAACGGGTGGCTTCCGCACGCGGCGCCGGTGTGGTGCTCGCGCTCTCGGTGCCGCTATGGGCGGTGATGCTCGCGGTCGCGCCCTCGCAGGTGGACACGTGGCTCAATCTGCTGCCGAACGCCGCGTGGCTCTTCGACCACGGCCGCTTTCCGGGCGGTGACGCGCCCGCCTGGTTCTCGTTCATTCCGGGCGCTCCGTACAACACCCAGTTCATCGCATTCGCCGCATCGGTGTTCTCAGGTTCGCTCGCCGCGAGCGCGATGTGCTGGTTCAACGTGGCACTCGGCTGCGTGGCGGCGGTCGTGCTGGCGCGGCATCTGCCGGGCTGGGGCGAGTTCGGCCGCCGCCCGCTCTCGGCGCTCACCGGCGCGGCGTTCGGGCTGCTGTTCACCACGACGCCGCTCAATCCGGGCTTCGTGCCGCGCTATGATTTCGCGCCCTATGGCGAATGGCCGCTCGCCGTCACCGCCATGATCGCGGGCCTGCTCGGCACGCGGCTGATCGTGGCGGCGCGTGCGGGGCTTACGCTGCGAAGGCCCACACTTGCGCTCGCGCTCGTGCTCGCCGCCCTGGTCAACATCAAGCAGTCAGGGCCAGGACTGGCGCTCGCGCTCGGCATGGCGATGCTCGCGGCCTCTGGCGCCGGGCGCAGCGGGCGCGCGGCGCGCGCCACTTCGCTCGCGCTGTTGCCGGCGGCGGCGCTGTTCGCGCTCTGGCAGTTGCATGTGAGGTTGACTGGCGCGGCCGAGCTGGAGGTGGCGCCGCCGTCGGCTTGGAACATCGGCCTCTTGCCGGTCGTGCTCGGCGCGATGCTGCGCGAGACGCTGAAGTTTCCGGCGCTGTTCCTGCTGCTGCTCGCGGTGCTGGCAGGGGCGTGCATCGCTATCCGCCGCCGCGAACAGGGCTTTGCCGCGATGCTGCTGATCGTCGCCGCCGGCACGATCCTGCTCGATAACGCCTATTTGCTGGCGAGCTATGTGGTGCATTCGGAGCCGGTGGCGGCGGCCGAGGCGCACTCCTTCTTCCGCTACAACACCCAACTTTCCTTGCTCGCCGTTCTCGCCGTCGCGGTCTGGCTGCGTCCGCACGCGACAGTGCGATGGGCGCGCATCACCCCCGTTCAACGGCGGCGGCTGAAACTCGGGAGCATCGGCGCGGCGCTGATCGTGCCGTTCGGGTTCGCGCCATATTTGCGGATCGACCTCGACGCGCCGCAGCCGACCTTGGCGGCGCTCGGCCGCGCGGTCGCCGCGCAGCTTCGCGCGGGAGAGCGCGTGGCGCTCGTGCTGCCGGGCGACGGTTACGACGCGCTCGGGAGCCTCTTGCGCGGCGAAATCCTGTTTCTGCCGCCGCGCGTCGCGGTGGCTGATTTCGCGACGTTCGAGCGGCCTGATCTCGACGCGATCGCCAAGGCCGGGTTCGACCATGCGCTGCTGAGCTGTGCACCCGCCGCCTGGGGTGGTGCGGAAGGGCCGGCGGCGGCGCTGCTCGCCCGTGCACCGGGCGGATGGCGTACGGTGGGCGTGTGGCGGTACCCACCCGCCCTCTACCGAAACCACTTCGCCGCGCTGCTGCCGCGCGGCGCACTGTGCGGCGGACCGTAGGCTAGTGCGACATCAGCACCGGCAAGGTCATGTGATCGAGCAGTGAGCGGGTGACGCCGCCGAACACGATCTCCCGCCGCCGGGAATGGCCGTAGCCGCCCATCACGAGCAGGTCCGCACCGTTGTCCGACGCATAGCCCAAGAGCGCGTCGGCATCGCTCAGGCTGCCGTCGCTGACCGTGCGCGCCGCCGAGACGGCGAACCCATGGCGGGCCAGATGCTCGGCGATCTCCGCACCGGGCAGCGCCTCGTCTTCGGCGCGGCGGGGGCGTTGGACGGAAAGCACCGTGACCTTGGCATCGGGCGCGATCAGCGGCAGCGCATCATGCACCGCGCGCGTCGACTGAGCGCTGTCGTTCCAGGCCACCAGCACATTCTTGCCGACCGCCTCGAATTTCCCGGCATAGGGCAGGATCAACAGCGGCCGGCCGGAGTCCATCAGCAAGTCGCCGATCAGGTCGCCCATGCTGGGGTTCGATTTGGCTTCCGCGTTATATTGCCCGACCACGAGCAGGTCGGTGCTGTGGGCGCGGCGCACCGCCGCCTCGGCGGCGAGGCCCTTGCCGAGCACCCAGTCGCCCTTCAGCCCGTCGCGGCGCAGCACGTCGCGGAAGGCGGTCTCGATCGCGCCGGCCTTCTCGTAGGCGCGTGCGCTGAGATCGAGCGAGGGCTGCACGGCGAACACGTCGGGGTAGGAGCCGAGCGCGTAGCCGGGCAGCGCCGGCACCAGCAGCTCGAGCAGGCAGAGGCCGGTGAGGTGCGCGTCGTGCTGGCGCGCAAGCCCGGCGGCGAAATCGAGCTGCGCCGCGTTCCGCGGCGAGTCGTCCAGAACGACGATCAGGTCTCGCAGGCTCATGGCCATTCCCTGTGGCTGGTCCGGGCAATCACACCCGCGCCAGCATAGGCCGCATTGACCTGAGTCAACAAAGGGCGGGAGAGTCCGCCTACGGTCGATCTCAACGGAGGAGTGAGGATGACGAACCGGGAGATGGACGAGATCGTCCGCAAGCAAGAGCCGCTGACGCTGCCGGCCGACCGCACCGTGAAGGAGGCGTGCGGCCACATGCACCGGCGGCGGGTCGGTGCCGTGCTGGTGACGGACGCAGAGGGGCGGCTTGCCGGCATCTTCACCGGGCGCGACGCGGTGCGGTGCCTGGCGGAACTCCCCAACGCCCACGAGGCACGGCTGTCAGAGGTGATGACCCCGCAGCCGCACACCATTGGCCGGCGCGCGACCGCGATCGAGGCGCTGCGGCTGATGAATGACTGCGGAGTCCGCCACATCCCGATCGTCGAGGGCGAGAAGATCATCGGCGTGGTCTCCAAGGGTGATTTCCGAGGCCTGGAGCACGACCGGCTCGATCAGGAGACCGGCATGTGGGAGCGGATTTAGTCAGTCTCTCTGGCAAGCGCCGCTTCGTCACCTCATCCAAGGCAAGGCTCGGGCGGCGCGACCCTCGCGCTGGGTCGCGGGGACAAGCCCGGCGATGACCTTATCTCGATCACCAGGGCAGCAGCGCGTCCATGACCTGCTGGCCCCAGCGCGGCGCCTGCTGATCGGTTAGCTCGCCGCGGCCGCCATAGGCGATGCGCGCCTCCGCCATCCGCTCGCTTTTTATCGTGTTGTCGCTCTGGATGTCCTCCGGGCGGATCACGCCACTGACCTGAAGGTCGCGTAGCTCGTTATCGACGCGGAACTGCTGGTGCGCCGAGACGACGAGGTTGCCGTTCGGCAGCACCTGAGTAACGACCCCGGCAAGGCTGATGGTTACGGTTTCCGACCGCTGGATCTGGCCGGTGCCGGTGTTGCCGTTGGAGCTGCTCATCGAGATCAGCTTGCTCGGGTCCATCGGCACGTGCGCGAGCAGGTTCTCGAGGCCGAACAGGTTGGGAATGCCCGCGGCTTCCGTGCTGCTGCGCGTGGCGGTGGAGGAGTTCTGCACGTTCGCCGAATCCGCCATGCTGACGAGGATCGTCACCAAATCGCCGACGCGCGCGGCCCGCTGGTCCTTGAAGAAGGCGCGCGCGCCAGGGCGCCAGAGCGATTCGCTGTCGGCCGGTGCCGGCTGGGGGGCGGGCATCGGCATGGTGACGGGATGCCAACCCGGCGTGCGGGTGGGATCCTGGACGGGGGCAAGCGCCGGCGGGCGGCCGACTTCCGACAGGCGCTCAAGCGAGTTGCAGCCGGCGAGCGCCAGGAGCGCGGCGAGAGCGGCCGGTGCGCGCGCCGTCACGGGACGGGCTCCGTGCCGTAGGGCGTGCCGGGACGCGCGGTCTCGAGCGGCGGGGCCTCGGGATCGACGCGCACGCGCGCCTCGCCGATCACCTCGGCATCGAGGATCGCGCGCGAGGCGGTATTGAGCACGCGCACATGATCCCCGGCCGCGCCGTCGTCCAATGCGCGACCTTCGGCGCTGAGCGCGAGGCCGGGCGATTCGGCGATGATCAGCACGCGGGCGTTACGCTGCACGAGGCGCGGGCTCCTCAGCGCGCCGGCCAGCAGCGGCGCGCCGGCGGCGGCCTGATAGCGAAGCTGCTTGCCGACGGCATCGGCGATCGCGCGCACCGCGCCCGCCGGAACGCGGCCAGCTGGGATGCGGACCATGTGCAGGTCGGACTCGCGCAGCACCGTGCCGGGCAGCAGGCGTGCGAGCGGCACCGGCACGTCGAGCATCGGCACCGCGCGGCCGGAGACGCGCCAGGCGACGTCGCCCGTGGCAAGCGCGGCGGTGAAGCGGCCGCTCGCCGCATCGTAATCGAGCCGGGTGACAATCGGCGCGGCGTTGCCGTCGGCCGGCACGAGCGGCGCCTCGAAGCTGGGCAGGTCGATCGCCGCGTCGGCTGGCGCGCCGGCGGAGACGAGCGCGGGCACAAGGGCTGCGATCAGCTCCTCGCGCGCCAGCGGGCGGCCGGGGCGTTCGAGCACGGCGCGTTCGTCGCCCGCTTCCGGGTGCCAAGGGACGCCGAACTCGCGCGCGATGGCGGCGAGCTGACGGGATTCGACGATGATCCGCCCGCCCGGTGCGGGGGCGGGACCGAGCACGCGGTCGGCGCGCGGGCCCGCATCGTCGAACAGGTCGGACAGTTTCACCACCGACGAATGCAGCGTGGTCATCGGGCGCAGGGTGGCGGCGGCCGCGGGGGCGGCGAGGGCGAAGGCCGCGATGGCTGCGATTGCGACCACCGGGCGGCGCCGGTTCGGCGCCGCCCCCTCCCCCCAACCCCCCTCCCGCAGCGGGCGGGGGGACTCTGATCGTATGCGCTGCATCGTGCTCATCGCAGGTTGTTCAGCGTGTTGAGCATGTCGTCGCTCGTCGTGATGACCTTGCTGTTCATCTCGTAGGCGCGCTGCGCGGTGATCAGGTTAGTGATCTCCGTTACCACGTTGACGTTCGAGGTTTCGACGAAGCCCTGCATCACCGAGCCGAAGCCGGCGGCGCTCGGGTTGCCGGTGACGGGCTGGCCCGAGGCGCTGGTTTGCAGGAACAAATTGTCGCCCTGGGAATCGAGCCCGGCCGGATTGGGGAAGGTGGCGAGCTGCAACTGCCCGACCGTCTGCGGCGCGGTCTGCCCCGCCAGCGTTACCTGAACCTGCCCCGAGGTGTTGATCGTCACGTTGGTCGCCGCCGCCGGGATTTGGATGCCGGGCTGCACCACGTAACCGTCGGCGGTGACGATGGTGCCGTCGGGGGCGAGGCCGAACGTGCCGTCGCGCGTGTAGGCGGTATCGCCCGAGGGCAGCGTGACCTGGAAATAGCCGTTCCCCTGGATCGCGAGGTCGAGCACGTTCGAGGTCTGCTGCAAGTTCCCCTGCTCGTTGATGCGGTAGATCGCGGCGGTCTTCACGCCGAGCCCCACCTGCGCGCCCGCGGGCACGATGCTGCCGGAATCGGAGCTGTTGGAGCCGACGCGGCGGAGATTCTGGTAGATCAGATCCTGGAATTCCGCGCGCTGGCGCTTGAACCCCGTCGTCGTCATGTTGGCGAGGTTGTTCGAGATTACCTCCACGTTGGTTTGCTGCGCCTGCATCCCGGTGCTGGCGATATCGAGCGCGCGCATCGTCAGGCTCCTTGCGTCGCCAGGATCTTGTCGATTGCCGAGGACTGGCGATCGGATTCCGCCTGCACGAACTGGGCGAGGAATCCGAAGCGGCGGTCGGTTTCGATCATGCGCGTCATCTCGGCGATCGGCTGCACGTTCGATTCCTCGACCGCGCCTTGGACGATCTTTGGCTGCTGCACGGGCGCGGTGGGCGCGTCGGCGCGCAGCAAGGTGCCGCCCTCGGCAGTGATCCGGTTCGGATCGGCCGGCTGCACAACGCCGATCTTGGCGAGCTGGCCGTTCTCGCTCGAGAGCGTGCCGTCGCCCGCCACCGTCAGCACGGTGTCGGCGACCGAGACCGTGATCGGCTGGCCGGTCACATCGAGCAGCGGGTTGCCGGCGGCATCGCCGATCGTGCCGTTGGGCAGGAGTCCGAAGCGGCCGTCGCGCGTGAGCCGCGGACCGCGCGGGGTGCCGACGGTGAAGTAGCCGTCGCCGCTGATGGCGAGATCGAGCGGGTTGCCGGAATGGCTGAGCGCGCCCGATGCCTGCTCGCGCCAAGTGGCGCGGTCCTGGGCGTAGGCAATCGCCTTCTCGCCGCGCGGCGTGCCGATGGCCGGCTGGCGCGCGAGCCAGTCGGTGAACTGCATTCGCTCGGCCTTGTAGCCGGGCGTGCCGGCATTGGCGAGATTCTCCGCCGTCACGTCCATCGCCCGCATGTCGGCGTCCATGCGGGAGAGCGTGACCGTGCTGGCGAGGTCCATGCGCGTCTCCGTGCTGTTTGGCGCAGCGCCGGCGCAAAGCGTGTGCCAGCCGCACGTTCGTCGTTCCCGCGCGAGCGGGAACACATCTTGCACGCCGCAAGGCAGGGGCTTGCGTGGCTCCCCTGGCGCAGTCGTGCCATACGCATGATGAGTTCCCACGTGCGCGGGAATAACGAGAGGGAAGCCCGCACCCGGCACCTTCTGCCGCCCGGGCCTCCTGTGCCGGGCCGCGCGGGAAAGGATTGATTAACCCGATGCTGCCACGCTCCGCCGGTCGGGACGGCAGGCAATGGCCGAGCAGGACACGGACAAGAACGGAGCGGAGCAGGACGCGCAGGCGAAGCCGGGCGGGGGGCGCCGGCGCGCGCTGCTGATCGGCGGCCCGGCGCTCGTGCTCGCCGCGATCGCCGGGGGGGCTTGGAAAGCGGGCCTGCTGCCGTTCCTCGCCGGCGCGCCGCATCCGCAAAAGGCCGAGGAGCACCCGCCGATCTACATCGACCTGCCCGAGATGGTCGCCAATCTCGACAGCGATCCGCGCCGCCCCCGCTACATCAAGCTGCGCGCGCGGCTGGAAGTGGCTGAGCCTGCCGACCAGCGCGCGGTCCAATCCGCGATGCCGCGCCTGCAAGACCTGTTTCAAACCTATCTGCGCGATCTGCGGCCGGATGATTTGCGCGGCTCGATGGGCACCTACCGGCTGCGCGAGGAGCTGATCGCGCGCGCCGACGTCGCCGCCGCGCCCGGCAAGGTGCGCGACGTGCTGTTCGTGGAGATGATCGTGCAATGACGCCGCCGCCGGGCGAGGAGGACGAGGAAGCACTCGCCGCCGCCTGGGCAGCGGCCGACGGCGCGGATGCGGCCGGCGCGCCGGCGCGGGTGCTCAACCAAGCGGAAATCGACAGCCTGCTCGGCTTCGACGACGGTCCCGCGGGCGCGGATTCGCGCAGCGGAATGCAGAAGATCATCAGCTCGGGCCTCGTCTCCTACGAGCGCCTGCCGATGCTGGAGATCGTCTTCGACCGGCTGGTGCGGATCATGTCCACGAGCCTGCGGAACTTCACGAGCGACAACGTGGACGTGTCGATCGACAACATCCTCAGCTTGCGCTTCGGGGACTATCTCAACTCGATCCCGCTGCCCGCCATGCTCGCCGTGTTCAAGGCCGAGGAGTGGGACAATTACGGGCTGATGGTGATCGACAGCGCAATGATCTACTCGATCGTCGATGTGCTGCTGGGCGGTCGGCGCGGCACCGCGCCGATGCGGATCGAAGGCCGGCCCTACACGACGATCGAGCGCACACTGGTCGAGCGGCTGATCCATGTCGTGCTCGCCGACCTGTCGGCGAGCTTCGATCCGCTCTGCCCGGTGACGTTCCGCTTCGAGCGGCTGGAGGTGAACCCGCGTTTCGCCACCATCTCGCGCTTGTCCAACGCGGCGATCCTGGCGCGGCTGCGTGTTGATATGGAGGATCGCGGCGGGCGGATGGAGCTCTTGCTGCCTTATGCCACGCTCGAGCCGGTGCGCGAGCTGCTGCTGCAGCAATTCATGGGCGAGAAGTTCGGGCGGGATTCGATCTGGGAGACGCATCTCGCCGAGGAGCTGTGGAGCACCGAGGTCGATCTCGACGTGGTGCTCGATGAGCAGGTGATGCGGCTTTCCGAGGTGCTCGCTTTGCAGCCGGGCAGCCGCATCGCGCTCAACGTGCTGCCGGGCGCGCTCGTTGAGCTGCGCTGCGGCGGGGTGCCGATGTTCGAGGCCAAGGTGGGACGGCGGCAATCGCGCATCGCGGTGCGGATCGAGCGTGCGGTACCGCGCCCGGCGGGCGATCATTAGGGACGGGCGATGGCGCAGTACCAGTGGCTGCTCGATCTCATCCTGGCTCTGCTGCTCGGGGCGACCCTGATCTACGCCGCACGGCTGGAGCGCGCGCTCGGCGTACTGCGGCGCGACCGTGCGGCGCTGGAGGAACTGGTCGGCGGCTTCAACGCGAGCTTCCGGCAGGCGGAAACCGGCATCGCGCAGCTTCGCGCCGCCGCCGACGGGGCGGGGCGGCAGGTGGCGCGGCAGGTGGAGCAGGGGCGCGCGCTGCAAAGCGAGCTGCAATTCCTCGCCGACCGCGCCGACCGGGTGGCGGACCGGCTGGAGCAGCAGATGCGCGCCGCGCGCCCGCTGCTGCAAGAGCCGCCGCCACGGGCCGAAACGGCGGAGCCGCGCGTGCGGAGCCAGGCTGAGCGCGACCTGCTGGCGGCGCTGCGGATGGCGCGATGAGCACGCTCAGGATGCCGCGCCTGTTGCCGGTGACGATTTTCGTGATGGCGCTGGCACTCGGCGCGCGCTGCGCGGGGCTGGCCGGGGCCGCCTCCGCGGCGGACGAGGGTGCGGCGGCGCCACCGGGGGCACAGGTTGCACCTGCAACCGAGCCGAGGCCGGCGCCGGCCCCGGCGGCTCCCGTGCCGGCGCGTCCGGCGGTGCAGCAAGCGGGCGCCGACGCGGCGGACCTTGCCCGCCGTCGGGCCGATCTCGAGGCGCGCGAGGCGTCGCTGCGCGAGCGGCAATCGGTGATCGCGGCGGCCGAGCAGAAGCTCGAGCAGCGGGTGGCGGAACTCAAGGCGCTGCAGGCGGAGCTGGAGAAGAGCGCGGCGGCACGCGACGCCGCGGCCGAGCGGCAATGGAACAGTCTCGTGCAGCTCTACGAGAAGATGAAGCCGCGCGACGCGGCACGCATCCTGGATGGGATGGATACCGACGTCGTCGTGACGCTGATCGGGCGGATGAAGGAACTGCGCGCGGCGCCGATCCTGGCCGCCATGTCGCCCGACCGCGCGCGCGACGTGACGGGGGAACTGGCGAGCCGCACCGGCGGGAAATCCACGGACAAAACCGAAGCGAAAGGAGGCGGCTAGGTGCCGATCGACAAGTCGATCAATGTCCTGATCGTCGATGACTATAAGACGATGCTGCGGATCATCCGCAATTTGCTGAAACAGATCGAGTTCAACAATGTCGAGGAAGCGACGGACGGCGCCGAGGCGCTGGCACGGCTGCGAAGCGGCAATTTCGGCCTTGTGATTAGCGATTGGAACATGCAGCCGATGACTGGTCTGCAATTGCTGCAGGAGGTGCGTGCCGACGCCAAGCTGCGCCACCTGCCGTTCATCATGGTAACGGCGGAAAGCAAGGCCGAGAACGTGGTCGCCGCCAAGAAGGCCGGTGTCAGCAACTATATCGTAAAGCCGTTCAACGCCGAGACGCTGCGCGACAAGATCGAGAAGGTGCTCGCGCATGGCTGAAGCGCTGGCCGGCACCGAGGCGGAGGGGCTGGCGCGCCGGCTGGCGGAGATTCGCGGGCGCTATCCGGGCGCCGAGCCGGAATGGGTGGCCGATGTTGTCCGCGCGGTGCTCTCGGCGGTCGGCGGCGCCCCGACCGCAGGCGATCGCGCGCTGCTCGCCGAAGTGGAGGCGCTCGGGCGGGTGATCGCCAACGCCAAGGCGGAGATCGCGGCGCTGCGGATGGAGGACATCACCGACAGCGCCATTCCGCACGCGACCGACGAACTCGATGCGATCGTCGCCCACACGGCGAACGCCACCGAGGCGATCCTCGAAGTCTGCGAGACGCTGGATGCGCTGGGGGCAGATCTCGACGGTGCGGCGGCGGCATCGCTGCAGGAGGCGACCACGCGCATCTACGAGGCGTGCAGCTTCCAGGACATCACCGGCCAGCGCATCACCAAGGTGGTGGCGACGCTGAAGGCGATCGAGGCGAAGGTGGCGCAGATCGTGACCCGCTTCGGCGCCGCCGCGCCGCGGCGCGGCGTGGTCCCGGCGGCGGCGAATGGAGAGGATTTGCTGCTGAACGGGCCGCAACTGCCGGCGGCAGCGATGGATCAGTCCGACATCGACCGGCTGCTGGCGAGCTTCGAGTGAGGCGGCGCGGCGGATTTGGGTCGATTGCGGTGGTGTCGCGTTCTTCGGCTCCCTTGGCCGCACGGGCGAGAGTGCCCCCTCCCCTTGCGGGAGGGGGTTCGGCGGACGGGTTCGGGCAGGGCTCTTGCCACGAGCCTGGCGGCTTCCGGGCGAGGCTGACGGGCCCTGTCGCGGCAGGCACGCCTCCCCCTGGCACCCTCCCGCAAGGGGAGGGGGGACTTTGTTCGGTCCGGGCGCTTGAGGCCCTCCTGGCGATGCTTGTCGCGCTGCTGTGCGGCGTCGGCGTCGTCCGGGCGGCGCAGGCGGGTGCGCCGGTGATCGCCGTGCGCGCCGGGATGCACCCGGGGTTCGGGCGGCTGGTGCTTGATTTGCCGGCCGATATGACCGTGCGAACCCTGAACTCGGACGGCGCGGTGGTGCTGCACTTCGCCGATGCAGTGCGTCCCGAAGTTCCGGCGGCGCTCCCGCGCAACGTGCGGGCGGTGGTTGCCGATGATGCGACCGTGCTGCGGATCGTGCTCGCGCCGGGCGCGCGGGCGGCGGTCAGCCGGCTCGGCGCGCGGCTGGTGATCGACGCGCACGATCCGCCGGGCGCGCGCGGACCGCCCGCACCCGACCCGGCGCTCGACGCGCCGCCGACGCTCGCGCGCCTCGCCCCGGCGGCCGAGGTTGCCGAGGCCCTGCTGCCGACGCTCGCCTGGATGCCCCCGGCCGCGCCGGAGCCGGCTTCGGTGCTGCTGCCCTTCCCGCCCGGGACCGGCGCTGCGGCGCTGCGCCGCGGCGGGGACTGGCTGCTGGTATTCGACCGGCCGCAGCGGTTTGCCGCCCCGCTGGCGCCGCCCTTGCGTGAGGCGGCGGTCTCGGTGCTGCCGGACGCGACCGTGATCGCGGTGCGCCTGCCGCCCGACCAGGCGCCGGCGTTGGCGCGGGAGCCGGGGGGATGGCGGGTGCGTGCGGGCGGAGTTGCCGCCCTGCCGCCGGTGAAGGTCGAGCGGCAGGCCGGCGCGCTGCTGCTGGGCAGCTCGCATTCGGGCGCGAGCGTCGCCGTCGCCGACCCAGCGAGCGGCGCGGTGCTGCTGATCGGGACGGAAACGGAACCGTCCGACCGGATCGAACCGGGATGGGAAACCCCCGAATTCGCCTTGTTGCCGACCGCGCTCGGCGTCGCCGTGGAGCCCTATTCGGATCGGGTGGAGCTGCGCGCCGAGCGCGGCGGGTTTCGCATCGGCGCGGCCAGCGGGGCGCTCGCCTTGTCGGCGGGGCCGGCCGCCGGCGCGCTCGGCGAGCCCGCCGCGGCGCTCAGCCGCAGTCTTGATTTCCCGGCGATGCCGGCGGCGGCGCTGCGTGCGCGGCTGCTGGAGGAGATGGATGCGGCGGCGACAGCCCCGCCGCTCGCCCGTTCGGAACCGCGGCTTGCCCTGGCGCGGACGATGCTGTCGCTCGGGCTGGAGGACGATGCGCTCGGGGTGCTGGGCGTGGCCCTCGCCGCCGACCCGGCGCTAGCGGCCGACCCGCGCTACCTGCTCCTGAGCGGGGCGGCGGAGGTACTGGCCGGCAGACCTGCGCAGGCAGGGGCGCTCGACGCGAAGACGCTGCCGGCGAGCGACGAGGCGGCTCTGTGGCGCGCCCTGCGCGACGCCGAGACCGATCCGGTGCCGCCCGGCACCGCGGCGGCGCTCGCGCGCACCGCGCCGATCCTGCTTTCCTACCCCGAATCGATGCGGCGGATCCTGCTGCCGCTTGCCGCTGAAACGATGATCGCCGGCGGCGCCGCGGACAGTACGGCGCCGCTTCTGGCGGCAACGCCGGAAGACCCTTCGCTCGCCTTCGCGCGCGCGATGCAGGCCGAGGCGGCGGGCGAGACCGATGCGGCGCTCGCCCGCTACGACGCGCTGACGGCTTCGCCCGATCGGTTGGCGCGCGCGCGGGCGGCGATGCGCGCCGTCGAGCTGCGGGTGGCGCGCGGGGTGCTGACCCCGGCTGCGGGTGCGGACGCGCTGGAACGGCTAGATTTCTCCTGGCGCGGCGACCGGATCGAGCGTGCACGGCTGGAGCGGATCGCCGAACTGCGCGCGCAGGCGGGCGATGCGCCAGCGGCGCTGACGGCGCTGCGGCAGGCGGCGTCGTTGTTTCCGGCCGATGCCCCGGCGCTGCGGACGCGCATGGGCGCGGTGCTGGCGGGCGCTCTATCGGGCGATACCCTGCGCCGCATGCCGGCCGGTGCGTTCCTCGCGCTGCTAGAGGAGAACAGGGACGCGGTCGAATTATTGCTGGGGGCGCCGCAGACGCGGGCGGAGCTTGCCGACGCGCTGCTCGCTCGGGACCTGCCGGTGGACGCCGCGCCGCTGCTGGCGCGGCTGATCGCGGGCGCGCCGCCGGACGCCCGGCGCGCGGCGCTCGGGGCGAAGCTCGCGGCGCTGCGGCTGTCGGCGGGCGAGGCGCAGGCGGCGCGGGCGGCGCTGGCCGAGACCGCGGCGGATGATCTGCCGCAGGCGCTGGCCGCGGAGCGGGCCGTGCTCGCGGCGCGGCTGCAAGCGCGGGGGGGTGACATGGCGGGCGCGCTCGCCGCGCTGGTGGGGCTGCCCGGCCCCGAGGCCGCCCGGGCGCGCGCCGATCTCGCGGAGGGCGCGGGCGACTACGCTGCGGCGGCCGATGCCTTGCGGGCGCTCGTCGAGCAGACGGTGCCGGCGGACGGCCCTATCGACGCGGCGGGGCAGGCCCTGCTGCTGCGCCTCGCGACCGATGCGGCGCGCGGCGGCGACGATGCGGCGCTCGCGGCGATCCGCGCGCGCTGGCTGGGCCGTCTTGGCTCCGGCGAGGCGGCGAATACGGTGCGCCTGTTGCTGGCTCCCCCGGTGCGCCGGCTTGCCGACCTCAAACGCGCCGGCCGGGAAGCGGCGCTCGCCGCTTCGGTGGCGGACGGGCTGCGCGCCTCCGGCACGGCCGGGCGGTAGAAGGAAGGGCGGCAGATGTGCGGAGCCCCCCCATGACGGTGCGAAGCCTGTGCGCGGTGCTGACGCTGGTGCTCGCGGCGTTCGCCGCGACGGCGGCGCGTGGGGCTTCGGGCTCGGATGCGGCGGAGGCGTTCGCCTATTGCCGCAAGGTCGGCACCGACAGCCGCGTGCGGCCGCTGCCGCCGGCGCTCGTGCCGTCGTTCCGGCGCGCCTTCGGCCTTCATGCGCCGGACGAGTATGTGATGCGAACCGGGTTCGTGCGCTGCGCGGACGGCGCCGTGCTTGGCTGCGGCGTCGGCGCCAACCTGCCGTGCGGGCCCGCCGACACGCGGCGGGACATCCCGGGCGCCGACGCCTGGTGCCGGGAGAACCACGATCCGGCGATGATCCCGGCCTATGTCACCGGCCATGCCTCGATCTACGCTTGGCGCTGCGAGGCGGGCCGCGCTGTGCCGGTCAAGCCGGTGGCGCGGGTGGATGCGCAGGGGTTCGTCGCCGCCTATTGGCGGCGGCTGCGGCCGCCTTGAACGATGGCGGGAAACGCCCGCCTGCGGCGGGCTATCCCGGCCGACGCATTTTAGGCGGCGCCGGCGATGTAGGCGCGCAGGCTAAGGTTTTCTTGCTCCTGTTCGCCGACGCGCGCCTTCACCACGTCACCGATGCTGACGAGGCCGATAAGACGGCCCGCCTCCAGCACCGGCAAATGGCGGAAGCGCCCCTCGGTCATCATTTGCATCGCTTCGGCGACCGTGGTGCGCGGCGAGCCGGTGGTGAGTTCGCGCGTCATGGCCTCGCCGGCCGTCATTTCCAGCGCCGCGCGGCCGTGGCGCCAGAGATTGCGGACGATGTCGCGCTCACTGACGATGCCTGCGACCAGCCCGTTCTCGATCACGAGCGCGGCGCCGATCCGGTTCTGGCCGAGCACGGCAAGCACGCCCGTGAGCGGCATCCCAGGCGGCACGCTGACGACGTCGCTTCCCTTTTGGCGGAGGATTTCGGAGAGGATCATTGCGACCTCCTTTCGCCTGAAATCGACGCTGCGCCTTTTGCACGCCGCGCGCAAAGTCGAGGCGTGCAGTGCACAATTGGGCCGGCGGGGGAGGAGGCGTTCAGCCGCCGCCGGAGGCGGGAAGAGGCTGGCGAGCCTCCTGCACCGCGGCCGGGGGCGCGGCGGAATCGAAGATCACCAGTACGTCGCCGGCGAGCTTCGTTGGGCGGCGATCGGGCAGCAGCAGGGCGCGGTAGCGGATATCGTCTGCCGCCGCGCGCTCGTAATCGGCGTCGAGCACCCCATGCACATCGAGGAAGCGATTCATGCTGTCCGGAATGCGGACGCAGCCCTCGGAGGCGGGTCGCCCAAGGCGCGGCTCCAGGTAGTCGGGATCGGTCGCGTGCATCAGCAGACGGATTTGGCCGCTGTCGCCATTGCCCTGCCAGCCCTTGCGCGCCTCCTGCCAGCCGAAATCCCACACGCGCATCCCGGCGAGACCGAGACCGCGAATATGGTTCTGGTTGAACGTGCCCTCGGCTCGGTAATCGAGGATGGCGTCGGTGTGCCGAAACACGCCGGTCGGGGTGATGTAGTAATATTTGCGACCGGCCTGGCCGGTCGAGACCTTGCTTGCGCCGATCACCTGCCACTCCGGCCCTGGGTCGGGCTCCGCGAGCACGATGGCCAGCCGCTGCACGCGGGGGTTGCGGTCCACCGCGACGATGAGCTGAGGGCGCGTTACGACGTAACCGGAGGCCGCGAGGGCGGCTTTGGCACGGCGAACCCAGAGTGCGTCGGCGGCAGCGTTGTGGGGAACGCGCTGCCTCACCTCGGCGTTGAACGCGGCGCGCAGGTCGTTTGCCTCTGCGCTCACCTCGCCGGGCGTCAGGGCGGTTCCCGGGGGCGGTTCCCCGCGCGCGCCCGTCGCGGCTGCCAGCGCGAGCGCCGCGGCGATCATCAGGCCTTTCCGCACGACCATCGTCTCCTGCGCCGTCCGGACCGGCCGGAGGGCTCGGCGTCAGCCGGATCGATTCGTATCGATACTGTGCGGCCAGCCTACGAGGTTCCGGCGGCGAGCGGAATCGGGGATTTCGCGGACCCGCGCGACTGCCTGGCTTTCCCTCGATGCGGGCGCGGGCTAGAAGGCGCGCCGCGCGGCCGGTCGGCATCGGCGGCGCCTAATCGGAGCATTGCGATGAAAGCCGGGATCCACCCCGAATACCACGAGATCACCGTCGTGATGACCGACGGGACCGAGTTCAAGACCCGCTCCTGCTGGGGCAAGCCCGGCGACACGCTGCGGCTCGACATCGATCCCAAGTCGCACCCAGCCTGGACCGGCCAGCAGCGCATCATCGACACCGGCGGTCAGGTGGCGAAGTTCAACAAGAAGTTCGCCGGCCTCGGCACGAGGCGCAAATAGGCTTCAGAACGCGAGCGGCCCGCCGCCGCGCAGCACCGCCTCGGCTGCCTCGGTGAAGCGGCCGTCGTCGCGGTGCAGCACGAGGCCCGGGCGGAGCGCGAGCCGGCCCCGGCCTGCGCGCACCGCGCGCAGCAGCACGAGCTTGGCATCGCGCCCCTCCTTGGGCCAAAGCGGCAGCAGCGCGGCCGGCGCGCAGCGCGCGGCGGCGCAGCCGGCGAACGCCTGATCGAGTTGCGCCGGCGGCAGGATCAGGGTCAGCGTGCCGCCCGGCCGCAGCGCGCGTCCGAGCGCCTCGACCCAGGCGGCGATGAGCCCGGGCGCGGCCTGCTTGGCCGCCGCGCGCGCCGCATCCCGCGCGGCGGTGCCCGAGGCCGGGTGGTAGGGCGGATTGGCGAAGGCGTGGTCGAACGGGGCGTCCGCGCGCCAGGCGAGCAGGTCGGCGGCGCGGAAGGCGAGGCGGCCGAAGCCGTTGATCAAGGCGTTGCGCGCCGCGAGCGACGCCAACTCCGGATCGCGCTCGATCCCCAGCCCGGCGCCGAGCGGCACGCGCGCGGCGAGGCAGAGAAGCCCTGCGCCCGCCCCCGAGCCGCCTTCCAGCACGTGCGCGCCGGGCGCCGCGGGCACGGCGGCGGCGAGTAGAACGGGCTCGATCCCGCTGCGGAAACCTCGGGCGGGCTGCCTGTAGCGCACGCGCCCGCCGAGCAGCGTGCCGCAGCTTGTCGCGGGCTGGGGTCCGTCATCCTGCATCGGCACCTTCGGAGAAGGGGCGGGCTCGATCCTCAGATGCGCTGATGCAGCACGCAGACCAGCGTGAACAGGCGACGCGCGGTGTCGAAGTCGATCGCGATCTTGCCGGCGAGACGATCGCGCAGCAGCGCCGCGCCCTCGTTGTGCAGCGCGCGGCGGCCCATGTCGATCGCCTGGATCTTCGGCTCGCGCCCTTCCTGGACGGCCTGGATGTGGCTGTCCACGAGGATCTGGTAATCCTTAATCAGCCCGCGGAACGGCCCGAGCGCCAGCACGACGGCGGCAAGCTCACTGTCGTCGGCGCGGCGGATGTCGAAGGCAAGCCGGCCTTCCTGGATCGAGAGATGCAGGACGAAGGGGCCCTGCGCCGGGCCGGCGCGGCAGGCGAGGGGCTGAAAATGGTTTTCGGCGGCGAGATCGGCCACTGCCTGGGCCCGGTCGGCCTCCAGCAGCGGGGACAGCCGCGTCAACGACTCCCCTTCCAGCACGATCCGCGCGATCCGCGCCTCGGCTTCTGCCACGGCGGTCTGCATCAGGCCTGCTGGCCGTCCTGCTTCAGCATCCCGAAGGCGACCATGGCGCCGAGCACTGCTCCCTTGATCGGCCGCAGCAGCGCGAGGCAAAGCGCGGCGGTGAGCGGCAAGAACACCGAAGCAAGCTCCCAGCTCGGCGGGTCGGCGGCGCGCTGCCACACCAGCATCGCCGGGACCACCAGGTGGCCGACGATCAGGATGGTGAAATAGGGCGGCGCGTCGTCGGCCCGCGCGGAGCCGAGCGGGGCGCCGCAGGTGCGGCATTCCGGCACGATCTTGAGGAACCCCTGGAAGGCATGGCCGTGGCCGCAGGCGGGGCAGGCGCCGGTGAGCCCACGCGCGAGCCCAGAGAAGAGCGGCACCGCGGGGCCGGAGGGGGCGGCGGGCGCGGCGGCCTGCCAAACGGTGGGAGTCATGGGCGTACCTGCGCTTTCCGTGACGCCTATATTGCACCGCAGCGGAGAATTATCCACCGCCGGATGGCTGGGCTGCGCCCGCGGCCGAGGGTTTACAACGCGGCGCGCGAGGGCAGGATCGCCGGAGCTCAGCCCGAGGCCAGCCGACGATGCAAAGAAGCCCCGCCCCGCCGACCGGCTGGGAGCCCGAACTGGCGGAACTCGCGGAGCGAAAGCGGCTGGCGCGGCGGATGGGCGGGCCGGAGCGGGTGGCACGCCAGCACGCCGCCGGGCGGCTGACGGTGCGCGAGCGGATCGACCGGCTGCTCGACCCGGCCAGCTTCATCGAGCTCGGCTCGATCGCCGGCAAGGCGCGCTACGACGCGGCGGGGCGGATCGCCGAGTTCACCCCCGGCAATGGGCTGTTCGGGCGGGGGACGATCGACGGGCGCAAGGTGGTGGTGTTCGGCGACGACTTCACCGTGCGCGGCGGCTCGGCCGACGCCTCGATCCGCGAGAAATACCAGATGCCGGAGCGGATGGCGGCCGAGCTTCGCCTGCCGCTGATTCGGCTGATCGAGGGTTCGGGCGGCGGCGGTTCGGTGAAGACGATCGAGACGCGCGGCCACGCCAACCTGCCGGGCGGGATCGGCGCGAGCTCGGGGCTTGCGCTCTGTGCGATGAACATGGGGCTGGTGCCGGTTGTGGCGCTCGGGCTCGGCTCGGTGGCGGGGCTCGGGGCGGCGCGGCTGGCCGCCTCGCACTACTCGCTGATGGTCAAGGGCTCCTCAGCGGTGTTCGTGGCGGGGCCACCGGTGGTGGAGCGGCTCGGCGAGCGGCGCGGCAAGCAGGAGCTGGGCGGCCACGAAGTGCAGGTCGCGGCCGGTACGGTGGATGACGCGGTGGAGAGCGAGGATGCGGCCTTCGCCCGTGTCCGCCGGTTCCTCTCCTACCTGCCGTCCTCGGTGTTCGATCTGCCGGCGCGCGCGCCGTGCGGCGATTCGCCCGAGCGGCGCGAGGCGTTCCTGATCCGCGCGGTGCCGCACGACCGGCGCAAGGCCTACAACATGCGCCGGATCATCGCGGCGGTTGTCGATCGTGGCAGTTTTTTCGAGATGGCGCGGGAGTATGGGCGCGCCATCATCACCGGCCTTGCCCGGCTGGACGGCTGGCCGGTGGCGCTGCTGGCGGGCGATCCGCTGTTCCAGGGTGGGGCGTGGAACGCTGCCGCCTCGCGCAAGATCCGCCGGTTCGTCGACCTGGCGCAGACCTTCCATCTGCCGGTCGTGCATCTCGTCGATTGCTACGGCTTCGCCGTGGGGCTGGAGGCGGAGAGCACCGGCACGATGCGCGAGGCGGTGGGGGCGATCGCGGCGATCCATCAATCGAGCGTGCCCTGGTGCGCGGTGCTCATCCGCAACGTGTTCGGCGTCGGCGGCGGCGCGCACGTGCCGCACACGCAGACGGCGATCCGCTATGCTTGGCCCTCCGGTAATTGGGGCTCATTGCCGCTGGAGGGTGGCGTGGAGGCGGCCTACCGGGCCGAGCTCGCAGCGGCGGCGGACCCGGCGGCGAAACTGACCGAGATCGAGGCGCGGCTGGAGCGGCTGCGCTCGCCGTTCCGCACGGCGGAGGCGTTTCTGATCGAGGAAATCATCGACCCGCGCGACACGCGGCCATTGCTCTGCCAGTTCGCGAATATGGCGGCGCCGCTGCGGCAGACGGGGATATCGCGGTTCACGATGCGACCGTAAGCGATCGGCTGACACGGCCGGGGCGGACGGGTAGAGTGCGCGCGACTGTCCCCGTAGCTCAGCAGGATAGAGCACAGGATTCCTAATCCTGGGGTCGTGAGTTCGAATCTCGCCGGGGACGCCACGCTTTCAACGGGCTAGCGGGGGTCGCCGGTTCGTTCGGGTGAGGGGCCTCGGTGCGGAGGCCCGAAAGCACACGGTCGGATCGGCGGGGCGGGTCGTCGCCCCCGCAGCGCGCCAGCAAGGCGGTAATCCGTTCCGCTCCGCACCCGGTTTGCCTAGCCCGGGGGGTTCTGGCATAGGGCGCCGACCTTTTCGGCGGCCCCCGCGGTGCGGGCTGCGATTCCATTGGGGAAAAGTTCGGGATGCCTTTTGCGTACGTGGTGATCATCGCCTGCGGGGTGCTGGCGCTGATCTATGGAATCATGACCACCCGCGAGGTGCTCGCCGCCGATGCGGGGACGGCGCGGATGCAGGAAATCTCTGCCGCGGTGCAGGAGGGCGCCCGCGCCTATCTCAACCGGCAATACACGACGATCGCCATCGTCGGGGTGCTGGTGGCGATCTTCCTCGGCTTCACGCTCGGCTATCTGGCGGCGATCGGCTTCCTGATCGGCGCCATCCTGTCGGGCTGCGCGGGCTATGTCGGCATGAACGTCTCGGTGCGCGCCAATGTCCGCACCGCGCAAGCCGCGCGCCAGGGGCTCGCCGCGGGACTGAGCCTCGCCTTCCGCGCGGGCGCCATCACGGGCCTGCTTGTGGTCGGGCTCGGGCTGCTCGGCGTCACCTGCTACTACCTGATCCTGACCGGGATCATGGCGGGCGCGGATCGGCGCGTGGTGCTGGAGGCGATGGTGGCACTCTCCTTCGGTGCCAGCCTGATCTCGATCTTCGCGCGACTCGGCGGCGGCATCTTCACCAAAGGCGCCGACGTGGGCGCCGACCTCGTGGGCAAGGTAGAGGCAGGCATCCCGGAGGATGATCCACGCAACCCCGCCGTGATCGCCGATAACGTGGGCGACAATGTGGGCGACTGCGCCGGCATGGCGGCCGACTTGTTCGAGACCTATGTCGTCACGGTGGTCGCCACCATGCTGCTCGGCGCGATCTTCTTCGCCGACGCGGTGCAGACGCCGATCCTCGCCTTGCCGCTCGGCATCGGCGGGATCTGCATCCTCGCCTCGATCATCGGCACCTATTTCGTCCGCCTCGGCGCCGACAACGGCATCATGCGGGCGCTCTACAAGGGCCTCTTGGTCACGGGCGCGCTGTCGGTGATCGGTATTGCCATCATCATCGGCTGGTTCGTCAACTTCACCGCGCCCCTGCCACTGATCGGCGGCGGCGCCGTGACCGGCTTCGACCTCTTCATCTGCGCGTTGATCGGGCTCGCGGTGACGGGGGCGATCGTGTGGATCACCGAATACTATACCTCGACCGAATACCGCCCTGTCCGCACCATCGCGGTGAGCTCCACCACCGGGCACGGCACCAACATCATCCAGGGGCTCGCCGTGTCGATGGAGGCGACCGCGGGGCCGGTGATCGCCATCTGCATCGGCATCATCCTGAGCTACCTGATGGCCGGACTCTACGGTATCGCCATCGCGGCGACGACCATGCTGGCGCTCGCCGGGATGATCGTCGCACTCGACGCCTACGGGCCAGTGACGGACAACGCGGGCGGCATCGCGGAGATGGCCGATCTGCCGAAAGAGGTGCGCGTCACCACCGACGCGCTCGACGCGGTTGGCAACACCACCAAGGCGGTGACGAAGGGTTATGCGATCGGCTCGGCGGGCTTTGCCTCGCTCGTGCTGTTCGCCGCCTACACGCAGGACCTCAAATTCTACTTCCCGCATCTGTCGGTGAACTTCGAGCTGGAGAACCCGTACGTGGTGATCGGGCTCTTCATCGGCGGGCTGATGCCCTACCTGTTCGGCTCGATGGGAATGACCGCCGTCGGCCGCGCGGCGGGCGCCGTCGTGGTGGAAGTGCGGCGCCAGTTCCGCGAGCTGCCCGGTATCATGGCGGGGCGCGACAAGCCCGAATACGGGCGCGCGGTCGATATGCTGACGCGCGCGGCGATCCGCGAGATGATCATGCCGTCCCTATTGCCGGTGCTGGCCCCGGTGATCCTGTGGCTGGTGATCTGGGGCATCGGCGGACGGGTGGCGGCGTTCACCGCGCTCGGCGCGATGCTGCTCGGTACGATCGTCACCGGCTTGTTCGTCGCCATCTCGATGACGGCGGGCGGCGGAGCCTGGGACAACGCCAAGAAATACATCGAGGAAGGCAACTACGGCGGCAAGGGCTCCGAGGCGCACAAGGCGGCGGTGACGGGTGACACGGTAGGCGATCCGTATAAGGACACGGCGGGCCCCGCCGTGAACCCGATGATCAAGATCACCAACATCGTGGCGCTGCTGCTGCTCGCGATCCTCGCGGGGTGGATGACGCATTGAGGCGCGGGGGCGGTCAGCGCCCGCCTTCGGCGGGCGACCCCGCCCTGAAGCTGCCTGATCTCGATGCCATGGCGCGGCTTGCCGCGGCGGTCGCCGCGCGCGTGCGGGCGGGGGATGCGATCTTGCTGTCGGGGCCGCTCGGCGCCGGCAAGACCGAATTCGCGCGCGCCTTTCTTCGCGCGCTGAGCGGCGATCCCGCGCTCGAAGTGCCGAGCCCGAGCTTCACCCTCTTGCAAAGCTACGACACGCCGCGCGGAACGGTGCATCATTTCGACCTTTGGAGGATCGAGGCCGAGGCCGATCTCGCCGAACTCGGCTGGGAGGATGCGCTGCGTGACATCGTGGTGGTGGAGTGGCCCGAGCGGCTCGGCGCACGGCGGCCGGGAGGCGCGCTGGAGATCGCGCTCGCGTTCGGCGAGGGCGACGCACGCGAGGCGAGGCTGAGCGGCTGGGTGGGGCGGATCGCCGACCTCGTGCCGTGAACCTCTTCACGATCCCGCCCGCGACGCCGTTCCTCGACACGCTCGCGGCAGCGTGGCTGGCCGACAGCCAGGTGGGGGCCGATCCGCTCGCCGTCGCCGATGGGTTGATCCTGCTGCCGACCCGGCGCGCGGCGCGAGCTCTGGCCGAGGCGTTCCTGCGTGCCTCCGGCGGCGCTGCGCTCATCCTGCCGCGGATTGTCGCGCTCGGCGCCTTGGACGAGGCGCCGCTGGCGCTCGCGGGGTCGCTCGACTTACCGCCCGCCGTCCCCGCGCAGCTTCGGCTGGCGGCGCTCGCGAAGCTGATCCTCGCGTTGCCGCCGAAGGATGGCGGGCCTAGCACTGCCGATCGCGCCTGGCTGCTGGCCGCCGAGCTGGCCGCGCTGATGGATGAGGCGGAGCGGGCCGGGGTCGATCTGGCCGAGCGGCTGCCCGGGGCCGCCGATCCCGCCTACGCTGAGCACTGGGCGCGCACGCTCGATTTCCTCGCCATCGTCACGCGCCACTGGCCGGACTGGCTGGAAGAGCAGGGGATGATGAACCCGGCGGCACGGCAGGTAGCGCTCTTGCGAGCGCAGGCTGCCGCTTGGGCGGCAGAGCCGCCGGCGCATCGCGTGCTGCTGGCCGGCGTCAGCGCCGCGTTCCCCGCGGTGGCAGAGCTGGCCCGCGTCATTGCCGGATTGCCGCAGGGCGCGGTGGTGCTGGCGGGCCTGGATACGGAGATGAGCGAGGCCGCCTGGGACGGTCTCGATGCGGCGCATCCGCAAGCCGGGCTGAAGGCGCTGCTCGGCCTGATGGGCGCGCGGCGGGGCGATGTGCGGAGTTGGGGTGCATCGCGCGGATCCCTCTCCGCGACCCCCCTCCCGCCAGGGGAGGGGGGACCCTTGGCGGGCCGGAGCGCGCTGCTTCGGCGGGCCTTGCTGCCGGGGGTGGCCCTGGCGGAGGACTGGACCCGATCCGGCCCTGCGGAAACCGACGGACTGACACGGCTCGAGGCTGCCGACCAGCAGGAGGAAGCGGCGGCAATCGCGCTCATTCTGCGCGATGCGCTGGAACAGCCGGGTGCGCGAGCGGCGCTGATCACGCCCGACCGCGCGCTCGCCGGGCGGGTGTCGGTGGAGCTGCTGCGCTACGGGATCGTGGCCGATGACAGCGCCGGCGAGCGCCTCGCCGAAACGCCGCCGGCCGTGTTCCTGCGCCTGCTGGCGCGCGCGGCCGCCGAGGAGCTGGCGCCGGTGCCGCTGCTCGCGCTGCTCAAGCATCCGCTGGCCGCGGCAGGCCTGGCGCCTGCCGCCTGCCGCGAGGCGGCGCGCGTGCTGGAACGCGCGCGGCTGCGCGGACCGCGCCCCGGACCCGGCGTGAACGGATTGCGCTACGCCGCGCGCGGACGGGACGATGTGGCGGCCTTCCTGGACCGGCTGGCCGGTAGCCTGGCGCCCCTTCTGCGCGTTCAGGCCAGCCGGGCGGCGGCACCGGGCGAGGCGCTCGCCGCCTTGATCGAGGCCGCCGAGCGGCTGGCGGCGACCGACAAGGAAGCCGGCCCCGCGAGGCTCTGGGCGGGCGAGGAGGGCGAGGCCCTGGCGGAGCACCTCGCCTGGGTGCTGGAGGCCGTGGCGCTGCTGCCGGATCAGGGGCCACGCACCCTGCCGGGCCTGCTCGAGGCGGTGCTGGCCACCGCGCCCGCGATCAGGACAAGGCGGGCGCTGCGCGGGCGCGCGGGCGCCGAGCATCCGCGCATCTTCATCTGGGGCTTGTTGGAGGCGCGGCTGCAAAGCGTCGATCGCGTGGTGCTCGGGAGCCTTGTGGAAGGCATCTGGCCGCCCGCCACCGAGCCGGGGCCATGGCTCTCGCGGCCGATGCGCGACCAGGTGGGGTTGCCGGCCCCCGAGGAGGCGGTCGGGCAGGCGGCGCACGACTTCGTCGGCGCGGCGCTGGCGGCGCGCGAAGTGGTGCTGTCCTGCCCGCGCCGGATCGACGGTGCGCCGGCCGTTCCGGCGCGCTGGCTGACGCGCATCGAGGCGTTCCTGCACGGGCGCGGCCAGGCCATGCCGCGTCATCCTGCCGCCGCCTGGGTGCGGCGGATCGACCAGCCGGACGGCGCGGCGCGGGCGGCCTCACCCCCGCAGCCGCGCCCGCCGCTCGCCTTCCGTCCGCGCCGGCTGAGCGTAACGGAGATCGAGACCTGGCTGCGCGACCCCTATGCGATCTATGCGCGCCGGATCCTCGGTCTGGAGGCCCTGCGCGCGCTCGACGAGGACACCGACGCCGCCGATTACGGCAACGTGGTTCATGCCGGGCTGCACCGGTTCTTGGAGCAGACCGGCACGGCGCTGCCCGCCGACGCGGCGCGCCTGCTGCGCGAAGCGTTCCTGAAGGAGCTGGCGACGAGCGGCGCGCGCGACGCGGTGCGGAACTGGTGGGAACCGCGGCTGGCGCGGATCGCCGACTGGGTGGTTGCATTCGAAGCAAGAAGGCGCGGCGAGCTTGGCATCGCCGCGATCCATGCGGAATGTCAGGGGACGTGGGAACTCGAGCGTCCTGGCGGCGTGTTCGTTCTGACCGGACGCGCCGACCGGATCGAGCGGCGCGACGACGGCACGCTCGCCATCATCGACTACAAAACGGGGCAGGTGCCATCCCAGGCCGACGCGAACCGGGGACTGGCGCCGCAGTTGCCGCTGGAGGCGGCAATGGCGCAAGCGGGTGGGTTCGGGGCCGAGCGCGCGGGCACGGTCGCCGAACTAGCCTATTGGCGGTTGAGCGGCGGTCCCGCGGCGGGCGAGGAATCCACGCTTTACAAGGAGGGGCCTTCGGCGGTTGCCGAGGCGGTGCGCGCCTACGCAGAGACGCTGCGCGCGCTAATCGATGCGTTCGACGATCCCTCGCGCCCCTATCTGTCACAGCCGCATCCGGCGCGCGCGCCGCGCTTCACCGATTACGCGCAGCTCGCGCGCGTGGCGGAATGGCAGGGCGCGAGCCGGGAGGAACAGTAGCGATCGGTGTGTAGACCCGGATGGCCGATCCGGCCTTCATGTTGTCACCTCAGCCCTGCCGGGCAGCGCCCCGTTGTCAGCCGGGCCGCCCGACTGCGGCCAGTGATCACTCGAGAAGGGCCGCGAAGGCCCAGGTGTGCACCTGCCAGCGGCCTCAGGCGACCCGGTTGAGGAGCTCCCGCCCGCTCCGCAGGCGCGCGCAGTTCTCGGCGGCGAGGGCGAAGCTGCGGTCGTAGGTGCCGGTGCTGATCCAGGCGATATGCGGGGAAAGCACGACGTTCGGGGCGCGCAGGAGCGGGGCGTCGGGGGGCGGGGGTTCATCGGCTTGCACGTCGAGACCCGCGGCGGCGAGATGCCCCGATTGCAGCGCGGCGATCAGGGCCGGCTCGTCTATCAGGCCGCCCCGCGCGGTGTTCACCAAAATCGCGCCCGGCTTCATGCGGGCTAGTGCCGCCCCGTCAATCAGGCGCGCCGAGCTTTCGGTCAGCGGCACGTGCAGGCTCACGACGTCGGATTGAGCGAGCAAATCCGGCAACTCCCGCCATTCCGCCCGTGCGTCCGGGTGCGGCTTGCGGGCCGTGTACAGCAGGCGGCAATCGAGGCCGCGCAGCATCGGGACAAGCGCCCGCGGCACCGCGCCGTAACCCACAAGCCCGACCGTGCGGCCGTGCAGCTCGCCCAATCCGTCTTTGGCGGCGGGGTCGAGCGCGTAGCCCGCGCCGCGGCGCATGGCGGCGTCGAACAGGGGCAGGCGGCGCAAGGCGGCGAGCATCAGCAGGAGCGTCATCTCGGCCACCGCCTGCGAATTGGTGCCCGGCAGGTTGCAGACCGGGATGCCCCGGGCAGCGGCGGCGGCGAGGTCGATCGTGTTCACGCCGACGCCGATCTTCTGGATCAGGCGGAGCTTCGGCGCGGCGCCGATCATCGCAGCGGTGCAGGGTGTGAGCACGTGCCAAAGCACCTCGGTCTCCGGCAGCAGCGCCGCGAGCCGGGCGGTGTCGGTCTCGGCGCAAATGTCGATGTGCAGCGCGGAGCGGCCGGCGACCTCCGCCAGCCGCCGCGCCAGATCGGGGCCGGCGGCGGCGTGGTAGAGGACGCGCGTCATCCGAGCCGGCCGAGCGCGGCGCGGCCGGCGAAGCGGGCGCGGGCGCCGAGCGCCTCTTCCACCCGCAGCCCCTCGTTCCATTTCGCCATCCGCTCGCTGCGGGCGAAGCTGCCGACCTTGAGCTGGCCCACACCCCAGCCGACCGCGAGATGGACGATGGTCGTGTCCTCCGTCTCGCCGGAGCGGGCGGAGACGATGCCGGCCAGCCCGAGGGCGCGGGCGGTGTCCCAGGCGGCTTTGGTCTCGGTCAGCGTGCCGCGCTGATTGGGCTTGATCAGCACGCAGTTGGCGGCGCGCAGCTCGGCGGCACGGCGGATGCGGGCGGCGTCCGTGACCAGCAAATCGTCCCCGACGATCTGGACGCGGTCTCCGACCTCGCGGGCGAGGGCGGCGAAGCCCTCGACATCGTCCTCGGCCAGCGGGTCCTCGATCGAAACAATGGGATAGGCGTCGATCCACCGCTTCATCAGCGTGACCATGCCGGCGCTGTCCATTTCTTTCGATTCAAGCGCGAGGCGGTAGCGGCCCTCCTTGCCGAACTGGCTGGCGGCGATGTCGAGCGCGATGCCGGCCTGGGCGCCCGGTTTGAGGCCGGCTTTCTCGATGGCGCGGACCAGCATTTCGAGCGCCTGCTCATTGGTGTCGAACAGCGGCCACCAGCCGCCCTCGTCGGCCACGCCCGCGAGCTTGCCCGCATCAGCCATCAGCGCGCCGGCGGCGCGGTAGACCTCGGCGGTCCAGTCGAGCGCCTCGGCGAACGAGGAGGCGCCTGGGCAGACGAGCATGAAGTCCTGAATATCGACGCGCCTGCCGGCATGGGCGCCCCCGCCGAAAATCTGGATTTGCGGCAGCGGCATCGTGCAGGCCTCGGGCCCGCCGAGATAGCGGAACAGCGGTTCGCTGAGGGAGGCCGCCGCCGCGTGGGCGACGGCGATGGAGACCGCGATCGTGGCGTTGGCGCCGAGCACGGACTTGTCTTCGGTGCCGTCCAGTTCGATCAGTATTTTATCGACCGCCTCCTGATCGGCGGCATCGACGCCGCGCAGCGCGCGGGCGATGGCTTTGTTCATGCCCTCCAACGCCTGCGTGACGTCGTGGCCGCCGAAGCGCGCGCCGCCGTCGCGCAGATCGAGCGCCTCGCCCGAGCCCGTGGAGGCGCCCGCAGGGGCAATACCGCGGCCGACGCCGCCGTCTTCCAACAGGATGTCGGCCTCGACGGTGGGGCGGCCGCGGCTGTCCCAGACGCGGCGGGCATGAAGGAAGGCGATCCGCGTGTCGGTCATCCGATCTCCTTCGCCCAGGACGCGCGCACGTCCTGAAGGCGCGGCACGGGGTGGAGAAGCAGGCGCTTTGCGACCCGGCGCACCGTGTCGCGGTCGCGTTCGGCTGTGATGTACTCGACCGGCGACTTGCCATCCACCCGCGCAAGCATCAGCCCGGGCAAGAGACGGGCGGCGCGGGATTCAAGCTCGGCCGGGGCTTCCCAGTCCGCGCGCGCGATCCAGGCCGCGGCAAGGGCGTCGAAGCAGGCGAGGAAGCGGGCGCGGGCCGACGGGGTCCAGAGGCACTTCAGCAGCAGATGGTTGAGGCAGAAAGCCGCATCGAAGGCGGGGTCGCCCCACCAGGCACATTCGGCATCTAGGAACACAGGACCCGACGGGCCGGCGAGGATGTTCTTCGGGCTGACGTCGCCATGTACCAGGGCGCGCTTGGTGGCGGCGGTGACGGCGGCGAGATGCTCCAGGGCGGGCGCGACGTCGGGGTGAACGCGGGCGGTCGCGAGCAGATAGGGCTCCAGCCGGATGGCGTGAAAAATCGCATCGGTCGGAAAATCGGCCGCGAGCGCGGGCGTGGCGGCGGTGGCGGCGTGGATCCGGCCGAGCCGGGCGCCTACCTCGGCCGCGAAGGCCGGATCGGCGCGGCCGGCGTGCAATTCCTGTTTCCAGACCGGGTGGTCCGCCGGTTCCAGATAAGCCATGACAAGCGTGCCGGAGGTTTCGTCCTGGCCGATCAGGGCGGGTGTCGCACTGGGCACCGCCGCGATCGCGGAGCGCATCCAGCGTGCCTCGTAAAGATTGCGCTCGACCGGCGCCCGCCAATCGGCGGCGACCCGGAGCTTCGGCAGGGCGCGCTTCACGCAGACCGGGCCGCGCGGCAGAGCGACGCGCCAAATATCGGAGGAGACGCCGCCGGCCAGCGGTTCGCCGCGCGCCTCCTCGGCGGGGCCGAGCAGGCCGACCCGGCAGAGCGCCGCCGCAAGGTCCGGCGGAAGCGGCTGCATCAGGCGGCGGGCGGCGCGGCCGGGGCGACGAGCTGCGGCCCGCCTTCCTGGATTTGGAACACGGCCAACGCCCGCTCCACCCGCCCGTCCGGCATCAATCGCAGCCAGCCATCGACGCCCTGGAATCCCGCCGGGTTGGTCAGGGCCGCAGCGGAAAAGCCCGCTGGCGCGGTTTGCTGAGCGATGCGCGCGGCGTCATAGGCGAGGTCCGCCGGGCCGGGCGGCGGGGCGCCGTAGCGGGCCGAGAACGCCTGGACGAAGGCGTCGCGCGCGCTTGCATCGGGCGCCGCGTAGATCGCGCCACGGAACTGGCGCGAGCCGCTCGCCGGGGCGGCCCAGAGCGCGGGACCCATGATCTGCACCTGCGGCGGGGAGACGAAATAGTAGGGCAGCAGGGGCTCGATCTCGGCAAGGCTCTCGCCGGTGTCGCCGAGAAGCAGGGCGTCGAAGGGCGGCGGCGGCGGCGGGATGCGGGTGAGCTCCTCGGCCTGATGGCGGGCCTCGGCTGTGTCCTGGGCGCGAAGCTGGCGGATCTTCGCCTGGGTCGCGCCCCAGCGGCTTTCGAAATTGGACAGGTCCTTGAGCCCGGCGCTGATCGCGGCCATGCCGGTGCCGTGGAACCGGACCGCGACCGGCGCGGCGCCGGAGCGGGCGAGGCTGGCGACGAACGCATCGCCGAGCGCATGGCCGAACTCATTGTCAGGCAGGAAGGCCGCGAACTGCGTCTTGCCCTGCGCCTGGGCGTAGCGGACCACGCGATCGACCTGCTGGGCGGGCGTGATGCCGAGGGTCCAAACGCCGGGGCGGGCGGCGGTCGGCGTGTTGGTGAAAGCGAGCACCGGCACACCGGCTTGCGCCGCGAGCGGGGCTATGGCGTCGGTCTCGGCGGCAGTCAGCGGGCCGAGCACGATCCCGGCACCGCTGCCGAGCGCCCCTTGTAGTGCGCTCGTCGCGCCCTGCGGCGTCCCGCCGGTGTCGGCGGGGATGAGTGGCGGGCCGCCCGGCGCGGCGGAGAAGGCGAGCTGCGCGGCTTGCAGCATCGGCTGGCCAATATCCGCGTGCGGACCGCTGAGTGGGGCGAGCAGCGCCACCTCGCGCCCGCGCCCGCCGAGTGCGGCGCCCGGCATGGGCGGCGGCGCGGGCGCGCCCGGCACCGGATAGGAAGGGGAAATAGTGGGCGGATAGGCTGCGGTGCTACAGCCGGCGAGCGCCGAGCCCGCGGAAAGGACGAGGAATGTCCGACGACGCATCCGACGCATCTCCCCAAGCTGTATCGGCCCCGCCAAGAGGACTTGTGCTGGTTTCCACGCCGATCGGCAATCTCGCCGATCTGCCGCCGCGCGGACGCGAGGCCCTGGCCTCGGCGGATACAATATTGTGCGAGGATACGCGGCACACGGCGCGGCTGATGGCCGCGATTGGTGCGCGGGCGCGCCTCGTTGCGCTGCACGAGCACAACGAGGATGCACGCATTCCCGAGGTGCTGGAACGGCTGCGCGCTGGCGCGTCGGTCGCGCTGGTATCGGACGCCGGCACGCCGCTCGTCTCTGATCCGGGCTACCGGCTGGTGCGCGCGGTTATCGCCGAGGGATTGCCCGTGACCGCCGTGCCCGGGCCGAACGCTGCGCTGACGGCGCTGGTGCTCTCGGGACTGCCGCCGCTGCCGTTCCTGGTGCTCGGCTTTCCACCGCCGCGCCCCGCCGCGCGGCGCGCCGCCTTCACGCGGCTGCGCGCGGCCGAGCGGGCGGGGCTTGCGGCCACGCTGATCTGGCACGAGGCTCCGCACCGGCTGGGCGAGAGCCTCGCCGACATGGCGGCCACGTTCGGCGACCGGCCGGCGGCGGTGTGCCGGGAACTGACCAAACTGTTCGAGGAGGTGCGGCACGGCGGGCTGAAGGCCCTTGCCGATGCCTATGCGGCGGCGCCGCCACGCGGGGAGATCACGGTGGTGGTCGGACCGGCACCCGAGGAACATGCGGGAGAACCGGAGCTGGAGGTGCTGCTGACCGAGGCGCTGGGCACGCACACCACCAGGGATGCCGCCGCCCTGGTTGCCGAGGCCACCGGCCTGCCGCGGCGCGTCGTTTACGCGCGGGCGATGCAGCTCGCGCGCGGGGGGCAGGGCGACCCCTCCCCCCAGCCCGGCTCCCGCAAGGGGAGGGGGCACGGTTAGATCTTTCGTAGGCCGAGTGCGGCCGCGAGCGTGTGCAGCCGGGCGGCAAAGCTGTGTTCCGCGATGATGCGCCGCCTGCCGGCTTCCGCTGTGCGGGCCGCGAGGCCGGGCTCGCGGCCGAGGCGGGCGTAGAGCGCGTTCAGCTCCACCGCATCCGCCCAGACCAAAACCTCCTCGCCCGGCACGAAGCAGAGCGGAAGATCGGGTTGCATGTCGCTGACCACGGCGGCGCCGCAGAGATAAGGCTCGAAACTGCGCTGATTGAGTCCGGAAACAGCGTTCCGCTCGTGGTGGATGTTGAGCACGGCCCGATGCGCCGCGTAGATCGCGGCGACTTCCCCAGGCGGGATGCGGCGCGGCTCAATGTTGTGCGGCGGGCCGGCCATGCGGTCCCAGTTCTCGCCGATCAGCCGCAAAGGGCGCTCGACCGCGCGGACGATCGCGGCGCGGCGCGGGGTCGGGCTGGCGACGAATACCATCATCTCCGACCGCGCGGCCCGGCCGGGGGGAAGCGCACGCGCCGGATCGACGGCGTGGGGCAGGAAACAGGCGCGTGATGCGAAGCCGAGCGCGTGATGGCGCGCCAGCAAGCCTGTATCCGTGTAGCCGATGAGGTCGCAGCAGGCGGCCTTGGCGCGCGATTCCTCGCCGAACCCATCGCCCATCCAGCCGACGACCGGCGCATCCCCCGCCGCGGCACGTACCGCCCGCAGTATGCCGAGCGGTGCGGCGAAGGCGTTCGGGAGCAGGATCAGCTCGGGCCGAAAACGGGCGAGCCGGTGCTGCAGCAGCCGCGCGCGCGGCAAGAGTCTCTCAAGGCCGTGCGCGAGGCGCGGATCGCGGGTAACGAGGTGCAGCACTTCGTTCCCGGCGGCGCGCAGGCCCGCCGCCGTGCTTTCCGTCCAGCCGGTGATGCTGCCGCGCTTGCCTAGAACGGCGAGGCGCATCGTCGCGGACTATCCGCTGCCGATCAGCACGCCGCAGGCGAAAACCAAGGCGCCGCCGAATGCAACCTGGATGGTCGCCGAAATCGGGGGTGTGTCCATGTAGCGCCAGCGGATCCAGGAGATCACGCCGAGTTCCACCACGACGACCGCGATGGCGACCGCGAGCGCGATCTGGAAGTCGGGGATCAGGAAGGGAATGGTGTGCCCGATGCCGCCGATCGTCGTCATCAGCCCGGTGATCAAGCCGCGGATGATCGGCTGGCCGCGGCCCGTCAGGCTGCCGTTGTCGGACAGCGCCTCGGCGAAGCCCATTGAGATGCCGGCGCCGACCGATGCCGCCATGCCGACCAGAAACGCATCCCAGGGCCGTCCGGTGGCGAAGGCCGAGGCGAAGACCGGCGCGAGGGTCGAGACGGAACCGTCCATGAGGCCCACCAGCCCCGGCTGCACGACGCGCAGCACGAATTGGCGCCTTTCGGCGCCCGCCTCCTCCTGGCGGACTTTCTCGGGGACGTTCTCCTCCACGAGCCGTTCGGCGGTTTTCTCGTGCGCGACCTCGGCCTCGGCCAGATCGCCGAGCAGCTTGCGGATCGAGGCGTCGGTCGAGCGCGCGGCGGCGCGGCGATAAAAACGCTGCGTCTCTAGTTCCATCGCTTCGGCGAGTTGCCGCACGGCGTCGATGCGGAGCGGGCGATACTGCCAGACCGGCTTGTGGTGAATGAAGCCGCGCACGTCCTGGCGGCGGATCAGCGGAATGTGCTCGCCGAACTTCTCGCGGTAGAGGTCGAGCAGGCGACGGCGGTGCTCGCCCTCCTCGTTCATCATCTGGGAAAAGACATTCGCCGTGGCGGGGTAGGCCTCGCGCAGACCGTCAGCGATGTCGGCGTAGATGCGGGCGTCTTCCTCCTCGTTGGCGATGGCGAGGGCCAGCACCTCGCGTTCGGTCAGGTCGGAGAAATCGCGCATGGCACGCCTATGTGAGCCACCCCGGGGCCGCGTCAATGTTGCGCCGCGTCACGCGGCGTAGGGATTGGTCGTTCCGCGCAGTTGCAGCCGGATGGGCACGCCGGGCAGCGCGCAAGCCTCGCGCAGCCCGTTGACGAGATAGCGGGCATAATCCTCGGGCAGCCGCTCGGCGCGGGTGCCGAACACGATGAAGGTGGGCGGGCGCGCCTTCGCCTGGGTGATGTAGCGGAGCTTCAGGCGGCGGCGATCGACGAGCGGCGGCGGGTGGCGTTCGAGCGCCTGCTCGAACCAGCGGTTCAGCTCGCCGGTCGGGACGCGGCGGTTCCAGGCCTCGTAAGCGGCGCGCACTGCCGGCCAGAGCCCTGTTATCCCCTGGCCGGTGAGGGCGGAGAGCGGAACCACCGGCAGGCCCTTGAGCTGGGCAAGGCTGGTTTGCAGCCGATCCGCTACGGCCCGCCGCGCGGCGGCGCGGTCGGTCACCAAGTCCCATTTGGTGAGGGCGAGGACCAGGGCGCGGCCCTCGCGCTCGACGAGCTGGGCGATGTGGAGGTCCTGCTCGTGCAGGCCCTCGGTCGCATCCACCGCGAGCACCGCCACCTCGGCCATGCGGAGCGCGCCGATCGCGGCGCCGACCGACGCTTTCTCGAGCGGCGCCTCGATCCGGGCGCGGCGGCGCAGGCCGGCGGTATCGACCAGTTCGACCGCGCGGCCTTCGGGATCCTTGAGCATGACCGCGACCGCATCGCGCGTGAGACCGGGTTCGGGGCCGGTCAGCATCCGCTCCTCGCCGAGCAGGCGGTTGAGCAGGGTGGATTTGCCGGCATTCGGGCGGCCCACGATCGCGAGCTTGAGAGGCTTGTCCGGCGACTCGCCTTCGCGCTCCGCCGCCGGCGGAAGCCGGTCGGCAATCTCGGCCATCAGGGCGGAGACGCCCTCGCCGTGCTCGGCGGAAACAGCGATCGGATCGCCGAGACCGAGCGCGTAGGCGTCGTAGATCGCGCTGTCGGCCGCGCGGCCCTCGGCCTTGTTGGCGACCAGCAGCACGCGGCGGCCCTGGCGGCGGAGCCATTGCGCGAAATGCCGGTCGGCGGGGGTGAGGCCCGAGCGGGCATCGACAACGAACAGCACGAGGTCGGCCGTCCCGATCGCCGAAGCGGCCGAGCGGTGCATCCGGCCGGAGAGGCTTTCGGGCGGCGCTTCCTCAAGCCCCGCGGTATCGACCAGGCGGATCTCGCGGCCGCGGATCTGGGCGTCGGCTTCCTTGCGATCGCGCGTCACGCCCGGCGTGTCGGCGACGATCGCCGCGCGCCGCCCCGCCAGGCGATTGAACAGCGTGCTTTTCCCGACATTGGGCCGGCCGGCGATGACGACGGTGGGGCGCATGAGCGCGGAAATGGGCGCGACTTAACGCAGCGCCATCAGGCGCCCGTCCTCGGCTACCAGCAGCACCGTTCCTTCTGCCACCACCGGTTGCACCGGGGCGGCGGCGGAAGGCAAGGGCTGGCGGCCGAGGATCGCCCCCGTATAGGGGCTGACGGACAGCGCCTCCTTGCTGGTGCCGGCGAGGATCAGACGGTCTCCGGTGAGCAGCGGGCCGAACCAGGTGAGCGGCCCGGTTTGCTTCTTCGGGTTGCTGAATTCGGGCATCTGCGCGGACCACGCAACCTGCCCGTCGGCGAGGTGCAGCGCCGCCAGTTGCTGATCGAGGGTGGTGATGAACAGCCAATCCCCGGCGACCCAGGGGCTGTCCTGGCTCGCCACCGCGATCTGCCAGATGCGGCGGCCCGCATGGAGGTCGTTGGCGACAATCAGGCCGCCCATGCCGGCGGCGAACACCTCGTTATTGCGGATCGCGGGCCGGCCGCGGATTGAGGCGATGTCCGCGAAGCGCCCGCCGCCCGAGGAGGCGAGCACGTCGGTCCAGATCACGGTGCCGGTGTCGGCGCGGAAGGCGGAGAGCTCCCCCGAGCCGAAGCCGGCGACCACGATACCGTCGGAAAAGGCGGGCGCCGGGCGGCCCAGCATGTTGGCGACCGTGCTGCGCGCCTGATAGGACCAGAGCTGCCGTCCGTCGGCTTCGTTCAGCGCATAGAGCGTGTCGTCGGAGGTGGTGATGAACAGCCGGCCGGCGACGATCGTCGGCTCTGAACGTAGCGGCGCCTTCAGATCGACGCGCCAGCGTTCCTTGCCTGACGCGGGATCGAGCGCGACGAGCGAGCCGAGCCCGTTGGCGGCGAACAGCGCGCCCTCGGCGAGCCCGAGCCCGCCGCCGACATTGGTGCTGCGCGCCTTCTCGCCGCGCGTCGGCACCCGCCAGAGCTCCTGGCCGTTGGAGAGGGAGAAGGCCGAGACGCGGGCCGCTACGTCCATCGTATAGACGACGCCGTTGCCAACGATCGGCTGGGCGAGGATCTTGTTGCGATAGCCGCCGCCCTCGCCGATCGAGGTGGTCCAGGCGACCGACAGCACAGGCGGCGAGAAGAGATGGCCCATATCGTGCGCGGGGTTGCCGCCGGCCTGCATCCAGGCGGCGTTGCGGACCGGCGCGGGCAGGGTGATCGGCCCCAGGCCCTTCTGCGGCGCCAGCACATCGACGTTCCGCAGCACCGGCTCGCGCTTGCCGGGAATGGGTTTTTTCTCCGTCTCGAACCATGAGCCGTTGAACAGGCCGCAGCCGCCGAGCGCGAGCGGAAGGGCAAGGCCGAGCGCGGCACGCCGGCCGATGGGAAGGTCGCGGGCCATGGTCAGCTCCCGAGGCGGTCGAGCATCAGCGCTGCCGATTCGCGCACGCCCTGCGGCGCGGTGGCATCGGCGGCCAGGCCGCGCAGGATCGAGCGCGCGGCGTCCGCCCGGTTCTGGCGGAGATCAAGCAGCGCCAACGCGCGCTCGGCGAGCGGGCGCCAGGGGTTGCCCGCGACGGCCAGCGGTTCCAGCCGTGCCTGCAGGATCTGCGGGTCGCCGCTGTCGATCTGGCGCTGCGCCCAGAGGAGGGTGGCGAGGTCGCGGAACAGCGGATCGGCAGCGGAATCGCTGGCGATCTCGTTGTAGAATCGCAACGCCTCGGCGACGTTGCCTTGCTGCGCGAGCAGCGCGGCGGCGCGCAGGCGGGCGAGAGTTCTGTAGCCCTCGGGACCGCTGGCCGCGAGCTGGTCGAGCCTCGCGATCGCCGCATTGCGCGCCTTGGCGCCCGACTCGCCGGGGGCGTTGGCCTCGGTGGTGGCGATCAGGTATTGGGAAGCGGCGGCCTGGTCCTGCCGCTCCAGCCGCCATTCGCGATAGCGCCAGAACCCGACGGCAAGAACGATCACCACCGCAAGCGCCAGAACGGCCCAGCCATAGCGGGCGAAGAATTGCTGCACCCGCTCGGCGCGGACGTCTTCTTCGACCTCGTCAAAAATATCGGGCACGGATTCGCTCGGGTCCCCTGGAAGGCGGCGGACCATAGCGGCGCGACCTTTTGGCGGCAAACCGCCCGCCGGCAATACTTGATTTACCGTTCGGCGGCAGGATCGCGCCCATGCGCCAGCTCGCGAGGGCGATATTGCTGAGCGGCCTGCTGGCCGGCTGCGCCGCCCCGATCGGGCGCGACGGCGAGCCGGTCGGACTAGGACAGGCATTATGCGAGTCGTTTCCGGGCACCACGTGCTGCCTGCGCCACCGCGTGCCGCCCTTGCCGCAACCCTACTGCACCGCGACGCTCGGCGTGCCGGATTGCTGGATCGACCCGGCCTTGCTGCCCAACCGCCCGCCCGACTTGCAGGACCAGCCTCCACCGGCGCCGGGCGGGTGTTCGTAGACGCTATTCGGCCCCGAGGGGCGGCTCGTGGCGTTCGATCGCGGCGCGCAACAGCGCGGCGGCGCGATAGGCGCCATGGACCATTTTGCTGTACGGCAACAGGAGAAACAGGGCCAGGATCACGCCGAGATGCACGGCGAGCGCCGGGCCCATCGCCGAGCTCCCGCGGAGGCCGAGCAGGGCAAGCCCCGTGGCGGCGGCGAGGAACAACAGCACGAGCAGCGCCACGTCGGCGCCAAGGAGCTCGCGCGCGGCTGGGCCGGGATCATCCAGCAGCTTCATGGCGAACAGCCCGAACGTGCCCGCCATCAGGCTGACGCCGCCGATTGTGCCGAGCAGGACCGGGGCGCTGAGGAACGGGTAGGGAGCCGGCCAGTCCAGGAAGACGTGATAGACGAAGCCCGCGCAGGTGGCGGCGAAGCACAGCAGAAAGCCGTAGAACATCGCGTGGTGCAGGCGCCGGCGCAGCATCGAGAACCGCTCGCTGTTGTCGTTGCAGCCGTGCCCGCCGCCGCCGAGATTGCGCAGCGTGAACACGTCGTGCAGCGCAACCGCGAGCGCCCCGGCATCGGGGCGTCGGCCGGTGCCTGCCACGCGCCAGAACCGCCAGGTGCCGATACCGATCGCCGCCAGTGAGAAGATGAAGGTGACGAGGCCGGCCGCCTGCATCACCCAGAGCGGGATGATCTGGTAAAAGCGGTCCTGCGGCGTGGTGAAAGCGGCGCCGTTGAGGCCGGCCGTTAGCGCCACGACGAGCGCGAATGCGGCCGCCGTGACGACTGACACGACGAGGCCGTTGCGCTGGAAGGCACGGGCGAGCGCGGGCGGCCAGGCATATTCGGCGTAGCTTTCGGCGCGCACTTGCGCGAGATGCTGGGGAACGTTGACGCCCCATTCGTGCGGCGGCGCGTATTGGCAGGCGTAATAGCAGCCGCGGCAGTTGTGGCAGAGATTGGCGAGGTAGGCCAGGTCGCCCGAGGTGAACTCGCGGCGCAGCTCCATCGCCGGGAATACCGCGCAGAAGCCCTCGCAATAGCGGCAGGCGTTGCAGATCTCCATGTCGCGACGAGCATCCCGCAGCGCGTCAGTTTCTTGCATGGCGGGCCGCTCCTTCGCCGGCGATGCGGCCGAACACCGTGCCGATCGTCATTCCGAAACCGGCGAGATAGCCCCGGCCGAGGATGTTCCCCGCCATGATCTCGCCCGAGGCAAACAAATTGGCGGCCGGCTTGCCGTCCTCCATCAGCACCTGTGCGCTCTCGTTCACGCGCACGCCGAGATAGGTGAAGGTGATCCCGGGCCGCAGCGGGTAGCCGTAAAAAGGCGGCGTTTCGATGCGCCGCGCCCAGTTGCTTTTGGGCGGCGCCAAGCCCGTGGTGGCGCAGCCGTCGAGCCGGCTCGGGTCGAATTTCTCCTCCGACTGCACGGCCTGATTATAGCGCGCGATGGTGGCGCGCAGCTTGATCGGATCGAGGCCGAGCTTCGTGGCAAGCTCGCCCAGCGTGGGCGCGGTCACGGCGGGGAAAACAGACGGCATGAAGAGCCGCACGGCGCGGGCGTCGCAGACCGAGTAGGCGATCTGCTCGGGCTGCTGGGCGATCAGCCGGCCCCAGATCGCGTAGCGTTTCGGCCATACATCTTCGCCTTCGTCGTAGAACCGCTCGCCTTCGCGGTTGACGACGATGCTGTAGGGCACGCTGTCGAGCCTGGTCGCGATGCCGCCGTCGAACTTGGGAGCGCGCGCGTCGAGCGCGACGGCGTGGCATTGCGTGGGATCGCCGACCGCGGCGACGCCCTGATCGAGCAGGTTTTGCAGCACGCGGCCGCGGTTGTACGGAGTGCCGCGGATGACGAAATTATCCACCGCCTCGCCCCAGTAGCGGCGCAGCCAGTCGAGATTGCCCTGAAAGCCGCCGCTCGCGGCCACCACCGCGCGGGCGCGCACCGTCTCCGGGTAGCCCTTGTGGGTGATCTCGGCCTCGTGCACCGCGCCCGCTTCCATGCGAAGCGCGCGCACCTCCGTGTCGTAGAGGATGTCCACGCCCAGCTTCTCGGCCGTGAGGTAGTAGGCGTTCACCAGCGCCTTGCCGCCGCCGAGGAAGAAGGCGTTGGTACGCGAGAGGTTGAGCGTGCCGGTGAGACTCGGCTGGAAGCGCACGCCCGCCTGCTGCATCCAGCCGAACACGCCGGCGGAGGCGCGGATGGTCATGCGCGCCAGCTGTTCGTCGGTGTTGCCGCCGGTCACGCGCAGCAGATCGTCCCAGAACTCGTCCTCGGAATAGGTGTCGGTGAGCGGCCCGGCCGGGCCTTCGTGCATGGCGCGCAGGTTGCGCGTGTGGCGGCTGTTGCCGCCGCGGAAGGCGCGCGGGGCAGATTCGGCGAGCAGCACCGAGGCGCCGGCTTGGCGCGCCATGATGGCTGCGCAGAGCGCCGCATTGCCGCCGCCGGCGACGAACACGTCCCAGGTGCGGGAGAAGTCGGGCATGGGGCTACCTAGGGGCGGTGGGCGAGATCGGGCAAGGGCACGCTGGATGCCTGGTTAGCGGACATTGTCCGTGACGACGCTGCCGCTGCATCTGCTCGGAAGGCATTGATCCCGGCGCAGGGGCCGCAAACGGGGTCGTCGTGCCTACACCCCGATCACGCGCTCGGCGGCCAGGGATTCGATCTCAGCGGCGCCGAAACCGTGTTCGGCCAGCACCTCGCGCGTGTGCTCGCCGAGGCGGGGGGCGATCGTGCCGACCTCGCCGGTCGCGAAGGCGGGCGCTCCGGGGAGATTGGGCAGTGGGATCGTGCGGGCGACGTCGGGGTGGTTGATCCAGGATACCGCGCCGCTCGCGCGCACATGCGGCTGGGCGAGGAACTCAGCGTAGCTGTTGAGGCGCTCGTGCATCACGCGCCGTGCGGCGAAGCGGTCAGACCAGTCGGCGACGCTGCGCCCGGCGAGGAGCGGGCGGAGCAAAGCGCGCAACGCCTCGGCATGATCGACGCGGAGGTCGGCGGTGGCGAAGCGGGGATCGGCGGCGAGCGCGGGCCTTTCCACGGCCTCGCAGAACGCGACCCATTCGTGCTGGCGGGCGACGGTGACATTGATCCAGCCGTCGGCCGCCTTGTAGACGCCGCTCGGCGCGGCGGGCGGGCGGATCGCCCCGCCCTCCATCTCGTATTGCAGCATCCGCACCACCTGAAGGGCGGCGGCGGATTGCATCAGGCTGGTTTCGATGTGCTTGCCCTTGCCGGTGCGGGCGCGGCCGAACAGCGCCGGGGCGACGGCCGAGAAGGCGTACAGCGCGGTCGTCATATCGACGGCAATGATCGGCACGCGATGGGGGATGCCGTCCTCGCCGGCATTCTCGTTCGTCAGGCCGGTATAGGCTTGCAGCACGGGGTCCATCGCGGGGCGCTCAGCGAGCGGGCCGCGCTGGCCAAAGCCCGAGATGGAGACGTAAACGACCGAGGATGCGATCTCCCGCACCGCCTCGTAACCGAAGCCGAGCCGTTCGATCACGCCAGGGCGGAAGCCCTGGAGGAACACGTCGGCGCCGCGCAACAGGCGCCGCAGCACCTCCTTGCCGCGCGGCGACTTGAGATCGAGCGCGACGCTGCGCTTGCCGAGATTGGCGGCGAGCGAATAGGCGGTCTGGTCGCCGTGCTTGGGGCCGAGGCCGCGGCTCCAGTCGCCGCCCTCGGGCGGTTCGATCTTGATGACATCGGCGCCGTGCCGGGCGAGCAGCATGGCGCAATAGGGGCCGGCGACGCCCTGGCTAAGGTCGATTACCTTCAGGCCCGCGTAGGGCGCGTCGTCGTTCATCGCGTGTTTCCTCCGTCGCGCGGCGGAGCGTGCAGGAACGCCTCCACCACCGCAATCATCGCGGCTTGATTGTCGGCGTGCAGCCAGTGGCCCGCGTCCTTGATCGCGACGAATCGCGCGGCCGGAAACAGCGCGCGGATCGCTGGGCGGTGCTCGGGGCGCACATAATCGGAGCGCGCGCCGGTGACGAAAAGCACGGGGCCTTCGTAGCGCGCGCCGGCCGGCGCGTCCCAGCCTTCGATGGCGGCGAGGTTGGCGATGATGTTGTCGAGCCCGATCCGCCAGCCCTCGGCGCGCCAGTTGAGCAGCAGGAAGGCGCGCAGGCCCGCGTCCGGCACCGCTGACCGCAGCGCCGCATCGGCCGCGGCGCGGGAAAGGCCGGGACGCAGCGCGCGCATTGCTTCGGCGATGGCGGCAAAGCGGGGCGGGTTTGGCACCGGGGCGATGTCGGCGATGATCAGGCGGCCGACCGCATCCGGCCGGTCGAGCGCGAGCCGCATCGCCACCTTGCCACCCATCGAGTGGCCGAGCACGGCGGCCGGCAGGGCGCCGAGGGCGCCGAGCGTGGCGGCGACGTCGGCGGCCATCTCGGGATAGCTCATGGAGGCGGCGTGGGGGCTGTCGCCGTGATTGCGGAGATCGAGCGCGATGGCGCGGAAGTGGGAAGCGAGCGCGCGCTGGATCGCGCCGAGATTGCGCCCGGACCCAAAGAGCCCGTGCAGCAGCGCGACCGGCGGCCCCGAGCCTTGCGAACGGGCGTGCAGGATCACCGGCGCGCAGGCAGCGCGGCGAGCGCCACGCCGCCCAGGATGAGCGCGCTGCCGCCGAGCAGGTCCGGGGTGAGCGGTTCGCCCAGAATGAGGTTGGACAGGATCAGGCCGACCGCCGGAGTGGCAAGGAACCCTACCGAGGAGACGACGGTGGGGAGCCGCATGGTCGCCTCCACGATGCCCCAGGTGCCGAGCGGACCGGCGAGCAGGCCGACATAGAGGATGCCGCTCCAGGAGACGGCGTCGCGGCCGAGCGAGCCGCCCGGCGCCTCGATCAGGAGCAGTGGCAGAACGACCAGAGAGGCGATGGCGAAGCACCAGGGCAGCAAGCAGAACATGGCGCTGCGCGGGGGCGCGGCCCGCACGACGACGATGGCGATGGCGAAGGCAAGCCCGGCGAGGAGCAGGAACAAATGGCCCACCAGCACACCAGGGCTGTTCCAGTCGATCGACCACGGCCCCATCAGCACCGCGACACCGGCCACGCCGAGCAGGGCGGCGAGCCAGCGGCGCGGCGGGATGCGCTCGTGCAGCACGATCAGCGACAGGGGCACGACGAAGTAGGTGGTGGTGTTCGCGAGGACGGCGGTGCGCCCCGCCTGCACGAAGCCGACGGCGATGTGGGAGAATACAAAAAACAGACCTGTTTGCAGCCCGCCGACGGCGAAGAGCGCCGGCAGGTCGCCCCGCCGCGGCAGCCGCAACCGGCCGCTCGCGGCGACCAGGACGAAGGTGACGAGCGCGGAAAATCCGGCGCGGCTCTCGGCGAACCAGAGCGGGGCGGTGCCGTGCTCGATCGCGAGCTTGGTCAGCGGCCAGCCGCTGCTGAGGAACAGCACGGACCCCGAGAGGCACAGGAGCCCGGTGCGGTCGAGGCCGGCCGTCTGCGGGCGGCCGGCGGCGAGCGCCTCAGCCAACCAGCACCGCCTTGCCGATCACCTTGCGGTCGATCACCGCCCGCATGGCGGCGGCGGCCTCCTCCAGCGCGAACCGGTGCGAGATGCGCGGGCGGAGCTTGCCCTCGCCGGCCAGCGTCAGCATCTCGCGAATGTTGGCCTCGGCGCGTTCCGGCTCGTTCTGCTGGAAGGCGCCCATGTAGATGCCAATCGCGTCGATCGCCTTGATGAGCAGATAGTTGCTGCGGATCGTCGCCGGCCCGCCGCCGAGGAAGCCGAGGATGACCAGCCGGCCGCGATAGGCGAGGCAGCGGAGCGACTGCTCGGTGACGTCGGCCCCGATCGGGTCGTAGGCGATGTCGGCGCCGCGACCGCCGGTGATCTCCTTCACCGCATCGACGAAACCCTGGCGGTAGTCGAGCGCGTGCGTGGCACCTTCCTCGAGGCACGCGGCCCGCTTCTCCTCGGAGCTCGCGGTGGCGATCACCCGCGCGCCGGCGAGTCGCGCGACCTGGATCGCGCCGATGCCGATGCCGCCAGCGGCGCCGTGGACGAGGACCCACTCGCCGGCGGCCAGCCGCGCCCGCTGCAAAAGCGCGTGATAGGGGGTGGCGAAGCCGGACAGGAACACGCCCGCCTGCTCCATCGAGAGGCCGGGCGGGATCGGCTGGCAGCCGCTTTCCGGGACGTTCGCGCGCTCGGCGAGCGCGCCGAGGCGCTGGCGGACCATCACCGGCGCGCCGGGGCGGAAGCGGGTCACGTCCGGGCCGATCGCGATCACCTCGCCCGCGCCTTCGCCGCCGGGAATAAAGGGGGGTTCGGGTTTCACCTGATATTTGCCGGCGACCTGCAGCACGTCGACATACTGCACGCCGCGGGCGCGGATGCGGACCTGGACCTCGTTGCCCCGTGGCGGTGGCGGGTCCGGAACCTCCCGCACGGCGAGCGCCTCGGGACCGCCATAGGCCTCGCAGATAACCGCTCTCATTTCGTTCCTCTTATGATAAGCAAGGCTGGCCAACGCGGCTCGGTTTGCGCTATGCCAGGGCCGCCCGGCGCAGCGATGGTGCGCCAGCCAACCTTGCCCTGAACAGGACCGAATATGCGACCTGGCCTTTCCCTGTTGCGCGGTCTGCCATGCTTCCGGGGACTGCCCGACGAGGTTCTTGCCGAGGTGGATCAGCTCGCCTCGATCATCGTGGTTGACCACGCCCAGGAGCTGGTCCGGCAGGGGCAGAAGCCGGATAAGCTCTACTACGTGATCGAGGGGCAGATTGCGCTTTCCAGCACGGCCCCCGATGGCAGCACGGCGGTGGTCGAGGTGGTGCATCCGCCCGGCGACGTGGTGCTCGCCTCGCTGGTCCTCGACTTGCCCTATTTGCAGACGGCCTATGCCGTGACCCGTTCGCGGCTGATCGCGATCGAGGCCGACGGGCTGCGGGCGCTGCTCGCGCGCACGCCGCAGATGGCGATCGGGATGCTGCAGACGCTCTCGCGCGACTTCCGCGCCCTGATCCGGCAGATCCGCGACCTCAAGGTGCGGACCGCGGCGCAGCGACTCGGGGCCTATCTGCTGGCGCTGGTGCCCGATCCGGCTGCCACCGAGGCGACCTTCCGCCTGCCGTTCGAGAAGGGGCTGCTTGCCGCCCGGCTCGGCTGCCGACAGGAGAACCTGTCGCGCGCCTTCGCCGCGCTGCGCGAGCTCGGCGTTGAGACGCGCGGCGCGCGGGTGACGCTGCACGACATCCCGCGCCTGACCGCCTACGCGATGCCGGATTACCTGAATGATCCGGAACTGGCCCGGCCGGGCCAAGAGGCGATGGTGGCGGCCGGGTAGGACGGCTGCGTCGGCGGATTGGCATCCGCCCCCCATTGTCACCCCGCGCCTTCGCGCACCACCGGGTTCCGCAGCGTGCCGATGGAGGTAATCTCCACCTCCACCACGTCGCCATGCTTCATGTTGGCGGTTTCGCCCTCGGTCCCCATCCACACCATGTCGCCGGGATAGAGGGTGAGGTAGCGCGTCATCGCCACCAGATAGTCCACCACGCCGAATACCATGTCGTTGGTGCGGAATTCGATGAGTTGCTTGCCGTTCAGGCGGATCTTGGTGACCAGATCATCAAGGCGGACCTCGGTCTCGATCCAGGGGCCCATCGGCTTGAACGTGTCCGTGTTCTTGGCACGCCAGAGCGTGCGGTCGGATTTCTGCCAGCTCCGCTCGCTGACGTCGTTGCCGATCGTGTAGCCGAGCACGGCGTCGAGCGCGTTCTCGCGCGTGAGGTGCTTGCACTTGCGGCCGATCACGGCCACCAGCTCGCCTTCGTACTGCACCTTCTCGGTGGCGTCGCGCGGGATCACGATCGGCGCGCCTGGGCCGATCAGCGCGTTGTTGGCGCGATACCCGATGTCGGGCTGCGTCGGGATGTTCGGTTCCTGCCCGATCTTGGCCGCGACCGCGCGCACATGGCCCGCGTAGTTCATCCCGCAGGCGTAGAAGGTGGGCGGGATCACGGGCGGCAGGAGCTTCGCATCGGCGAGGCTGAGCTGTGTGCCGGTACGCTCCCAGGTGGAGAAGGGCGAGCCGCGCACCGGGATCAGCACCTCGCCCTCCACGACGGCGTAGGTGGGCGTGCCTTGATGATCGAACCGGGCCCAGCGCATCGAACCTCTCCTCCCTGGCGTGCCGACCCGGAGGTTAGGGCCGGCGCGGCCGGCCGTCACGGGTCATGCCGTCACCGCCTCCTTCACGCGCAGCGCCTCGGACATGCGCTGGCGCATGATGAATTTCTGGATCTTGCCGGTGACGGTCATGGGGAACTCGTCCACGAAGCTGATATGGCGCGGCACCTTGTAGTGGGCGATCTGGCCCTGGCAGAAGGCGCGCACTTCCTCGACGGTGAGCAACTCGCCGGGACGCAGCTTGATCCAGGCGGCCACTTCCTCGCCATACCGCTCGTCGGGGACGCCGAACACCGAGACGTCCTGGATTTTCGGATGGCGATAGAGGAACTCCTCGATCTCGCGCGGATAGACGTTCTCGCCGCCGCGGATGATCATGTCCTTGATGCGGCCGACGATCTTGAAATACCCGTCCTCGTCCATGGTGGCGAGGTCGCCCGTGTGCATCCAGCGCGCAGCGTCGATCGCCTCGGCGGTGCGCTCGGGATCGCCCCAGTAGCCGCGCATGACCAAATAGCCGCGCGTGCAGAGCTCGCCCGGCGTGCCGCGCGGCACGATGCGGCCCTCGGCATCGACGATCTTGATCTCCACGTGCGGGAACACGCGCCCGACGGTGCTGACGCGGCGCTCAAGCGGATCGTCGGTCGTGGTCTGCGTGCTGACCGGGCTGGTTTCGGTCATGCCGTAGGCAATGGTGATCTCGGAGAGGTGCATCGTCTCGACACACCGGCGCATCACTTCGATCGGGCACGGGGCGCCCGCCATGATGCCGGTGCGGAGCGAGGAGAGATCGAAACGGCGGAACTCGGGGTGATCAAGCTCGGCGATGAACATGGTCGGCACGCCGTGCAGCGCGGTGCAGCGTTCCTCGGCCACGGTTTGCAGCGTCGCCAGCGGATCGAAGCCCTCGCCGGGGAACACCATCGCGGCGCCGTGCGTGGTGCAGGCGAGCACGCCGAGCACCATGCCGAAGCAATGATACATCGGCACCGGGATGCAGAGCTTGTCGTGCTCGGTGAAGCGCATCGCCTCAGCGATGAAGTAGCCGTTGTTGAGGATATTGTGGTGCGTCAGCGTGGCGCCCTTGGGCGCGCCGGTGGTGCCGGAGGTGAACTGGATGTTGATCGGGTCGTCGAACTGGAGCTGATCCGCTAGATCGGAGAGCGCCGCGCGCTCCCGCTCGGTGCCCATCGCGCACACCGTCTCGAACGAAAGCGCACCGGGCGCGGCCGGTGTGCCGATCTGGATCACGGCTTCCAGGCTCGGCAGTTTCGCCGCGCGCAGGCGCCCGGGCTCGGAGGTGCGGAGCTCGGGGGCGAGCGTGTTGATCATGCCGATATAGTCGCTGGTCTTGAAGGCGGTGGCGGTGATCAGCGCGCGCACGCCGACCTTGTTCAGCGCGTACTCGAGCTCAGCCAGGCGGTAGGCCGGATTGATGTTGACGAGAATGAGGCCGGCCTTCGCGGTGGCGAACTGGGTGATGACCCATTCGGCATTGTTGGGCGACCAGATGCCCACACGGTCGCCGCGCTTCAAGCCCAGCGCCAACAGGCCGGCCGCCAAGTCCGTGCTCTTGCGGTCGAGCTCCGAATAGGTCCAGCGAATGCCCTGCTGGCGGACGATCAGAGCTGGCCGGTCAGGGAAGCGGGCGACGGTGCGGGCGAAGTTGGCGCCGATCGTCTCGCCGAGCAGCGGGACGTCGCTTGCGCCGTGCACGTAGCTGAGGGCGGAGACGGCCATCGGACGAAAGCTCCCGGATTTTGGTTGCCCCGGATATAGCAGCCGCGGCCGGCGCTGTCCCGGCTCAGCCGCCCCGCACCGTGGCAAGCGCGAGATCGGGATAGTCGGTGATCAGCGCATCGACCCCCCAGGCGGCGAGACGAACCATCGCAGCCGGGTCGTTCACGGTCCAGGCGATCACGCGAAGGCCGAGCTCGTGCGCCTCTTTTACCTGATCCTGGGCGAGTGTCGCCCAGTCAGGCGCCCAGGCGTCGCCAAGGCGCCCGGCGGCGGCAACAGCGCGCGGCACCGAGCCGCCGAAGGCGCTTGGGTCGGCGCCGTCCCACCAGAGCGGCGCCGCCGCCACGGTCTCGGCACGGGTGAGCCAGGCGAGGCGAAGCTCCGGGAGCAGGCGCCGGACGAGACGCGGGCCGCGCCAGTCGAAGGATTCCACGACCGTCGTGCGTTCGGCGCCGGCGGCGCGGATGGCGGCGGCGACCGAAGCGGCCATCGCGGCAGGGGCGGCGGTCTCGGCCGGGCGGTCGGGAAGCGTTTTCAGCTCGATGATGAGCGGGGCGCGGAGGGCGAGCACCTCGGCGAGCGCGGGCACGCGCGCGCCGTCCCGCGGCGCCTGGCGGGGGAACGCGGCACGGGTCGCGCTGCCGGGCCGCAGCCTGCCCACATCGTAGCGCGCGAGAGCGGTGGCCGGCAGGGCGCGCAGCAGCGGGCCGGGCGGTTCGACCCAGGCGCCGGACGGATCACGGGCGATATCGGGTGAGAGGCGCGGGTCGTGGCACAGCACCGGCACGCCGTCCGCGGTTAGCCCGATATCGATTTCGACCCCGTCGATCCCGAGTGCGAGCGCGCCCTGGATGCCTGCGAGAGTGTTCTCGGGAAACAGGCCGCGGGCGCCGCGATGACCCCAGATCTCGATGTCCGGCATAACCGGGGGCTAAACCAAGGCTTCGCGTGACCGCAAGTTAACGGCAACGCTGTCCTGGTTTACGCTATTGCTCCGGCGCCAGAACCCGGGCAGTGAACGCCCTGGCAGAAAAGTCAAGGGCCATCAGTCCATGTTGAGAACCGCGTTGCAGCTGTCCACCGCGCTCGTGCTCGTCGCTGCGCTGGCGGCGCCGTGCGCGGCCGATGCGGCGGGCGCAGCCGACTACGCCAAGGCGGCCCAGGAGGCGGCGAAGAAGGGCGATCTGCAAACCGCGGAAATCGAGCTCCGCAACGCGGTGAAGGCCGACCCGCAGAATGCCGCCTACCGCTTCGACCTGGCGGAGGTCGAGCTTAGTCTGAACGACCCCGCCTCGGCCGAACGCGACGCGCGGGCGGCGGCGGACCGCGGCTATGACAAGCATAAGGCGACGCTCCTGCTGGGCGAGACGCTGCTGCGGCAGGGACGCGGCAAGGATCTGTTGGCGGAGTTCGTGCCGAGCGGCGACGATCCCGAGCTGAAGGCCGACATCTACGTGCTGCGCGGGCAGGCGCAGATGCAGAACGGCGATCGTGCCGCTGCGCAGAACAGCTTCGCGCAGGCGGAGCAAATCTACCCGAACGGTGTCGCGGCCTGGATCGCCGACGCAAGGCTCGCGCTCGCCGACGGCGAGGTGTGGAAGGCCAAGGACCGCGTAGCCCACGCGCTCGCGCTGCAGCCGAAATCGCCCGAGGTGCGCGAGCTGAACGCGCTTGTGTTGCAATTTTCGGGCGACCGCGACGGCGCGCTGGATGCGCTGAACAAGCTCATCGCCGAACAGCCGCAGGCGATCCCCGCCCTGCTGCAACGGGCGGGGCTGCTGCTGTCGATGAACAAGCGCGACGAGGCGCGCAAGGATGTCGAGGCGGCGCTTGCGCTCGATCCGCGCAACCCGCAGGCGCGTTTCTATCAGGCGGAATTGCAGCTCGCCGACGGCAAGAACCGCGATGCGGAAGCCACGCTGCAGAAGCTTCAGCCGCTGTTCCCGTACTACCCGCGCGGTTATCTGCTGATGGCGATGGCGGCGGCACGCAACGGAGAGACCCAGGTGGCCGAGGATTCGGCCGCCACCTACATCTCGCACGTGCCGCAGGACGTCAGCGGCTACGCTTTGCTCGCCGAGCTCTATCTGCGGAGCAACCGCCCCGATCTTGCCTTGCAGCCGCTCAATCAGGCGGTGCAGGCCGGCAAGACGAACGCGGCGATCTATCAGATGCTCGGCCAGTCGGAGATGGCGGTGCGGCGGCCCGATCTGGCGGCGGATGCGTTCGCCAAGCTGCGGGAGCTTGTCCCCGACAACGTGCAGGCGATCGCCGAGAGCGCGGGCGCGCTTGCCGCCGCGGGCCGGTTCGATGACGCGCTGAGCCTCTTGCAGCAATCACTGACGAAGAACCCGACCTCGCCCGAGCTGCAGGCGGCGCTGGTTTCGACCGCGCTCAGTTCCGGTGACATCGGCAAGGCGAACGCGGCGCTCGCCGAGGTGAAGAAAAGCGGGGGCAGTACGCCGGAAGTCGAAAACCTGACTGCCGCCGTGCAGATGGCGGATCTCGACGCTGACGGCGCCGTCGCCACCTTGCAGAAACTGGTCAAGGAGAAGCCGGATCTGTTGGCGGCGCGCACCAACCTTGCCCGGGCGCTAAGCCTGGCCGGGCGCGGGCAGGAGGCGGAGGCGGAACTCAAGACGGTGTTGCAGGCCGATCCGGCGTCGGAGCCCGCCCTGTCGATCATGGTCGCCAATGCCGAACGCACAAATCGGATGGCGGACGCCGTTGCGCTGCTCGAGAAAGCGCATCAGGCGCAGACCGCGAATGCGGGTCTCTCGCTCCAGCTCGGGGCGGCCTATCTGCGCGCCGGCCAGCCCGACAAGGCGCTGGCGTTGGCGCAGGAGATGGACAAACAGTCCGGGCAGCCGACGGTGGGCAGCCTGCATCTGAAGGCGGACGCTGAGATCGCCCTGAAGCAGCAAGACGATGCGCGCGACACGCTGAACGCGCTGCTGAAGCTGGAGCCGCGCGACGTCAATGCGCGGCGTCAGCTTGTCTCGCTGCTGATACAGCGCAAGGACTACGAGGCGGCGCGGACGGTGCTGACCGAGGGTATGGCCGCGACCCCGCGCAACTACCAGTTGGAGTTCGATTACGCGCTGGTCGATCTGAAAGCGTCAGGCCTGCAAAAAGCGTTGCAAACCGCTGATTCATTGCAGCGCGAGGATCAGACGTTCGCGCCGCTCGCGGCTTTGCGCGGCGATGTTTATCTCGCGGCCGGCCAGCCCGAGGATGCGGTCAAGGCCTACGAGCAGGCGATGGCGACCACCCCCTCGACGCTGTTGGTGACGCGGCTTGCCGCCGCATACGAGAAGGCAGGGCAGCTCGACAAGGCACATACCGTGCTTGCCGACTGGATTGCCAAGAACCCGGCCGACTACACCGTGCTCGCGACATTGAGCGAGGTGGATATCGCGCTGCATCGCCTGAACGACGCGCAGGCGGAGCTGAAGAAGGTGGCCGCGGCGGACCCGCGCAACGGACTGATCCTGAACAACCTTGCCTGGGTCTCCCAGCAGCTCGGCGACAAGGACGCGCTCGCCATCGCGCAGAAGGCATATCTGCTCGCGCCGTCGCCGCAGACGGCCGATACGCTCGGCTGGATCCTGACCGAGCAGGGCGAGCCGGCGAAGGGGGCCGACCTGCTGCGGCAGGCGGTCGTCTCCGGCGATCCCCGCATCGCCTACCATCTTGCGGTGGCGCTGAAGGACACCGGGCAGAAGGACGAGGCGGTGAAGCTCTTGGACGCGGTGGTGAAGGTGCAGGGCACGTTCGGCGAGAAGGCCGACGCAGAGAAGCTGCTCGGGGAGATGACGAAGGGCTCCTGAACCGCCGCGATCCCGACCGGGCGGCCGGCCGCGATGCTGCGCCTGCTAACCTTCTCGACGCTTTATCCCCATGCGGGTCGGCCGAACCACGGCGTGTTCGTGGAGAACCGGCTGCGCCAGCTTCTCGCCAGCGGCGAGGCGGCGAGCCTCGTGGTGGCGCCGGTGCCCTGGTTTCCGTCCACCGCACCGCGCTTCGGGGAATGGGCGGCGCACGCGCGCGCGCCGCAGAGCGAGCAGCGGCACGGGATCGACGTGCTGCATCCGCGCTATCCGGTGATCCCGAAGGCGGGCATGAGCCTGGCGCCGTGGCTGCTGTACCGTGCGATGCTGCCGGTGTTCGCCCGCCTGTTGCCGGGCGCGGGCATTCAAGCGATCGACGCGCATTATCTCTATCCCGATGGGGTGGCGGCCGTGTGGCTCGGGCGGCGGTTCGGGCTGCCGGTGGTGGCGACGGCGCGCGGGACGGACGTGAATTTCCTGCCGCGCTATGCGCTGCCCAGGCGGATGATCCGCCGGGCGATGGCGGATGCGGCGGCGCTGGTGGCGGTGAGCGCGGCGCTGAAAGAGGCGATGGTCGCGCTCGGCGCGCCGGATGAAAAGGTGACGGTGCTCCGCAATGGTGTCGATACGCGGCTCTTTTGCCCGCCCGCCGACCGCGCCACGCTGCGCGCGCGGCTCGGGATCGCGGGACCCAGCTTGCTTTCGGTCGGGCACCTGATCGAGCGGAAGGGGCATCATCTCGTCATCGAGGCGGCGGCGCAGTTGCCGGGCGTACGGCTGGCGATCGTGGGCGAGGGGCCGGAGCGCGGAGCGCTGCTGGCGCTGATCGACCGGCTCGGGGTGCGGGACCGCGTGCGGCTGGTTGGCGCGGTGCCGCACGCGGAAATGCCGTCCTGGTACGGGGCGGCGGACGTGCTGGTGCTCGCCTCGTCGCGCGAGGGCTGGGCCAACGTGCTGCTGGAGGCGATGGCCTGCGGAACCCCCGTGGTGGCGACGAATATCTGGGGCAATCCCGAAGTGGTGCGGGCGCCGGAGGCGGGGCGCATCGTGGAGCGCAGCGCGGGTTCGATCGCCCAAGGCTGCGCGGCGCTGCTCGCTTCGCCGCCCGATCGCGCGGCGACGCGCGCCTATGCCGAGGGGTTCAGTTGGGACGAGACGACGCGGGGGCAGTTGGCGCTGTTCGGGCGCGTAACCGGCGCGGCCGGATGAAAGCGACGCGCCCGCGGCGCAGGCGCAGGTGCCTGCGATTTCCACGGTTGCGTGGGCGGCGGTGAAGCCTGATCGTTGCGCGGCGGTGGCGCGTGCGGCGAGCTTGCGGCGGCGCCTGGTGAGCCGCCCGCCGCGCTCGGCCCATGGAAGCGCGGCGGCTTCCATCCGTGCCGCGATGTTCCGCTCTTGCTCGCTCGCCTCGCGTCCCCTGCGCCCGAGCATAGGCGAGTGACGCGGTTCCGTGCAGTCCCGCTTGTCTCCCCGCCTTGGTTCGGCTTTGAGTGGGCAGGCAGCAGGGAGAAAGCAGGATGCGCGCATGGACGGCGGCCGTTGCAGTTGCGGGTGGGCTGTTGCTGGCGGCGGGGCCGGCCGGGGCCGAGGATTTGTACGTCGCGGGATATGGCGGCTCATATGAGACCATCCTGCGCCAGAAGGTGTTTCCGGCCTTCGAGAAGGCGCACAACACGCGCATCGAATATGTTGCCGGCAACTCCACCGACACGCTGGCGAAGCTCCAGGCGCAGAAGGGCCATCCCGACCTCGATGTCGCCATCATGGACGACGGGCCGATGTACCAGGCCAAGGCGCTCGGCTTCTGCGCCAAGTTGCAACCCGGCCCGGCCTACGCGCAGGTGTACGACATCGCGCACATGGGCGACGATGCGGTCGCGACCGGGATCGTCGCCACGGGCCTTGCCTACGATGCGCGCGCGTTCGAAAGGCTCGGCTGGAAGCCGCCCGCCAGCTGGACCGATTTCGCCGACCCGAAATACAAGGGCAAGATCGCCATGCCGGGGATCGACAACACCTACGGCTTGCAGGCGCTGATCATGTACGCGCGGCTGAACGGTGGCGGGGTGGAGAATATCGATCCCGGTTTCGAGTACATGATCCACAAGATCGCACCCAACATCCGCGCCTTCGAATCCTCGCCGGGGCGGATGTCGGAGCTGTTCCAGAGCGGTGAGATCGTCGCCGCGATCTGGGGCAGCGGTCGGGTGAACGCGCTCGCCGACACCGGCTTTCCGATCAAGTTCGTCTATCCGAAGGAAGGCGCAATGGCGCTGTTCACCGCCGAATGCCCGGTCGCGGGCGCAAGGCACGCCGCGCTGGCCCAGCAGTTCGTCGACTACATGCTCTCGGCCGACGTGCAGCGCGCGGTGGCGGAGGCGGGGAACGGACCGGTGAACAAGACCGTGGAGCTGCCGCCCGCCGTTGCTGCGCGCGTGCCCTACGGTCCCGCGCAGATCGCGAAACTGGTGGCGCTCGACTGGACCAAGGTCAATCAGCAGCGTGACGCCTGGACCAAGCGGTGGAATCGCGAGGTGGAACGCTGAGCGGGAGCCGATGAGCTTCCTGCAGCTCGAATCCCTGACCTGCCGCTATGGCGATTTCTACGCCGTGCGCGATCTCGATCTGACGGTGGAGCAGGGCGAGTTCGTCTCCCTGCTCGGCCCGTCGGGCTGCGGAAAAACGACCACCTTGCAGATGATCGGCGGCTTCATCGAGCCCAGCGCCGGGACGGTGCGGATCGGCGGCGCGGACATGCGGCGCGTACCGGCGAACCGGCGCGGGATCGGCATCGTCTTCCAGTCCTATGCGCTGTTTCCGCACATGCGCGTGGCGCAGAACGTGGCTTTCGGGCTCGAGATGCGGAAGGTGCCGCGCGCCGAGCGCGCCGAACGCGTGCGCCGCGCGCTGGCGATGGTGCATTTGGAGCACGCGGCGGACCGCTATCCGCGCCAGCTATCGGGAGGCCAGCAGCAGCGCGTGGCGCTGGCGCGGGCGCTGGTGATCGAGCCGCGCGTGCTGCTGCTCGATGAGCCGATGTCCAATCTGGATGCCAAGCTGCGCGAGGAGATGCAGCTCGAACTGCGGCGGCTGCAGCGGAGCTTGCGCGTCACCACGATCATGGTGACGCACGACCAGACCGAGGCGATGGCGCTGAGCGACCGCATCGCGCTGATGCGCGCGGGACGCATCGTGCAGGTGGACACGCCGCAGGCTGCCTATGACCGGCCGGCTGATTGGTTCGCCTCCAGCTTCCTCGGCAAGAGCAACAGTTTCCGCGCGCGCTGCGTGCCGGGCGGACTGCTGACCGCGAGCGGCGTGCGCATCGCGGCGCCGGCGGGCGCGCCCGAGTCGGGCGAGGTGCTATGCGCGCTGCGGCCGGAGCGGCTGCGGATCACCCCGCCGGAGCAGGGGATGCTGCGCGCCACCGTGCAGTCGCGGATTTTCCTCGGCAGCCACTGGCTGTTGCAGACCGAGGGGGAGGCAGGCGAGCTGCTGGTGTATTTGCAGAACGCGACCGCGGCGGCGCCGCAGGAAGGCGACGCGATCGGACTTGCCTGGGAGCCGAGGAGCCTCGTGCTGCTGCCGCCCGACGAAGCGCCGGCGCATGGCTGAGGCGGCGATCGCGGCGCGGCCGGCCGCGCGCCGCACGACAGTGATGCCGTATTGGCTCTGCGCGCCGGCGCTCGCGCTCTATGGCCTGCTGCTGGCCGCGCCGCTCGCCATGATTTTCGTGCTGAGCTTCAATGGGTTCAGCGACACCAAAGGCATCCTGCCGACCTACTCGCTCGCCAATTACGTGAGCGTGCTCACCGATCCCTATTATCAGCGCATCTATCTCCGTACGCTGCGGATCGCGCTGATCACGACGGCGATTTGCACGTTGATCGGCACGCCGGAGGCGTGGATCTTGAGCCGGCTCGATCCGCGCTGGCGCGGCGTCTCGCTGCTTGTCGTGCTCGGCCCGCTGCTGATCTCGGTGGTGGTCCGCACGCTCGGCTGGACGATCCTGTTCGCGCGCGAGGGGCTGCTCAATCAGGCGCTGCTCGGGCTTGGCCTGGCCGAACGGCCTGTCGACCTGCTTTACACCGAGACCGGCATCGTCGTCGCACTCGTGCATGTGCTGGTGCCGTTCATGGTGATCGCGGTGTGGACCGCGCTGCGGCTTGTCGATCCGGCGGGCGAAGCGGCCGCGCTGTCGCTCGGGGCCTCCAAGGCAAAGGTGTTCCGGCGGGTCGTGCTGCCGCAGGCGCTGCCGGGCGTGCTGTCGGGCAGCCTGATCGTGTTTTCACTCGCCGCCAGCGCGTTCGCCACGCCGGCACTGATTGGCGGGCGGCGGCTGAAAGTGGCGGCGACCTCAATCTACGACAATTTCCTGTTCACCCTGGACTGGCCGACCGGCGCGGCGATCGCCGTGATCCTGGTCGCGTGCGTGATGGCGATCGTGCTTCTGTGGAGCCGCGTGCTGGAGCGGCGTGACGCGGTGCGCGCATGAGACGCAACGGCGCCCTCGCGCTCGGCTTTCACGCGCTGTTCATGGCGTTCATGCTGGCGCCGCTCCTCGTCGTCGCGCTGGTGGCGTTCACGCCCGAAGGATATTTGTCGTTGCCGGTGCATGGGCCGTCGCTGCGCTGGTTCCGCACGATCCTCGACTATCCGGATTTCATCGCCTCCTTCTGGATCAGCATCGAGCTCGGCCTGTCGTCGGCCACCCTGGCGAGCCTGTGTATCCTGCCGGCGGCGCTGGCGATCGCGCGCTATGCGTTTCCGGGACGCGGTGCACTCGTGGCGTTCGTGATGTCGCCCTTGATGATCCCGGCGGTGGTGCTAGGCGTCGGCTTGCTGCGCTTCCTGACGATCTTCCAGATCGAGGGCACGTTCATCGGCATCATGCTGTGCCATGCGGTGGTGATCGGCCCCTATGTGCTGCGGATGCTGCTGGCCGCGGTGGGTGGCGTGGACCGCAATATCGAGCGGGCGGCGCTCTCGCTCGGCGCATCAAACTTCGCCGCCTTTCGCCGCGTGACCTTGCCGATGCTGATGTCCGGGCTGGTCGGCGGGTGGATATTGGCGTTCATCGCCTCGTTTGACGAACTGACGGTGACGATCTTCGTCTCCTCGCCGCAGGTCACGCCGCTGCCAGTGCGGCTCTTTTCGCACATCGCCGAGACCACTGACCCGCTGGTGGCCTCGGTTTCGGCCGTGATCATGGCGATCTCCACCCTCCTTCTGCTGCTGCTCGACCGGTTGTACGGCATCGACCGCCTGTTCTCGGGAGGGGCGGCATGAGCGCCTTCGATCTGATCGTGATCGGCGGCGGGCTGGTCGGGGGCGCCATTGCCTGGGGTGCGGCGGCGCGCGGGGCCGCGGTGGTCGTTTTAGACGAAGGCGATGTCGCGTTCCGCGCGGCGCGCGGCAATTTCGGGCTGGTGTGGGTGCAGAGCAAGGGCGCGGGGATGCCGCCCTACGCGCATTGGTCGCGCCGCTCGGCGGAGTTGTGGCCCGCGCTCGCGGCGCGGATGCGGGAGGCGAGCGGCGCCGATGTTGCGCTGGAGCAGCCGGGCGGGCTGCATTTCTGCTTCAGCGAGGCGGAGCTGGAGGCGCGCGCCGACCTGATCAGACGCATGCACAACGAGAGCGGCGACATCGGCACGCGCATCGTGGATCGCGCGGAGCTGCGCGCGATGGTGCCGGGGATCGGCGATCGCGTGGCGGGCGCCTCGTTCTGTCCGATCGACGGGCACGCCAATCCGCTGTTCCTGCTGCGCGCGCTCCATTCGGCGCTGCTGCGCGCTGGCGGCGCATACCGGCCGGGGCACGGCGTCGATCTGATCACGCCCGACGGGGGCGCCTTCATCGTCCGCAGTGGGGCGGAAAGTTTCACCGCGCCGAAGCTGGTGATCGCGGCGGGGCTCGGCAGCCGGCGTCTGGCGCCGATGGTGGGGCTCGAGATGCCGGTCTCGCCCCTGCGCGGGCAGATTTTGGTGACGGAGCGAGTGAAGCCGCTGTTGCATTATGCGACGCACATATTGCGCCAGACCGCGGAGGGCTCGGTGATGGCGGGCGACAGTCAGGAGGACGTGGGGTTCGACGCGGCGACGACGGTTCCGGTGACGCGCGCCATCGCTGCGCGGGCGGTGATGACGTTCCCGGCGCTCGCCGAGGCGCGCATCGTCCGCATGTGGGGCGCGCTCAGGGTGATGACGCCGGACGGGTTTCCGATCTACGAGCAATCGGCGCGCTATCCGGGGGCGTTCGCGGCGACCTGCCACAGCGGGGTGACGCTGGCGGCGGCGCACGCGCTCGATTTGGCGCCCTCTATCCTGGACGGCGCGCTTCCGGCAAAATTCGACGCTTTCAAGAGCAGCAGGTTTGATGTTCCGGCGCGTGGATGAGGCGGGCGCGGTGCTGCGCCTGGAGTTCGAGGGCGAAGCCGTGCTCGCGCGCGAAGGCGACAGCGTGGCGGCGGCGCTGCTGGCGGCGGGCGCGCGCGCGTTCCGCGATACCGCGATCAGCGCCAGCCCGCGCGGGCCTTATTGCATGATGGGCGTCTGTTTCGAGTGCCTGGTGGAGATCGACGGCATCGCCAACCGCCAGGCATGCATGGTGCCGGCGGCGGACGGGATGAAGATTCGCCGCCAGCGCGGCGCGCGCGAGGCGGCATGAGCGATAGGCTCGATGCGGTCGTGATCGGCGCCGGGCCGGCGGGGCTCGCCTGCGCCGCGCTGCTTGCCGCGCACGGGGCGACGGTGCGGCTCGCCGACGAGCAAGCCGAGCCGGGCGGACAGATCTATCGCGGCATCGGCCGGATCGCGGCGGAGCACCCGGGGATGCTGGATGTGCTCGGCGAGGATTACGCGCGCGGGCAGGCAATCGTCGCAGCGTTCAAAGCGAGCGGTGCCGAATACCGGCCGAGTACGCTCGTTTGGCACGTGACGCCGGAGCGCGAGATTTGGGTGAGCTGCAACGGGCGCTCGGAAGTTTGGAACGCGCGCGCGCTGGTGGTCGCCACCGGCGCGATGGAGCGGCCGGTGCCGGTGCCGGGCTGGACCTTGCCCGGGGTGATGACGGTGGGGGCGGTGCAGATCATGCTGAAATCCGCCGCGCTTGCGCCCCACGCGCGGTTCGTGCTCGCGGGTTCAGGGCCGCTTGTGTGGCTGGTGGCGAAGCAATGCCTCGCCGCCGGCGCGAAGCCGGAGGCGGTGCTGGACACGAGTACGGGCGCCGATCAGCTCTCGGCGCTGCGGCACCTGCCGATGGCGCTGCGCGGCGCCGGCGCGCGGCTGCTGTTCAAGGGGCTCGCGATGATCGGTGCCGTGCAGCGGAGCGGCGTGCCGGTGTTTCGCGGAGTTTCCGGCATCAGGATTGAGGGCGCGGCCGAAGCGGAGAGCGTTGCGTTCCGGGCCGGCGGATCGGATCGGCGCATCCCGGCGCGGATCGTCGCCTTGCATGAGGGGGTGATCCCCGCGCAGCAGATGACGCGCCTGATCGGCTGCGCGCACGTGTGGGACGAGGGCCAGCGTTGCTTTCGCCCCGACGTCGATGAATGGGGCAGCAGTTCCGTTGATGGCGTGCTGGTGGCGGGCGACGGCGCCGGCATTTTCGGCGCGCGCGCGGCGGAACATGCCGGGCGGCTGGCGGCGCTGGAGGCGCTGCGGCGGATCGGGCGGCTGAGCGCGAAGGAGCGTGATGCGCTGGCGCGGGACGATCGGCGGGCGCTCGCCTCGCAGCGCGCGATCCGCCGGTTTCTGGACCGGCTTTATCCGCCGCCAGCTTCCATCCGCGCGCCGGCCGACGAGATCGTGGTCTGCCGCTGCGAGGAGGTGACGGCGGGCGCGGTGCGTGACGCGGTGCGGCAGGGCTGCATGGGGCCGAATCAGGCCAAGGCGTTCCTGCGCGTTGGCATGGGACCGTGTCAGGGGCGGCTGTGCGGGCCGGTGGTGAGCGAGGTGATCGCGGCGGCGCGGGGGATCACGCCGGCGGAGGCGGGGTATTACCGCATCCGCCCGCCCTTGAAGCCGATCGGGCTGGGCGAACTCGCCGCGGTGGAATTGGGGGAATGACCCGCGCCGCCGATGTGCTGGTGATCGGCGGCGGCATTCACGGCTGCTCGACGGCGTTTCAGCTCGCCCAGCGCGGCGCGCGTGTGCTGCTGGTCGAGAAGAACAATGTGGGACGCCATGCCTCGGGCGTGAACGCGGGGGGCGTGCGGCGGCTCTTGCGCGATCCGGCGGAGATTCCGCTGTCGGTCGCCTCCATGCGGCTCTGGCATGGGATCGCGGCGCTGCTCGGGCGCGACTGCGGGTTCACGGTAAGCGGTCAGATCGCGGTCGCGGAGACCGAAGCGGAGATGGAGCACCTGCGTCAGCGGGCCGCGATGGTGCGCGGGCTCGGCTACGACCACGAGGAGCTCGTCGGACCGAACGAGCTTTATGATCTGCTGCCGGCGCTGGCGCCCGGCTGCGCCGGCGGGCTGATCGCGCGCGAGGATGGTTTCGCCAGTCCCTATCACGCCACGATGGCGTTCCGCCACGCGGCGGCGGAAGCGGGCGCGGTGATCCTGGAGGGATGCCGTGCCGGGGGGCTCGCGCGCTCCGCTGGCGTGTGGCGGGTGCAAAGCAGCGCCGGGCCGATCGAGGCGCGGGCCTTGGTGAATTGCGGCGGCGCCTGGGGCGGGCAGGTGGCGGCGGCGCTGGGCGAGCCGGTCGCGCTCGAGCCGACCGCGCCGATGATGATGGTCACGGCGCCGATGCCGGACTTCGTCAAGCCGGTGGTGATCGGCGTCGGGCGCAAGCTCTCGTTCAAGCAGGCGGCGAACGGCACGGTGCTGATCGGCGGCGGGCATCGCGGCGAGCCCGATACGGCGGCCGAGACCTCGACAGTCGATTTTCGCAAGCTGGTGACGAGCGCGCGGACGGTGAGCGCACTGTTTCCCATCATGCAGCAGGCGCGGATCGTGCGCTGCTGGTCGGGGATCGAGTCGCGGATGCCGGACGACATTCCGGTGATCGGGCCGAGTTCCACCGAAGCCAATGCGTTCCACGCCTTCGGGTTCAGCTCGCACGGCTTCCAGCTCGGGCCGATCGTCGGCGTGATCCTGGCCGATCTGGTGGAACGCGGGCGCACGGAGCTGCCGATCGCGCCGTTCGCGATCGACCGGCCGGCGGCGCGGGCGCGTGCTGGCGGCGGCTGATTTCCGCAAGACGCCCGATCTGGACGAACTCGGCGCATCGGTGCTGGCCGGTGTTCCCAGCCGTCGCCGCCGTGGTGATGCCGTGCGCCGATGCGTTGGAGGCGCGGGTGATCACCTGGGCGGCCCCGCGGCGTGGCAAGTGATCATTTCACGATCGGCAATTGTGGCAAGTGATCACTTGGCGTGGGGCCGCATTGGGCAGGTCGACACCTGCGCGGCCCCCGAACCGCTCAGGTGGTCACTTGCGGGCCGGGCTCAGGCCGCCGCCGGGACCGGGGCGGGATCGGTCGATTCCGTCCAGTTCGCCTTGTCGCCGAACAAGGCTTCGAGCAACCGGTGATGCAAGGCGTGGCCGCTGCGGTGGCCGCGGAAGCGAGCGCGCAAGGGGGCGCCGGCCAATGCGAGGTCGCCCACGGCGTCCAGAAGCTTGTGACGGGCGAATTCGTCCGCCATCCGCAAGCCGCCAGGGTTCAGAACGGCGGCGCCGTCCACCACCACCGCGTTTTCTAGGCTCCCACCGCGCGCGAGGCCGGCGGCGCGAAGGTTTTCGACCTCGGCGGCCAGGGTGAAGGTGCGGGCGCGGGCGAGTTCGCGGCGGAAGGCTGCGGGTGTGAGGCGGAGCGCCAGCGACTGGGCGCCGATCGCCGCGGCGCCGAATTCGATTTCCACGGCGAGTTCAAGGCCCTGGAACGGGCCGGGGGGTGCGAGTTCCGCCCAGGCGTGCTCGCCGCCGACGCGGACCGGGCGGCGGATTTCGATGGCGCGGCGCGGCGCCTCCTGCTCCGTGATCCCCGCGCAGTCGATCAGGAACATCCAGGGCGCGGCCGAACCGTCGAGGATCGGCAGCTCCGGCCCGTCCAGCTCGATCAGGGCGTTGTCGATGCCGAGGCCCGAGAGGGCGGCCATCAGGTGCTCGATCGTGCCGACCCGGGCCGGGCCGTCGCCAAGCGAGGTCGCGAAGCGGGTATCGCCCACGTGGTCAAAGCGGGCAGGGACGGTGGCGCCGGTATCGGTGCGGCGGAACAGAACCCCGGCTCCGGGCTCGGCCGGATGGAGGACGGCGCGCACGCGGACGCCCGAATGCAGGCCCACGCCAACGCAGGAAATCGCCGCCTTTAGCGTGTGCTGGCGGGTAAGCGAGGAAGCGGCAGCCGTGAGAAACTGCGGTAGCGCGTCCATTTTGGATCCGATCGAAGCAGACGTCCGGCCAAAGGCCCCGAGCCGCGAGAGAAGCTATGGCGGCGCGGGGCGAGTTTCGCCACTCACTCTTTATTTCTAAGTGTTACCGCGTAACCGACTGTTTCTGCGGATTTTGTTGCGCCGCTCAGGACGACTGGCGGCGCAGGAAGGTGGGGATCTCGATGCCCATCTCCTCGCCCGCGACCGCGCGGACCGAGGGGCGGGCGGGCTCGGGCTGCGGCTCCTGGTGCACCGGGGGAGCGTGTGGAACCGGTGCTTCCTGGCCGACCGGCGGGCGGCCGCGGAAGAGGCCGGTGACGGTGGTGAAGAGGCTCGGGCGCGGTGGCTCCATCGGCCCGGGGACCGCCTCGCGCGGCGGCTCGGCGGCGAAGAGACCGCTGCGTGGCGCGGCGGCCGCGCGCTGAGACTGCCGCGCCATCGGCTCCATAGCGGGGGCTGGCGGCGGCGTGTCGGCGATATGCGCCGCCGCGACTAGCGACTCCGGTGCCGGGACGGGCTGCGGCGAGGGACGCAGCGCGACGGCGGGGTAGGGCGTCGCCGGGTGATGGACGGGCGCGGCCACGGGGTGGGCAACCGGCGGGGTGATGGTGGCGTGGCCCATCGCGGCCGGCACGGGGACCGGCTGGGCGGCGGCAGCGCCGCCGCCCACCGCGACCAGGCGTGGGCGCGCGGCCTCTGTCTTCGGCGTGTCGATCCCGGTGGCGACCACGGAGACCCGGATGCGGCCCGATAGGCTCTCGTCGATCGAGGAGCCGAAGATGATGTTGGCGTCCTCGTCCACCTCCTCGCGAATGCGGTTGGCGGCCTGGTCGACCTCGAACAGCGTCATGTCGTCGCCGCCCGTGATGTTGATCAGCAGGCCGCGCGCGCCGGACATTGAGGTGTCTTCGAGCAGCGGGTTGCTGATGGCCGCCTCGGCGGCGCGGATGGCGCGGTTCTCGCCGTCTGCTTCGCCCGTGCCCATCATCGCCTTGCCCATCTCCGCCATGACGGTGCGGATGTCGGCGAAGTCGAGATTGACGAGGCCGGGCGCCATCATCAGGTCGGTCACGCCGCGCACGCCCATGTAGAGAACCTGGTCGGCCATCTTGAACGCTTCGCGCCAGGTGGTGCGCTCGTTGGCCATCCTGAACAGGTTCTGGTTGGGGATAACGATCAGGGTATCGACGTATTGCTGAAGCTCCTCGATGCCCTGGTCAGCGGCCCGGGCGCGGCGGGTGCCCTCGAAGGCGAAGGGCTTCGTCACCACGCCGACCGTGAGGATGTTCCGCTCGCGGGCCATGCGTGCGATCACCGGAGCGGCACCGGTGCCCGTGCCGCCGCCCATGCCGGCAGTGATGAAGACCATGTGCGAGCCGTCGAGATGGCGGTAGAGCTCGTCCGCCGCCTCCTCGGCCGCGGCGCGGCCGATCTCGGGCTTGGCGCCGGCGCCGAGACCCTGGGTGATGTGGGGGCCGAGCTGCACGCGGCGGTTGGCGCGGCTGTGCATGAGCTGCTGGGCGTCTGTGTTGGCGACGACGAACTCCACGCCCTGCAAGTTGGCGGTGATCATGTTGTCGACCGCATTGGTGCCGCCGCCGCCCACGCCGATCACGGTGATCCGCGGGGTGAAGTCGGTGTGCGTCTGCTGCGGGATGGTGAGATTCAGGGTCATTGCGGCGTCCCCCATGCGACTCGCGTCGCGACGATCGTTGAACTGTTCAACCGGATGGTTGCGATTCGCGTCACGCGGCTAAACCCGGTCCTTCAGGAAATTGACGAAGCGGCGAAACAGGCCCGGCGGCCGGTCCTCGTCGAGGTCGATGTTCTCGATCGTGCGGCCCTCGCCCGAGGCCCAGGCGAGCAGCCCCGCGGCGGTGGCGAAGGCCGGGTTGACGGCGATATCGGGCAGGCCGCGCAGCGCCGAGGGGCGGCCGAGCCGCACCTGGCGGCCGAGCATCCGCGCCGCCAGTTCGCGCACGCCAGCGAGCTGGCAAGCCCCGCCCGTCAGCACGACGCGGTTGCCGGCGGCACGCACCAAACCCGACTTGTCGAGCTGTTCGCGCACGAGTTCGAAGGTTTCCTCGAGCCGCGGGCGGATGATGCTGACCACCATGCTGCGCGGCACTTTCGCGATCTGATGTTCTTCCTCGCCCACGAGCTGCACGGGCAGCAGCTCGCGCTCGTCGTCGGGCGAGGATTGCACGTTGCCGTAGAGCGTCTTCAGCCGCTCGGCGTTGGCGACGGGCGTGGAGAGCACGCGGGCAAGGTCGTTCGTGACATGCGCGCCGCCGACGCCGAGCTGGGCGGTGTGCAGAAGCTGGCCCTCGGCGAACACCGCCATGCCGGTGGTGCCGCCGCCCATGTCGATCACTGTGCAGCCGAGTTCGCGCTCGTCCTCGACGAGCGCCGCCAAGCCGGCGGCGAAGGGGGCGGAGACGAGTTCCGCGATGTCGAGATCGCAGCGGGCGAGGCAGGCACCGAGCGAGCGGAGTGAGGTCTGGGCGGCGTCGATGACGTGCAGGCGCGCGGTCAGCGTGGCGCAAAACAGGCCGCGCGGGTCGGCGACGCGCTCGGTCTCGTCGGTGGCAAAGGCGAGCGGGAGGGCGTGGATGATGTCGCGCCCCTCCATCTCGGCGCGCAGGCGGCCCTCGTTGACCACGCGGCGGACATCAGCCTCGGTCACGGCGCGGCCTCCGACCGGCCATTGCACGTTGAAAAGGCGGCTTTCCGGCTGGCCGCAGGAGAGGTTCACGGTCACGGAGCGGAGGCCGAAATCGGCCATGTCCTCGGCCTGGCCCACGGCCGCGCGGATGGCGCGCTCGGCTTCCTCGAGATCGACCACCCCGCCGCCGCGCACGCCCTTGCCTTTGTGCCAGCCGAAGCCGAGCACCCGCAGCGTGCCGTCGCTCTCGATGCGGCCAATCAGGCAGACGATCTTGGTCGAGCCGATGTCGAGCACGCCGAACGGCCCCGTGCGGCCCCGGGCGCGGGCGGGTTCTTCGGGTGCCATGCCCTGTGGCGGGAGGAAGCGGCGCGACATCTCGTTCATTGCAGTCGGCCCTTCATGCCGCGCGCTTTGCCGCCGTGGCGTGCGAGTCCTTGGCGGGATCTGGCGTGGCGGTTTCGGCCTTGGCGCGGACGACCATCCGATCCGGTAGGCGCAGATCGACGAATTGCAGCGGGCGGTCGAGCAGCTTGTGCTGCTGGTCGAGCTCGGTCAGGCGATCGAGCGCGGCGACCTCATGGCCTTCCGGCAGCATGATCGTCATCCCGGATTTGAGGATCAGGTTCCACCGCCGCTGGCCGACGCGCACGGCGGCGGACACGCGGGCGGCAAGCCCGGGCCGATCGGTCAGCGCGTCGATCAGCTTGGCCGCCGCCTCGGGGGCACCGGCGCCGACCACGAGCGGCAGGTCGTGGAAGTCCGCCACGTTGTTGTTCGTGACGACTTGGCCGGTGCGGTCGATCAGAAGGAACTTGCCCTGGTTCTGCCAGATCGCGAACGGGCGGCGTTCCTGAAGCTGCACGACGATGGTACCGGGCAGTCGGCGCTCGACGGTGGCGTGATCGACCCAGGAGAGTTTCTCGATCCGCTCGCGGGCGGCTTCGAGCGAGAAGCCGAGGATCGGGTCGCCCGGACGGACGCCGAGCGCGTTCCGCAACAGCGGCTCGGGGGTGTTGGCGCGGCCCTCGATGCGGATGTCCTGGACGCGGAAGCCGAAGCGGGCGGTGGCGAGCCCGAATCGTTCGTGGACGGCGGCGATTAGGCTGCCGGGGCTCGCGCGGTGCATGGCGGCAAGCGCGACCAGGAACAGGAACCCGAAGGCGACGCCCCAGAAGGCCGGCCGCACGAAGCGACGCTGGCGGCGCAGAAGGAGCCGTAGCCGGGCCGGACGGTCGTTGACCGAGTTGCGCGGCGCGCGCTTCACGCCCGGCATGCGGCGTTCTCCACCATCCAGGCGCAGAGTTCGGGGAAGGCGATGCCGCAATGCGCCGCCTGCTCGGGCAGGAGCGAGACGGGGGTGAGGCCGGGCTGGGTGTTGACCTCCAACAGCACCAGCCGGCCGGGTTCGCCGGCGCTGTCGTCGTAGCGGAAGTCCGCCCGGGTCGCACCGCGGCACCCGAGCGCCCGGTGCGCGGCGACGGCGACGCTCATCGCCTGATCGTAGGCGTCGCGATGCATCCGGGCGGGAATCACATGGCGCGAGCCGCCGTCCGCGTATTTGGATTCGTAGTCGTAGAATGTGCCGGCCTGCGCCTCGATCTCGGTGACGGCGAGGGCGCGCTCGCCCATCACGCCGACCGTCAGTTCGCGGCCGGGGATGTATTCCTCCACCATCGCGCGAGCGCCGAAGCGCCAGGTGCGGGCCACCTCGGCGCGGCGGTTATCGCCTTGGCGGAGGATTTCCACGCCGACCGAGGAGCCTTCGTTGACCGGCTTGACGACGAAGGGGCGCGGCAGCGGGTCGTGCGCTTCCAGTTCCTCGATGGCGACCACGATCCCCTGGGCGACCGGCAATCCGGCGGCGCGGAACACCGCTTTGGCGGCCTGTTTGTCCATCGCGAGCGAGGAGGCGCGCACGCCCGAGTGGGTGTAGGGAATGCCGAGCCAGTCGAGCACTCCCTGCACCACGCCGTCCTCGCCGAAGCGGCCGTGCAGGGCGTTGAAGACGACGTCGGGCCGGTTTTCCGTCAGCGCGGCAATCAGGGTGCCGAGATCGTCGCGCACCTCGATCGGCTGCACGGCAAAGCCCGCTTTTTCGAGCGCGGGGATGACCTGGCGCCCGCTGTTGAGGCTGACTTCGCGCTCGGCGGAGATGCCGCCGTAGAGGACTGCGACGCGGGTCATCGGCGCACGCCCTAACCCGGCGCGCTTTGCGCGCCGGCCTCTCCCGCGAGCGGGAAAGGCGTGCGGAAGAGCGGTACGCCGATGCGGTGGATTTCCCATTCCAGCGACACGCCGCTCATCGCGAAGACGCGGCGGCGCACCTCCTCGCCCAGGCCTTCCAGGTCCGCCGCCGTGGCGCCGTCCTCGTTGATCAGGAAGTTGCAGTGCTTCTCGGACACGCGGGCGCCGCCGCGGGCAAGGCCGCGGCAGCCGGCGGCGTCGATCAGCTCCCAGGCCTTCATGTCGGGCGGGTTGCGGAAGGTGGAGCCGCCGGTGCGGCTGCGAATGGGCTGCGTCGCCTCGCGGTTGGCGCGGATCTCCGCCATCCGCGCCGCGATCATGGCCGGATCGCCCGGCCTGGCGCGCAGGCGGGCGCGGACCACCACCGCGCCCTCGGGCAGGCTGGCGTGGCGGTACGCGAGTGCCAGGTCGGCCGCACTCAGCCGGACCGGCACGCCCGCGCGCGTCACCACCTCGACCCAGTCGAGGACGCCGGCGATGTCGCCGCCATAGGCGCCGGCGTTCATCGCCACAGCGCCGCCAATGCTGCCCGGGATGCCGCACAGGAACTCGAGCCCGGCAAGGCCCGCGGCCGCCGCGTGCTCGGCCACCGTCACGTCGAGCGCGCCAGCACCGGCCACGATCCCGCCCGCCTCCGGGACGATAGCGGTGAAGCCGCGCGCGAGGCGGAGCGTGACGCCGGGCAGCCCGCCGTCGCGGATGATGAGGTTCGAGCAGGCGCCGAGCGTGCGGACCGGCACTTCGAGCGGCAGCGCGGCCAGGAAGGCCGCGAGGCCCGCCGCGTCCGCGGGGCGCACCAGCGCCTCGGCGGGGCCGCCGACGCGGAACCAGGTGGTGGGCGCGAGCGGGGCATCGAACTGCACCCGGCCGCGCAGGCCAGCGAAGGCCGCCTCGGCGTTGGCGAGGGAGCCGGTGAGGCGGGGCAGGGGCATGGCGTGCGCGGCCATCAAGCCGCACTCCCGCGCCGGCCAAGCGACGCCGCCTGCAACTCGGCGAGTTCCTGCGGCAGCGCGTTGGCCCACTGGGTGATGTTGCCGGCGCCGAGGCAGACCACGAAGTCGCCCGGCTTGGCGATGGCGAAGATCATCTCGGCGAGCCGCCCCGGGCTCGGTAGCGGCACGACGCTGCGGTGACCGCGCGCGCGCATCCCATCGACCAGCGCGTCGCGGTTGACGCCCGGAATGGGCGCTTCGCCGGCCGGATAGACGTCGGCGACGATCACCGTGCCGGCGTCGTTCATGCAGGTGCAGAACTCGGCGAACAGCGATTGCAGCCGGGTGAAGCGGTGCGGCTGCACGACCGCGATCACGTCGCGCGCGCCGGCCTGTCGGGCGGCCTTGAGCACGGCGGCGATCTCCACCGGATGGTGCGCGTAGTCGTCGATGACGGTGATGCCGCCGGCTTCGCCCGTCTTGGTGAAGCGGCGCTTGACGCCGCGGAAAGCGGCGAAGGCGCTGCGGAGCGTCGCGTCGTCGATGTCCATCTCGGTCGCTATGGCGACGGCGGCGAGCGCGTTCTGCACGTTGTGGCTGCCGAGCATCGGCAGGCGGAATGGCCCCATGCGGCGGGAGCGGTTGCGGATGCGGTCGGTGAAGGTGACCTCGAAGGTCGAGCCGAGCCGGTCGGCCACCAGCTTGTCGGCGCGGATGTCGGCCTGCGGCGAGAAGCCGTAGGTGATGATCCGCCGGTCCGACAGGCGCGGGATCATCTGCTGCACCTCCGGGTGGTCGATGCAGAGCACGGCGAAGCCGTAGAACGGGATGTTCGAGACGAACTGGTCGTAGCCCGCGAGCATCGCTTCGGGCGTGCCCCAGTGGTCGAGATGCTCGGGGTCCATGTTGGTGACGACGGCGATCACCGCTGGCAAACGGAGGAAACTGCCGTCGCTTTCGTCGGCCTCCACCACCATCCATTCGCCGGCGCCGAGGCGGGTATTGGTGCCGTAGGCGTTGACGATGCCGCCGTTGATGACGGTTGGGTCGAGATGCGCGCCCTCCAGCACGGCGGCGATCAGGCTGGTGGTGGTGGTCTTGCCGTGCGTGCCGCCGATCGCGATGGACCAGCGCAGGCGCATCAGTTCGGCCAGCATCTCGGCGCGGCGGACGACCGGGATGAAGCGCGCGCGGGCGGCCAGCACCTCGGGGTTGTCGCGCTTGACGGCGGTCGAGACGACCACGACGCGTGCATCGCGCAGGTTGGCCGGATCGTGGCCCACATCGACGCGGATGCCCGCCTCGCGGAGCCGGCGGACATTGGCGGAATCGGCGATGTCGCTGCCTTGGACCTGATAGCCGAGATTGTGCAGCACCTCGGCAATGCCGGACATGCCGATGCCGCCGATGCCGACGAAATGGATGGTGCCGATGGAAAGCGGCAGGGCCCTCATGCCGGGGCCTCCTGTGCGACGAGGGAGAGGACGAGATCGGCGAGGCGTTCGGCGGCGTCCGCCCGGCCGCAGGCGCGCGCCTCGGCCGCCGCTGCCGCGAGGCCGGCTTGGTCCGCGAGCGCGTCGGCCAGCGTTTCGGCCAGCCGTTCGGGGGTGAACTCGGATTGCGGGATCACGCGGGCGCCTGCGAGCGCACCTGCGTTGGCGCTTTGGTGGTCGTCGATCGCGTGCGGGAGCGGGACCAGAATCGCGGGCCGGCCCGCGACCGCCAGTTCGGCGACCGTGGAGGCGCCGGCGCGGGCGATGACGAGGTGTGCCGCCGCGATCCGCGCGGCGACATCGGCGAAGAACGGCGCCAGCTCGGCCGGGACGGCGGCGGCGGCGTAGGCCGAGCGGACGCGGTCGATGTCCTCAGCGCGGCATTGCTGGGCAACCGACAGACGGGCCTGCAGCGGCTGGGGCAAGGCGGCGACAGCGGCGGGAACGATGTCGCTGAACACCCGGGCGCCGAGCGAGCCGCCCAGGACGAGGAGGCGCAGCTCGGCGGCGGGCGGCGCGTAGGGCGGGATGGCGGCGATGGCGGGGCGGACCGGGTTGCCCGTGACCTCGGTGCTTGCGCGGGCCGGCACGCGGGCTGTCTTGGGGAAACTGACGGCCAGCAGATCGGCGAAACGCGCCAGGGCGCGATTGGCGCGGCCGAGAATGGCGTTCTGCTCGTGCAGGATAACGGCCGGGCGGCGGCGCAGCATGCGGGTGGCCAGCACCGGCGGGACGGACGGGTAGCCGCCGAAGGCGATCAAAGCGGCCGGGCGCAGGGTGGCAAGGGCGCGCCGGGCTTCGAGCGTCCCGGCGGCAAGGGAGAGTGCGGCGGCGGCGGCGCGCAGCGGGCCGCGGCCCGCAATGCCGGCGCCCTTCAGCACGAACCGTTCGCGGCCGTCGAAGGCGGGGCTGCTCAGGGCCGACGAGCGGGCATCGGTCATCAGCACGATCCGCTGCCCGCGCGCGATCAGGGCGGCGGCCAGGGCTTCGGCGGGGAACACATGGCCGCCCGTGCCGCCGGCGACGATGACGATGGGGCCGCCATCACCCGCTCGCGTTTCGCGCGGGCGACCGCTCGCGCGGAGCCGGAGAGGTGGCTTGCATGCCTCTCCCGCTTGCGGGAGAGGCCGGCGCGCCTCGGCGCGCCGGGTGAGGGCGTGCGTGGTCACGCCGACTCCTCCCGCGAGCGGCGCCGGGTGAGCGCGAGCAACATCCCGATGGCGAGCGCGACGGCGAGCACTGAGGAGCCGCCATAGGAGATGAAGGGGAGTGTCATCCCCTTGGTCGGGATCAGTTCGAGCGTGGAGGCCATGTTGACGAAGGCCTGCAAGCCGAAGCCGGTCAGCAGGCCGGCGCAGGCGAGCACCGTGAACAGGTCCTGTTCCCGCAAAAGCCGCAACAGGCCGCGCACGACGATGAAGGCGAACAGGCTGAGGATGACGAGACAGACGATCATGCCGAACTCCTCGCCTGCGACGGCAAAGACGAAGTCGGCGTGCGCGTCCGGCAGCACGTCCTTCACCCGGCCCTCGCCGGGGCCGCGTCCCAGCAGCCCGCCATTGCCGAAGGCTTCGAGAGCGGTCGTGACCTGATAAGCCTTGCTGAGATCGTGTGGGTGCAGGAACTCCTGCACGCGCGCCTGCACGTGCGGAAAGAGGGTGTAGGCACCAACCGCCGCCGCGCCGATGCCCGCTATGCCGATGCCGACGAAGAAAAGGTTGAGGCCGTCGACGAAAAGCTGGGCGAAGAACACGGCGGTGATGACCGCCGTCATCCCGATGTCCGGCTGCTCCTTCAAAAGCGCCACGATCATCAGGTAGATGCCCGCGGCGACCAGGCGGCCGGGAAAGCCACGCGTGTGGTGCGATTCCGCGATCAGCCACGCGCCGAGGACGGCGAAGCAGGGCTTCAGGAACTCGCTCGGCTGCAAGGAAAGGCCCGGCAGCGCGATCCAGCGGCGCGCGCCCTTGATCTCGACGCCGATCACGAGCGTCGCCGCCGTCAAAGCAAGCGCCATGATGCAACCGATCACGGCAAGGCGGCGGATATTGCGCGGCGACAGGAGCGAGACGCCGCAAACGATGGCGCCCGCCAGAGCGAGGAAGGCCACCTGCTTGATGATGAGCGCGTTGCGCGGATCGCCGATCCGCACCGCGACGGCGGGGCTCGCCGCCAGGATCAGGATGTAGCCGAAGCCGATCAGCAGGCCCACCGCGCCGAGCGTCCAGCGATCCACGCTCCACCACCAGCGGCCGAGCACGGAGGTGTCGGTGCGCGACAGCGTGGGCATCAGGCGGCCCGCTCGCAGGGCAGAGCGGCGACCAGGGCGGCGAAGCGGTCGCCGCGGGCGTCGAAGCCGCTGAACTGGTCGAAGCTCGCACAGGCCGGGGAGAGCAGCACCACTGGCACGCCGCTCCGGCGGGCGGCGGCGAGCGCGGCCGGGACGGCGCGCTCCAGCGTGCCCACCACCTCGTGCGAGACGCCGTGCGCGGCGAGGGTGGCGGCGAGCAGGGGCGCGTCGCGGCCGATCAGCACGGCATGGGCGACGCGCGGAAAAAGCGGCGCCAGGGGTGCGATGCCGCCTTCCTTGGCGATCCCGCCCGCGATCCAGACCACGCGCGGATAGCAGGCGAGCGCGCGCGCCGCCGAATCGGCGTTGGTCGCCTTGCTGTCGTTGACGAAGGCGATGCCGCCCGCGCGGCCGAGCATCTGCTGGCGGTGCGGTAGTCCGGGGAAGCTCGCGAGCGCGCGGGCGATCGCGGCGTCCGGAGCGCCGAAATGTCGCGCCATGGCGGCGGCGGCGGCGGCGTTCTGCACGTTGTGCGGGCCGGGCAGTGCCGGGGCGTCGGCGAGCGGCGGGCCGGTTTCGGATACGGTGACGACCCGCGCGGGCCGGGTGGCGAGCCAGGCGGCGGTCAGGCGGCTCGGTTCGTCGTCGGTGCCGACCACGGCTAGGTCGCCCACTTGCTGGCCCGCGAAAATGGCGCGCTTCGCCGCCAGATACCGGGCCAGGTCGCCGTGGCGATCCAGATGGTCCGGGCTAAGATTGAGCATCGCCGCGGCATCGAAACGGAGCGTGGCGATTCGCTCCAACATGTAGCTCGACATTTCGAGCGCGTAGACACCGCCATCCGGCAGGAGCGGAAGGGCGAGGGCGGGGGTACCGAGATTGCCGCCGGCCGCGTTCGGGATGCCGGCTTCGCTCAGCATGTGGGCGAGCAGGGCGGTAGTGGTGGACTTGCCGTTGGTGCCGGTGATGCCGGCGAGGCGGGCGCGCGAGCCGGATTTGCGGACGGCACGGTAGAGCAGTTCGGCGTCGGAGAGGATCGGCCAGCCTGCCTCGCGCGCGCGCCGAGCGAGCCTGTGTGGGGCGGGCAGGCAGTGCGGGATGCCGGGGGAGAGGATGAGGGCGTCGAGGCGGTCCTGCGGGGCGGGCTCGCGGATTTCGAGGTGCACGCCCTCATCCGGCCAGGCTTGCGTCGGGCCGATGTCTCCGGCGGAGCGGGAGAGGCGATTCTGTGCGCCTCTCCCGCTTGCGGGAAAGGCTGGCGCGGCGAATGCCGCGCCGGATGAGGAGCGGGCGGACTCGTTGTCGTCCCAGGCGATGACCTCCGCCCCCATCGCCAGCAGGGCGCGCGCGACCGGCAGGCCGTTGCGGCCGAGGCCGACGACGGCGAAGCGGGAGCCGGCGAACAGATCGGGCGGAAAGCGGCTCATCTGATCTTCAGCGTCGCCAGCCCGATCAGGGCGAGGATCATCGAGATGATCCAAAAGCGGATGACGATGGTGGGCTCCGCCCAGCCCTTCTTTTCGAAATGGTGGTGGAGCGGGGCCATCAGGAACACGCGGTTGCCGGTCCGCTTGAACCAGAACACCTGAATGATCACCGACACGGTCTCGACCACGAACAGTCCGCCCGTGATCATCAGGACGATCTCGTGCTTGGAGGCGACGGCGACCGCGCCGAGTGCGCCGCCGAGCGCGAGGCTGCCGGTGTCGCCCATGAACACCGCCGCCGGCGGGGCGTTGAACCAGAGAAAGCCCATGCCGGCGCCGATCAGCGCCGAGCAGAACACGGCAAGCTCGCCGGCACCCGGCACCGGATGGAGCTGGAGGTAATCGGCGAAGATGCGGTTGCCGACGAGGTAGGCGATCAAGGTCAAGACGCCGGCGGTGATCATGCTGGGCACGATCGCCAGGCCGTCCAGCCCGTCGGTGAGGTTCACGGCGTTCGACGCGCCGACCATCACGAACATGCCCCAGACGGGAAAGAACCAGCCGAAATGGATCAGGAAGTCCTTGAACACCGGCACCGCCAGCGCATCGCCCAGCGTGCCGTCGGTGGTCCGCATCAGCCAGAAGGCGGCGAGCAGCCCGATCACACCCTGCACGCCGAGCTTCACCCGCCCCGGCACGCCCTTATGGTTGCGCTTCGAAACCTTGAGATAGTCGTCGGCGAAGCCAAGGAGCCCGTAGCCAAGGGTGACGAACATCGCCGCCCAGACATACTGGTTGCGCAGATCGACCCAGAGCAGGGTCGAGATCAGCCAGGCGAGCAGGATCAGCACGCCCCCCATCGTCGGCGTGCCCTGCTTCTCGAGCAGATGGCGCTCCGGCCCATCCAGCCGGATCGGCTGGCCCTGCCGCTGCTTGACGCGGAGCCATTGAATGAGCGCCGGGCCGATGACGAAGCTGACGACGAGCGCCGTCAGGCACGCCGCGCCCGAGCGGAAGGTGATGTAGCGAAACAGGTTGAACAGGATGAAATGGCTGGCGAGCGGCTGAGCGAGGTCGTACAGCATCAAACCGTCTCCGCGAGATGGTCGAGCGCGGAAACCGCCAGCCGCATCCGGCTGCCTAGGCTGCCCTTGACCAGAATGGCGTCACCGGCCCGCACCGTGCGTGCGACGACCGGTGCCAGCGCCTCCACATCCGTCTCGTGCGCGCCGCGCCGGCCGGGAGGGAGCCGGTCGTATAGGCCCCGCATGAGAGGACCGCATGTGAAAACCAGGTCGGCGGCGCGAGCCGCCGGTTCCGCCAGGGCGGCGTGCTCCGCCGGTCCCGCTTCGCCCAGCTCCAGCATCTCGCCGAGCACGGCGATCCGCCGCGCGGCCGGCTGCAGCGCCAGCACCTCCAGCGCGGCGCGCACCGAGGCGCCGTTGGCATTGTAGCTCTCGTCGATCAGAAGCGCCGCCCCGCCGGGCACGGCGATGTGCCGGCGCGCGCCCCGGCCGGCGACGGCGGCGAAGCCGGCGAGCGCGGCGGCGGCCCGCGCCGGATCGATCCCGAGCGAAGCAGCGGCAGCAATGGCCGCGAGCGCGTTGGAGGCCATGTGCGCGCCGGGTGCTCCGAGCCGCGTTTCCACGCGCTCCCCGCCGATCCGCGCTTCGAGCCAGACGCCTTCCGCATCGCTTTCGGCGGCGAGCAGACGGGCATCGGCGGCGTGCCCGAACGTGACGATCCGCGCCCCGGCCGCGCGGGCGGCTAGGGCGAGCAGGGGCAGGTGCGGCGTGTCCGCGGGCAGCACCGCCACGCCGCCCGGCTCGAGGCCAGCAGCGATGGTGGCCTTCTCGCGGGCGATGGCCTCGATGCTGCCGAGATTGCCGATGTGCGCGGACCCGATCGCCGTGATCAGCGCCACATGCGGGCGGGCGAGGCAGGAGAGGGGGGCGATCTCGCCCGGCCGGTTCATACCGATCTCGGCCACGCAGAACGCGGCCGTTTGCGGCAGGCGCGCGAGCGTCAGCGGCACGCCCCAATGATTGTTGTAGGAGGCGACGGCGGCATGGGTGGCCCCCTCGGCCGACAGGATCGCGCGCAGCATCTCCTTGGTCGTGGTCTTGCCGACGCTGCCGGTGACGGCGACCAGCCGCCCGCCGAACCGCGCGCGGCCGGCGGCGCCGAGCCGGGTCAGGCCGGAAAGCGTGTCCTCTACCAACAGCACCGGGCCAGGGACGGCGCGATGCGCCAATGCGCCCGCCGCGCCCTTGGCGAAGGCGGTGGTGATATAGTCGTGGCCGTTGCCGGTTTCGCCGCGCAGAGCGACGAACAGATCGCCGGGCGCGAGCGTGCGGGTGTCGATGGAAACGCCCGCGGCGTCGAAGGAAGGGCCCGTGAAAGCACCTGCGGTCGCGCGCGCGAGGTCGGCGGCGGTCCAGAGCGCGCTCATGCCGCTTTGTTCCAGGTGCCGGCGAGGCGGCGCACGACCTCCGCATCGTCGAACGGGAGCGTCACGCCGCCGACAATCTGTCCCTGCTCGTGGCCCTTGCCGGCGACGACGAGCACGTCGCCTGGGCGGAGCGCGTTCATCGCGGCTTCGATCGCGCGGGCGCGGTCCCCGATCTCGGCGGCGCCGGGACAGGCGGCGAGGATGGCGGCGCGGATCGCGGCAGGGGGCTCGCTGCGTGGATTGTCGTCGGTGACGGTCGCGACGTCCGCGAAGCGGGCGGCCGCAGCACCCATCAGCGGGCGCTTGCCGGGGTCGCGGTCGCCGCCCGCGCCGAACACGACATGCAGGCGTCCGGCGGTGTGGGGACGGAGCGCGGTCAGCAACCGCACCAGCGCGTCCGGTGTGTGGGCATAGTCCACATAAACGGCGGCGCCGTTGGCGAGCACCGTCGCAAGCTCCATCCGGCCGCGCACGCCGCGCAGGGCGGGTAGGCGGTCGAGCGCCGCGCCGTCGCCGAGCGCCTCGGCGAGCGCGGCGGCGAGCAGGGCGTTGTCGGCTTGGAAGCGGCCGACCAGCGGCAGCACAAGGGTGCGTTGCGCGCGACCGACCGCGACGTCGAGTTCCTGCCCGCCCGCGCGGGGCCGGGTGCGGAGCAACCGGATTGTCTCACCCCGCTCGCCCACCGTGCGGAGGTCGAGCCCTCGACGGGCCGCGATCGCGCGCAGCGCCGCAAGCGTCACCGGGTCCATGTCGGCGTTGGCGACCGCCGGGGCGCCGGCGGGCAGAAGCTCGCCAAAGAGCCGCAGCTTGGCGGCGCGGTAGGCTGCTTCGGTGCCGTGATAGTCGAGATGATCGCGCGTCAGGTTGGTGAATCCGGCGGCGGCGAGGCGCACCCCGTCCAGCCGGTACTGGTCGAGCCCGTGTGAGGAGGCTTCCATCGCGGCATGGGTGATGCCCGCACGGGCGAGTTCCGCGAGCAGCGCGGCAAGCGTCTCGGGGTCGGGCGTGGTGAGGCCTGGACCCGGCGCGAAGCCGGGCGCCTGCACGCCGAGCGTGCCGAGACTGGCGGCTTGCGCGCCGGAAAGCGCCCAAATCTGGCGAAGGAAATCGACCGTGCTCGACTTGCCGTTGGTGCCCGTGACGGCGGCGATCCAGGTTGGCTGGGGGCCGGCGAACAGGGCGGCGAGCTGGGCGAGGCGGCGGCGCGGCGCTGGATCTTCCAGAAGCGGCAGCCGCGGAACTCCGGCGGGCCGGACGGTGCCGGACGGGGCCAGCACGGCCACCGCTCCCCGCGCCGCCGCCTCGCCGATGAAGGCGCGGCCATCCGCCTTCGTCCCCGGCAGGGCGGCGAAAATCATGCCGGGCGCGATGCGGCGGCTGTCGGCGCTGATGCCGCTGACCTCCAAGCCGGCGGCATCACGCCATTCTGGGGGCGGGTCGAGCCGGGGCAAGAGGTCAGCGAGGCGCAAGCGGTGCCTCCGTCGCGGATGCGCGGATAATCGGCGCGGACGGCGCCACTGCCTCGCGGCGGGCCGGCTGGGCGAGGCGGTGCGTCGGCAGCACCTCCTCCGCCTTGGTCCCGCGCACCTGACGAACGGCGGCGGGCACATGGGCATCGGAGGCAACCAGCGCGTCGCGCGGCGGTGGCGGCGGCGCGCCGGGCGGCCGGGCCGGTGCCAGCGGCAGATAGAGCTGCGCTTCCAGCGCCGGGAGTTCTTGCGGCGTGAACGGCATCACGCCGAGCATCGGGCCGATGCGCGAGATGATGCGCTTGACCGCCGGCCCCGCCGTCCAGCCGCCGGTGGTGAAGCCGTAGGTCGTTTTGTCCGCGTGCGGCGTGTCCAGCATCACGTATACGATGTACTTTGGCGCCGTCATCGGGAACGCCGCGATCATCGAGCTCAGGTTGGCGTGCAGCTTGTAGCCGCCCTTGCCGACCTTCTGCGATGTGCCCGTCTTGGCCCCGATCAGGTAGCCCGGCAGTTCGGCAGGCTTGCCGGTGCCCTGCGTGACCACGAGGCGCATCAGCTTTCGCATGATCGCCGAGGTTTCCGGCTGCTCGACGCGCTCGCCCGGCGGCTCCTGGCCGGGCGGCAGCGCGAGCAAGGTCGCCGGATGCCAAATGCCGCCGTCGATCAGCGCTGCGGTGCCGGCGATGAGCTGGGTGGGCGTCACAGCGATGCCGTTGCCGAACGAGACGGTCATGATTGTCGCCGTCTTCCATCTTGATGCCGGCTGCACGATCGGCGGCGCCGCCTCCGGCAACTGAATGGGCGAGCGGCGGAAGAAGCCGAGCTTCTGCAACCAGGCGCGCTGGCGCTCGCCGCCGACATCGAGCGCGATGTGCGAGGCGCCGATATTGGAGGAGACCGCAATCAGCTCCGGCACCGCCATGTCGTGGTGCTCGGGCTCGAAATCGGTGATCGTGAACCGGCCGATATGGATCGGATGAACGGTATCGAACACGTCCCAGATGTGGATTACTCCGTCGTCCAGCGCCATCGCCGCCGTCTGCAACTTGAAGGTGCTGCCCGGCTCGTAGGCGCCGCTGGCGGCGCGGTTGAAACGCTCGTCCTCGGTGGCGTGGCCGAGATCGGCGGTGTCGTAATCCGGCAGGCTGACCATCGCGAGCACCTCGCCGGTGTTCACGTCCATCACGATCCCGGCGCCGCCGAGCGCCTTGAACTCCTCGACCGCTGATTCGACCTCCTCGCGTACGACCGCCTGGATACGGACGTCGAGCGACAGGCGCAGCGGCGTGTGGTCGCTGGTGAGCCGCTTGTCGAACCATTTCTCCACGCCGGCAATGCCGTGCTCGTCGACGTCGACGCCGCCCAGCACATGAGCCGCCACCCGACCCATCGGGTAGTGGCGCTCCTCACCGGTCTGGAAATCGATCCCGGGGATGCCAAGATCGTTGACTGCCACCTCTTCCTGCGGCGTGATGCGGCGCGCGATATAGACAAATTGCTTGGTGGTTTCGGACAGCCGCTCCTCGGCGACTTTCTCGTCGAGCTCCGGCAGCACCGATTTCAGCTTCCGCGCGTTCTCAGCCGGGTCCATCACCTGACGGGGATCGGCGAACACGTCGATCGTCGGCAGCGAAACGGCCAGGATCTGGCCGTTGCGGTCGGTGATGGTGGCGCGGCGGATCTGAGGCTCGAGATCGAGCGGCTTCTTCTCCGTGACGAGGGCCGTGACCTTGGGTTCGGGGCGGTGCGGCTTCAGCGGGTCGATGATGGTGGCGTCCATCAGCTTCCCGACCACCGCAAGAAACAGCACCGCGAACCCGGCGGCGGTGAACACGAGACGGGCGCGGGTCCTTTCCAGCACAGCGCGGCGATGGAGATCGGGCGCCGTCACCCGCACCGTCTCCATCCGCGGCACGGCATCGCCCACGCGCGGCGCGCCTGTGCGACGGGCCGGGGCGGGACGCCCCGCTTGCCCTGGGGCGCTGGCGGGGTCGGGCGGTTCGGTGCCGGACGCGTCCGTCATGGCGGCTCAGCGGTTCCAGTCGGTCCAGGCCGGCATCGGCGCCGGGGCGGGTGGTGGCGGCGCCGCGGAACGGGCCATGCCGAGCAGGGAGCCGCCGCCATAGCCCACCTGGGCCGGGGCGGATGCCGCATAGCGCGGCACGGGCGCGGCGGCCTGCAGCACCGGCCGCGCGAATTGCGGCTGCACGTAGGGCACGGGCGCCGGCGGTGCCGGGCGCGTCCGTGCGGCCACGAGCTGCGGCGGGGCGGGACGCGGTGGTTGCGGCGCACCGACGAGCGGATGCGCGGGTTCGTCGGTGCGCTCGGGCGGGCGCGGGTGTTCCTCGGCGCGGGCTTGGGGATGTTCCGCGGCGCGGGGCGGCGCCACCAGCGCGAGCTCGGCCGGCTTGCGCTCCGGCGGCGTGGGGGCGGCGGCGACCGGCGTGCTCTCCGGGATTGCGACCGGCGCTGCATCGGGCGGCGCGGGCGGCTTGGGCTGCGCGACCGCGGGCAGGCGTGCGTCCAGATCGGCCTCCGTCGTGAACTGCGCCGGCTTGGTGGGCTGGAGCGAGAGAAACTGCGTGGCGAGCGTCTGCAGCCGGTCGGGCTGGTCGAGCAAGGTCCACTGAGCCCGCAGGACGCGCTCCTGTTCGCGCACCTGCTCGGTCTCATGCACGGTCTGCAAGATGGCGTCGTCGAGCAGGCGGACGCGGTGCTTGGTTTGGTAGAGATAGAGCCCGGCGCCGCAGGCGAGCCCGAACGTCAGGACGGTGATCGGACGTATCATGGCGCGGCCTCGACGGCGGGCAGGCGTTCGAGCGCGCGCAACCGCGCGCTGCGGGCGCGCGGATTGGCGGCGATCTCGGCGGCGGCCGGGCGCATGGCGCGCGGGGTGAGCAGGCGGTAGCGCGGCCGGGCCCGGCGCAGCAGGCCGCGCGGGTCATGCCGCGAAGGGGCCGGCGCGCGCCCCGCGAGGTCAGCGGCGAACCGCTTCACCATGCGGTCCTCGAGCGAGTGAAACGCGACCACCACCAGCCGCCCGCCGGGTGCGAGCAGCCGCGCCGCCGCGTCGAGCCCGCGCCTGATCTCGCCGAGTTCGTCGTTCACGCGGATACGCAGCGCCTGGAAGCTGCGGGTGGCAGGGTCGATACCCGAACGGTCGGGCGGCAGCACCGAGCGGATGATCGCCGCGAGACGCCCGGTGGTGGCGATCGGCGCCTCGGCGCGGGCCGCGACGATGGCACGGGCGATGCGGCGCGAGGCGCGCTCTTCGCCGAGCTCGAACAGGAGGTTGGCAAGCTCCCTTTCCGTCAGCCGGTTCACGAGGTCGGCGGCGGTGGGACCGGTGCGGCTCATACGCATGTCGAGCGGCCCGTCCGTGCGGAAGGAGAAACCGCGCGCCGGATCATCGAGCTGGAAGGAGGAGACGCCGAGATCGAGCACCACGCCGTCGAGCGCGGCGATCCCGTGCGCCGCGGCGAGTTCCAGCATGGCGCCGAACGAGCCGTGCAGGAGATGCAGGCGCGGCGCGAAACGGGCCGCAAGTTCGGCGCCGCGCGCGATCGCCTCGGGGTCGCGGTCGATCGCCCACACCGTGCAGCGCGCGGCCTCCAGGATCGCCCGTGCGTAGCCGCCGCCGCCGAACGTGCCGTCGAGATAGCTGCCGCCATCGCGCGGGGCGAGCAGCTTCAGCATCTGATTGCACATGACAGGAATATGGGCCGTGCCGCTCACGGAGGGACATTCCCGGGGAGCGTGAGGCCACGGCTGCGCGCCCGTTCGCGCGCTTCGGCTCGCCGCCGCTCGGCCGCCGCCGGCTCCCAGATTTGGAAGATGCGCCCGAGGCCCATGAACACCACGGCCTCGCTCAGGCCGGCATAGGCAACCAGGCTGTCGGGCAGGACGATGCGGCCCTCCTTGTCGATGTCGGCTGGAAAAGCGTCCGCATAAAGCGTGCTCGCCAAGTCATCGTGTTCTTCACTGAACAGATCGAGTCTGTCGAGCGGCGCGGCGAGCGCGTTGAACTCTGCGACCGGCCATCCCTCGATGCAGGGATGCTTGTGCGAGGGCCGCAGCACGAGCTGACCGCCGCCCCCCGGTTCACCACCGGTGCGCAGCGCGGCGCGGAACGGTGCGGGCACCGACACGCGGCCCTTGGCGTCCAGCCTGTTCTGGTGGGTGCCCAGGAATTGGGTCATCCGACCGCTCGCCCTTCGCGTTGCTCGCGGCGCTACCCCTCTCTGCCGCCCGTCGTTCCGACCGGATCACGCCGTCGTGGGACGATATGGGATAGCATGGGCAATCATGGGCGTCAAAGGAATTGCGGGCCGCACGCCGCATGCGCGCGCGAGTGGTTGCGCGCGAAATCGAAGCCGGGGGGGGAACCGCCAGACGGCCTGTAAGCCGGGTTCTGTCCGCGCCCTGGGGCGCGGGACGGCCATTCCTCTGGGACGCGCCTCGCGGCGCGCCTCGCGCGACCAACCCGGGCGGCGGGGCGGGAACGCCCTTGCGTCCGCCGTCTCGCGACGGCTCAGCCGGCCGCCCCTATTCGGTCTTGCTCCCGGTGGGGTTTACCGTGCCGCCCCCGTTACCGGGGGCGCGGTGCGCTCTTGCCGCACCCTTTCACCCTTGCCTGCCGCGCGGAAGGCGGGGCGGGCGGTTTGCTTTCTGTGGCACTTTCCCTGGGGTCGCCCCCGCCGGCCGTTAGCCGGCACCGTGTTCCCGTGGAGCCCGGACTTTCCTCCAGCCCCGGCCGAGGCCGGGACCGGCGGCCGTCCGGCCGTCTGGCGGGCGAAGATGTGCGTGTCGGCGCGGCCGGGGTCAATGGCGCAACGGCGGCAGTTTCTCCTGAGTGGGATCGGGCGGCACGCTCTAAGGTCCGGTGCCGAAGCCGGATGTATGTCGCGCTGAGCGGCTGGGACAACGATTTGTGGAACCTCAACGACTGGTATCGGTCCTGAACCACCCGGCGTCCGGGCGAGGTCGGATTGTCTGGTTCACTGCGCCGGCATAGCATCGCGCCAAGAACAGCCCTGGCCGCGGCGCCGGGGAGGACAGGGACACTGGGAGATCGACGATGGATGAGGAAGACCTGCGCGGCTTGATCGCCGATGTCCGTGCCGGCAAGCTGCCGCGCCGGGCGTTCATCGCGCGGATGGTGGCCCTCGGGCTCACCGCTCCGCTCGCCACGCAGATGCTGGTCCATTCCGGCCTCGCCGCCGAGGCCACCCCGTTCGACTACAAGCCGACCAAGCGCGGCGGCGGGGGGCCATTGCGCGTGCTCTGGTGGCAGGCGCCCACCCTGCTCAACCCGCACTTCGCGGTCGGCACCAAGGACCAGGAAGCCTCGCGCATCTTCTACGAGCCGCTGGCCGGCTGGGACCCAGACGGCAACCTCGTCCCGATCCTCGCCGCATCGATCCCGACGGTGGAGAACGGGCTGCTTGCCGAGGACGGGAAATCCGTGACCTGGAAGCTGAAGAAGGGCGTCACCTGGCACGATGGCAAGCCGTTCACCGCCGATGACTGCGTGTTCACCGCCGCCTATTGCGCCGACCCGGCGACTGCCGCGTACGACATCGCCACCTACAAGGACATCAAGGTCAGCAAGCTCGACGACTACACGGTCAAGATCGAGTTTCCGAGGCCGACGCCATACTGGGCCGATGCGTTCGTGGGCGCGCGCGGGATGATCCTGCCGCAGCATGCTTTCGGCGACTACAAGGGCGCCAATTCGCGTCAGGCGCCTGCCAACCTCGCCCCGATCGGCACCGGCCCTTACATGTTCGTCGAGTTCCGCCCGGGCGATATGGTGAGCGGCAAGCTCAATCCGAATTATCACGAGCCGAACCGGCCCTATTTCGACACGATCGAGATGAAGGGCGGCGGCGATGCCGTTTCGGCGGCGCGCGCGGTGCTGCAATCGGGTGAATACGACTATGCCTGGAACCTCCAGGTCGAAAACGAGATCCTGCAGCGGCTGGTGAAAGCAGGCCAGGGCCGGATCGAGATCATTCCTGGTGGCAATATCGAGCACATCCAGATCAATTTCACCGACCCGTGGAAGGAGGTGGACGGGCAGCGTTCGGCTCTCGGCACCAAGCACCCGTTCTTCAGCGACCCGGCGGTGCGGCAGGCGATGAACATGCTGGTCGACCGCAACGCGGTGCATGAATACATCTATGGCCCGGCGGGCATCGCTACCGCCAACTTCCTCAACAATCCCGAACGCTACCGCTCGAAGGACACCTCGTTCGTGTTCGATGTGGGCAAGGCGGCGAAAACGCTCGAGGATGCCGGCTGGAAACCAGGTGCCGACGGCACCCGCGAAAAGAACGGCGTGAAGCTGCACGTGGTCTATCAGACCTCGGTCAACGCGCCGCGCCAGCAGAATCAGCAGATCGTCAAGCAAGCGGCGCAGAAGGCGGGTATCAGCATGGAGCTGAAAGCCGTCACCGCCTCGGTGTTCTTCTCCTCCGACGTCGCGAACCCGGATACGTATACGCACTTCTATAGCGACATCCAGATGTACACGACGACCATGACGCAGCCCGATCCGGGCCAGTTCATGCTCCAGTTCGTGTCCTGGGAGGTGGCACAGAAGAGCAACAAATGGGCCGGGCGCAACATCACACGCTGGCAGAACCCGGATTACGACGCGTTGTGGAAGGCCGCCGACGCCGAGCTCGATCCGGTCAAGCGGGCGGCGCTGTTCATCAAGATGAACGACATGGTGATCAACGATGTCGTCGTGATCCCGGTGGTCTACCGGCCGGGCGTCGCTGGCGTGAAGAACAATCTCCAGGTGCGGCTCAGCGGCTGGGACAACGACATGTGGGCGCTGAAGGACTGGTATCGCACGTGATCCGCGCGCACGATTAAGGCGTGACCCGCTACATCGTCCGCCGGCTGCTGATCGCGATCCCGAGCCTGCTCGGCATCAGCCTGGTGCTATACACGATTCTGGCGCTGGCGCCGGGCGATCCCTTCGGCGATCTGGCGTCCAACCCCGCCGTGCCCCCGGCGGTGGCCGAGGCGCTGCGGCAGAAATTCGGGCTGAATGACCCGATCATGCTGCGTTACTGGCATTGGCTGATGGCGATGCTGCACGGAGACTGGGGGTTTTCGTTCGTCAGCCGCGTCGACGTGGACCAGTTGATCCTGCAGCGCCTGCCGACGACGCTTGCGGTGATCGGCGCCTCGCAGGTGCTGGCGCTGGCGGTGGCGCTGCCGGTCGGCATCTACGCGGCGATCCGGCCCTATTCGCTGTTCGACCAGATCGCCAGCACATTCGCCTTCATCGGCTTCTCGCTGCCGACCTTCTTCACCGGGCTCGTGCTGATCCTGATCTTCAGCATCCAGCTCGACTGGCTGCCGTTCGTCTATCGGGCCGACATCTCCACCCCAGGGCTGCTCGGGGTCTGGCTGCACATCAAGCAGGCGATCATGCCGGTGATGGTGCTGGGACTATTCCAGGGCGCGTCATGGACGCGGTTCGTGCGCGCCTCGGTGCTCGACGCGATCCGTGTTGATCACGTCACTACCGCGCGCGCCAAGGGACTGAAGGAGCGGGCGGTGGTACTGCGCCACATCGTACGCAACGCGCTGATCCCTGTGGTGACGCTAATCGCGCTCCAGTTGCCGACCGTCTTCGGCGGCGCGATCGTGACCGAGCAGATTTTCCGCGTGCCGGGTATCGGGTCCCTGCTGATCTCGTCCATCCTCGCCAACGACACGCCGGTGATAATGGCGGTGACGTTCATCTTCGCCTGCCTCGTGATCGCCTTCAACCTGATCGCCGATCTGCTTTACGGCTGGCTCGATCCCCGTGTCTCTTACAGCTGAGACGGCCGGCAACCCGGCGCGGCCGGCCGAGCCGCGCCTCGAGACCCCGGGCCGGGAAGCCTGGCGGCGGTTCCGCCGGCACCGGCTCGCGATGGTCAGCAGCGTCGTTCTGGTGCTGATGATCCTCGCGGTCGGCATCGGCCCGTTCATCTGGACCGTGCCGATCAACGACATCGACTTCGCCGCGCATCTGGCTGGCCCGAGTGCCGCGCACCCTCTCGGCACCGACGATCTCGGCCAGGATTTGCTCGCTCGGATGCTCTATGGCGGGCGTATCTCGATCGCCGTCGGGCTGGTGGCGATGGGGGTCGCCGTGATCGTCGGCGTGCTGGTGGGCGCGGTCGCGGGCGTCTCGAGCGGGATGGTGGACGCCGGGCTGATGTGGCTGACCGACCTGTTTCTCTCGCTGCCGCAGCTCCCGCTGCTGCTGCTGATCATCTACCTGTTCCGCGACACGCTGACGAAGATTATGGGCGCGCAGGTGGGCACATTCCTGCTGATCGTCATCGTGATCGGCGGGTTCCGCTGGATGGCGGTGGCGCGGCTGGTGCGCGCGCAGTTCCTCTCGCTGCGGGAAAAGGAGTTCGTAGAAGCGGCCCGCGCGCTCGGTGCCTCCACCCGGCGGCAGGTCACGAAGCACATCCTGCCGAACGCGATGGGGCCGGTGATCGTGGCGGCGACGATCTATGTGGCGGATGCGATCATCGCCGAGTCGACGCTGTCGTTCCTCGGCCTCGGCTTCCCGCCCGACATCCCGACCTGGGGCCGCATCCTCTACGACGCCAAGGATTATCTGGACATCGCGCCGCACTGGGCGTTGTTCGCGGGCGGGGCGATCTTCATCACCGTGCTCGCCATCAACTTCGTGGGCGACGGCCTGCGCGACGCGCTCGATCCGCGACGGATATTGTAGGTGTTGCGCGCGCCGTGAGCCGCGCTCCATATCCCCCAGGAGTGGGTTAGCCGCATGTCAGCCGCAGCAAGGCTTCCGGTCTGCCGGTCTGGATGACGGTTGCGCAGTCCCTTGCCTGGGGCTCGGGCGACCAATGGCCGCAGCAGTTCACCACCCTAAATGACGGCGCGCTCGTGCTGGAACGCACCGGTTCTCGACCCCGCTTGCCAGCCTCTATGCCGGCACGGATGTCGGTGCGTAGCGCCGCCTCCGTTCAGCTCACGAGCCGCGCAACCGCCAGCAGCCGCGCCAGCGTTCCGGCATCCGCTTGGCCGGTGACTGCCTCCGGGCGCCAATGGCGCTGGAAGGCGCGCAGCACCGTGGCGAGCGCCGGGTCGAGCGCGCCTTCCGGCGGCACGTCGTAGCCGATATCACGCAGTGCGCGGCGCACGTCGCGGAGACTCGCCGCGTCGCGCACCGCGCCGCCGGTGCCGAGGTCGGGACAATCCTCTGGCCACATGCCGACGCCGTTGCGGGCGAAACCCTCCCAGTCGAACCGTTCTCCCGGGTCTTCCTTGCGGTCGGGCGCGACGTCGCTGTGCGCGACCACGTTGCGCTGCGGGATCGGGTGGCGCGACATAATCTCTAGGCAAAGATCGCAGACGGCGGAAAGCTGCAGCACCGGGAAGTCGCGATAGCCCCATTCGTGGCCCGGATTGACGATCTCGATGCCGATCGAGCGTCCGTTCAGGTTCGTGTGGCCGCGCCAGTAGGAAATGCCGGCATGAAAGGCGCGCCGTTCCTCGGGCACCAGCCGGAACACGGTGCCGCCCTCGTCCACGACATAATGCGAGGAGACCCGCGCCTCGGGGTCGCGCAGCCGGTCGAGCGCCGCCTGCGCGGTCTTCATGCCGGTATAGTGCAGGATCAGCATGTCGATCGGCATCCCGGCGGGCCGCTCGTCCTGATTGGGGCTCGGCAGCTCGCGAACCGCCACCAGGCTCACAGGCCGCGCTCGCGCTTGATCCGGTCCCAGGCGGCGTTGATGCGGGCCACCTTGTCACTGGCGCGCGCGATGAACTCGGGCGGCACGCCGCGCGCGGCCAGGCTGTCCGGGTGGTTTTCGCGCATCAGGCGCTTCCACGCCGCGCGCAACTCGGCGGCATCGGCCGCGCGGGGCACACCCAGCACGGTGTAGGGATCGGGCTCGTCGGCCCGCGTGCGCGGCATACGCGGCGCGGCACCGCGGGCGCGGTCCCAAGCCGCCTGATCGAGACCGAAGCCGGAGTGAACCCGCGAGAGGAACCGCCACTCGGCCTGGTTCACCGGCCCGTCGGCTTGCGCGATCGCAAACAGCGAGGCGAGCACGTCTTCCAGCATCAACCGGTTGTCGGCGAAGCTTTCGCCGAGCTGGTCGGCGTAGCTCTCGAACCCGTCCGGTGAATCGCGGGATTGGTCGAACAGCCGACCGACATCGTGCGTCGCCTGCGGCGGGATGCGGAACTGGCGCTTGAAGGCGTCCACCTCGGCCCGCCGCACCGGGCCGTCGCACTTGGCGAGCTTGGCCGACAGAACCACAACGCAGATCGCGAATACCTGGTCCTTGCGGCCCAGCATCGCGGCGATGCGCGCCGGGCTCAGCAATGCCTGCGGCATCACGCCGAAGCCGGAGATGGAGCCGTTGTCGGCGGCGTGGCCGAGAGCTGCCCCGAACACCGCGCCCATCGGGCCGCCCATCATGAAGCCGGCGGCGCCGCCGATGATCTTGCCCCAATATCCCATGCGCGCCGGAGTATAGCGCCGGAAGCTGTCACGGGGCGAGCGTCCGGTCGGCGAGTGTGGTGTCCTGCCCGCGGACCGGGTTGGCGATGGCCTCCCTGAGGCTGTGCGCGCCCTTCCATTCCTCGGCCGGTCGCGCGCGGGCATTGGTGCCGATCTGGTCGATGTTCCAGTAGAGCTCGAGATGATGCCCGTCGGGGTCGCGGAACTCGACGGCGATCTGGCAGCCGGCCCGGCGGCGCCCCTCGAAGTCGATCGTCACGCCGTTCGCGCGCAGATGGTCGCGCGCCCGCACTACTTCATCAAGCGAGCCGAGCTCGAAGGCGACATGGTTGATGCCGGTGCCTTCGCGCCACTCGCCACTCGCCTGGAACAGCGCCACGCCGTGATGGTCGGTGCCGTAGCGCATAAACACGGCACCACCCGGCATCATCGAATCGTCATAGACGTCCGAAACCGTGAAGCCGAGCACCTGCGTATAGAAGCGCGCCGAGGCTTCGAGATCACGGACGTGGAACACCACATGCCCGATCTTGCCGATGTGAAAGGGCAGGCCGGCGGGTCGGGCCAGGGTGGCAATGCGCTGCGTCTCCATGGTGCTCAATCCGCTGCCTCACGTTGCAAAATCGCGTGTCCGCGGCGCAGCGCCTCGGCCATCTGCGTCGCCGGCACCGCGCCGGAAAACAGGAAATAGCCGTCGAGGAAGAACGAGGGAACGCCGTTCACCCCGGCCTCGCGCGCCGCGCGGTCGGCGGCGGCGATCTCGGAAGCGGCCAGATCGCTTCGCAGGAAGTCTTGCGCCTCGGCCGAGTCGAGCCCCGCCTGGCCGGCGATCTCGGCCAGGGTCGCGATGTCGCCGATGTCGCGCCCGAGCGAGAAATACGCCGCGAACAGCGCCTCCACCACCGCGTCCTGGACGCCTTTGGTGCCCGCGAACCAGATCAGCCGGTGCGCTGCGAGCGTGTTCGGCGTACGGCGCTGCCGCTCGAGATGGAAGTCGAGGCCGACTGCGCGCGCCGCTGCCGTGACCCGCGCGTCGAGTTCGGCCGCTCGCTCGGCACTGCCGAACTTGGCGGCGCGGTACGCCGCCCGCTCAACCCCGTCCTTCGGCATGTCGGGATTGAGCTGAAACGGGTTCCACCGCACGGAAAAGCGAAGCTCCTCCCTGGCGAGCACCGCGAGCGCGGCCTCGGTCTGTCGCTTGCCAATGTAGCACCAAGGGCAGATCGCATCGGAAACGATATCGAGTGCCGTCCCCGCAGCCTGGCTGCTCATCACCCGGTCCTCCCGTCGCAGGGGTGGATTATGGACAGGGCGGTGCCAAAGAGCCACCCGGGACGCGCTGCCGGCGGCCTTTCGTTTGCCGAATTCGGCCCCGAGCGCCAGACGGACCGGCCGTGGTGCGTGGGATGTCATGCGTTAGTCCTGGCGGCCGGCGGGTTTCTGAGGCAAAGCGCCGCTGCCGATGACGATGAATTATACCCTGAGCTACCTGCTGATCCCGCCGCTCGGCTTGGCTTGGCTCGCCCTGCTCGCGGTTCTTGCTTCCTTCCGGCTGCGCCGTAAGCGTAGCTGGGGCCTCGGGTTGGCGGCGCTCGCCCTTATCGGGCTGCTCGTGCTCGCGACCCCATTTGTCGGCACGCGCCTCGAAGCTTCGCTCGACCCGGGACCGCCCCCGCCGGTGTCAAATGCCGCTCCGCAGGCAATTGTCATTTTGAGCGCCGACGACAACGACACCGTCGAAGGCGCGGAGGTCGGGCCGCTGACGCTGCAGCGGCTGCTCGCTGGCGCGCGGCTTTACCGGCGCACGCAGTTGCCGGTGCTGGTATCCGGCGGCTTCGACTCGGCGGTCGGTGCCACCTATGCCACGCTGATGGCGCACGTGCTTACGGGGGACTTCCAGGTCCCCGTCCGCTGGCAGGAGGCGCGCTCGCAGACCACCTGGCAAAACGCCGAAGACAGCGCCGCGATGCTGCAGCCGCTCGGCATCCGCTCGGTCTATCTCGTGACCCATTCCTGGCACGAGCGCCGGGCAATGATGGCGTTCCGGCATTTCGGGATGGAAGTGGTGGCCGCGCCGGTCCCGGCGGACGCTCCCGGCAGCAGCATCGTGCCGGACGCAACCGGCCTCGAACGGAGCTTTTACGCGCTGCATGAATGGATCGGTGTGCTCGATTATGCGGTGCGGGCGTGGTTGTCTGGGCCGGCGCCGAACAGCGCCGCGTACACGGCGAACATCCGCTCCTGATCGAACTCCTGCTCCGCGCGGGCGCGGTTGGCGGCGCCGATGCGGGCGCAGAGCTCGGGCCCGGCAACGAGAGAGCGCAGCGCGGCGGCGAGTGCCGCGTCGTCGCGGGGCACAACGAACGCGCGGTTCTCCGGCGCCAGCATGGTTCGCACGTCGCCGACATCGGTCGCGGCCAGCGGCAGGCGCGCGGCCATCGCCTCCAGCACCGAGATCGGCATCTGCTCGGTGTCCGAGGACAGGGCGAACAGATCGAACCCCGCGATCAGCGCCGCCGGATCTGCGACATGGCCGGTGAAGACCGTGCGGGCAGCGATCCCGAGCTCGCGCGCCAACGCCTGCAGGACCGGACGCTCAGTGCCGTCTCCCACGATGACGAGACTGCCGGGCACGTCCGAGGCCGCGTAGGCCCGCAGGAGCCGCGCGAGATTCTTCTCCGGCCGCAGGGCGGCGACGGTGCCGACGACCGGGGGGGCGCTCAACCGCTCCGGCCGAATCCCGTCGAAGCGCGCGAGGTCGATGCCGTTCGGCACGTAATGCAGCACGCGCGGCGGCAGGCGCCATATATCGCCCGCGATCGCCAGCAAGGTGCGCGAGGGCAGCACCACGGTGCTGCGGCGGAGCACGAGCCGGCGCGTATGGACGCGGCGCGGCAACTGCCGGTCGCGCTCCTCCGGCCCGAACCCGTCCTCGAAATGGATGTGGCGCGCGAGGCCGGGCAGGTTGGCGATCGCCCATTCGAGCGAGCCCCAATTGTGGGTAAGCAGCAGGTCGGGCCGCAGCGATTTCAGTGTGCGGCGAAAGGGAAGCAGGTTGCCGAACAGGCTGCCGGGGCGGATCGCGATTTCGGGAAAGCTCACGTCGAGCCGTGGCGACAGCCGCTCGCGCGCGTCGGTCCGGCCATCCATGGCAACGATCACGTGCCGGTAGCGCCCGCCGAAGCGGTTGGCGAGCGCGGCGAAGCGCGCCTGCGGGCCGCCGACAGCGAAGGTCGCGAACACGCTGAGCACCGTGCGCGGCGCGCGGGTCGCCTCAGCGTGCATGAACCTCGATCGCCCGTGCCTTGAACCGCGCCGGGTCGGCAACAGGAGACCAGCCGAGATCGCGCTTCGCATCGCTGGTGTCGAACCGAGCGCGCAGCCCGCGCGAGAGCACGTCGCGCCGGGAGGGCGGCGGCGCCGTGCGCCCGCCGGCGCGCTTGATGCCCCATTTGCCGAGTTCGACGGCAAAGAGCCGCCAAGGTGATTGCGCGTGAAAGCGCAGCGGCCGGTGTAGCGCGGCGGCGAGGTCGGCCAGGTATTCGCGCGCACTCGGCCGCACGTCGCCGACCAGATTGTAGCAGCGCCCTTCGATCCCGGGCGCGTCGCAGGCGCGCAGGATGGCGTCGGCGACATCCTCGGCCAGAACGAACGGCAGCGGGTTACGCCCGTCGTTCCAGCCGATGCAGTGCTGCTCATTGTTGAAGATGCCGAGCCCGCTGTGGAACGGGCTCGTCCCCTCGCCCACGACGAGTCCCGGGCGGAGGATCACCACCGGCAATCCGGCCTCGCGGTGCAGTTCGAGCAGCAGCAGGTCGGTCGCCGCCTTGGCGGCCGCGTAGTCGGCGCGTTGGTCTGGCTGCGGGTCGGGCGGTGTCGCGCCCGTCACCACGCCGGCATCGGGACCGAGATAAAGCCCGGCGATCGAGCCGATATGCACGAGGCGGCGCACACCCGTCTCAAGACAGACGCGCGCGACGATCTCCGCGCCGCCGACCATCGCGGCGAGAACCTCGGCCCGGCTTGCACCTCCGCCGCCATGCGCGAGATTGACGACGACCCGCGTGCCCGCGATGGCGCGGCGCACTGCTTCCGGATCGGCGATGTCGCCGCGATGCAGCCGCACGTGGGCATCACGGAAGATGTCCGGCAGTCCCGCGATGGAGCGGGCCATCACCGACACCGCGCGCCCGCGCTTCAGGCACAGGCGCACGAGATGCGTGCCGACGAAGCCGGTGCCCCCGAGAATGGCGATTTCGGGTTGCACCGCCGCTGGCGCCGCCGCTGGCGCCGCCGCGGGGGCGGGCGCGGGCGCGGCGGGCAACTGCGCGGCGATCCGCTCGCACGCCTCCACCAGCATCTTGCCGAACGCCGCATCGAGCGGCGGCGGCGTCCCGGCGTCGAGCGCGGCGTGAAATTCGCCGATGCTCGCCCGCATACTGAGGAAGAACGGATCCGAACGCGGCTTCAGCCGCAGCATCGACAGCGCATAGCCGGCGCCATTGCGCGCGCCCGCCGTGCCGATCGCGGCAGCGGTGCGGGCGCCGGAGAGAAAATTGTCCGCCGCCTCCAGCCAGCGTGTGCGGCGATGCATGTAGAAGCGGTTGCCGATTATGTCGGCCACGCCCACGCCGTCGTCGCCGACGACGGTGATCTGCCAGAACGGGAAGGCGCCGCCGACCGCGAAGCGCAGCGTCGCGTGCATCGCCGCGCAGCGCAGCAGCGCGTCGAACGCGGGATAAATCGTCCGCTCGGACGAGATCGTCCACGCCTGCCCCGGAAGCACCGAAACTTCTTCGACCGAGCCCGCCAAAGTCGCGATCTGCGAGAGCGGATGCACCGCCTGCTCCAGCAGCAGATTGCCGGGCGAGGCGAACATCCAGTGCCCGAACTGCCGTGCCGCCATCTGCCGCAGCGGCACGTTATAGATGCAGCTCAGATGATCGGGCCGGCCAAGCTCGCCGGCGCGCACGGCGGTCCGCAGCCGCACGAAGGCGGGATGGTGGACGAAGTTCTGGTTGACCCCGAGCGGCACCGCCGCCGCGCGCGCCTGCTCGACAAGGGCGCGCGCCGCCGCGGCGTCGTGGGCGAGCGGCTTCTCAACCAGCGTGGGCTTGGCGGCGCGGATCAGCGCGGCGGCGATCTCGGCATGGCGATCGGGCGGCACCAGCACGTGGGCACGGTCGAACGCATCGGCGGCAAGCGCGGCTTCCACGGACTCGTAGTCGGCCGCTCCGGGAAGAGTGCGCGTCAGCGCCGCCGCCCGCCCGGGCGCCGGATCGACGATCGCCGCGATCCGCGCGTCGGGGATCGTACGGAGCACCTCGGCATGAACGCGGGCGATGTTCCCGGCGCCGATCAGGGCAATGCGACTCATGTTTCTGGGGGAACCTCGATCGCCGCTCCGCCTGCCCTTAGCGGATCGGCGCTCTGCGGCAAACCGATTCCCGCCGCTCGCCGGCGCTCGATTTTCCACCGCTGCCATGGTACGGCCGCTGCGGCGAGCAAGAGGGCTTGATTATGGTTCGCAACGTCTCCGCGACCGAGACTTGGCGCGCGCTGCAAAGCGATCCCGACGCGCGCCTCGTTGACGTGCGGACCAAAGGCGAGTGGCAGACGGTGGGCGTGCCCGATCTCTCCGCCACCGGCAAGGAAACGCTGTTGATCGAATGGCAGCGCGCGCCGTTCATGCGCGTCAATCGCGGGTTCCTCGCGGCGCTGCGGGCGGCGGGCCTGTCCGCCGCGCAGCCCCTGTTCTTCATCTGCCGAAGCGGCGTGCGGAGTATGGCGGCGGCGCAACTCGCCGAGCAGGCCGGCTACGCGCGGTGTTTCAACGTCGCCGACGGCTTCGAGGGGCCGGCGGACGAGCAGGGGCTGCGCGGCCGGCTCGCGGGCTGGCAGGCGGACGGCCTGCCCTGGCGGAAAGGGTGAGAGCCGCCTACGATCGGCACGGCGAACAGAGGGAGGAGGGACTTCCATGCCGGACGGGGCGACGACGCGCAGGACCGACCGCAAGGTGGCGGTCGCGACCGCGAAGAACCCGGTCATGGTGAAAGGACGGCGCGAGTTCTTCACCTATCGCGATCTCGGTGTCACCGAGGGCAGCAACGGCCACATGCGGGCCCAGATCACCGCCGCCAAGGCCGGCATGTCGCGTCCGACGGGATGGCATTATCATGAGTGCGAAAGTCAGCTCGTCTATGTGCTGAAGGGCTGGATCGAGCTCGAGTTCGCCTCGGGGCCGGTGCGGCTGGAAGCGGGAGATTCGGTCTATATCCCGGGCGGGATGCCGCACAACGAATGCCGCACCGCCGACGAGTTCGAGATACTGGAGGTCTCGGTGCCCGCCCAGATGGGCACCAAGCCCTGCGAGGCCCCGGCGGGCGCAGCATAGCGCGGCAGGGCGGGCGGAGCGCAGCGAAGTCCGCCCGAGCAGCCGATTCCCACGATTGCATTGGCGGAGTGCGCTAAGCTCCATCCGCCCGGCACCTCCTTGGTGATTCGCCTCGCCAAAGAGTCCTCCTTCCCTCGCGGGGTTGGATCGGGGGAGGGGTGGGCGGCACAGCAAACCGCGGAGTTCGCTCCGTTCCTCTCGCAACCAAGAGGCCGCCCTCTGCTTGCGGCAGGGGGACAAAAGAGGGGTCCGCACGCCGCGAGGTTTGACACGGAGGACAGCGCGAGCAGCGGCGGACCGCCGGGCTCTCGGTGTGTCCTCCGTGTCTCCTCCGCGCCCGCCGCGTGCCGGCGCAGTCCATTACCTATCCAACGTTATTATATTGGCCAGAGTCATTCCCCGAAAATCCGCCCCGCCATCCCGCCCGCTCACGTAAACCCGTCGTCCGCCGCCTTGGGCGGGCGCCCCGCCGCCGCCGCCTCGCTCCGCAGCCAGGCGCGCACCTCCGCCAGCTGCCGCAGCAGCTCCTCCTTGGGGCGCGGCGT
>DASRBI010000024.1:0-49169 GCA_035685165.1 Acetobacteraceae bacterium
GCCGACCAAGGGCGGCTTGTGGCCGGCGGGGTCGGCGGGGTTGGCGCGCGATTGCGCGCATATCACGCCGCGCCCCAAGGAGGAGCTGCTGCGGCAGCTGGCGGAGGTGCGCGCCTGGCTGCGGAGCGAGGCGGCGGCGGCCGGCCGCCCGCCCAAGGCGGCGGACGACGGGTTTACGTGAGCCGGCGCGATGGCGGGGCGGATTTTCGGGGGCTCATTCTGGCCAACATAATAACGTTGGATAGGTAATGGACTGCGCCGGCACGCGGCGGGCGCGGAGGAAACACGGAGGGTTCGGCGGTCCGCCGTTGCTCGCGCTATCCTCCGCGTGCAACCTTTCGGCGCCGGCCTGCTGCGCGGAGCCTGGCCTCAGGCCCGCTTGACGTTCCAGAATACCGGATTGCCGTGCAAGACGCCGCTCAAGTTCGACTGGTAGGCGGTCGGCGCCAAGTACTGGCCGAGCGGCACGTAGGGCACGTCCTCGAACGCCTGGAGCTGGATCTGCTCGGCGATCTTCTTCTGCGCGGCGAGATCGGGCGCGGCCAGCCATTCGTCGCGCAACGCCTCGATCTTCGGGCTCGATGGCCAGCCGACCGTCGCCGCCTTGCCGTTGCCGCGCAGGAACACATGCCCGGCCGGCGACATCATGTCCGTGCCGGCCCAGCTGGTGTGGAACAGGTTCCAGCCGCCTTGATCGACTGGCGTCTGCTTGGCGCGGCGCTGCACGAGCGTCGCCCAGTCCATCGCCTGATAGTCGAGATTGGCGCCGAGCTTGTGAAACAGGTCGGCGCTGATGTCGGCCAGCGCCTTCGCCGAGGGAATATCCGCCGGCGCCAACAGGACGATCTTCTCGCCCTGATAGCCCGCCGCTTTCAGCGCCTCGGGCGAGACGATGCGCGGGCCGGTCAGCGCCGTCATGCCCGCATCGCTCGCCATCGGCGTACCGGGGCAGAAGAAGCCGACGCCGTCGCGCCACAGCTCGTGGTCGGTGCCGACCATGCCGGTCATGTACTCGGCCTGCGAGACCGCATGGACGATCGCGCGGCGGATCGCCGCATTGTCGAACGGCGGAATAAGCTGATTGAAGCGCATGGTCGCGATGTAGCCGGTGGGCACCGTCACCTCGACCTTCAGGCCGCTCGCCTTGCGGAGCACCGGCAACCAGTCCGCGCCGGGAGTGAGCCACCAATCGACCTCGCCCGCCTGCAGGGCGGCGGCGACGGTCGCCTCGTCGGGGATGATGCGCCACTCGATGCGGTCGAAATTGGCGATCTTCGGACCCGCGGTGCCAGACGGAACGCCGTCCGGGCGCGGCACGTAGCCGGCGAAGCGCTCATAGACGACGCGCGCGCCCGGCACGCGCTCATCCGCCTTGTAGCGATAAGGGCCGCTGCCGACCATTTCCGTCACTTGCTTGAACGGGTCGGTGCTCGCCAGCCGCTCGGGCATGATCGGGCACATGCTGGGCGGCGTCTTGGCGAGCGCGTCCGGCAGCAGCGCGAACGGGCGCTTGAGACGGAAGGCGATCGTCTTGTCGTCCGGCGCGGAGATTTCGTCGGTTGCCGCGAGCAGCGCCTGCCCGAAGGAATCGCGCGCACCCCACCTTTTCACCGAGGCCACGCAGTCGCGCGCGAGCACGGGCGTGTCGTCGTGGAAGCGCAGCCCATCGCGCAAGGTGATGGTCCAGCGCAGCCCGCCGTCCTCGGTGCGCGCCCCCGCCGCCATCTGCGGCTGCGCCCGAAACTGATCGTCCAGGCCGAACAGCGTGTCGAACACCAGGAACCCGTGATCGCGGGTCTGGTAGGTGGTGGTCCAGACCGGATCGAGCACCGAGAGGTCGGCCTGTGGGACGAATTTCAGCACCCGCGCCGCCTCGGCGCGCACGATCGACGGTGCGGCGAGCGCCGCCGCCCCGGCCATGAGGAATCCACGCCGCCCGATCATCGCCCTCCTCTCCTCCCCGCTCACAGGTGATCGTAATCCACGGTCAGCCGCTTCGTCAGCGGCCGGGCCTGACAGGTGAGAACATAGCCAGCTTGCAGCTCCCACGGCTCCAGCGAATAATTCACGTCCATCGCCGCCTGCCCCTCGAGCAGCCGGGCGCGGCAGGTGCAACACATCCCGCCCCGGCAGGAATAGGGCAGATTGAGCCCGGCCCGCGTGCCGGCTTCCAGGATCGTCTCGCCCTCGGCCACGTCGATCTCGGAGGTCGCACCCTCCGCGATGATGGTGGCGCGGGCCAGCACCTTGGCGGGCAGGGCGGCGCTCGGCAAGGGCGGCGGCGGACCGGCGGCGCCGGGGGTGAAGCGTTCGATGTGGATCGCCGGCTCGGGCAGTCCGGCCTCGGCCAGCGCCGGGCCGAGCCCCTCGATCATCGGCTGCGGCCCGCAGAGGAAGGCATGGGCGAGGCTGTGCACCGGCACCACCTGGCGCAGCAGCAGCCCGACCTTCTCCGCGTCGAGCCGGCCGGTCAGCAGCTCGAACTCCTGCTGCTCGCGCGACAGCACGTGAAAGACGGAAAGCCGGCCAAGATGCCGGTCCTTCAGGTCCTCGAGCTCGCCGCGGAAGATGATCTCGGCGCTGGTGCGGTTGCCGTAGAGCAGGAAGAACGGCCCGCGCTCCTCGCTGAGCGCCGTCTTCAGGATGGACATGATCGGCGTGATCCCCGACCCGGCGGCGATGGCGAGCAGGGCGCGGGCGGAACCCGGCTCGGGCGGGATGCCGAAGCGCCCGTCCGGCGTCATCACGTCGATCTCGCTGCCGGCGAACAAGGAGTCCTGCGCCCAGGCGGAGAACGCGCCGCCCTTCAGCAACTTGACCGCGACCCGCAGCTCGTTCTCGTGCGGGGCCGAGCAGATGGAATAGGAGCGGCGAACCTCGGTGCCCGCGATCATGGCGCGCAGGGTGAGGTACTGACCGGGCATGAACCGGTAGGCTTGGGCGAGTATCTCGGGAACCGCGAAGGCGAAGGAGAGGCAGGTGCGGGTCTCCTGCCGCCGGTCGGCGACGCGCAGGCGATGAAAACGGGGCCGGGCCATGCGGGGGCTTCTAGCACGCCCCCTCCCCGGTCCCGCATGACGCTGCCGTCCTGGCGGTGTATGAGCAGAACGAGACCCACCTTGGACAAGTCGCCCATGCGCCTGCCCGCTTCCGCGCTCCGCCCGCTCCTGCTGGCGGGACTTGCGCTTGCCGCCGCCCCCACGGCGGCGCTGTTGCCGAGCGCCCCGGCCCTCGCCCGCCCCGCGCCCGACAGTTTCGCCGATCTCGCGGCCAAGCTCTTGCCGGCGGTGGTGAACGTCTCCTCCTCCGCCGAGGTTCAGGTCGGCGACAATTCGGGCCCCGACCTGCCTGGCTTCCCGCCCGGCTCGCCCTTCGAGCAGTTCTTCAAGGACTTCATGGAACGCCATCGCGGTGCGCCAGGGCAAAATCCGGGGCCGGCGCCGGGACCGGAGCGGCGGATGCAAAGCCTCGGCTCGGGCTTCATCATCGACCCGACCGGGCTGATCGTGACCAACAACCACGTCATCGACGGCGCCGACGACGTGACCGTGACCTTGCAGGACAATACCTCGCTCAAGGCGAAGGTGGTGGGACGCGACACGTCGGGCGACATCGCGCTGCTGAAAGTGGACGCAGGCCACCCGCTGCCGGCGCTGCAATTCGGCGATTCGAGCGCGATGCGCGTCGGCGACTGGGTGCTCGCGATCGGCAATCCGTTCGGCCTCGGCGGCACCGTGACCGCCGGCATCGTGTCGGCGCGCGGGCGCGACATCCACGAGGGGCCGTACGACGATTTCATACAGACCGACGCGCCGATCAACCGCGGCAATTCCGGCGGCCCCCTGTTTAACATGGACGGACAGGTGATCGGCATCAACACCGCGATCTACTCGCCCTCGGGCGGCTCGATCGGCATCGGCTTCGCCATCCCGTCCAACATGGCGCGGCAGGTGGTGGCGCAATTGCGCGAATACGGCCATCCGCGGCGCGGCTGGCTCGGCGTGCGGATCCAGGAGGTGACGCCCGACATCGCCGAAAGCCTCGGCCTGAAAGGCGGCGCGCGCGGCGCGCTGGTGGCGGGGGTGCTGCCGAACGGACCCGCGCAGGGGGCGCATCTGCAAAACGGCGACATCATACTGAGTTTCAACAACGCGGCGATCAAGGACACGCACGAATTGCCGCGCGTGGTCGCCGACACCGAAGTCGGCAAGCAAGTGCCGCTCACCGTCTGGCGCGACGGCAAGGAAGTGACGTTGGAGGCGGTGCTGGCCGAGAAGCCCGACGATGTGGAGAAGGTCGCCGCGCAACAGAACAGCCCGCAAAGCGCCGCCCCGCCGATCTCTTCCCTCGGCATGACCTTGGCGCCGATCGACAACGCGGCGCGCGACAAATACCACCTGTCAGCGGATCAGAAGGGCGTCCTGGTCACGGACGTCGATCCGAACGGCGCCGCCGCGCAGAAGGGCCTCAAGCCCGGCGACGTGATCGTAGAGGTGCAGCAGGGCGAGGTCAGCAAGCCCGAAGACGTGCAGCGCCGCGTCGAGGCGGTGCGCCGCGAGGACCGCCGTTCGGTGCTGATGCTCGTGCAGCGCCAGGACGGCCTGAGCTGGGTGCCGTTGCCCCTCGCGCCGGACAAGGACAAGCAGCCGGGTTAGTGCTGCGCTCCGTGAGACCCGGGAATTCTGTCGTCCTGCCCGTCCCGGCTCACGCGGGGATGGCTCTGGCACCCACGATTTTTGGTGCGGGCGGCGAAGTCGTGGGTGGCCGGGCGCCCTGCGCGTAGCCGGGGACGGCCATGACGATCGGAAATAATCCCCAACTATGCCGAGCCGGACCTGGACTTGACCCTGCCATGCACCATTTTCTGCACGCGAACAGAGGCAGATCAGGGGGAACTAACGAGTGCCGGAGCAAAGTTTCGACTTGATCGTCCTCGGCGGCGGGCCGGGCGGCTATGTCGCCGCAATCCGCGCCGCCCAGCTCGGCATGAAGACCGCCGTCGTGGAGCGCGAGCACCTCGGCGGCATCTGCCTTAACTGGGGCTGCATTCCCACCAAGGCGCTGCTCCGGACCTCGGAGATCAACCACCTCCTGCACCATCTCGGCGAATACGGGTTCGCGGCCGACAATCCCCGCTTCGATCTCGGGCAAGTGGTGAAACGCTCGCGCGCCGTCGCCAAGCAGCTTTCCTCGGGCGTTGCGCATCTGCTGCGCAAGAACAAGGTGACGGTATTCGACGGCGCGGGGCGGCTGGCTGGCAGGCAGGCGCTGGCGGTGAGCAAGGACGGCAAGGAAACCGCCACGCTCCGCGCGCCGCACATCATCCTCGCCACGGGGGCGCGGGCGCGGCAGATCCCGGGGCTGGAGAGCGACGGCAAGCTGATCTGGTCCTACAAGGAGGCGATGGTCCCGCCCGCGATGCCGAAGTCGCTCCTGGTGATCGGCTCGGGCGCGATCGGCATCGAGTTCGCGAGCTTCTACCGCAACATGGGCGCCGAGGTGACGGTCGCGGAAGTGCTGGACCGTATCCTGCCGGCCGAGGACGAGGAGATCAGCGCCTTCGCCCGCAAGGCGTTCGAGAAACAGGGCATCCGCATCCTCACCGGCGCCAAGGTCGGCCCCGCCAAGAAGAACGGCGGCGGCGTGACCGTGCCGGTGGAGGCGAACGGCAAGGCCGAGACCCTGGCCGTCGAGCGGGTGATCTCCGCGGTCGGCATCGTCGGCAACGTGGAGGACATCGGGATCGAGGGCACCGGCGTGAAGGTCGATCGCACGCATGTCGTGATCGACGAATACGGCCGCACGGGAGAGCCTGGCGTCTATGCGATCGGCGACCTCGCCGGGCCGCCCTGGCTTGCCCACAAGGCGAGCCATGAGGGCATCATCTGCGTCGAAAAGATCGCCGGGTTGAACGACGTGCATCCGATGGACGTGACCAACATTCCCGGCTGCACCTATTGCCGCCCGCAGGTCGCCTCGGTGGGGCTCACGGAAGCGCGGGCGAAGGCCGACGGGCGCGAGATCAAAGTCGGCCGGTTTCCTTTCATCGGCAACGGCAAGGCGATCGCGATGGGCGAGCCGGAAGGCATGGTGAAAACCGTGTTCGACGCCCGCACCGGCGAGCTCCTCGGCGCACACATGGTCGGCGCCGAGGTGACGGAAATGATCCAGGGCTTCGCCATCGCGCGCACGCTTGAAACGACCGAGGCCGACCTGATCCACACCGTTTTCCCGCACCCCACGGTCTCGGAGACGATGCACGAGGCGGTGCTGGACGCCTATAAGCGGGCAATTCATTTCTAGGCTCATGGCCGGTTCGCGGCGCTGGTGCATCGCGACGTCCGCCGCCGCGGCAGCCCTCGCCGCCAGCGCGACACCGGACTGCTCCGGCGCATGCTGAGCGCGGCGGTCAGGCCGCAACTTCCCGCTTCAGCACGTCCTTCACGTCGGCAAACGCGATCGCCCCGTTCATCTCCTGCGTCCGCCGCATCATGAAGGCGGAGGTGGCGAGGAACACCGGATCGCCGTCCACATCCTCCGCGATCGCGCTCCGGTTCTCCGCGACGAAGCGCGCGAGCGCGGCACGGTCGGGCGAGGCGATCCAGCGCGCGACTGAATAGGGTGTGGATTCGAAGCCGATCTTCACCCCGTATTCCGCGCCGAGCCGCGCTTGCAGCACATCGAGCTGCAACGTGCCGACAACGCCCACGATCGGTGGTGCGCCATCGATCGGGCGAAAGAGCTGCACCACTCCCTCCTCGGCCAGCTCCTGCAAAGCCTGCCGCAGCTTCTTCGCTTTCATCGCATCATCGAGCCGCACCCGGCGCAGGATTTCCGGCGCGAAGTAGGGAACACCCAGAAAGTTGAGTTCGGCCCCGTCAGTCAGCGTGTCGCCGATCCGGAGCGTGCCGTGATTGGGGATGCCCACCACGTCGCCCGCGAACGCCTCTTCGGCGAGCTCGCGGTCGCGGGCGAAAAAGAATTGCGGCGCGTGCAGCGGAATGAGCTTGCCGGTGCGGACCTGCCTGAGGCGCATCCCGCGCGCGAGCCGCCCCGAGCAGACCCGCGCGAAGGCAATGCGGTCGCGATGGTTGGGGTCCATGTTGGCCTGGATCTTGAACACGAGCGCAGTCAGGCGGGGATCGGTCGCCTCCACCGCCCCGACATCGGCGGGCTGCGCGCGCGGCGGCGGACCGTATTCGGCCAGTCCGTCGAGCAGGTCGCTCACGCCCACGCCCTTTAGGGCGGAGCCGAAATAGACCGGCGTGAGATGCCCTTCCAGGAACGCCGCGCGGTCGAACTCGGGCAGCGCCGACTGCACGAGGTCGAGCTCCTCGCCGAGCGTCGCCATGCGGGGATCGGATTGCGCGAGCGGCGCCGCGACACGCACTTCGCGGCGGCGCAAATCATAGGTGCCGGCAAAATCGGCGGCGCGACCGACCGGCCACGTCACGGGCGCGGTGTCGAGCGCGAGGCCGGAGGCGATCTCGTCCAGCAGCTCCAGCGGGTCGCGGCTCTCGCGGTCCATCTTGTTGATGAAGGTGATGATCGGGATGTCGCGCAGGCGGCAGATCTCGAACAGCTTGCGGGTGCGCGCCTCGATCCCCTTGGCGGCGTCGATCACCATCACCGCGGAGTCGACCGCGGTGAGCGTCCGGTACGTATCCTCCGAGAAATCCTCGTGGCCCGGCGTGTCGAGCAGGTTGAACACGCAGCCGGCGTGCTGGAACGTCATCACCGAGGTGACGACGGAGATGCCGCGCTCGCGCTCGATCCCCATCCAGTCCGAGCGGGTGCGCCGGCGCTCGCCCTTGGCGCGCACCGAGCCCGCAAGCTGGATCGCGCCGCCAGCACGGAGCAGATGCTCGGTCAGCGTCGTCTTGCCGGCGTCAGGGTGGGAGATGATCGCGAAGGTGCGCCGGCGGACGATCTCGGCCGCCGGGTTGGGGAAAGGTTCGGCCATCGTTCCTCAAAAGGCGATGCGGCGCGGCCCCGCAAGGGCCGCGCGCGGCGCGGCACTACACGGGCGGCGTGAGCCCGCGCAGGCCGACCACGACAAAGTCGGCGGTCAGCGTGCCGTCCGGCGCCTGGGTGACCCGCGCAAAAACCTTGGCGCCCTTGCGCAGGCTGGTTCGCTTGCCGGGCGCGATCCGGACGATCGGGGTGCCGGGCGGCACGAGGATGGTCGATTGGCCGCCCTTATAGGCGACGGTGAGCGTGTGCGCGTCCTTGCCGGCGACCATTGCGCTGATGGTGCCGTTGGTCATCGTGCTCTGCTCGCCGAGATCCCAGGGAAAGTGACCCTCGCCGGCACCCCGCATGGAGGCCGGGAAGACCGTCACTTCGCGGGCGATCAGATGGTCGGAGGGGCCGTTCGCGGCGATGCCGACGAACTCCCCCTGCCGGACCGCGCGCAGCGTCGCGCGCTGCATCGTAACGACCTGACTGGTCTCGGTCATCAGCAAGGTCGTCTCGCTGCCGCCGGCTTGGCGCACCGCGAGGTGCCCGCCGCGGAAGCTGGCGATCGTGCCCCGGATGGAGCGCTTCGTGGCTGCCGTCGCCTGCGCGAAGGCGCGGTCAAAGCGGCTAAGGCCGATACCAAGCCCAATTCCGGCCAGCAGAAGCGAGCGTCGCGCGATCATTCCGCTACTCCCTGAAGAACGTCCGCTCAGCGCGAGTAGAACTCAACGACCAGGTTGGGCTCCATCTGCACCGGATAGGGTACGTCCGAAAGCTTCGGCGCCCGCAGGAACCGACCGCGCATCGCGCGGTGATCGACCTCCACGTATTCCGGCACATCGCGTTCCGTGCTCTGGGCGGCGTCGAGCACGACGGCAAGCTGTTTCGAGCGTTCCTTCACCTCGATCACGTCGCTGTCCTTGACCCGGTAGGAGGGGATGTTCACCCGCTTGCCGTTGACCAGGACATGGCCGTGCGAGACGAACTGGCGCGCGGCGAAGGGGGTCATCGCGAACTTCATGCGGTAAACGACCGCATCGAGCCGCCGCTCCAGAAGGTCGATCAGGTTCTCCGACGTGTCGCCCTTCCGGCGCACCGCCTCTTCGTAATATTTGCGGAACTGCTTCTCGCTGATGTTGCCGTAATAGCCCTTCAGCTTCTGCTTCGCCATTAGCTGCACGCCGAAGTCGGTCGCCTTCTTGCGCCGCTGGCCGTGCTGGCCGGGCCCGTAATCGCGCTTGTTGATGGGAGATTTCGGCCGCCCCCACAGGTTCACGCCCAGACGGCGGTTGATCTTGTATTTGCTTTCGGCGCGCTTCGTCATCGCGGCGCTTGGTCCTTCTTGCCGTTATTGCACCGGTAGGCCGCGCCCGGCATGGGCGCATGCGGGCGCGGACCACGGAGGCCCGTCCTCGTTCCCGGCAATGGGCGCGGGTTCTAGAAGCGGGACCGACGCAAGTCAAACGAGCCGCCTTCGCCGGCCCCCGGAGGTTGACTTTGCCGCCCCGATGCGGCGCCGCTACGATCGACGCAGATGTCCGCTTCGCGCCCGCCGGTCCAAGCTTCGAACACCCCGCCCCGGGCGATCCTGCTCGCCTCGCACCCGCACCCGGGTGGCCCCGGCCCAGAGCCCATCCGCTGGGGCGCAGCCGACCCGCGGGCGCGCGGACCTGTAATCGCCACCTTGCAGGACCCGGCCCGGCGCAACGCGATCGGCACCCATTCCGGCGCCTACTCGGTCTATCGCGCGCTTGCCATCGCCGCCGGCCGGCTCGCCCCCGACCACCGGCCGGACCTTACCGACACCATGCCCGCCGCGCCGATTGGCCCCTTCCCGCAATGGTCCGATCCGGAGCGCATCGTCGCGCTCGACCCTTGGGGTCACATGGTGAGCGAGGTATTCGCGGACCGGCTGTGCGATGGCTGGGACATCCGCCCGACCATCGCCGTCACCCGCGCCCGCATCAACATGCCGGAAATCGCGGCCGCGATGCGTGCCGGCCGGCTCGCACCGGACGGTGCGGTGCTGACCGAGGCGAGCGATGTGCGCGTGACCAAGATCGCGATCGAGCCGGTGTGGCACCTGCCGGGCGTCGCCCGCCGGTTCGGTATCGGCGCGACCGAACTGCGCCGCCAGCTTTTCGAGCAGACGGGCGGAATGTTCCCCGAGCTGATCACCCGTACCGACCTCGAAGTGTTCCTGCCGCCGATCGGCGGCATATCGGTCTATCTGTTCGGCGATCCTGCGCTGCTCGGCCGGCCGGAGACCCCGATCGCCTGCCGCGTGCATGACGAGTGCAACGGCTCGGACGTGTTCGGCTCCGACATTTGCACCTGCCGGCCCTATCTCGCGCACGGCGTGGAGGTATGCGTCGCGATGGCGCAGGCAGGCGGCCTCGGTGTGGTGGTTTACAACCGCAAGGAAGGCCGCGCGCTCGGCGAAGTGACGAAGTTCCTTGTTTACAACGCGCGCAAGCGCCAGCAGGGCGGGGACCGCGCCAGCGCCTATTTCGAGCGCACCGAATGCGTCGCGGGCGTCGCCGACATGCGGTTTCAAGAGCTGATGCCCGACGTGCTGCACTGGCTCGGCATCACGAGGATCGACCGGCTGGTGTCGATGAGCAACATGAAATACGCACCGATCGTCGCCAGCGGCATCGAAGTCGTGGAGCGCGTGCCGCTCCCCGACGAGCTGATCCCCGCCGACGCGGCGGTGGAGATGGATGCGAAGAAGGCCGCCGGCTATTACGCGGTGCGCGTGCCGATGCCCTCCGACTTGCGGCAACCCAGGGGAAGGCCATTGAAGGATTGAGCATCGAAGGCCGCGTGTGGCTTCGCACGCCGGAGGCGGTACGCGTCCGCTGCAACGAGATGCTCGCACTCGCTGAGCGGGAGCGTCTGCGCCATTTCAGCCTGCACCTCGACCGTCTCGATGCCGTGGCCGATTACGTCGCCGCCGTCACGCGCGCCGCCTATCCCACGCTCGCGGTCCCGTATCATTCCCGCTGGCGGCATTTCGTCGTGGGCGGCGTCGACCGTTGGAAGGCCGTGGCGCAGGAGGCCGGGCTCGCCGACCCGGCCGAGCTTGCCCGCGCGCGCATCGACCTCTGCACGGTCAGCGTGCTGCTGGACGCCGGTGCGGGCCCCGATTGGCGTTTCCGCGATCCGGTGAGCGGGCGCGATTTCGCCCGCTCCGAAGGTCTGGCGCTCGCCAGCCTGGAGACGTTTCGCACCGGCCTGTTCTCCGGCAGCGGCAAGCCGCGGGCGGACGGCGACGGCTTGGCAAGCCTGTCGAAAGCGGCACTCGGCGCCGGCTTTCAGGTCTCGCGCGACAACCGGCTCGTCGGGTTGGCCGGACGCGCGGCCCTCCTGCAAGCACTCGGCCGCGCGCTGCGCGGCCGGCCCGAGCTGTTCGGCGCCGAGGCCAGGATCGGCCGCCTGTTCGATTTCTGGCGAAACTGCACCGGTCTCTCGGCGCGACTCATGCTCTGCACCCTCCTCGATGCCTTCGCGCCGATCTGGCCTGGCATGGGTGACGTGTGGCCGCATCCGCTGATCGGCGGCGACGGCATGGTGCCGCTCCACAAGCTCTCGCAATGGCTCTGTTACTCGCTGATCGAGGTGATGGAAGATGCGGGCGTGCGGGTGAGCGGGATCGAGGTTCTCACCGGCCTGGCCGAGTACCGCAACGGCGGGCTGTTCAACGACTTCGGCGTGCTCTGCTTGCGTGATCCGGCCCTTGCTCGCTCCGCGCTCGCGGTCGGCCACCCGGCGATCGTCGAATGGCGGGCGCTGACTGTGGCGCTTCTCGACCGCCTCGCGCCGCTCGTGCGTGCCCGGCTCGGCCGTTCCGAAGCCGAACTGCCGCTGGCCTCCATTCTGCAAGGCGGCACCTGGGCGGCAGGCCGGCAGATCGCCCGCGCGCGCCGCGCGGACGGAAGCCCGCCAATCGCCGTACTGAGCGACGGGCGCGTATTCTGACAGAGGAGCGCGGATGACATCCTTTCCGAACGTGACGGTGGTCGGCCATCCGCTGGTACAGCACAAGCTGACGCTGCTGCGCCGCGCCGAAACGCCGACCGCAGCCTTCCGCCAACTCATGCGCGAGATCAGCCTGCTGCTGGCCTATGAGGTCACGCGCCATCTGCCGACCGAAGCCGTGCAGGTAAGGACGCCGCTCGAGACCGCGGCGGCACCACTCCTTGCAGGAAAGAAGCTCTGCTTCCTCTCCATCCTGCGCGCCGGCAACGGGATGCTGGACGGAATGCTCGACCTCGTGCCCTCGGCGCGCGTCGCGCATATCGGCCTCTATCGCGATCCGCAGACGTTGATCCCAATCCAGTACTACTTGAAACTCCCTGACGACGTGAGGGAGCGGCTGGTGATCGTGGTCGATCCGATGCTGGCGACCGGACATTCGGCCGTCGCGGCGGTGGAGCGCATCAAGCAGGCGGGTGTGGCGCAAATCAGCTTCGCCTGCCTGCTTGCCGCACCCGAGGGCTTGGCGGCCTTCACCCGGGCGCATCCGGATGTTGCCGTATACGTCGCCGCGATCGACCGCCAACTCGACGAGCATGGCTATATCCGCCCCGGTCTCGGCGACGCCGGCGACCGCCTGTACGGGACCCGGTAATGGACAGCTTCGACTCCGCCTGAATAGCATGGAGCACAGACACGGGGTGGGTCCGATGGACGCTCGCTTGAGCCAGGAAATTGCCGAGCTCGATCAAGCCGCCGACCGCTACGCCAGCGCCCACGAACGCATCCCGAAACTGTCTTACCCGCCGGGCATCCGGATCGCGGTGAACTTCACCGCCGACTTCGACGCCATGCTGCTGCGGCGGCTGATGAACGAACCGCCAATGCAGCTTGCCAAAGGCGAGTTCGGCGGGCGCGTGGGCATCTGGCGACTGATCGAGCTGTTCAACAGCCACCGCGTCACCGCCACCATCTTCACCGTCGGCCGCATCTGCGAACTTTATCCACGGGCGGTGCGCGAAGCGGCACGCTCGGGGCACGAGGTTGCCGATCACATGTGGGAGCACCGGGTTCCGCGGGAGCCGGAACTGGCGCGCGACCACCTGCTGAAAACCTCAGCGGCGCTCGAGAAGCTTACCGGTAAGCGCCCGGTCGGCACGCGCAGCGCGTACAGCGTGAGGCTGCTGCATGAGCATGGGTTCATCTACAGCTCGGAAGGCTGCGCCGACCATCTGCCCTACTATGTGCGGAGCGGCGGTGCCTGCGTGCTCAATATCCCTTTCCATTTCGCGATCGACGACGCGATGTTTTTCAGCTTCGCTTGGCTCGGCAGCACCAACCCGGCGCAGCGAATCACCGACCCCGAGCGCGTCTTCGATCTCTGGTGGGATGCGTTCATGCACCAGTACCGCCAGGGCGGTTATCTGAACGTGGTGCTGCACCCGTTCGTCTCCGGCCGCGCGCTCAGGATCGAAATGCTCGACCGGCTGATCGCGCGGATGAAGACGCTGCCCGGCGTTTGGTTTCCGAGCTGCGAACAGTTCGCCCGCCACGTGATCGCAACCACGCCGCCACGCGGCTGAGCGGGGAGCGCCGCCTATGCCATGGAAGCAAGGTTACACGATCTCTGACGAAAAAAGCGTGGCGGACGCCGATCTGCGCTGGCCAAGCGGCGCGCGCTGCTGCGTGACGATCACCGTCAATCTCAGCCTCGCACGCACCGCCGAGGGAATCCGGCCCAAGGATGTCGCCACCGCCGAGGCGTTCTTCGCGCTGAACGACGGGTTCGATCAGCTCCTCGCCGTGCTGCGGCGGCACGACTGCAAGGCGACCTTCGCGGTGCCCGCCGCGCTGGCCGGGCGGCTTGCCTCCCGCCTGCGGGCGCTGCTCGCCGAAGGCCACGAGGTCGCGTCCGCGGGGTTCCGCGACGAGGACGTCAGCGCGCTGCCACGCGAGGAAGAGGCGGCACGCATCGCCGCAGCCACCGAAATACTCACCGAGGCGACCGGCGTGCGTCCGACCGGCTGGTACTCGCTGCCGCGCCCGGAAGATCCCTACGCGGGCGGCACCATCAGCCCGCTCACGATGGATCTGCTGCTCGACGCGGGCTACGAGTGGTTCGGCAACGGACTCGCCGACGACGCCCCGCATTGGTGGGTGACGAACGCCGAGACGCGACGCGCCATCCTCGCCCTGCCCTACTACTACCATTTCGACGACCGCTTCTTCGCGCTGTTCCCGGCCAAAGGCACCGGGCTCGAGAACGTCGATTTCCTGTTCCGCAACTGGCGAGCGGAGTTCGACGCGCAATACAAGCGCGGCCGGCATTTCTCGATGACGGTGCATCCGCTGAACAGCGGCTGGGCGCAGCGTGCCGAACTGCTCGGCCGGTTCCTCTCCCATGTCCGCGCGTTTCCCGATGTCTGGAACCCGACCGGCACCGAATGCGCGCGCTATTGGGAAGCCACCTTCCCGCGCGCCGAGTATTTGCGTATCGAGCCGAGCATCTGGGCCGACTACCCCGGCAGCCTCAGCTGACAGGACAATGGCCGCTTCACCCCGCCCCCCGCGAAGTCGATGATCGGCAGGTCAGTCAAGGCGCACACCATGTTTGTCTTGCACCGCCGCGGCGTAGTTCAGGTTGCGGAACCACGCCATGTATTCGGGGTAGGTGATCGGCTCGTAACGCGGCGGATCGTCCGCCCCGGTGCAGGTCGGCAGGCATGTCATCCGCCATTGGTAGGCGCAATCCATGAAGAAGGGGATCGCGTAACGCTCCTGGCCGGAGCGGTTGATCACCCGGTGCGGCGTGGCCAGGAAGCGGTCGTTGGTCCAGCGCCGCAGCAGGTCGCCGCCGTTGACAAGAAAACTGCCGGGAATGGTGGGGGCATCCACCCATCTCCCGTTGGGAAGCCGGATGGAAAGTCCCGGCACGGCGTTCTGCGCGAGCAGCGTCATGAAGCTCGTATCGGAATGCGGCGCCAACCCGAACTCGTTCTCGGCCGGCGCATCCTGGGGCGGATAGTGCGACAGGCGCAGCGTGTACATTGGCTCGGCAAAGGCGGCATCGAAGAAATCAGGAGGCAACCCGAGTGCGACGGCGTAGAGCGGCAGCAGTGATTTCCCGAGCCGCTCCATGGCCGCGCAATAGCCCATCACTCGCTCGCGGAAGCCGGACAAACCCGCGGGCCACTGATTGGTCCCCCTGAACGGCTTGCCGGCGAGCACGTCGGGATGGTCAGGCGGAAGGTCGCGTTTGATGAAGAATGCCTCGACCAGATTGGGCTTGTTGTTCGGGTTGAGCTGCGAATGCCGCGTCACCGAGCCACGGAAAGGCATGTAGCCCACGTTGTGCGGGTTCATCCGCAGCGCGAGCTTGGCCTCGAGCGGCTGGTCGTGAAATTGCTTGGCGGCGGCAAACGCACCCTCAGTCAGCGCCGGCGGCACGTCGTGGTTGACGATGAAATAGAACCCCACATCCTCAAGCGCATGGCGGAGCTCGGCGCCGAGCCGTTCCCGCGCCCCCGGCGCGCCGGCACGATAAGGACCGATATCGAGAACGGGGATCTCCTCAGCCGCTCCGACGCGGATGGGAGCCAAAGAAGGTGCCAATACCGTCATCGCCCGGGCCTCTGCCTCGCCGGGGGATTCGACTACCGCGCCGCGCACCGCGTCAAGCTGCGGTGTCCTGCGACCAGCGCCATTCTAGGACTTCCGGCATGTCCTCGTCATGGGCGGCGATCCACGCCCGATGATCCGCGAGCTTGCCTTCAAACTTGCGGATCACGTCGCCCGCCTCCGAGCGCAGCCGGGCGCTGCGGTGCAGGGCGGCGATGGCGATGTGGTAGCGACTCATTTCGTTCAACACCAGCATGTCGAACGGCGTCGTCGTGGTGCCTTCCTCCCGGTAGCCCTTCACATGGAACCGGCCCGGGCACGGGCGTCGGTAGACCAGTTCGTGAATCAGCAGCGGATAGCCGTGGAAGGCGAACACCACCGGCGCGGTTTCGGTGAAGATAGCCGCGAAGCCCGTCTCGTCCATCGCGTGCGGATGATCGCCCGGGCTTGCTAGAGTCAGCAAATCGACCACATTCACGAACCGCACCCGCAAACCGGGCATCTCCCGCCGCAGCAGCCAGACGGCGGCGAGGGCCTCGCGGGTCGGCACGTCGCCCGCGCCCGCGATCACCACGTCCGGCTCGCCGTCGTGCGAGGCCCACTCCCAGACCGAGGCGCCGCGCGCGCAGTGCGCCCGCGCCTCATCGAGCGACAGCCACTGATATTGCGGCTTCTTCGATGCGACGATCAGATTGATGTAGCCCTGCGAGCGCAGGCAGTGATCGGCGACCGACAGCAGGCAGTTAGCGTCCGGCGGCAGGTAGACGCGGATTTCCGAGGCCTTCTTCGTCATCATCGTGTTGATGAAGGTCGGGCCCTGGTGGCTGTAACCGTTATGGTCCTGCTCCCAGACATGGCTCGTCAGCAGGTAGTTCAACGATGACACCGGCTTTCGCCAGGGCAGCTCGGCGGCCATCTTTTGCCACTTGGCGTATTGCGCCATCATGGAATCGATAATGCCGATGAACGCCTCGTAGCAGGCGAAAATACCGTGGCGGCCGGACAGCAGATAGCCCTCCAGCCAGCCCTCGCAGAGATGCTCCGACAGAACCTCCATTACCCGCCCGTCACGCGCGAGGCCGACGTCGGCCGGCGCGAGCGGCAGGTTCCAGGCGCGCGCGGTGGCGCCGAACACGGCGCCGAGCTTGTTGGAGTTGGTTTCGTCGGGGCAGAACAGGCGGAAGTTCCGCGCCTCGGCGTTGGCGCGGAAAATAGCGGCAAGCCAGCCGCCCAGCACCTCGGTGTTCGCCACCTCGGCGGCCCCGGGCCCGGCGAGCTTCACCTGATGCGCCGCATAATCCGGCAGCGCCAAGTCCTTCCGGATCAACCCGCCATTGCCCTGCGGCGTGCGGCCGAGCATCAGCGCCTCGGGGGGCAATACGCGCAGGATGTCGCGCACCGGCCGTCCCTCGCCGTCGAACAGCTCATCCGGCTGATACGAGCGCAACCAATCCTGCACGGCGCGCAGATGAGCGGGATTGGTCCGCGGATCGGTGATCGGCACCTGATGACTGCGGAACGTGCCGACCACGGGCTCGCCGTCCAGCATGGCCGGGCCCGTCATTCCCTTCGGCGTCCGCAGCACGATCACCGGCCAGCCGGCATAGAACGGCTCCGGACCGCGTCGCGCCGCTTGCTGGATTTCGACGATGCGCCCGCGCGCCCATTCCAGCGCGTCGGCGAGCGGGCCGTGCAGATCGGCCGGCCGCTCGCCCGCCACCTCGCGTGCCTCCCAGCCGCACCCGCGGAAGAAAGCAGCGCGTTCCTCCGCCGTCATGCGCGCGAACAAGGTCGGGCCGGACAGTTTCACGCCGTTCAGATGCAGGATCGGCAGCACCGCGCCGTCGGATGCCGGGTCGATGAACTTCGCTGAATGCCAGGAGGCGGCGAGCGGTCCGGTTTCTGCCTCCCCGTCGCCCACCACGCAGGCGACGATCAGATCGGGATTGTCGAGCGCCGCGCCGAAGGCGTGCGCCAGCGAATAGCCGAGTTCGCCGCCCTCGTGAATCGTCCCTGGCGTCATCGCCGTCAGATGGCTTGGAAAACCGCCAGGCCAGGAGAAGGCGCGGACCAGCGCCGCCATCCCCTGCCCGTCCCGTCCGTATTGCGGATAGGTCGCGCCGAGCGTGCCTTCCAGCCACAAGCAGGCAAGAATGGCCGGCGCGCCATGTCCGGGACCGACCATCATCATCATCTTCTGACCGGTGTCGCGGGCCAGTCGCGAAAGATGTGCGTATAGCAGGTTCAGGCCAGGCTGCGTCCCCCAATGGCCGAGCAGGCGGGGCTTGATGTGGCGTGGCTCCAGCGGCTCGCGCAGGCGGATGTTGTCGCGCAGGTAAATCTGCGCGGCGCCTAAGTAATTCGCGGCGCGCACGAACAAATCGACCTGCGCCACTGCTTCGGATGACAACGGCATCGCGGCACCCCCGTCTGGCGATCTCTAGCGGACCCGCCGCTTCCTGTTTCGCATGTTCCGGGGAGCGAAGTCAGTCCGCCCCGCGTTGCTCCGCAGGACCGTGGCTCTGCAAGTTGAGCGCCGTGTTGATCAGCGCGAGATGCGAGAACGCCTGCGGGAAGTTGCCCACCAGGCGCTGCGTCTCGGGATCGTATTGCTCGGACAGAAGACCGACGTCATTGCATAGCGCGAGCAGCCGCTCGTAGACGCGCTTGGCGTCGTCAAGCCGTCCTTGCAGGGCGTAGTTATCCGCGAGCCAGAAGCTGCACGCCAGGAACACGCCCTCGCGTCCGCTCATCCCGTCGTTTGTCTCCTCGGTGCGGTAGCGCCGCACGAGCCCCTCGTGCAGCAATTCGCGCTCGATCGCCGCCACCGTGCCGCGCATCCGCGCATCGGTTGCTGGCAGGAAACCCACCATCGGGATCATCAAGAGGCTCGCGTCCAGGACGTCGGAGCCGAAGCTCTGCACGAAGCTGTTCTTGCCCTTGTGGAAACCCTCGCGGCAAATCGTCTCGTGGATGCGGTCGCGGATCTCGCGCCATTGCTCCAGCCGGTCCGTGTCGCCGATCAGATCGGCGGCCTCCGCCCCACGATCGAGCGCGACCCACGCCATCACCTTCGAAAAGGTGAACTGCTGGCGTCCACCTCGGACTTCCCAGATGCTCTCGTCGGGCTGGTCCCAGATCCTCGTGACGTGTTCGATGATCTCGCGCTGGAGCTCCCAGACCTCGCGATGCGGTGCGAGCCCGTGCAACGCGCTCTGATGGAGCGCGTCCACGACTTCGCCGAACACGTCGATCTGGAGCTGCCCGCTCGCGGCATTGCCGATCCGCACCGGCTTGGCGCCTTGATAGCCGGCGAGCCAGGGCACCTCCCATTCGGCGATGCGCCGCTCGCCCGCAAGGCCATAGAGCGTTTGCAGCTGCGCCGGACTGCCGGCGGCGCTGCGGCGCAGCCATTCACTCCAGCGCCGTGCTTCCTCGCGGTAGCCGCCATGCATCAGGGCGAGCAGCGTGAAGGTGGCATCGCGCAGCCAACAAAACCGGTAGTCCCAGTTGCGCTCGCCGCCGATCACCTCGGGCAGCGAGGAGGTGGGAGCGGCAACGATGCCCCCGGTGGGAGCGAACGTAAGCGCCTTGAGCGTGAGCAGCGACCGTTGCACCGCATCCCGATAGGGTCCGCGGTAGGTACCGCGATGGCACCAGTCGGTCCAGTAAGCCTCGGTCGCCGTCAGCGACTCGGCGGGATCGGGGACGGCCGGCGCCGGCAGGTGCGAGGGCCCGTAGGCAAGCACGAAATACGCCTCGTCGCCGGCGGCGATCTCGAACTGGCCGAGCGTCTTGAAGTCCCGGCCTTCCAGCGGGACGGTGCTGTGCAGGATCGCAAGCGATGGACCGGCGACCGCCCGCACGCCGAAGCCGGTGCGAAGCCGCGTCACCCACGGGATCACCGCGCCGTACTCGAAGCGGAGCGCCAGGCTGAACTCCATCGGTACCTGCCCGCGCAGGCCCCGCACGATGCGGACGATCGACGATGTACTGCCGCCGATCGGCATGAAGTCGATCAGAAGCGCCGCTCCAGCGTCGCTTTCGAACGTGGTTTCCAGGATCAGCGTGCCCGGGCGGTAGCGGCGGGTAATGCGCGCCGCCGCATCGGCAGCGCCGATCCGCCAGCATCCCGCCTCGGGCGTGTCGAGCAGTGCCGCGAAACAGGCTGGGCTGTCGAAGCGGGGCCAGCACAGCCAGTCGATCGAGCCGGCGCGGCTGACCAGGGCCGCCGAGCGGCAGTCGCCGATCAGCGCGTAATCCTCGATCCGCGGGGCGAAAGCCGGTGTGTGGGAAGCCATCCCTAGCTGGCGCGCCCGTAGCTACGGCCGCCCTGGTTGTTGGGGCACCAGCAGGTCGTACCTGGCGCGACCGGCCGCTCCATCGGGCAGACATAGGCGCCGGCATTGCACGATTGCGCCGTGGGCGTCGGCACCGGGGCGGGGGCCACCGGGGCGGGGGGCGGCGTATACCATTCATCGACCGGCGGTGGGTAGGCAGGCGGGTAGTAGGCGGGCGGATAATAGACCGGCGGCGGGTAGTAGAAGGGCGCCCAGATCGGACCCACGCCGACCACCCAGGCCGCGCGCGCCACGCCGGCGGATGCGGCCATCATGGCGCCGACGGCGAGCGCCAGCGTGGCGCCCCGTCGCGGACCCCGAAGCCATCGAGACATTCCCGTCTCCCGAACCATGCTGCTCAGCTTGCCGCATGTAGCGATCCGGGGCGCGCCATCCAACGATTTTGCCAGGAGCGCCTAGGGAAGTGGCGAGACCGCGGCGGCCCGCAGAGCGACCCGGACCGCCCGGCCGGGGGGCTCGAGTTCCGGCCGCACCGAAGGCCGCCGCCCGCCTGCGAGGGCATCGAGGCTCGGCGCCGGCAGGCCGAGCCGCGCGGCGTAGATCCAGGTATTGGTCAAGGCGAGCCGGACGAACCTTCGCGTCTCGGGGACGGGGATCGCCTCGATATAAAGGAACGGGTCGCCGGCCGGCGCGCGTACGTCCGTATCCCACGAAGCGAGCCCGCCCGGGCCGTCATTATACGCCGCGAGCAGCCGGATCAGGTCGCCCCCCACCGCCGGCTGCCGCGCGAGATCGGCCAGCAGGCGCTGACCGAGCCCGAGATTGGCGGCCGGATTGTCGAGCAGAGTCAGGGTAACGCGTCCGGCGTGCATGACGGCCCTCGCCGCGACGGGGGTTATCTGCATCAGCCCGCGCGCCCCGGCGGAGGAGACCGCGTCCGGGCGGAACCCCGATTCCGTCCGCGTCAGGCCATAAACGAGCGCGGGGTCGATGGTGAAGCCTCCGGCCGGGCTCAGCCGCGGCACCGGGAACAGCAGCGCGTCGTGCGGCACGCCGTCGGCTGTCTGCACCAGGGCGGCGAGTTGCGCGGCCAGATCGGTCATGTGGGCGCTCGCCGCCACCAGCAGCAGCGCGCGGCGCAGCGGCGGGTCGGCCGCCACAATGGGCCAGAGGGTTCGCAATTCGGCCTCCGCGCGGTCGGTCTGGCCGATCTCGATCAGCGCGAAGGCGCGTTCCCCGGCCTCGAATCCGGCGAGCGCGTCGACGTCGGCCTCCGAGAGCAAGTCGCGCCCGAGAATGAGACCCGTCCCCCACCCCAGCATCCGCCGCGCGATCAGTCCATAGAAGGTGCGCGATTCGGCCCCGGCTCGGCGGAGCCAGGCGTTGAAGGCGGCCCGGTCGCCCCGCCGCAGCGCGGCGCGCGCCGCCCAGAACGCGCCGGAGGCGCGCGTTTCGTCGGGAGCGCCGGCTGCATTGGCGGCGTGTTCGAACCAGGTTTCGGCGCGCGCGATGCGGCCGAGACGCCATGACGCCAGTCCTGCGATGAACGCATCCTCGGCCGATTGCGGGGGCGGCGCGGCCGCATCCCACGCGGCGGCCGCGACCTGAAGGGCCTCCGCATCCCAGTTGTGGACGAACAGCGCCCGGGCGACCTCGCTTCGCAGCAGGGCCGCCGCGCCGCCGTCGGGCGCGGCTCGCGGCGCGATCAGCTTGAGGGCGGTTTGGTAGCGCTGATCCCGCAGCAGCGTCGCGACATCCGCCCGCAGCCGCGGATCGAGCACCAGCGTCGTCGGCTCCGAGCCCGGGGGATCGGCCGTCTGCCCAGCGGGGCGCACAGGTGCCAGCATCGGCGGGCCGCTGCCCCCCGGCATCGCCGCGCCGCGCGGCAGGCGCCGGCGCAGAAGCGCCCGGATCGCGCCGGCATCAGGCTCGTCTCCGTAATTGCGCAGCCAGGCCTCGAGCTCCGCCGGGGTCGATCGGTGACCCGGGCCCAGATAAAGCGCGGCAAGGATCGGACCGTCGAGCAGGTGCGAGCGAAGCTCCTTTCGCTCCCGCGCCGCCTCTCGCGGATGCCCGCTCGTCAGGGCGGCGAAGATGCGCCGCGCGCGGGCCGCATCATCGGGATCGAGCGGCACCGGCAGGCTGAGCTCGCCATGCTCCTGGGGCAGCTGCACGCGCGGTACAGCCAGCGCCATCTCTTCGTTGAAAGCGGAACCGGTTTGATCGGCGCTCGCGCCCGAAGCTGGAGAACCCAGCATGAAAGCGGCGATGGCCGCGGCCGCGGCCGACGAGCGGCGGAGAAGCATCCGTCGCATCCGTCGGCCCTAACCAACGAGGATCGCAGGCGCAATGCCGACAGGGCACACAAACCCCGTGCGAATCTGCACGCATCGGTTGAGTCAGCGACTTAGGGCGCGTAAGTCAGTCACGATACTGTGTGGCGCCCTCTAAGTGCCGGAGGCTGGTTCGCAACGCCGCCCAGGCCGCTGGGCGTTGGTCCGGGGATCGCAGCAGCTCGTCCGGACCCGCCAGGGCGATGCAGGCGATCGGATCATCGAGACCGGACACCGCCGCCTGGATGATCTTCCCCCGCGGGCGGCGCTCGGGCCCCAACACGGCGCGGGCGGCTTGCGTGCCCAGCAGCAGCAGTAGACGCGGGCGGGCGAGCGCGATGAGCCGGTGGAGGAAGGGCAGGCACAGGCCGAGTTCCGCCGGGCTCGGAGGCCGCCCGCCGGGGGGCCGCCAGGGTAGGAGCGGCGCGATCAAGGCGGCGCTCCGGTCGAAGCCGATGCTTGCCAGCATGGCGTCGAAAAAGGCGCCCGCCGGCCCGCTCATCGGGCGGCACGCGCGGTCATCCGCATCACTCGGCGGCCCATAGATCACCAGCAGCGGGCTGCCGGCCTCGCCCTCCGGCAGCACGGGCCCGGTTGCCGTGTCGCGCAAAGCGCAGCCCTCGAACGCGGCGATCGCCGATCGCAGCGCCTGCAAACTGTCGATGGCCCCGATCGCTGGCGGCGCCGGCGCCACCGGCTCACGGCGTGAAGAACCGTTTGGCGGCGCCGCCGGCATCGCCGGCGCAGCCGGTGCAAGACGCGACACGGGAGACTCGGCCAGCGCCTCGTCCGCCCCCCACTCCAGTTGCAGCATCAGCGCCCGCAGCGCGATCGGTTCCATGCCTCGCTGTTGCCCGCTGGGCCCGGCTTGCACAACACCTCCTTCGGCCTAGTTTGCGCCGCAGCCGGGGGAGGAGCGGAATGGCCGACGAGCTGGGCCCGCGCGAGGCGATGGAGTTCGACGTGGTGATAGTGGGCGCCGGGCCGGCCGGGCTTGCCGCGGCGATCCGGCTGAAGCAGCTCGCGCCCGATACTTCGGTCTGCGTGGTGGAGAAGGGCGGCGAGGTCGGCGCCCATATCCTTTCGGGCGCGGTGATCGAGCCGCGGGCGCTGAACGAGTTGCTCCCGGACTGGCAAGAAAGGGGCGCGCCGCTCGATACGCCGGCGACCGAGGACCGGTTCCTCTATCTCACCGCCGCCCGCGCCATCCGCCTACCCACGCCGCCGCAGATGCACAATCACGGCAACTACATCGTTTCTCTCGGCAACGTCGTGCGCTGGCTCGGCCGGCAGGCGGAGGAAGCGGGGGTCGAGATCTATCCCGGCTTCGCCGCCGCCGAACTGCTGGAGGAGGAGGGCCGCATCGTCGGCATCGCCACCGGCGACATGGGCATCGGCAAGGACGGCAAGCCGACCGCCAACTTCCAGCGCGGCATGGAATTGCGGGCGACCTACACCTTGTTCGCTGAGGGCTGCCGCGGGTCGCTGTCGAAGAGGCTGATGCACCGGTTCGGGCTGCGCCAAGGCTGCGACCCGCAAACCTACGCCATTGGCGTCAAGGAACTGTGGGAGGTGCCCGACGCGAACCACCGGCCCGGTACCGTCATCCACACGCTTGGCTGGCCGCTCGATGCCCGTACCTATGGCGGGTCGTTCCTCTACCACCTCAAGCCCAACCTCATCTCCTACGGCTTTGTCGTGGGGCTCGACTACAGCAATCCCTGGCTTTCACCGTTCGACGAGATGCAGCGGCTAAAGACGCACCCGGCGCTCAGGGACTTCTTCGAGGGTGGCCGCCGCATTGCCTATGGGGCGCGAGCGCTAAGCGAGGGTGGCTTTCAGTCCATTCCGCGCCTGACGTTCCCGGGCGGGGCGCTGATCGGCGATGCGGCGGGATTCCTGAACGTGCCGAAGATCAAGGGCACTCACGCCGCGATGAAATCCGGGATAGTCGCCGCCGAGGCGCTGGCCGAAGCCCTGGCCTCGGGGCGTCCCGCTGAGCCGGCGTCCTATCCCGAGAAGCTGCGAGCGAGTTGGCTGTGGCAGGAGCTTGAGACGGTCCGCAATATCCGTCCGTCCTTCGCCCGGTTCGGGCTGTGGGGCGGGCTCGCCTATTCCGCTCTCGATACCTATGTGCTTCGCGGCAAGGCGCCGTGGACGCTGCATCACAAGCATGCCGACAACGAGACGCTCCTCCCGGCCGACAAGGCGCCGCGGATCGCCTATCCGCGCCCGGACGGCACGTTGACCTTCGATCGGCTGTCGTCGGTGTTCATCAGCAACACCAATCACGAGGAAAACCAGCCGGTGCACCTGCACCTACTCGATCCCTCCAGGGCGATCGCCGTCAATTGGAACGAATATCGCAGCCCGGAAACGCGCTACTGCCCGGCGGGCGTCTATGAGATCGTCGGCGCCGAGGAAGGCGAGCCGCGGCTGCAGATCAACGCGCAGAACTGCGTGCACTGCAAAACCTGCGACATCAAGGATCCGACGCAGAACATCGACTGGGTAACGCCCGAAGGCGGGGGTGGCCCGAATTATCCCGGCGGGATGTAGCTGTTCGGCGGGCGATGCCGAAAGTTCCTTGTCGACGTCGTCAAATTCCGGTGACACGGGGCGGCGGCGCCGGATAGTCTCCCGCCATGCCATCCCCTTCCCGTTCCGGCCTAGCCGCCCTCGTTGCCCTGCCGCTCACCTTCGCCCTGTCGCCTGTGTACGCCGCGGCGCCTCAGTCCGAGACATCTGGCCTCTACGCCGACTTCCTCACGAGCCGGATGGCCGTTGCACAGTCCGATCCCGACGAAGCGGCGCGGGCGGCCCTTGCCGCCCTGACGCTCGATCCCGCGCAGCCGGAGATGCTGAACCAGGCGTTTGTGACCTGCGCCTTTGCGGGTAGGCCCGAAGCCCTCGGACTGGCGCACCTTTTGCCGGCCAACCCCCTGGCCGAGCTGATGATCGCCGACGCCGCGATCCAGCGCGGTGAGTGGCAAGAAGCAGCCGACTCGGTGCGACACCTGCCAAGCGTCGGCGTCATGGAGGCGCTGCGCCCGGTCCTCTTGGCCTGGATCGACCAGGCGGAGGGACAGACCGACGCAGCCCTCCGCCGGCTGGACCCGCTCATGCGGGACGGACGCTTCCGGGCGGCGGCAGCGCTGCACGCGGCGATGATCGCCGACCTCGCCGATCGCCCGCTCGACGCCGGGCGGCTCTATCAACAGGCCGAGGCGGCATTCGGCACGTTGAGCCTCCGTCAGGCGGAAATCATCGCCAGCTTCTACGCCCGCAACGGCCGCGAGGGGGAGGCGCTCGGCCTGCTCGGGCGCGCCGCCTCGACCCAGCTCGATCTCGGGATGATCCTGCCCGCGGTTTCCGAGCATCTCACGACCCGGCCGGTGGCCTCGGTGGCGGACGGCATCGCCGAAGCCTACGTAGCGAGCGCGGGCTCGTTGGAGCAGGGGAACTACCTGCGCCGTGCTGACGCGGAGACGGCGACCATCCTGCTGCGCTACGCCCTTAGCCTTCGGCCGGACTTCGACGCGGCGAAGCTGCTGCTGGCCGAGATCGACCGCTCCGAAGGCCACCCGGCCGATGCGCGCACGCTGCTGGCCGGCGTCTCCGTCGACAGCCCGCTCAGCGGCATCGCGCGACTGCACGAGGTCGAGATCTTGCACGATCTCGGGGACGACACGACCGCGATGGCAACGCTCGACTCACTCGCGGCGGCTTTCCCGCAAAGCGCCCTCCCGCTGACGCAGAAGGCCGAACTGCTGCGCGCGGCCGGCCGGCTTGCCGCGGCCGCTGCTGCCTACGACGCCGCGATCGCCCGGTCGGGCGATGGCGGCCCATCCGCCTGGGTGGTCTATTACCAACGCGCGATGGTGCACGACCAGTCCGGCGACTGGCCGGCAGCGGAGGCGGACCTTCGCCATGCTCTGACGCTCGCCCCCGACCAGCCAGCGGTGCTCAACTATCTCGGCTATTCATGGGCCGACCGCGGCGAGAACCTTGCCGAGGCCGCCTCGATGATCGCCCGGGCGAACGAGGCCGAACCCAACGACGCCGCGATCGTCGACAGCATGGGCTGGGTGCTGCTCAAGCAGGGCGACATAGAGGGGGCGATCCGCACCCTGGAGCGGGCGAGCGAACTCAGCCCGAGCGATCCGACCATCACCGGGCATTTGGGGGATGCCTACGAAGCAGCGGGGCGAAAGCTGGAGGCGAGCTATCAGTGGCAACGCGCCCTGGCGCTCGACCCGGATCCGAGCGAGGCGGCGCATCTGCACCTGAAACTCGAAGGCGGCTCGAGGCAATCGGCGCGCGCGCAAACCGACTGACGCGGTTGCCCTTCCCGCTCCTGGGCAGGGCCGCAACGCCCCGCTATACGCGGCGCATGAAACCTCCGCACACCAACCGGCCGGGCGGGCGGCCCGGCGGTGGCCACGGCCAGGGTCCGCGCGGACCCGGCGGCCCACCCCGCCCAGCCCAGGGCGGCGCGCCCGGCCAGGCCCGCCGCAACGGTGCGGAACGCGATTTCAGGCCGCGTCAGCACGGTTCTGGCCCGCGCCCGCACGGACAGGCCCATCCGCATGGCCCCCATCCGCAGCATGCCCCGCGCCCGCCGGAGGCACCGCGCGGCAGCCTATGGATCTACGGACTGCACGCCGTCTCGGCCGCCCTCGGCAATCCCGCCCGGCGGCTGCGCCGCCTGCTACTGACCGAGGAGGCCGAGTCGGCCCTCGCGCGCCGCCGCCCGCCCCCCTGGGCCTTGCAAGCCGAGCGCGTGGACCGTGGCCGACTCGATCACCTGCTCGGCCGCGACGTGGTGCACCAGGGCGCAGCGCTGCTCGCCGACCCGCTGCCGACGCCGAGTTTGCAGCAGGCGCTGGAGCGGCCGGGGCCGCTGCTCGTGCTCGATCAAGTCACCGACCCGCGCAATGTCGGCGCGATCCTGCGCTCCGCCGCCGCCTTCGGCGCCGCCGCGGTGATTACCCAGGACCGCAACGCACCCGAGGAAACCGGCGCGCTCGCCAAGGCGGCGTCCGGGGCGCTCGAGACCATGCCGCTGCTGCGCGCCATCAACATTGCGCGGACCCTCGTAGCGCTGAAGGCGGCGAATATCTGGACCGTCGGGCTCGATGCCGGGGCGCCGCCGCTCTGCGGTGCGGCGTTGGCCGGGCGCCGCGTCGCCCTCGTGCTCGGGGCCGAGGGCGAGGGCTTGCGCCGCCTGACCCGTGAGACCTGCGACGAGCTGGCCGGGCTCGCCATGCCGGGCGCGATGGACAGCATCAATGTCTCGGCGGCGGCCACCGTCGCCCTCTACGAACTGAGCCGCCGCGCATGAGCTTCGATGCCGCCGCGACCGCCGCCGCGATCCTGGACACCCGCCGGGCGGGCCGGCTGCTGTCCGCGCCCGCCTCGGGTGCACCGGCGAACGAGGAGGAGGGCGCGGCCGCGCAGCTTGCGCTGGCGCGGCTGATGGGGGCCGATCCACCGACCGGCTTCAAAATCGGCGTGACGGGCCGCAGGATGCAGGCGCTCCTCGGACTGCCTGGCCCCGCCGCCGGGTTCATGCACGGGCCATTGCATGAATCGGGGGCGCGGCTCGACTTTGCTGGGCTGCGGCGGCCCGGGCTCGAGTGTGAGATCGTGCTGCGGCTGGGCCGCGACCTCCCCCCAGGTGCTTGCCCGCCAGGTCAGGCGCGCGCGGCCATCGGCGCCATGATGGCGGGGATCGAGATCGTCGAGAACCGGTATGAGGACTTCACCAGGATCGGCTATCCGATGCTGATCGCCGATCAGGTGTTCCACGCCGGTGCGGTCATCGGCGCGGAAGGGGCGGACCCGGCTGGTCTCGATCTCCGTGCGCTCCGGGGCCGCATCCACATCAACGGCGCGCTTGCCGACGAGGGGCTTGGCGCCGAGCTCCTGGGTGATCCAATCAACTGCCTGGCCTGGCTCGCCGCCTCGCCGGTCGCCGCCGCATTCGGCGGGCTGCGCGCCGGGCAAACGATCATGCTGGGCAGCGTAACCCCAGTGATCTGGCTCGATGGGCCGGCCGAGGCGGTGGTCTCATTCCCACCCCTGCCGGAGGTGCGGGTGACGCTAGCCTAGGGCGGATGCCAATCCGTCCATGGAGGCGCCACGGCGCATTCCGCTGCGCTCCATGCGCCCTACACCCCGGTGAGCAGGCGCCGCGCCTCGGCCGCATCCGCGGCAATCTGCGCCTTCAGGGCGTCGAGGCCCGGAAACTTGATTTCCGGCCGAATGTAGTGGTGCAGCGCCACGCACAGCTCAGCACCGTAAAGATCACCGTCGAAATCGAATATGTTCACCTCGACCCGGCTCTCGGGACCTTCGCTCACCGTCGGCCGGCGGCCGAGATTGGCCACGCCCTTGTGCTCCCTCCCGTCCGGCAGTCGGACCGACACGGCGTAGACCCCGCGTGCCGGTTCCATGTGCCGGCCGAGCGGGATATTGGCGGTCGGAAAGCCGATCGTGCGCCCGCGCTTGTCGCCGTGCGCCACCGCGCCGCGGATTGTCCAGTGCCGGCCGAGCAGCGAGGCGGCGCGCTCGGGATACCCGTCGCGCAGCGCACGGCGGATCCGGGTGGACGAAATCGGGCCTTCGACGTCAGCCACGGGTGGCACCAGCGTGAGGCCCATCCCGAGCGCCTCGGCGCGCCGCGCCAGGAACGCCGCGTCCCCGCTTTTGCGGTGGCCGAAGGCGAAGTCCGGGCCGCAGGCGAGATGGCGGGCACCGATCCCCCGGTGCAGCACCTCGGTCACGAACGACTCGGCGCTCATCAGGCTGAATGCGTGGTCGAACAGGAGCTCGTAGAGCAGCGCGACCCCCTGCGCGGCCAAGGCGTCGGCGCGCTCAGGCGCGAGCGTTAGCCGGAACGGTGGGTCGTCGGGACGAAACAGTTCGCGCGGATGCGGCTCGAAGGTGAGCACCGCGAGCGGCGCATCGGGACGGGCGGCGTGGGCGGCGCGCAGCACCGCATGATGGCCAAGATGCACGCCGTCGAAATTGCCGAGCGCCACGCTGGCGCCGCGCGCGTCTTCGGCCAACCCATGCCAATCACGAAGGATCCGCATTGGCCGACGCCCCCTGCCCGCTCTGTCCCTATTCGCGGCTTGGCACTTGGACCTGCGCCTCGCCCTCGATCACCGTCTTGCCGGCCACGGTGCAGACCGTCTTGAGCGTCGCCCGCTTCTTCGCCGCGTCGAGTGCCGTGATCTCGGCGCTCGCCGTAACCGTGTCCCCGATCTTCACCGGCGCCCGGAACCGCAGCGTCTGCCCGAGATAGATCGTCCCGTGCCCGGGGAGCTGGGTGCCGAGCACGGCGCTGATGAGGCCCGCCGACAGCATTCCGTGCGCGATCCGCTCACCGAAGATCGATTCCTTGGCTGCTTCCGCGTTCAGATGCACCGGATTGCTGTCCAGGCTGACCGCGGCGAACATCAGGATGTCGGCCTCGGTGATCGTCTTGCCGAGGCTCGCGGTCTGGCCGACCGACAGGTCTTCGAAAAACATCGTGGCGCGGTTCCGTTGGGTGCGGCGGCCTTGTGGGCGAAGGCCGCCGGGCGGTCAACGCCGCACCGCCCGCCTCATGGTCCGGCTTTGCCGCAGGCCGACCAGTCCGATCAGCGCCAGGCCCAGCACCGCCGCGCCCGCAGGCTCGGGCACGCTGGCAGGGCCGACCGTGCCGAACACGGTGTCGTTGGCGCAGTCACCCGTGCCCCAGATCAGATCGAACCCGTTGCGGAGCAGGGCAGCGTCGGCTCCGGTGAGCGTCAGCGCGATATCGTCGATATAGAGGCCCGGTCCCGCCGTCGTCTGGGTCATGACCGCGTCAGCGTGAAGGACGCCGCCGGTCAGAACGGTCGGCACGGGCTCGGCGGGCACGGAGCCGGCATCGTCGGTGTAGGCGCCGCCGTAGATGAAGCCGGTGCGGCCAGCCCAGATGTCCTGCGAGGTGGCGTAGCTCGTGACCGCGTAGAATCCGGCGGTAGCGAAGCCGCCGTTGGCAGCCTGCCCGCCCAGTGTGACCGCGTAGTTGAACGGCGCGGCGTTATAGCCCCGCGCCGGTGTCCGCAGGAACAGGTCGGCGTTGTACGCGCAGGTCGAGCCGAAGCAGTCGGTGCCGCTGAACTGGGTGTAGAGCTTGAACTCGAGATCGAGGGCCCCGTGCGCCCCGGCGGTCTCGCTCACCACGATCTCGCTCGTGTCGAACCCCGTGCCGACCACATCGCCCCGGTCATAGCCACCGAAATAGCCGGTGGGCTGGAAGCCCCAGTAGGCGAGGTCGTCGGTCGTGTCGGGGATGCTGGTCTGCTGCCCGGCCTCGGCGGCAAGCGGCAGGACGGCCAGCACGGCAGCGCCGAGCAGCGGCAAGAATGCGCGCACAGTTCAATCCTCCTGATAGACGGTTCAGAAGGAGCGTCCTGCTCCCAACGCTTTGCGGCCTCTTGCCGATGAGTCCCGTTTAACGTCCTATTAACGAGAAGTCGACAAAAAAATGAGATGAGCGCCGATGCGCTACCTGCACCCCTGCCGCGCGCCGTCGGGCTCGCAATCCGCCGAGATCAGGGGGGCCGGCGCTGGCGACCCCGCCCGGTGAGGCGTAGGCTTCCGTGCACCGATGCATTGACGAGGCGAAGGCCCGGACGCAGATAACCGGCCCGCCAACGGGAGCGTTCAAGAATTGCAGCCGACCGATATCCGCAACCTCGACTACTTCCATAAGGTCGTGGATTGCCAATGGGCGTGCCCGGCGCATACGCCGGTGCCTGAGTATATCCGGCTGATCGCGGCGCAGCGGTACGCCGACGCCTACATGATCAACTGGCGCTCCAACGTCTTCCCGGGGATTCTCGGCCGCACCTGCGACCGTCCCTGCGAGCCCGCCTGCCGGCGCGGCCGGGTGGAGGAGGAGCCGGTCGCGATCTGCCGGCTCAAGCGCGTCGCCGCCGACTACAAGGGCGACGTCTCGGCCCGCCTGCCCGAGCCCGCGGCGCATTGGAACGGCAAGCGGATCGCCCTGGTGGGCGCAGGCCCCGCCTCGCTCACCGTCGCGCGCGACCTCGCGGTCCTCGGCTACCGTTGCGTGGTGTTCGACGGCGACACGCGGGCGGGCGGCATGATCCGCACCCAGATTCCCCGCTTCCGGCTGCCCGAGGAGGTGATCGACGAGGAGGTAGGCTACATCACCCGCCTCGGCCCCGAGCTGCGACTCGGCCAGCGCATCGATTCGATGAAGGCGCTGCTCGCCGAGGATTGGGATGCGGTGTTCGTCGGCTCCGGCGCCCCGCGCGGCCGCGATCTCGACGTGCCGGGCCGGCAGGAGGGCGCGGCCAACATCCATATCGGCATCGACTGGCTCTCCTCGGTCTCGTTCGGCCACGTGACTAAGATCGGCAAGCGGGTGATCGTGCTCGGCGGTGGCAACACGGCGATGGATTGCTGCCGGACCGCCCGCCGTCTGGGCGGCGAGGACGTGAAGGTGATCGTCCGCTCCGGCTTCGACGAGATGAAGGCGTCCCCTTGGGAGAAAGAGGACGCGATGCGCGAGGACATCCCGATCCTCAACTACCTCGTGCCGACCGCTTTCACGCACCAGGATGGCAAGCTCACCGGCGTCATGTTCCAGAAGGTCGAGGCGCAGTACGACGCAAAAGGTCGCCGCCGCCTGGTGCCGACGGGCGAGCCCGAGCAGCATTTCGCGTGCGACGACGTGCTGGTGGCGATCGGCCAGGAGAACGCCTTTCCCTGGATCGAGCGCGACGTCGGCATCGCCTTCAACGAATGGGACATGCCGGTGGTGGACGAGGCCACCATGGCGTCCAGCCATCCGCGCGTCTTCTTCGGCGGCGACGCCGCGTTCGGCCCGAAGAACATTATCTGGGCTGTGGCGCACGGCCATCAGGCCGCCATTTCCATCCACAAGCTCTGCCAGGGGGAGGACGTGAACGACCGTCCGCCGCCGATGGTAAGCCTCATCTCGCAAAAGATGGGCATCCACGAGTGGAGCTACGACAACGACATCACGCTCGACCGCCGCTACCCCGTGCCGCACCGCGACAAGTTCATCGCGCTTGCCGATATAAAGGCGGAGGTCGAGCTCGGCTTCGACGACCGGCTCGCCTACAAGGAGGCGGAGCGGTGCCTCAATTGCGACGTGCAGACGGTGTTCACCGACTCGCTCTGCATCGAGTGCGATGCCTGCGTCGATATCTGCCCCGAGGACTGCATCACCTTCACGGTGAACGGGGACGAGGACGAGTTGCGCCGCCGGCTGAACGCTCCGGCTCACAACTTGACCCAGGATCTCTACATTTCGGGGACGCTCAAGACCGGACGGGTGATGGTGAAGGACGAAAATGTTTGCCTGCATTGCGGGCTTTGCGCCGAACGTTGCCCCACCGGGGCGTGGGACATGCAGAAATTCCTGCTCGACGTCGCACAGGCGGATAGCGTCACATGCTGCAATCGCTGAAGCGGGCTGACGCGTTGCAGCGCGTCAACGACTTTGTCGTAAAGTTTGCGAACGTCAACGGCTCCGGCTCGGCGAGCGCCAACACGCTGTTCGCCAAGTCGATCATCCGCATGGGTGTGCCGGTGGCGCCGCGGAACATATTCCCCTCCAACATCCAGGGCCTGCCCACCTGGTACGAGGTGCGCGTCTCCGAGGCGGGTTATCTCGGCGCGAGGGGCGGTGTGGACCTGATGGTCGCGATGAACCCACAGACCTGGGATCAGGACATCCGCTCGATCGAGCCCGGCGGGTATCTCTTCTACGACAACACCAAGCCGCTGCCGGCCTCGAAGTTCCGTGACGACATCGTCGTGATCGGGATGCCGCTGACCGAACTTTGCAACCGCGAATACACCGACCCGCGCCAGCGGCAGCTCTTCAAAAATATCATCTATGTCGGCGCGCTGTCGGCCATGCTCGACATGGATATTGCGGAAATTGAGAGGCTTCTGGGCGAGCAGTTCCGCGGCAAGGACGCGCTCATCAAGCCGAACATTCACGCCCTGCACATGGGCCGCGATTACGCGCTCCAGAATCTTGAATGTCCGATCGGCTTGCGCGTCCGCCGCGCCGATGCCGTGGGCGACCGCATAGTGATCGAGGGCAACGCCGCAGCCGCGCTCGGCGCCGTCTATGGCGGGGCGACGGTCTGCGCCTGGTATCCGATCACCCCCTCCTCCTCGCTCGCCGAGGCCTTCACCCGCTGGTGCCAGCGCCTGCGTGTGGACAAGGAAACGGGGAAGAACAAGTTCGCCATCGTCCAGGCCGAGGACGAGCTCGCCTCCATCGGCATGGTGATCGGCGCCGCCTGGAACGGCGCGCGCGCCTTCACCGCCACCTCCGGCCCGGGCATCTCGCTCATGCAGGAGTTCCTCGGCCTCGCCTATTTCGCTGAAATCCCCGCCGTCGTGTTCGACGTGCAGCGCGCCGGTCCCTCCACCGGAATGCCGACTCGCACCCAGCAGACCGATCTGATTTCCTGCGCCTACGCATCGCACGGCGACACCAAGCACGTGCTGCTGTTCCCTGAAGACCCTCATGAGTGCTTCGAGTTCGGGGCGCTTGCCTTCGACCTCGCTGACCGGCTGCAAACGCCCGTGTTCGTCATGATGGACCTCGACATCGGCATGAACGAGCGGCTGTGCCAGCCCTTCCGCTGGGACGACAGCCGCCGGCTCGACCGCGGCAAGGTGATGAGCGCAGAGGAGCTGGAAGCCGACAAGCAGTTCGGCCGCTATCTCGACGTGGACGACGACGGCATCCCCTACCGCACCTACCCGGGCACGCATCCCGTACGCGGTGCCTTCTTCACCCGCGGCACGTCGAAGGACCGCTTCGCGCGCTACACCGAAGAAGGTCCAGCCTACGAAGACAACATGATGCGGCTGCTGAAAAAGCACCGCACCGCCCGCACGCTCGTGCCGGCAGCCGTTGCGCTGACTGCGGCAACACCTACCCGGCTCGGCGCCATCTATTACGGCTCGACGAGCCCGGCGATGACCGAGGCACGCGACATCCTGGCTGAGCACGGCACGCCGCTCGACCTGTTGCGTGTGCGCGGGTTCCCCTTCGGCGACGAGGTGCGCGCCTTCATCGACGCCCATGAGCGGGTGTTCGTGGTGGAACAGAACCGCGACGCCCAGCTTCGGATGCTGCTGGTGAACGAGCTCGGGCTCGATCCGGCCCGGCTCCAGCCGGTGCTGCATTTCGATGGCACGCCCATCACCGCGCGCTTCATCGCCGGCGCGATCGGCGAGGCCGTGCGCTCCGCAACCGTGGTTCCGCTCCGCAAGGCTGCCCCATGACCTATCTGCCCAAGCCGAAGCTGTATCATCCCGAGCTGCCCAAGAACGCGCTCGGCCTGACAAGGCGCGACTACGAGGGCGCGATTTCCACCCTCTGTGCCGGCTGCGGGCACGATTCGATCAGCGCCGCGATCGTACGCGCCTGCTATGAGCTCGCGCTGCCGCCGCACCGGATCGCCAAGCTTTCCGGGATCGGCTGCTCGTCCAAGACCCCGACCTACTTCCTCGGCGCCTCGCACGGGTTCAACTCCGTGCACGGGCGTATGCCGTCGGTGCTGACGGGAGCCAATCTCGCCAACCGCGACTTGATCTATCTCGGCGTCTCCGGCGACGGCGATTCCGCCTCGATCGGCCTCGGCCAGTTCGCGCATGTCATGCGGCGCGGTGTCAACATGCTCTATATCGTCGAAAACAACGGCGTTTACGGGCTCACCAAAGGCCAGTTCTCGGCCACCGCCGACTATGGGGCGAAATCCAAGCGCGGCGTGGTGAACACGGATTCGGCGATCGACCTCGTGGGCATGGCGCTCCAGCTGGGCGCCACCTTCGTCGCCCGCAGCTTCTCGGGCGACAAGGCGCAGCTCGTGCCGCTGATCAAGGCGGCGATCCTGCATGAAGGCGCGGCGTTCATCGACTGCATCTCGCCCTGCGTCGCCTTCAACAATCACCCAGGATCGACGAAGAGCTTCGATTACGTGCGCGAGCACAACGAAGCAGTGAACTATCTCGACGTGATCGAGGGGCGTGAGGAGATCACGGTCGACTACGAGCCGGGCACGGTGGAGATCGTGCGCCAGCACGACGGCTCGCTGCTGAAGCTCCGCAAGCTCGCGGCCGAATACGACGTGCACGACCGCATCGCCGCGATGGCCTGGCTGAACAGGCGGCAGGAGGAGGGCGAGATCGTGACGGGGCTGCTCTATGTCGATCCCGACCCCGAGGATCTGCACCACCACCTCAACACGGTCGAGCGCCCGTTCAATGCCCTGACCGACCCCGAGTTGGTGCCCGGCATGGCGGCGCTCGAGCGGATCAACGCCGCCCAGCGATAGACCCGCCCCGGGGCCGCCCTATTTTCGACGCGCCCTCGATAGCGCCCTTGGTCCAGGGCTGAGGCTGCCCGCGCTACCGGCCGATCCCGCTCGGGTGCGCCTTCTGACGGGTGAATCGGACGGATCGGATGATGGGCCTCATCCTACCGTTCCAGATCGCGATCTTCGCCAAGCCTTTCTTTCACCGACCCACCGACCGCGCGCTACAGCCAACGCGGCACCGGCAATCCTTTCTCGCGCAGGAACTCCGGGTTGAACAACTTCGACTGGTAGCGCGCCCCGCCGTCACACAGCACCGTCACGATCACATGCCCCGGCCCCATCTCGCGCGCCATGCGGATGGCGCCCGCGACATTGATCCCGCTCGAGCCGCCAAGCACCAGCCCTTCCTGCTGCACGAGATCGAAGATGATCGGCAGCGCCTCCTCATCGGAGATTTGATAGGCGCCGTCGATCGGCGCGCCCTCGACGTTCTTGGTGATCCGGCTGGTACCGATGCCCTCGGTGATCGAGTTGCCCTCCGCCACCAGCTCCCCGCGGGTGAAGTAGGCATACAGCGCCGAGCCCATCGGATCGGCGACCATGGTGCGGATCTTCGGGTTATGCGCCTTGAGCCCCATGCTGACCCCGGCGATCGTCCCGCCCGTTCCCGCCGCGCAGGTGAACCCGTCCACCTTGCCGTCAGTCTCGGCCCAAATCTCCTCGGCGGTGGTCAGCCGGTGGCCTTCGCGGTTGGCCACGTTGTCGAACTGGTTGGCCCAGATCGCCCCGTTCGGCTCGGTGGCCGCCAGCTCCTCGGCGAGCCGGCGCGAGACGTGCTGGTAATGCCCCGGATCGCGATAGGGCTTCGGCGGCACGAGACGCAGATCGGCACCAATCAGGCGCAGGAAGTCGATCTTCTCCCGACTCTGGTTCTCCGGCATCACGATCACCGAGCGGTAGCCGCGCGCATTGCCGACCAAGGCGAGCCCGATCCCGGTATTGCCGGCGGTGCCTTCGACGATCGTGCCGCCCGGGCGCAGCCGCCCGCTCCGCTCCGCATCCTCGATGATCGCCAGCGCGGCGCGGTCTTTCACCGAGCCTCCGGGATTGAGGAACTCCGCCTTGCCCAGCACCTCGCAGCCCGTGGCCTCCGAGGCGGCGCGCAGGCGGATGAGCGGCGTGTTGCCGATGGTGCCGATAAAACCGTCGCGTATCTGCATGGCCGCGACCATCGCGCGCGCCCTGCCCTCACGCAAGGCCGCCCGGGGATCGCCGAGGTGCCCGGCGCAGGAGCGACCCATAGATTTCGGCATAAGCGGCGGCGACCGCCGGCCAAGTCCGCTGCTCGGCGATAAACCGGCGCGCCACCGCGCGCGTTGCCTCATGCCGGTGGCGGGCGGCGAGTACGGACAGAACCCGTTCGGCGAGTGCTGCGGGATCGTCGGCACGGAACAGGAAGCCGGTGGCGCCGTCGGCGATCAGCTCCCGATGTCCGGCCACATCCGAAGCCAGCACGAGCCGCCCCTCCGCCATCGCCTCCAGGGGCTTGAGCGGCGTGACCAGCTCGGTCAGCCGCATTCGCCGCCGCGGCAGCACGAGCAGGTCGATCAGGTCATAGTACCGTCCCACTTCGCGGTGCGGCACCCGTCCGGCGAAGCGCACGGATCCGGCCAGCGCGGGATCGGCGGCGCGCGCGCGCAAGGCAGCTTCCTCCGGGCCGCTGCCCACGAGCAGCAGCGCAACATCCGACAGGCGCTTGCGGATGCGCGGCAGCGCGCTCAGCAGCAGATCGAGCCCCTCGTAGCGGTAGAACGAGCCAACAAACCCGAGCACGGTGCGACCTTCAAGGCCGAGCGCGGCGACGAGCGCGGGATCCGGCGGCCGCGCGGGGACGAGCCGGCCTGGATCGACCCCGTTCGGCACCACCCCGATCCGCGCGGGCGGCACGCCCCGGGCGGCGATCTCGGCGCGCAGCCCCGCGCAGATTGTCACCACGCCGTCGGCCCGGTGCAGGAGCGCGGTCTCGAACGCGCGGGTGGCCCGGTAGCGCAGATCGCCCGGGCGGGCACGGCCGAGATCGACCGCCGCATCTTCCCAAAGACCGCGCACCTCGTAGACGAACGGCAGGTGGGCCTGGCGCGCGGCCCGCAGCGCCGGCCAGCCGGTCAGCACCGGGGAGTGGGCATGAACGAGATCGGGGCAGGTCGCCGCAATCAGCGCATCCAGCCGGCGGCCGAGCGCCCGCATCTCCGCCACCTCCCGCAGTCCCGGACGGGCTGCCAGAGCACGCGAAACGGGCGGTGTGCGGTAAAATAACTGCCCCTCAGCCGCCGCCTGCTCAGCCCCGTTCAAGCCGTTGTGACGCGGTCCGGTGACCGCGATCGTCTCCCAGCCGAACCCCTGCTGGGCGCGCAGGATGCCGAGCGAGCGGACGGCGTAGCCGCTTAGCAGCGGCACCGAATGATCGAAGACGTGCAGCACCCTCATCGGCGCCCCAGCCGGACCCACGGCCGGTCGCCGCGATCGGTGCGATCGGTGCGCACGCGCACGCCCTCGGGCTTCAGCCAAACCGCGACCGCGCCGTCCCGCCGCGCCGTAATCCGGTCGATCAGCACCGGCCCGGTACACAGGCCGCGCGCGGCCTCGAGCGAAAGGATCACGCCGGCCTCCGCACAGCCCGCCGGGGCGGCACGCCGCAGCAGCAGGGCCGTCGGCGCATGGGGATGCAGGCGCAGCCAGCAGGCATCGGGCGCACAGGCGATCGCACCAGCCGCGGCGGTCCCGCTGCGCGGCAGCGGCTCCGCTGGACCGGCAGCCCAATACCGCGTCCACTCGTCGCGTACGAAGCGCGAGGCGCTCGCCGCATGGTCGGTCAGCACGGTCCCGCCTGGCGCCCGCACGCCGATCAGCTTGCCGTCCGCGGCCATCAGCAGGTCGGGCGGTGCCACGAGCCACGGGGAGACGAGACCGGGGAGCAGCGGAACGAGCCCGATCAGCTTCAGCCACCCGGTCCGCCAGATACCGAGCCAAGCGATGCCGAGCGCCACCAGCGCGAGCCCCCAGGACGGCATGTGCGGCACCTTGACTACCGCTTCGGGCCAGGCGGCCACCGCGCGGGCGATCAGCAGCACGGCATGGACGCCCCAGCCCATCGGCACCAGCGCCGCGCCCTCCAGCCCGAGCGGCATCAGCGCCACCGCCAGCAGCCCGAGCGGCATGACCCAGAACGCCGTAATCGGCACCGCCAGCATGTTGGCAGCGACGAAGTAGAGCTGCAGGCGGCCGAAATGGTAGGCGCCGAACGGCGCTGAGGCGCCGCCTGCAAGCAGGCTGGTCAGCGCCAGCGCGACGAGATGGCCAGCTGCGCGCCGGTGCAGGCTGCCATCGCCATAGAGGCGCAGCAGCCCGGGGCGCAGCGCCTCGTACCCCGCGATCAACGAAAGCACCGCCGAGAAGCTGAGCTGGAACGAGGCGCCCGCCACCTCTTGCGGCGCAACCAACATCAGCCCTGTCGCCGCCACCCCCAGCCCGCGCAGCGAGAATGGCCGGCGGCCCGCCAAAGCGGCCAGGGTGAACAGGGCCGCCATGACGAAGCTGCGGACGATCGGCACGTGCGCGCCGGTCAGCACCATGTAGAACAGCCCCGCCGCCAGCGCGACGGCGGCGGCGATCTCCTTAACCGGCCAGTAGAGCGCCGCCCGCTCGGACAGCGCGAGCCCGGCGCGAGTGAAGCCATAGGCGAGCCCCATCACCGCGCCGATATGCAGCCCGGCCACGGCGAGCAGATGCGCGAGCCCTGAGGCGCGGAAGGCCTCGCGATCCGAGGCGGGGATCGCGGAAGGCTCCCCGGTCAGCAGGGTCGCCGCGATCGCCCCGTCCGCGCCGGGCAGCCGCGCCTCCACCCGCGCCGCGATGGTCTCGCGCGCGCGCTGCACCCAGCCGGCGAAGCCGGTTGGATCGCGGTGCTCGAGACGGACCGAATCGCCAATGGCGAAGCCGTAGCCGGCGAAGCCGCCGAAATAGGCGTCGCGCTGCAGATCCCATCCGCCGGGATAAGCCGGGGGCGAGGGCGGGCGCAGCAGCGCCCGAACCTGCACGAGATCGCCGGCCGCGAACCGGGTCGTGTCGTCATCGCGCAGACGCACCCGGACAAGCCGGCGCAGCGGGGGCGCGCCATCGAGCCGCGCGCCCGCAATCGTCACGCGCTGCCCGTCCGGCAGCACCACCATCGCCGCCACGCGTCCGCTCAACGTCACCGCCCCGAACGGCAGCCGCTCTGGCGGCGGGGCGCGCATCGTGGCGAACTGAGCCGAGGCAAGGCCGAGCCCGAACGCCGCCAGCGCCGCGAGCACCCTCCTTCCGGCGCCCCGCACCAGCACCGCGCCGCCGAGGGCCGGGACGGCAATCGCCGCGCCAGCCCAGGTGGGCGGCTCGGCGCGGAGGCTGAAGTAAACGAGCACCCCCACGCCCATGAATACCGGCAGCCAGAGCACCAGCCGGTCGCGCTCGGCCTCCACGAGATCGGCGATCAGGCGCGGCGCGGACCGCACGCGGGGCAGCGCGAGGGCGAGCGACATCCCCCTAGCCTGCCCGCCCAACCTCTACAGACCGCTAACGCCATGCTAGAGGCCGCGCCGCCATGACCGTCCGCACGCGCTTCGCGCCCAGCCCCACCGGGCCGCTGCACATCGGCGGCGCCCGCACCGCCCTCTTCAACTACCTGTTCAGCCGCCATCACGGCGGCGAATTCCTGCTGCGGATCGAGGATACCGACCGCGCCCGCAGCACCGACGAATACACGCGGCTGATCCTGGAGAGCCTGGACTGGCTCGGCCTCAGCCCCGACCAGCCGCCCATGTTCCAGTTTCCCCGCGCGCCCCGCCATGCCGAGGTGGCGATGGCGCTGCTCCGGGCCGGCCGCGCCTATCGCTGCTACTGCACCGCCGAGGAGCTGAAGGAGATGCGCGAGCGCGCCTTGGCCGAGGGCCGCCCGCCCCGCTACGACGGGCGCTGGCGCGACCGTGACCCGGCCGAGGCCCCGGCGGGCGTGAAGCCCGCGATCCGCCTCAAGGCGCCACGCGAGGGCGAGACGGTGGTCGCCGACTTGGTCCAAGGCACCGTCCGGGTCGCCAATGCCGAGCTCGACGACATGATCATCCTCCGCAGCGACGGCACGCCGACCTACCTGCACGCGGTGGTGGTGGACGACCATGACATGGGCATCACCCATGTCATCCGTGGCGACGACCACCTGACCAACACCTTCCGTCAAGTCCAGGTCTATCAAGCAATGGGCTGGGAGCTGCCGCGCTTCGCCCATATCCCGCTGATCCACGGCGCCGACGGCGCCAAACTTTCCAAGCGCCACGGCGCCGTCTCGGTGCTCGAGTTCCGCGAGCAGGGCTATCTGCCCGAGGCGCTGTGCAACTATCTGCTCCGCCTCGGCTGGGGGCACGGCGACGTGGAGGTGGTGGACCGCGCGGAGGCGATCCGGCTGTTCGACCTGGACGGTGTAGGCCGCGCGGCGAGCCGGATGGACTACGCCAAGCTCGCCCACCTCAACGGCATCTACATCCGCCAGGCCGACGACAAGCGCCTGACGAAGGAGGTGATGGCCCGCCTCGCCGTCCGGCCGGGCCTGCGGCTCGATGCCGAAGTGCGCGACCGCATCGCCGCGCTGATGCCCGGGCTCAAAGAGCGTGCCAAAACCTTGGTTGAACTCGCAGACTCGGCGGAGTTCCTCGCCCGCACCCCGCCCTTGCCGATGCAACCGAAGGCCGCCGCCCTGCTCACCGAGGAGGCGCGGGCTTTGCTGGGGGACCTCGCCCGGCTCCTGCGCGAAACCGACTTCACCGTCCCCGCCCTCGACGCCGCGCTACGGGACTATGCGGAGAGGACCGGGCGCAAACTCGGCGAGATCGCCCAGCCGCTGCGGGCGGCGCTGACCGGCAGCACCGTCAGCCCCGGGATCGACGCCACCCTGGCCGCCCTCGGCCGCACCGAGGCGCTGTCCCGGATCGCGGCGGTCGCGCGCCCCGCCTGACCTACACGACCGGCCGGTGCCGCGCGCGCACGCCGCGTTCGATGGCGCTGGCGACGAGCGGATCGAGATGCAGCGCGTCGCGCACGAACTCCAGCATTTGCAGTTCGCCCTGACGGGCGCTGCTGTCGGCCGCCACGACCTCGCACGCAAGCGCGTAGGCGGTCTCGCGCAGCGGCGGGGCGAGTGCCGCGTTGATCAGCTTGGCCGCGTGACGCAGCCCATCCTCCTCGTTCAAGAGCGCGACCGCCGCATCGGTGGCTTCCGCCAGTTGCTCGGAGGAGAAGTCGCGGAATGCCGGCAGGGTCTGCACCTGCCCCGCCATCACGGCGATCTCGCGGTCGGTCATGCCGCCGTCGGCGGCGGCGACCAGCACCATCGTGCAGACCAGCGCCTCCTGCGGGTCGAGTTTGGTCAGCCGTGGCATCGCCGCACTCCTTTGCTGCGGCCGAAGCGTACCGCGGCGCGGCCTTCGATCAAGGCAGAGATGCGTGTGCGGAGAGAAACGCGCTTGTTTCCGCGACCGCCTGGGCAAGACCCACCCGGCGCACTGTCACACCGGGCGGAAAGGCCGAAAAGAGCCGCGCGGGCGTGTTGCGATCCAGGAGCACGAACACGCCGCGATCCGAGGCGCGGCGGATCAGCCGCCCGAAAGCCTGCCGGAGCCGCAGCCGCGCCACGCGGTCGTCATAGAGCCGCGCATCCCCGCCCGAGAGATGGAGCCGCCGCTCGCGGTGCAGAATGTCGGGCCGCGCCCAGGGCACCTTCTCGAACACGACGAGTCGCAGCGCACGCCCCGGAACATCGACGCCGTCGCGCATCGCGTCGGTGCCGAGCAGGCAGCTTTCTTCCTCAGCACGGAAAATATCGACAAGCGTCGCGTTGTCCATCGCGTCCACGTGCTGCGCGTAGAGCGGAATCCCCGCTGCCTCCAGCGCCGGCGCGATCCGCTGATGCACGGCGATCAGACGCGCGATGGCAGTGAACAGGCCGAGCGCGCCGCCGCCCGCGGCTAGAAACAGCTCGCGATAGGCGGCGGCCAGCGCGTCGAGGTTGCCCGGCGCGACGTCGGTGACGACCAGCGCGCGGGTCTGCGCCGCGTAGTCAAACGGCGAGGCCACGGCGACGCGCAGCGCGGGCGAGGGAAGATGCGGCGCGCCGACCCGCGCCTCGGCGGCCGACCAGGCAAGCGCCACGTCTCCTTCGGTCTCGGCGCCGTCACGCAGCGTCGCGGAGGTGACCAGGAGCCCGTGTGCGGACACGGCGAGTGTGGCGATGAACGGCAGCGTCGGGTCGAGCCAGTGCCAGTGCAGCGCGGCGTCGCGCTCGGCACCGTCGCGGCGGTCGAGACGGAGAAAGAGGATGCGCGCGGGCCGCGCGCCGGGCTCGGGCGGCGGCGCGGCGATGGCACCGAGCATCTCGCTCCAGGCATTCAGCGGGCCGACCGCGCGGCGTTGCAGGCTGCGCGCCAGCGCCTCGATCCGGTTACGGACGGCGCTGTCGAGCGTGTCGGCTTCCTCGTCGAGCAGCACGAGCAAACGTTCCCGCAGCCGCTGCAGCGGCTCGGCAATGCGAAGAAGCGCGCGGGCGAGGCGCTGCGCCGCGTCCGGCAGCTCCGGGTCGCAGGGATGGAGGTCGCATTCCAGCGCCCCGCGCGGGGCGAAGCGGTCGGCACCCGTCTCGGCGCGCGCGAGCACCTGTTTGCGAAACAAGCGCAGCACCGCCTCGGTCGCGTTCGGCTGCCCAGCATCGAGGCCCCCCAACTCGGGCGACGCTTCGCCGAGGCGCAGCGCCCAGCCCGGCGCCGGCAATGCAAGCGCGGCCTGCAAGGCGGCTTCCAGCGGGGCCAGCAGCGCGGGGTAAAGCTCGATCAGGTCCGCCATTCGGGCGCGCAGCCCCCGGGCGCGCGAGCGCGCGCCCTCCGCCCCGCGCAGCCAGCGGCGCAGCTCGGCGGCCTCGGCGCCGGAGAGCACGGCGGCGAAGGCGTTGTCGGCGGCGTCGAACAGGTGATGGCCCTCGTCGAACACGTAGCGGGAAGGCACGCTGTCGTCGTCCAGTCCGCCCCAGGCCGCCTGCGCCATCACCAGCGCATGGTTGGCGACCACGAGGTCGGCCGAGCGCGCGCGGCGGATCGTGTGTTCGACGAAGCAGCGCCGCCAGTGCGGGCAGGCGGCGTGGATGCACTCGCCGCGCCGGTCGGCGAGCCGCGCGAGCAGTCCCAGGCCGAACAGTTCGGCAATCCAGCCGGGCAGGTCGCCGCCCTGGATGTCGCCGTCCACGCTCGCCATCGCCCAGCGCGCGATCAGCACAAGCGGCAGCGTCGCCGCGGGCGCGAGCATCCCGGAGTCGCGCACCACGTCCTCGAAGTTGAGCAGGCAGAGATAATTCTCGCGCCCCTTGCGCACGACCACGCGCCGCCGCCGCTCGGCGGGATCCGGAAAGAGCCGCCCGAGTTCGGCGTCGATCTGGCGCTGAAGATGGCGGGTGAAGGTGCTGATCCACACCGCGCCCCGGTTGCGCTCGGCCCACAGACTCGCGGGCGCGATATAGCCGAGTGTCTTGCCTGTGCCGGTGCCCGCCTCGGCCAGCACGAGATGCGGATCGCCGTGCCGCTCGCGCGGCACGAAGGCCGCCGCCGCGGCGGCGGCGTAATCGGACTGGCTCGGCCGCTGCTCCGCTTCCGGCCCGACCAACAGGGCAAGCCGCGCGCGCGCCTCGGCCTCGGTCACGGGATGCGACGCCGGCGGCGGCGCGGGCGCGGCCTCCTGCCATTCGGGCAGGCGCTCCCAAATCCGCAATCCGCGCGGCGAGCCGCGGGCAGCCGGCTCGCCGAGTGCCGCCAACACCACCCCGGCCCACGGCCAGCCACCGCGCCCGAGCAGGGCGGCGAGCGGCGCCGCATCCCGGTTGGCGGGCAACCCTCGCCCCTGCGCGAGTCGCCTGAGCAGTATCTCGGCGAGCCGCGGCAGGAGCGCCGCCTCGGCCTCAAGCCCGGGCGCGGGCGGCGCAAGGTCGAGCGCGAGCGCGAGCCCGCGCGGCGTCGGCGCGGCCGCGCGCGCCGGCAGCACGAAGGCGAACAGTTCAAGCAGGTCGCAGGCGGGCGCACGGCGCAGGCCGAGCCGGCGGAACGTCGCCGGGCCGTGGACGAGAATGGGCGGCGGCAGCGCGCGCAGCGTCTCGCGGGCGGCCGCGGCACTAAGCGAGCGCAGCTCGCCATCGGGCGTCAGCAGCACCGCCCGGCCGTGACCGGCGACGAGCGCGGGAGCGTCGGGGAGCAGCCAGGACACGCGATTGCCTAGACAGTTTCTGCTCCGCACGCCATACGCGCCGCGCTGGTGATTATTGAGGGGGAGACGCGATGCGCCGCTTTGCGCTTTTGCTGGCGACCGCCCTGGCGGGCGTGTGCTTTGCCGGCACGACCCGAGCCGAGAACGACGGAGCCGTGAAGGTGGGCGTGCTCACCGACATGTCGGGACTTTATTCGGACATCGGCGGGCCGGGCTCGGTGCAGGCGGCGAAGATGGCAATCGCCGATTTCGACGGCGGCAAGCTGCTCGGCAAGCCGATCGAACTGGTGCAGGGCGACCACCAGAACAAGCCCAATGTCGGCTCCTCCATCGCGCGCGAATGGTATCAGCGCGACGGGGTCGATGTGATTGTCGACGTACCAACGTCCTCGGTCGCGCTCGCGGTGGAGAACGTCTCGAAGGAACTCAAGAAGATCGTGCTGTTCACCGGCGCGGGCGCTTCCGACATCACCGGCAAGAACTGCGAGCCCTATGCGGCGCACTGGGTGTACGACACTTACGCGCTGGCGCACGGCACCGGCGGGGCGATCGTGAAAAGCGGCGGTAAGAGCTGGTTCTTCCTCACCGCCGATTACGCCTTCGGCCACGATCTCGAGCGCGACACGGCGGCGGTGGTCGAGCAGGAAGGCGGCAAGGTGCTCGGCCAGGCGCTGGTGCCGCTGAACACGGCCGACTTCTCCAATTATCTGTTGCAAGCGCAGGGATCGGGCGCGCAGGTGGTCGGGCTCGCCAATGCCGGGCAGGACACGACCAACGCGATCAAGCAGGCTTCCGAGTTCGGGCTGACCAAGAACGGCACCAAGCTCGCTGGGCTTCTAGTGTTCATCACCGACGTCAACAGCCTTGGCCTGCCGGTCGCGCAGGGGCTGGAGCTGACCTCCGCGTTCTACTGGGACCAGGACGACGCCACGCGCGCCTGGTCGAAACGGTATTTCGACGTGATGCACAAGATGCCGACGATGAGCCAGGCCGGCGTCTACTCGGCGCTGCACCACTACTTCGAAGCCGTGAAGGCGGTCGGCAGCACCGATCCCGACAAGGTCATGGAACAGATGCGCAAGACGCCGATCAACGACTTCATGACGCATGACGGCAAGCTGCGCATCGACGGCCGCGTGCTGCGGACGCTCTATCTCTACCAGGTCAAGACCCCGGCCGAGAGCAAAGGGCCGTGGGACTACTACAAGCTGGTCCGCGAAATCCCGTCCGACGAGGCGTTCCGCCCGCTCGACAAAGGCGGCTGCCCGCTGGTGAAGTAGGAAACGCCAGGGGGATGACGTCGGGATGACGTCGGGGATGACGCCTTGAGTGCGTCATCCCCGGTTTGACACTACAGCCGCGCGGCGCGGCGCCGGACGAGCCCAAGGGCAAGCGACGCGACCGCTAGGGCGGCGAGCGGCGCCGGCTCCGGGATCAGCTGGGCCTGGAAATGCTGCTCCTTCATCAGCGGTCCCAGGGTGATGTCGATAAAGACGTCGAAGAAGCTGTCGATCCGGTACTCGGTGCCGACCGGCGTGATGCTCAGCGGCCCCTTGGTCGGATCGGTGGCATCGAGTGCGACCGTGAGAGGATGACCCATTACCGAACCGGAGAGGTCGAGAGCGTCGAGCTGGGCGGTCCAGTTCCCTGTCTCGTCCGGCCCGGTGCGTCCGGGAACGCTGCCCTCGAGGGTTCCGGGAAGCTTCAAGGTTCCGAGCGGCGCACCCGCGAGCGTCGTGATCGGCAGCTTGATCAGTACGTCCGCCGCAAAATCCTCGCCTGCTGGGCTGAACATGGCGGAGGTGATCGAGACGAAAGTCAGCGTGCCCGGATTGGAGCAGATGTTGTCCACGACGACACATGCGCCGTTCGTGCCGAGATAGGTGCCGTCGGGCACCGGGAAAGTCGGGGTACGAGTGAGAATCCCCGCCCGCGCGCTGGTGGCGGCCGCGATCCCGACGCCCGTGGCCAGCAATGCTGCCGCGATCCGCATTCCCCCCTCCGCCATAAGGGACGATCGGTGCGACACGATAGGGCCGTTGCGTTAGTTCAGCAACGATTTCCGAGCGCAATCAACTAAACGTGATGATAGGGGGAACGGCCGTGGGCGGGCCGGCCTGCGCCGGTCGAAACTATGTAGCCGCCCGTCCGACTCCCCGGCAGAATGAAGGTCGGCCGGATTGCGCCGCCTGTCGGTCGGGCATCGGGAGTGGTGGGGACAATGCAGTCATTCGCTCGGATACTCGTGCTGGCGCTGGCGGCACTGGGGCCGCTCGGCGCAACCAGGACCGGGGCGCAGGCCCCTTCCCCCGCGAAGCAAGGCGCCGCCCCGGCCGGCCGGCCCGCGGTGGAACCGAAGGCGGCTGCGATCCTGAAAGCCGCCTGCGCGGCGCTGGAAGGTGCGAAGGCGATGTCGTTCGACGCGCTCAGCACCTATCAGCACGCGGCGCGCAACGGCCAGCCGCTCTATTACTCGGTGCTCAATCACGTGACGATGCAGCGGCCGGACAAGCTGCGCGTGATCACCGACGGCGACGGCGTGCCGGACGAGTTCTATTACAACGGCAAGCAGATGATGGCCTACGTGCCGTCCGCGGACGTGGTGGCGATCGCCGATGCGCCGCCGACGATCGACGAAATGCTCAACTTCGCCTGGGACAAGGCGGCGATCTACTTCCCGTTCGACGACGTGATCACGAGCGATCCCTGCGCCGTGTTTACGGAGGCGAAGGTCGGCAGCGCCTTCTATGTCGGCCAGTCAAAGGTGATCGGCGGCACCACGACCGACATGGTGGCGGTCGCCGGACCCGGCGTGCAGGCCGAATTGTGGCTCGGGGCGGAGGATCATCTGCCGCGGCTCGTGCGCGTCACCTATCCGCACGAGCCCGGCCATGCGCTCTATGAGACCGCGTATTCCAACTGGCACCTGAGCGACGGCGTCGATCCCGGCATCTTCGTCTCGGATAAGGCCACCCATGCCAAGCCCATTCCGTTCGCGCCGCCGGGGGCGGGACAAGCGCACCCGGGGCCAAGGCCGCACGCCAAGCCGACCGCGAAACCCTCGTGAGGGGAGGCAAGACATAATGAAACCGATCCTGATCGCCGCGGCCGCGGCGCTCTTTGCCTCCGCCGGCTTCATGCCCGCCCGTGCCTGGATGCGCGGCGGCGAGCGCGGCGGCTGGAGCCACGCGACAGTCGGCGGCGCCGGCGGGTTTTCGCACGGCGGCGCCTTTGGCGGCTGGGCGCACAACACCACGGTGAGCCCGGGCGGCGTGTCGCATTCGAGCGATCTCGGCGGCTACGCGCACAACACCACCTGTGGCGCGGCCGGCTGCTCGCACACGAGCGATGCCGGCGGCTACATGCACAACACCACCGCCAGCGCGAGCGGCATCAGCCACACCGGGGCGTACGGCAACACCACGGTGAACAGTTCGGGCGACTGGACGCACACCGGCTATTACGGCACCACCAGCGGTTATTACGGCGGCTACTATCATGCACCCCCGACGGTGAACTATTACGCCGGCTCGGGCTGCTGGAATTGCGGCGCCGGGTACTGGGGCGCCGCCGCGGCCGGGGCGGCGGTCGGCACCGCGGTCGGCGTCGCCGCCGGCGCGGCGGCGACGAGCAACGCGTATGCCGCGGGTTACGCGGCGGGCGCCACGCGGCCGGTGGCCTATGCGGTGCTGCCGGCTGGCTGCACTTGGATGGCGAACTACGCGAAATACGACTGCAACGGCATGTGGCTGCAACCGGCCTATGGCGCGAACGGGCTCTACTACATGGTCGTGGCGACGCCGTAGCCTGGTGGAAGGCGGGGGAAGCGCAGCAAAACCCGCCGAGCCAACCGGGTGACAGGAAGCTCCGCAATTCTTGCCCCTCCCCTTGCGGGATTGGGCCAGGGGAGCGGGGCGCAGCGGCCTGTTTGCCGGCCGCCAACCGACGGTGCCGTCCGGCAGGCAGGACTCTCCCCTTCCCGCACGGGATCCGGCGCGCCCGATGTCTCACGCGGAGGACAGCGCGAGCAACGGCGGACCGCCGAACCCTCCGTGTCTCCTCCGCGCCCGCCGCGTGCCGGCGCAGTCCTTTACCTATCCAACGTTATTATGTTGGCCAGAATGAGCGCCCCTAATCCGCCCCGCCATCCCGCCCGCTCACGTAAACCCGTCGTCCGCCGCCTTGGGCGGGCGCCCCGCCGCCGCCGCCTCGCTCCGCAGCCAGGCGCGCACCTCCGCCAGCTGCCGCAGCAGCTCCTCCTTGGGGCGCGGCGT